>NZ_CAMPHV010000086.1 GCF_946886105.1 uncultured Pseudomonas sp. | reverse complement strand
TCGACCTCTTGCATGCCATGCAAGCGCTCTCCCAGCTGAGCTATAGCCCCATCTCAAGGACGGGGCGCATCTTAAGTGCGCCCCTGGGTACTGTCAACAAAATTTTAGTCGGCTAGTGGATTCTTTCTGCTGCCAGAACAACCACTTACCCTACCCCGCAAGCAACAGGCCCTTTAGCCGATCGCCGCCAACAGTTTTTCCCATTCCTTGTTTTCCTTCTTCGACACGCCACCGAGCAGCTCGATGGCCTGACGCAGACGGAAACGGGTGAGGTCCGGCCCGATGATTTCCATCGCATCGAGTACCGACACCGAGCTGGCCTGGCCGGTTATCGCGGCGAACATCAGCGGCATGGCGTCGCGCAGTTTCAGCTCCAGGTGCTCGACCACGGCCTGAATGCAGCCGGTAATCTTGTCCTTTTCCCACTGACGCAAAGCTTCGAGCTTCCACAGGATCAACTGCATGACCTGACGCACCTGATCGGCCGACAGCTTCTTGTGCTCGAACAGCTTGGCGTCGGCATTGACGCCACCGGCGAAGAAGAAGCTGGCCAGCGGCGCGATCTGGCTGAAGGTCTCGACCCGACCCTGTACATGGGGCGCGATGCGCATCAGGTAATCGGAGTTGAATGCCCACTTCTGCGCGCTGGCGGCGAACTCTTCGACGCTCAGCTCGCGCATCCATTGACCATTGAGCCAGGACAGCTTCTCCAGATCGAAGATCGGTCCGCCCAGCGAAACACGGTTGATATCGAAGTGTTCGATCATCTCGTCGAGGCTGAACTTCTCGCGCTCGTCGGGCATCGACCAGCCCATGCGGCCGAGGTAGTTGAGCATCGCCTGGGGCAAAAAGCCCATGCGTTCGTAGAAGGTGATCGACGTCGGGTTCTTGCGCTTGGACAACTTGCTCTTGTCCGGGTTACGCAGCAGCGGCATATAGCACAGCTGCGGCTTGTCCCAGCCGAAGTATTCGTAGAGCAGGATCAGCTTAGGCGCCGACGGCAGCCATTCTTCGCCGCGCAGCACATGGGTGATGCCCATCAGGTGATCGTCGACCACATTGGCCAGGAAGTAGGTCGGCAGACCGTCGGTCTTCATCAGCACCTGCATGTCCATGCGATCCCAGGGGATCTCGACTTCACCGCGGAGCATGTCCGGCACCACGCAGACGCCTTCGCTCGGCACCTTCATGCGTACGACATTGGGCTCACCGGCAGCCAGACGCTGCTGCACTTCCTCAGCGGAAAGATGCATGCAATGGCCGTCGTAACGTGGGGTTTGCTTGGCCTCCATCTGCTCGGCGCGCAGCTTATCCAGGCGTTCGGCGCTGCAGAAGCAATGGAAGGCATGGCCCTTGTCCACCAGCTCTGCGCTGTACTTCTGGTAGATATGGCCGCGCTCGCTCTGCCGATACGGGCCATGCGGGCCGCCGACGTCCGGGCCTTCGCTCCACTCGATGCCCAACCAACGCAAGGCGTCGTAAATCTGCTGTTCCGACTCGCGGGTCGAGCGCAGCTGGTCGGTGTCTTCGATACGCAGGATGAACTCGCCACCGTGCTGACGGGCGAAGCACAGGTTGAACAGGGCGATATAGGCGGTGCCTACGTGCGGATCGCCGGTGGGCGACGGCGCGATACGGGTACGGACGGTGGTCATGGCGGCTCTCAGACAGGCAAAGCGGATTAAATCGAGGCGGCGATATTAACAGGCTGGCCGCCGTCGGCTCCAGCAAGCACGGCACACCTTTGTGGGAGGGGCTTTAGCCGCGAATAAGCGGTCGCCCTGTCGCGGCTAAAGCCCCTCCCACATTCAGCCAATCACACCTGCAACAAGCGCTCGCGCAGCTTCTGGATCTCGTCGCGCAGCTGCGCCGCAGCCTCGAACTCCAGATCGCGGGCCAGTTGGTACATTTTTTCCTCGAGCTGGCGGATGCGCTTGGCGATCTCGCTCGGCGAGCGCAATTCGTTCTCGTAGCGCGCGCTTTCCTCCGCGGCCTGGGCCATGCCCTTGCGCTTCTTGCTGCGCGAGCCGGGCACGTTGGCGCCTTCGAGGATGTCCTGAACGTCCTTGAATACGCCTTTGGGGGTAATGCCGTTGGCTTCGTTGAAGGCGATTTGCTTGTTGCGCCGCCGCTCGGTTTCGCCGATGGCCCGCTCCATCGAGCCGGTCATGCGGTCGGCATAGAGAATCGCCCGGCCGTTGAGGTTGCGCGCGGCGCGGCCGATGGTCTGGATCAGCGAGCGCTCGGAGCGCAGGAAACCTTCCTTGTCCGCATCGAGGATCGCCACCAGCGAGACTTCCGGCATGTCCAGGCCTTCACGCAGCAGGTTGATGCCGACCAGCACATCGAAGGCGCCGATACGCAGATCACGGATGATTTCTACCCGCTCCACGGTGTCGATGTCCGAGTGCAGGTAACGCACCTTAACCCCGTGATCGGCCAGGTAATCGGTGAGGTCCTCGGCCATGCGTTTGGTCAGGGTGGTGACCAGCACCCGCTCCTCGATGGCCACGCGCTTGCGGATTTCCGAGAGCAGATCGTCGACCTGGGTCAGCGCCGGCCGTACCTCGATCTGCGGGTCGACCAGGCCGGTGGGGCGCACCACCTGCTCGATCACGCGTCCGGCATGCTCGGCCTCGTAAGGCCCCGGGGTCGCCGAGACGAAAATCGTCTGCGGGCTGGCCGCCTCCCATTCCTCAAAACGCATCGGCCGGTTGTCCAGCGCGGAAGGCAGGCGGAAGCCGTATTCGACCAGGGTTTCCTTGCGCGAACGGTCGCCCTTATACATGGCGCCGACCTGCGGCACCGAAACGTGGGACTCGTCGATCACCAGCAGCGCCTGGTCCGGCAGATAGTCGTACAGCGTCGGCGGCGCCTCGCCCGGTCCGCGCCCGGAGAGGTAGCGCGAGTAGTTTTCGATGCCGTTGCAATAACCCAGCTCGAGAATCATCTCCAGATCGAAGCGGGTGCGCTGCTCCAGCCGCTGCGCTTCGACCAGTTTGTTGTTGCTGCGCAGGTATTCCAGGCGTTCGGCCAGTTCCACCTTGATCTTGTCCACCGCCTCCAGCAGCACCTCGCGCGGGGTGACGTAGTGGCTCTTGGGGTAGAAGGTGAAGCGCGGCAGCTTGCGGATCACCTCGCCGGTCAAGGGGTCGAAGGCCGCCAGGCTTTCCACTTCGTCGTCGAACAGCTCGATACGGATGGCTTCCAGGTCCGATTCCGCCGGGAAGATATCGATCACATCGCCGCGTACGCGGAAGGTGGCGCGGGCGAAGTCCATGTCGTTGCGGGTGTATTGCAGGTCGGCCAGGCGCCGCAGCAGCGCGCGCTGGTCCATTTTGTCGCCGCGATCGACGTGCAACACCATCTTCAGATAGGACTCGGGGCTGCCCAAACCGTAGATGCAGGAAACCGTGGTGACGATGATCGCATCCGGCCTCTCCAGCAGCGCCTTGGTCGCCGACAGGCGCATCTGCTCGATATGGTCGTTGATCGAGGCGTCCTTCTCGATAAAGGTATCGGACGACGGCACATAGGCTTCCGGCTGGTAGTAATCGTAATAGGAGACGAAATACTCCACCGCATTGTTCGGGAAGAAGCTCTTGAACTCGCCGTACAGCTGCGCCGCCAGGGTCTTATTCGGCGCCAGCACCAGGGTCGGCCGCTGCAATTTGGCGATTACGTTGGCGATGCTGAAGGTCTTGCCGGAGCCGGTCACCCCGAGCAAGGTCTGGTGCGACAAGCCCGCCTCCAGCCCTTCGACCATCTGCCTGATCGCCTCCGGCTGATCGCCGGCCGGTTGAAAGCGCGTGACCAATTGAAACTCGGACATGACCAACCCCTAAGCAACTGTGACCCGATCGGAAAGCGTACGTCAAAACGGGTGATATGCGTGTGCTCGCTTGTCGCGGGACACGCTCAGGGTCGTTATACTACCGGCCCACTTATGCAACCCCTAGCACCAGTCGTAGCAAGGTGTTGCCTGCCACTCACCTCCCCTCTCAGAGCTGCCGCATCCATGAGTCTGTTCTCTGCCGTCGAAATGGCTCCACGCGATCCCATCCTGGGTCTCAATGAAGCATTCAACGCCGACCCCCGTCCCACCAAGGTCAACTTGGGCGTTGGTGTCTACACCAACGAGGACGGCCGCATTCCACTGATGCGCGCGGTGGCCGAGACCGAGAACATTCTGACCGCGGCCCACGCGCCACGCGGCTATCTGCCGATCGAAGGCATCGCCGCGTACGACAAGGCGGTGCAAACCCTGCTGTTCGGCGCCGACTCCAAGCTGATCAGCGAGGGCCGGGTCATCACCGCCCAGGCGATCGGCGGCACCGGCGCCCTGAAGATCGGCGCCGACTTCCTCAAGCGCCTGCTGCCCGACGCCCAGGTCGCGATCAGCGACCCGAGCTGGGAAAACCACCGCGCCTTGTTCGAATCCGCCGGTTTCCCGGTGAGCAATTACCGCTACTACGACGCCTTCAGCAACGGCGTGAACCGTGGCGGCCTGCTCGAAGACCTGAGAAACCTGCCGGCACGCTCGATCGTGGTGCTGCATGCCTGCTGCCACAACCCGACCGGCGTCGACCTGAGCATGGACGACTGGCAAGCCGTGCTGGAAATCCTGCGCGAGCGTGAGCATGTACCCTTCCTCGACATCGCCTATCAGGGCTTTGGCGACGGCATCGAAGAAGACGCCGCCGCGGTGCGCCTGTTCGCCGAGTCCGACCTGACCTTCTTCGTCTCCAGTTCCTTCTCCAAATCCTTCTCGCTGTACGGCGAGCGGGTCGGCGCGCTGTCGATCGTCACCGGCTCGAAGGACGAGACCAGCCGGGTGCTGTCGCAGGTCAAGCGGGTGATCCGCACCAACTACTCCAACCCGCCGACCCATGGCGCGAGCGTGGTCGCGAGCATCCTCAACAGCCCCGAACTGCGGGCCATGTGGGAAGCCGAGCTGGGCGAAATGCGCGAGCGCATTCGTGGCATGCGCATGGCCATGGTCGAACAGCTTGCAAAACTCGGCGCCAAGCGCGACTTCGGCTTCGTCGCCCAACAGCGCGGCATGTTCTCCTACTCCGGCCTGACCACCGAGCAGGTTGATCGCCTGAAGAGCGAGTTCGGCATCTATGCGGTCGGCACCGGACGCATCTGCGTCGCAGCGCTGAACCAGCGCAACCTGCCAGTCGTGACCCAGGCGATCGCGCAAGTCCTCTGATAGCGCCAGGGGAAGTCTCGATACTTGACTTCCCCTTTCCAATCAGTAGGATACGCCTCGTTGTTCCGCGATAGCTCAGTCGGTAGAGCAAATGACTGTTAATCATTGGGTCCCTGGTTCGAGTCCAGGTCGCGGAGCCAAATTCGAGAAACCCAGCCATCCAGCTGGGTTTTTTTATGGCTATGTCCCAAGACCGTGTTGCAAGTACTAAGCTTTAAGGCAGGCATCCGCTC
>NZ_CAMPHV010000085.1 GCF_946886105.1 uncultured Pseudomonas sp. | reverse complement strand
CAGGAAGTGATCGTCGAGATGACCGATGGCGGCGTCGACTACAGCTTCGAGTGCATCGGCAACGTGCAACTGATGCGCGCGGCGCTGGAGTGCTGCCACAAGGGCTGGGGCGAGTCGACCATCATCGGTGTGGCGCCGGCCGGTGCCGAGATCAGTACCCGTCCGTTCCAGCTGGTCACCGGCCGCGTCTGGCGCGGTAGCGCCTTCGGTGGCGTGAAGGGGCGCAGCGAGCTGCCGGGCTATGTCGAGAAGTCGCAGAAGGGCGAGATTCCGCTGGATACCTTCATCACCCACAACATGGGACTGGAGCAGATCAACGATGCCTTCGACCTGATGCACGAAGGCAAGAGCATCCGTACCGTTATCCACTTCTGAGTCCTAGGGTGCGCGGTGCGCACCCCCTGATTGTCGGTGCGCCTGGCGCACCCTACGGAGGGGTCATGACCCTGGAAAATATCTCCTGCCAGAAGAGCTTCGGCGGCTGGCACAAACGCTATCGGCACCGCTCCAGTGTGCTCAATTGCGATATGGTGTTCGCCGTTTATCTGCCGCCGCAGGCCGAGCAGGGCGCCAAGTTGCCGGTGCTGTATTGGCTCTCGGGGCTGACCTGCACCGATGAGAATTTCATGCAGAAGGCCGGCGCGCACAAGCTGGCTGCCGAACTCGGCCTGATCATAGTCGCGCCGGATACCAGCCCGCGTGGCGAGGGCGTGGCCGATGACGCCAATGGTGCCTACGACTTCGGCCTGGGTGCCGGTTTCTACCTCAATGCGACGCAGGAGCCCTGGGCGCGGCACTACCGCATGTACGACTATGTGGTGCAGGAGTTGCCCGCGCTGATCGAGGCGAATTTCCCGGTTACCGACAGGCGCGGCATCTCCGGCCATTCCATGGGCGGCCACGGCGCGCTGATCTGTGCGCTGAAAAATCCAGGGCGCTATCGATCGGTGTCGGCCTTCGCGCCGATCAGCAATCCGATGAACTGCCCTTGGGGCGAGAAGGCCTTCTCGCTGTACCTCGGCGAGGAACGTTCGCGCTGGCGCGAGTGGGATGCCAGTGTGCTAATTGCCGAGGCTACCGAGAAGCTGCCGATTCTGGTCGATCAGGGCGATCGTGACGATTTTCTCGAGAACCAGCTCAAACCCGAGGCGCTCAAGCACGCCGCGCAAGCGAGCGGGCACCCGCTGACCCTGCGCATGCAGCCGGGCTACGACCATAGCTACTACTTTATCGCCAGCTTTATCGATGACCACCTGCGTCATCATGCCCAGGCGCTAGTGTAGGGTGCGCCGTGCGCACCACTCAGCGATTGCTCGAGAAGGGTTCGCCGTGATGTTGCTGACCGATTGTTGGTGCGCACGGCGCACCCTACAGTCGGTTCCTCCATGTAGAATCACGCCCTGACTTTTTCAGGGCGTTGTCTTTTATGCGTATTGGCCACGGCTACGATGTGCACCGTTTTACCGAGGGTACTTTCATTACTCTGGGTGGCGTGCAAATCCCTCACAAGTTCGGCCTGCTGGCCCATTCCGATGGCGACGTGCTGCTGCATGCCCTGGCCGACGCCTTGCTCGGCGCCGCCGCGCTGGGCGACATCGGCAAGCACTTCCCCGATACCGACGCCGCCTATAAAGGCGCCGATAGTCGCGTGCTGCTGCGCCATGTGCTCGGGCTGGTTCAGGCCAAGGGCTGGCGGGTCGGTAATGTCGACGCCACCATAGTCGCCCAGGCGCCGAAGATGGCCCCACATATCGAACGCATGCGCGAGCTGATCGCCGCGGACCTGCAAGTCGCGCTGGATCAGGTCAACGTCAAGGCCACCACCACCGAAAAGCTCGGCTTCACCGGTCGTGAGGAAGGCATCGCGGTGCATGCCGTTGCGCTGTTGGTCGCGCTATGAACGAACTGCAACTGCTCGGTCCCAAGGCCTATGGCGAAGCCTGCGGTACGGCGCTGCTCAAGGCCGTGGCGGAGGATTTCCAGGTCGATGAAGTGCTGGATATTCCCCTGGCCGGCGAAGGCGAACATCTTTGGCTGTGGGTGGAAAAGCGCGAGCTGAATACCGAGGAGGCGGCGAAGCGCATCGCCCGCGCCGCTGGGGTGCCGTTGCGGATGATCAGCTATGCCGGGCTCAAGGATCGTCAGGCGCTGACTCGCCAATGGTTCAGTCTGCATCTGCCGGGCAAGGCCGATCCCGACTTCAGCGGCGCTATCGATGCGAGTCTGGGCATCCTCAAGCAGGTGCGCCACTCGCGCAAATTGCAGCGCGGCGCCCACGCCGCCAATGGCTTCACGCTGCGCCTGACCCAGCTGCAGGCCGATCACGCAGCTCTGGATCAGCGCCTGACGCGGATCGCCGCCGCAGGTATTCCCAACTACTACGGTTTGCAGCGCTTCGGCTTCGAAGGCGGCAACCTCGCCCATGCACGGCATTTCGCCGCCGGCAAGAGCCTGCCCGAGAAACGCAATGTGCGCTCGCGGGTGCTCTCGGCGGCGCGCAGTTACTTGTTCAATCGGGTATTGGCCGAGCGGGTCGCCGCGGGCATCTGGAACCGGGCGCTACCGGGCGATCTGCTGGCGTTTACCGACAGTCGCAGTTTTTTTCCTGCCGGGGAGGCGGAATGCAGTGATCCGCGTTTGGCGATTCTTGATCTGCATCCCACCGGGCCGCTGTGGGGCGCGGGCGATTCGGCCGTGGCCGGGGTCGCTCAGGCGCTGGAGCATACAGTGGCCGAACAGGAGCCTGCGCTGGTCGATTGGCTGGCAGAAGCGGGCATGACGCACGAACGACGTATTCTGCGCCTCCCCATCGGCGGTTTGACGTGGCATTATCCCGAGCCCGACATTCTGCAACTGCAATTCGTCCTGCCAGCTGGATGCTTTGCCACTGTTTTAGTGCGCGAGCTCGTCGATCTGTTGCCGGTGGGACACACGGACAATCCATGCGTATTCTGATTTCAAACGACGACGGTGTGGCCGCACCGGGCCTCGCCGCGCTGCATGCCGCACTGGCCGACTATGCCGAATGCACGGTAATCGCCCCCGACCAGGACAGAAGCGGCGCCAGCAGCTCGTTAACGCTCGACCGTCCGCTGCACCCCTGCGTTCTGGCCAATGACTTCATCAGCGTCAATGGCACCCCCACTGATTGCGTGCATCTGGGTTTGAACGGCTTGTTGCCGCACACCACGGATTTGGTCGTTGCGGGCATCAACCTGGGGGCCAATCTGGGCGATGACGTGCTCTATTCCGGTACCGTGGCCGCGGCTTTGGAAGGACGTTTCCTCGGCCGGCCGGCCTTCGCCTTCTCACTGGTATCGCGCCTGGCGGACAACCTGCCGACCGCGGCGTATTTCGCGCGCAAGTTGGTCGAAGCCCACGAGCAGTTGGATCTGCCGCCGCGCACCGTGCTCAATGTGAATATCCCCAACTTGCCGCTCGAGCATATCCGTGGCATCCAGCTCACCCGTCTGGGCCATCGCGCCCGTGCCGCCGCGCCGGTCAAAGTGGTCAACCCGCGGGGTAAAGAGGGGTACTGGATCGCGGTCGCCGGCGACGCCGAAGACGGTGGGCCCGGTACGGATTTCCACGCGGTGATGCAGGGCTATGTGTCCATTACCCCGTTGCAGTTGGATCGAACCTTTCAGGACGGATTCGATAGCCTGCAACCCTGGCTGGAGGGCTTGCTCTGATGAGGCGCGAGCAGGATGAGTTGCACCGCGGTATCGGTATGACCTCGCAGCGTACCCGGGAGCGCTTGATTCAACGTTTGTACGAAGAGGGCCTGTCCAACGCTCAGGTGCTGGAAGCGATCCGCCGTACGCCGCGCCACCTGTTCGTCGACGAAGCCCTGGCCCATCGCGCCTACGAAGATACCGCGTTACCCATCGGCCATAACCAGACCATCTCGCAGCCCTATATGGTCGCGCGTATGAGCGAATTGCTGCTGGCCGCCGGCCCTTTGGACAAAGTCCTGGAGATCGGCACGGGCTCGGGCTACCAGACCGCGATTCTGGCCCAGGTCGTGGAACGGGTGTTCAGCGTCGAGCGTATCCAGGTCCTGCAGGATCGCGCCAAGGAGCGCATGGCCCAACTGAACCTGCGCAATGTGGTGTTCCGCTGGGGCGATGGCTGGGAAGGCTGGTCGGCGCTGGCACCATACAACGGCATCATCGTCACGGCCGCGGCTGCCGAAGTGCCGCAAGCCTTGCTCGATCAATTGGCACCGAACGGCCGCTTGGTGATCCCGGTGGGGGCCGGCGCTGAGCAGGAACTGCTGTTGATCGTGCGCGAGGAGCACGGCTTCTCCCGGCACGTGCTCGATGCCGTGCGTTTCGTCCCACTGCTAAACGGGCCCCTGGCCTGATTCGATTTGAACTGAGGAATCCATGAACAAGCATGTTCTGCTCTTTATCAAGGGCATCGCCATGGGGGCGGCCGATGTGGTGCCAGGCGTATCCGGCGGCACCGTTGCGTTTATCAGCGGCATTTACGATGAGTTGCTGCGCTCCATCGCCAGCGTGCCCGCAGCCGCGCTCATGCTGCTGCGTGGCCGTGTTGTCGCAGCCTGGCAGGCCGCCAATGCGACCTTCCTGTTGATCCTGATGGCCGGCATTCTCACCAGCGTGCTCAGCTTGGCGCGCTTGATTACCTATTTGCTGGAGCAGCACCCGATCCCGCTGTGGTCGTTCTTCTTCGGGTTGATCTTGGTGTCCTCGCATCTGGTGGCCCGCGATATCCAGCGCTGGAACTGGACTCGACTGCTGAGCTTCGCTATCGGCGCCGGTTTCGCCTACTGGATCACCGTGGCGTCACCGGTGCAGTGGGGCACCGACTCAATGAGCATTTTCTTCGCCGGGGCCATCGCTATCTGCGCGATGATCCTGCCCGGCATTTCCGGCAGTTTCATCTTGTTGTTGCTGGGCCTGTACCCCTTCGTCCTGGGCGCGGTGAAAGGTCTGGATATTGCGGTGTTGGCGGTATTCGCCAGTGGCTGCCTGATCGGTATCGTCAGTTTCGCCGGTGTGCTGCGCTGGTTGTTGACCCGCTGGCGCGACCTGGGTTTGTCGCTGCTGACCGGTTTGATGCTGGGTTCGTTGAACAAGCTGTGGCCCTGGAAGGAAACCCTTACCTGGCGTCTCGATAGCCATGGCGAACAGGTCCCGCTGCTGCAAGCTAACCTCCTGCCGGGGCGTTTCGCCGAGGTCAGTGGGCAGGATCCGCAACTGCTCGTGGCCGTTCTTCTGGCCTGTGGCGGTGTGGTTTTGGTGCTGGGCTTGGAACGTTTGGCCAGTCGTCGTCAGCAAAGCGCTGGTTGCGAAGAATAATTCCGGCACAATGCACGGCATTAACCACAATAAACGCCAGTAGGGAGAAACCGGTGGGTTGCTCAGCCATTCAACTGCGAATTCGCTGTAACGGCGCTCGATGCCTGTTGGCTGGCCTGCTGCTCGGCGCCTTACTGAGCGGTTGCGCCAGCCCGCCGCCCGGCGGGGTGCAGGTGGTCGACCGCAACGGGCGCAACGTGCAGGTGCAGCGCCAGCCGGTTACCACGGGGCAATACCGGGTACGCCGCGGCGACACCCTCTATTCCATCGCCTTCCGCTTCGGCTGGGACTGGAAAGCCCTGGCTGCGCGTAACGGCATTGTCGACCCTTATGTGATTCACGTGGGGCAGATCATCCATTTCGATAGCCCGCGGAACACGCCCACTGTGGCGACCCGCCCCGCGCCGCAACCCCGCCCGCAACCGAGCCC
>NZ_CAMPHV010000084.1 GCF_946886105.1 uncultured Pseudomonas sp. | reverse complement strand
ACCCCCGGCGTGACAGGCCGGTATTCTAACCGACTGAACTACCGCTGCGCGTCGGTCGGACTTGCGTCCGAAATTTTTCATCTAACATTCGCAAAGAATGGTGGGTGATGACGGGATCGAACCGCCGACCCTCTGCTTGTAAGGCAGATGCTCTCCCGGCTGAGCTAATCACCCATCGCCTTGCGAGGCGCGCAATCTACTGTGGGGTCTAACCTAAGTCAATACTTTCCTTAAGTTTTTTCTCTCGAGGCGGATTATCCGGGCACTCGAAACAGCCATGGCGGGCGCCCAAACGCAGTGCGCCGCCACCTCGTCACGAACCATTTCTGGGCATTCCCGAGACTTTTTCCGAAACTTGCTCTCGAGATTTACAGCGCCACCCGCAAGGTCAGACGCGCGGCCACCTTGTTCTCCTCGCTACGGTCCAACCCGGCTTCGGTGATCTGCACGCCCTGCTCTTCCAGCACGGCGAACCAACGCAACAGTTGCGCGAAAGGTGCGGCCTGCAGGCTGACCTGGACCGAACCGTCGCCCTCGCTGTCCATGCGCTCGACCGCCAGGCCTTGCTCGGTGGCGCTGGCCGTCACCAATCCTTGCAAGCGCGCGGGATCGAGCTCGACCCGGGGTTTACTGGCCAAGCTGCGGGCCAGGGGCTCCTTGGCTTGCAGGTAGGTATACAGGGCACGCTGCTGCTCGAATGCGCTGCGCGCGGCGGCCAGCCTCTGCTGGGCGGGTTGCCACAGCATCAAGTAGAGGATCACCAGCAGCAGAAACCCAGCCAACAGGCTCAACGATAAGCGATCGCGTGGGGCCAGGCCGCGCCAGCGTTGCAATAACTGCGAACTCTCCAATTGCTCGGCAAAGGGATTTTTCAGGGCTTGCAGGCGACTCATATTCATCCTCCGATCACCAGGCGCGCGCTGACGCCAGCCGTTTCTCGACTGGCCGAGCCCATCTGCACCGCCAAACCGTTTTCCTGCAAACGTTCACGCAGGCGCTCCAATTCGGCAAAGCCCGGCGCCTGCACCTGCATGGCCAGGTCGCCGCGAATATCGCTGAAATCCAATTGTTCGATCGTCACGGGCGTGCCCTCTGCAAGCAGCGCCTGACTCACCTCGGCGAGCATGCCGAGCAAGCGCCCCTGGCCGCTGCCGCCACCCGCTTCCAGGTGCTGATCCAGCTGCGCACGCAGGTTGACCAGCTTGCTATCCTCGGGAAACAGTTCGCGGTAGAGCGCCGCACTGGCCTGGGCGTAGGCGTCGGCCTCGCGCTGTAAATGCCAGCCTTGGGCCAGATTGAAGCCCCACTGCAGCACCAGCCATAGACCGAGCAAACCGAGCAACGGGCGCCAACGCTGCCAGTCGCCGCTACTGGTACGGATGGCGAACTCACCCTGGGCCAGGTTGTTACGCACGCCCTGCTGCGCCAGCCAGTGATAGGCATCGGCCAACTCATGGCTTTCATCGACCGGCTGTAACGCCGATTGCTGCGCTGCCGGGTAGGCGACATGCGGATGCGGGCACACCGCCGCCAGCCCCGACCACTCCTCGCCGTTGAGCGCCATGCGTGCAACATCGGCGCCGCCGAGCAGCCAACGCGACCCCAATTGCAGCAGTTGCGTGCCTTCATGGGGCAGCAGATCGGCATCCACGGCAATCATCTGTGGCGCTGTCGGGCAAAGCGCCAGCCAGTCCTCCAGCCAACTGCGGCGAATGGCGAACACCCGATGCCGGCCATCCTCGAGCTGCTCGCCGAGGGCCAGGTGCAATTGCTCGACATCCTCGGCCAACAGTTCCTCCACCGCGAACGGTAGGGCCTGACGTAGCCAACGGGTCTTTTGCGTCGGTAAACGCACCGCACAAGCGGTGACCACCTCGACCGGCAATACCAGGCTCCAGGCGCCACTCAAGCCCGCAACCGCCTCGGCAAACGGCAAAGACTCGCTGCGCTCCGCCTGCACGCGCCGCACCAGCAGATCGGCGCTGACCTCGAAACAGGCGTTGGGCGGCAGAAACACACACACTTGACTCATGGTTCGACTTCCTTGACGGGCAGCGGCGGTACACCGCTCCGCCCCAGATCACGGGCTAGGACATACACCTTGCCGTCACTCAATCGCTGCACGGTGCTGTTTAATACCTGACGGCGATCACCGACGCTCACTTCGCTGATCACCTGAAAATACTGGCTGCCGACAGCCAAGCCCTGGCTTTGCATGCTCAGCCCCGGCAGTTGCGCGAGAAAGCTCGCCACATCCGCATAACCCTGATTGCCGCGATTGGCCACCAGCCCCTCCGCCGTGCTTAGCGGCACGCCGTCGGCCAGGCTCGCCAGTACCCGGGCATCGGCCGTGTTGACGTTCAAGGTGGCATCCGCCGGCAAGGCGCTGACGAACGGCAACAGGCGCTGGTAATCGGCCTCGGTCATCTCCAACAGCAGACGCAACTCGGATACGTCGGTTATCGCGCGGTTGGCCGTGCGATAAGGCGGCTGCATCAGAAGATACTGATTGTCCTCGGCACCATAAGCACCATTCGGCTCCTGATCGGCATCCAGCCAGTCGACCAACCGTTCGGCATAAGGCGCGACTATCTGCAGGCCCAACAGCAAGCGCTTGAATTGCGCCAGCGCCGCTTCATTCGGCGCGCCTTGACGCACCAGACTGTTGAGATTGAAACGCCCGCTCGGGTCCTCGATACGCACCTTGAGCTCGCCACCTTCATCCAAGGCGAACGTCGCCAGAGGCCGCGCCCAGGGCTCGGCGAGATGATCGACGGGCGCGCGCGGATCGCCCTGACGCAAATCGTTGCGCAACACCGCCTTGGCCAAGGTCTCGCCACCCAGGGCGTAATGCCAGGCCTGACGCACATGCAATTGGTTGGCGCTGCTGCGGATCGACAGTTGCTGACGGGCGATGATCCCGGCGCACACCACCGTCACCACGGCCACCACCAGCATCACGGTGATCAGCGCCATGCCGCGCTGAGTCTTCATAAGTCGGGCTCCTCGGCAGCTCTGCTGTCGGCACGCTCCTCGCCATCCCGCGGCGTTTCCTCGGCGGGCTGCTCGGGAGCGCCTTCGGGCGATTGCTGGGTGCCCTCGGGCAAGACGTCCGGCAAGCGCAACACACGGCGCAGCTCGCCATAGCGTCGATGTTCGAGCACCAATTCCAGTGCTCGCGGCAACTCGCCCTTCTGCTCTTCGCTGCCGTTATCAGCCGGCGGCCAGCTGTTGAGCCAGTTGCCTTCGCTGTCCAGATAACGCAACTCCATGCGCGTGACTCCGTCGAGCACCTGCTGGATCTGCGGCTGGCTGTCCTGGGACTGATCGAGCACCTTCCAATAGCGCCGCTGCCATTTCTCTCCACTCAGCTCCCAACGCACCCGCTGCACGGTGGGGCGCAATTGCCCGAGCGGATTGCGCCAACCGGCGCGGCTCAACTCCAGGGCGACGCCATCGACGTCCTCGCCGAGCAAAGCCGGACGTTCATCGCCGAATGGATCGCGCACCGGACGCGGGGTCACCTGCAAAATATCGCGCTCGAAAGCGGCCATGCCACGCACCAACTCGCGCAGCTGCAATTCATGGGTACGGGTGCTTGCGTCGGTTTTCAGCACGCTGTCGAGCATGCGGTAAGTGGCCAGCCCCAGCAGCGCGAAGATCGCGATGGCGATCAGCAGCTCGAGCAAGGTAAAACCGCCCATTGCCCGCTTCATTGCACCGCCCCGAGAAAGCCACTCAGGCTGACCACCGCCCGCTCCCGCAGGTCGCCACCAAGCCCGCGCTCCGGCCGCGGCGCGACCCACAAAGTGACCCGGCGCATGCTCGGCTCGCTGGTCGCCTGAATCTCGCTCTGCCATTGCCAGCGGCGCCCGGCGAACTCCAGCTCGCCCTGATCGCGCCCATCGCCTGGCGGCGTCTCGGCCAACTGCAGTTCGGTCAAACGGTTATCGGCGATCCACATGGCCAGCGTCTTGTCCTCCAGTCGCGCGGCGGTTTGCAGGCTGCGCCCGCTGGCGGCCAGCACGCTGGCGGCGACCAAGGCGAAGATCGCCAAAGCGACCAGCACTTCGAGGAGGGTGAAAGCGCGTGCTTGTTTCATCCGGAGCGGCCCTGCTGGCCATCCAACTCGACCCTGGGCAAACGAAAGCCATCGCTGGACAGCGATAAACCTAAGCCATCCTTGCGGCGCTCGCTGAGGCGCAGACGAAACGGGCTGAGTTCACCGCTGGAAAGCATCAATAACTGCGGCAACTTGCCCGCGGTGTCGCTCTCCTCGCCCGTGGGCTGCGGCAATTTCAAGGCTTCGCCTTCCAGCTCGACGCTCAACTCGGCCCAGCCGGGCAGACGATGGGGTTTGCCGTCGAGGGCATCCCAGCGTGCCGACTGCGGGTCGTAGCGCAGCACCTGGTAGGCTTCGTCGGTCAGGTACAAACCGTATTCGCGGTTATCCAGCACGGCCTCCTCGGCCAGTACGCCGATCAGGCCGGCCAGGCGTTCGGCCTCGTTGCGTAACTCGCGCGAAGGCCCGGCGATGCCGACGCTGAGGGTGGCCAAGCCGATCAGGCTGCCGAGGATCACCAGCACCACGAGCAGTTCGATCAGGGTGAAACCGCGGTGCTGGCGCATCTTCGCTTACAGGTCCCAGTTACCGATATCGGCATCCTGGTCGCTGCCGCCTTCCTTACCATCGGCGCCCAGCGAGTAAAGGTCGAACTGGCCTTTGGTGCCCGGTGCCAGGTACTGGTAGACATTGCCCCATGGATCGACCGGCAGACGCTTGAGGTAACCGTCCTTGTTCCAGTTCTTCGGCTGCGGGTTGCCGGACGGCTTCTTCACCAGAGCTTCCAGGCCCTGCTGAGTACTCGGGTAGTTGTGGTTATCCAGCTTGTACATGTCGAGCGCGGCGGCTACCGCCTTGATATCGCCCTTGGCCACGGTGACCTTGGCCTGGTCCGGCCGGCTCATCACCTGCGGCACCACCAGGGCGGCGAGGATGCCGAGAATGACCACTACGACCATGATTTCGATGAGTGTGAAGCCCGTTTGACGCTTATCGAACCGCCGCAAAGCTACCTGCGTTGCCGATCCTGCGTTAGGAATGCTCTCAGAATGCTCATTTACAACACGTAAACTGCGCTTCTTCGAGCATTCCTGCCTTGCCTCGGCTGCCTCGCCTACGCTTTTCAACGATTCGATATTCACCTAGTTACCCCACCAACTGATTGAGAGACAGAATCGGCATCAGGATGGCCAAGACGATGACCAGCACTACTACCCCCATAAACACCAACATAAACGGCTCGAACAGCCCCACCAATAGAGACACCTGGGCGCCCAAGTCGTTTTCCTGATTGCGCGCGGTGCGCGCGAGCATCTGGTCCAGTTCGCCGGAACGTTCGCCGCTGGCGATCATGTGCATCATCATCGGCGGGAACTGGCCGCTGGCTTCCAGCGCACGGGTCAGGCTGCCGCCTTCGCGGACTTTCTGCGCGGCGATCACCACCTCGGCGCGGATCACCCGGTTGACGATGACTTCGGCGCCGATGCCCAGGGCTTCGACCAGCGGCACGCCGCTTTGGGTCAGAATCGCCAGGGTCGAGGCGAAGCGTGCGCAGTCGGTGGCGCGAATCAGCTTGCCGACCAGCGGCACGCGCAGCAAAAAACGGTGCCAGCGCAGCTTCACCGCCTCGTCGCGCAAAGCCAGGCGCATGGCGAAAACCCCCAGCACGGCGAGAATCACCGCCAGCCAACCCCAATTCTTCACCCACTCGCTCAAGGCGATCAGGCCGCGGGTCAACCCCGGCAGGGTTTGCCCGGAGTCGACGAACACCCGCACGATATCCGGCACCACGTAGCCGAGCAGAAAGCCGACGATCAGCAGCGAGGCACACATCAGAATCATCGGGTAGAGCAAGGCCAATTGGATCTTCTGCCGCGACTGCTGGCGTTGCTCGGTGTAGTCGGCCAACTGCTCCAACACCGGCCCCAGGTGGCCGGCATGCTCGCCCGCCGCCACCGTGGCGCGGTAAAGCTCGGGGAAGGCCGCGGGAAATTCCTTGAGGCTGCTGGCCAGGTCATGGCCTTCGAGCACCCGTGCGCGCACCGCGAGCAACATGCTCTGGATACGCGGCGTACCGGCCTGGGCCGCGGCCGCGCGCAAGGCCTCCTCGATCGGCAAGGCGGCCTGCACCAGGGTCGCCAACTGCCGGGTGAGCAGCGCCAGATCGCGCGCCGACAACCCACGAGTAAAACTGAAATGCCCGCCGCCTCCAGCGTTTTCACGGGTGCGCGTGGCTTTGACATCCAGCGGCGCCATTTGCCGCTCGCGCAGAATCTGCCGCACCTGGCGGGCGCTATCGGCTTCCAGCACGCCTTTCTGCTGACGGCCTTTGCCATCGAGGGCGAGGTATTCGAAAGCAGCCATTACTCTTCTCGCGTCACGCGCAGCACTTCCTCGACCGTGGTCGCCCCTTCCAGCACCTTGCGCCGGCCGTCCTCGCGGATGCTCGGGCCGAGGGTGCGGGCGTGACGGGTCATGTCCTGCTCGGAGGCGGCGTTGTGGATCAGGGTGCGCAGGTGGTCGTCGAACACCACCAACTCATAGATACCGGTACGGCCGCGGTAGCCCTGATGATGGCAGTCGTTGCAGCCGCGGGCATGGTACAGGGTCGGCGGCTGCGCGAATGGGACGCCGAGCAATTTGCACTCGGCTTCGTCGGCCTCGTAGGCCTCCTTGCAATGCGGGCAGAGCACACGAATCAGGCGCTGGGCGAGGACGCCAAGCAAGGATGACGACAGCAGAAACGGTTCTATGCCCATGTCCACCAGGCGGGTGATGGCACCGATGGCACTGTTGGTGTGCAAGGTGGAGAGCACCAGGTGACCGGTCAAGGAAGCCTGCACGGCGATCTCGGCGGTTTCCTTGTCGCGGATTTCACCGACCATCACCACATCCGGGTCCTGACGCAAAATGGCGCGCAGGCCGCGGGCGAAAGTCATGTCGACCTTGGGGTTGACCTGGGTCTGGCCAATACCTTCGAGGTGGTATTCGATCGGGTCCTCGACGGTGAGAATATTGCGGGTACGGTCGTTGAGGCTGACCAGACTGGCATACAAGGTGGTGGTTTTACCGGAACCTGTGGGGCCGGTGACCAGCAGGATGCCGTGGGGTTTACGCACGGTCTCCTCCATCACCTGACGGTCCCGTGTGCTCATGCCCAGATGCTGCAAATTCAGGCGTCCGGCTTGCTTGTCGAGCAAACGCAGCACCACCCGCTCGCCATTCGCCGAGGGCAGTGTGGATACCCGGATATCCACCTCGCGCCCGCCGACCTTCAAGGAAATGCGACCATCCTGGGGGATGCGCTTCTCGGCGATATCCAGGCGCGCCATGACTTTGATCCGCGATACCAGCAGCGCCGCCAGCTCGCGCTTCGGCTCGAGCACCTCGCGCAACACGCCATCCACACGGAAACGCACCACCAGGCGTTTTTCGAAGGTTTCCAGGTGAATATCCGATGCATCTTCCTTGATCGCCTCGCCGAGGATGGCGTTGATCAAGCGGATGATCGGTGCGTCGTCTTCCTGCTCCAGCAAGTCTTCGGTCTCCGGCACCTGCTCGGCCAACGCGGCGAGGTCCAGGCTACCGCCTAACCCCTCAGCCAGTTGCATGGCCCCAGACTCATGCTGATAAGCCTTGCCCAGCGCCTGCTCGAACGCCTCTGCGGTCAGGCTGCGCAACGGCAACTGACGCCCGACGAAACGCTGCGCCTCGGCCAACGCCACCAACTCCACCTGCGGGCGATGGGCCAAACATGGCGGGACCGCGTCGATCAGCAGCACCACCCCGTGACGTTTGGCGAAACTGAACGGCAAGCGCCGCAAGCTAGCGGGTGCGGCCAGCACCGCATCCAGTTCAACGTGTTCGGTGGAGGAAGACATAAGCGGGGTCCAAACGAAGGGGCAGGCTTGAGAAAGCGATAGACATACTAACCGCGAAAGAGTTTTTAAGCGCAGCCACCCGTATGGGTCAACTGGCTTTTCGAGCGGTTGATCGCAGAACCGCCCCTTAGGGCCGGCGAATTTAACATGCAGCGCGCTACTTATTACGATCAACGCCCGGATATCACAAGGCATTACGCTCAAAAAACGACCGATTGCGCAGGGTTTAGCCCTGCGCAGCCAGTGATGGTCCCATCAAGGGATAACCCAAGCCTGCACCAATGCTTCATCGAGGCGTGCCTGATCCTCCGGTGTGCGCCCGCTGGGATACT
>NZ_CAMPHV010000083.1 GCF_946886105.1 uncultured Pseudomonas sp. | reverse complement strand
TCGCCATTCTGAACATCGAGCGGGAGCGTTACGACAAAGCGATACCCTTGCTCGAAGAAGTGATCAGCGAAGTGCCCGCTTCGCTGCCGCGTATTCGGCTGTATGGGATGCGTTTCGCCCCTTACACGCCCCATTACTTCCTCGGGTTGGCTCACTACCGGTTGGGGCGATGCGATAAGGCATTGGCCAGTTGGGCGAACGAGGCGCGTTTCAAGGTGCTGTCCGGTGAGAACGCCAGCATCATGGCCCGCGGTCGGGCGGATTGTGAGGCGAACTTGCTGCGGGCGGGGCAAAGTCTTCCCGTTGCGGATGTGCGAAAGCTCGGGGAGGGGGAGGTTGAGGACCCCGTGCTGCATGAAGTCGTCGAGGCATACTTCAATGGTGCCTATGAGCAGGTTGCCAGCTTCGATCCCGCCACATTGACCACGGATGTCGCGCGCGCCCAGGCATGGGTTTATCGTGCGGCCAGCCAATATACGCTGCATATCCTGAGTGGCGAAGCCGACCGTAACGCAATCTCTGATATCCATGACAGCTTGCAACAAGCAAGCTCCTCCGACCCCGAGATGGCGATCGACCGGCGCCAGTTCCCGCCGAAATTCCTGGCCTTGATGGATCAGACCTTGAGTCGCTGATGCCTGGCAACTGCGGTCATGCTTGGCGCTGACAGGCCTGGACGATGCGCTGCGCCGGTACCCGCAGTTGCCTCAGCAGGTACTCGGCAAAATCCGGCGGGTAGGGTTGCAGGGCGATGGCCTGAGCCATGCAGCTCAGCCAACTGTCGGCGAGACGTTGGTCGATTGGCCACTGTGCGTGAAACGTCGGAATCGCAATGGCGCCGTATTTCTCGGCGAACAGTCGCGGCCCGCCCAGCCAACCGCTGAGAAAACAGGTCAGCTTGTCGCGCGCCATATCGAGGTTATCGCCATGCATGCGGCGCAGATCGGCGGCTGCCCCTGGCTCGTCCATCAGTCGGTAGAAGTCGGCGACCAGCCGTTGCAGACCGTCGATGCCGCCCGCGGCGTGGTAAGAGGCGTCGCCGACGCCGTAAGGGGGTTGCTCGCTCATGGCGGCCCTCTGCTAAGAAAACGATTGCATGCGGGCCGTTCAGGCTGCGCTTTTGATCTCTTGCAGGCGTTTATACAGGATCGGCGGGTGCGAGCGCGCTACTCCTGAAGATCTTGCGGGCCGAGTAGACGCAGCACCTCCTCGACTGTGGTCAGGCCTTGGCGGATTTTTTCCCGAGCATCGTCGAGCAGGGTGGTCATGCCTTGTTCGCGGGCCAGGTTTTGCAGTTGTGTGGCGCCTGCACCTTGGGAGATGGCGTCGCGTAGTGTGTCGTTCATGGTCAGGACTTCATGGATGCCGACCCGGCCCTTGTAGCCTTGGTTGCAATGATTGCAGCCACGCCCATGGAAGAACGGCATATCCGCTTCGAGGAACTCCGGGCCCAGGCTGCGCAAGCGCTCTTCGGGCGGTTTCACCGGCTCGCGGCAATGAGGACAGATGCGCCGTACCAGGCGCTGCGCGACTATCGCCTCAAGCGCAGAGGCCAGCACATAGGGCTTGAGTCCGAGGTCGAACAGGCGGGCGATGGTCGCCGCCGCCGAGTTGGTATGCAGTGTGGAGAATACCAAGTGGCCGGTGAGGGCGGCGTGAAAGGCCACGTCGGCGGTCTCGTGATCACGGATTTCGCCGAGCAGGATCACGTCCGGATCCTGGCGCAAGATGGCGCGCAATATACTGGCGAAGCTCATACCGATGCGATCGCGTACCGGTACCTGTCCCGCCAGATCGACGTGGATTTCCACTGGATCCTCGATGGTGATGTAGTTCTTTTCCGATGAAGCTTCATGCTGCAGCAGGGCGAACAACGTGGTGGTTTTGCCGCTGCCGGTGGGGCCGGTGGCGAGGATGATGCCCTGCGGTTTGTTGACCACGTGCAGCAGCCGCTTCAGATTGTTCGCCGACAGACCCAGATCCTCGAGCGATTGCGCGGCCGACTGACGCTCCAGCACGCGCATCACGACCTTTTCGCCGTTGATGGTCGGCAAGGTGGAAATACGCAGATCGACGATGCGCATCGGCGTTTTTACGGTGATCCGGCCGTCCTGTGGGCGGCGGCGTTCGGTGATATCCAGTTCCGCCATGACCTTGATACGCGAGACCAGCGACATCAGCAGGTTGCTGGGGATCTGGATTTTGTCCTGCAACACGCCGTCGATGCGGTAGCGCACCACCACGTGTTTGGTGCGCGGGTGAATGTGGATATCGCTGGCGCCCAGGCGCAGCGCTTCGAGGATGATCGCATTGACCAGGCGAATCGCCGGTGGGTCTTCGGAGCTGCCGAGCAGTTGCTCCAGGTTCTCGCTTTCGCCATCGTCGTCGAGGACGATCTCGATGCCTTCATAGGGATCGCTATCGCCGACTATGGTCGCCAAGTCATCGAGTCGGTTCTCGGGGGTGCCGAAGATTTCTGCAAGTTTGGCCTGCAACTGCGGTAAATCGCACAGCAGCGGGTGGATGCTGAAGCCGGTCATAAACGCGAGTTCTTCGATCAACCCCTGATCCATGGGGTCGGCCATGGCCAGGCGCAAGCGCTTATCGATGACTCGTAACGGCAGCACCAGTTGGCGCGTACAGATCGCTTGGGGGACCAGCGACAGCAGCGGCGGATCGACCTGGAATTCGCGCAGGTCGATTTCCTCGAGCATCAGGTCCTTACGCAACAGATCGTAGATTTTTCGGCTGTCGACCCAATCGTGCTGCATCAACTGGCGCATCACCGGGGTTTTGTGGACGCGCATTTCCTTGTGCAGTTGCTGGATCTGCTGGGCGTTGAGCAGGCCCTTTTTATGCAGCATGATCGCCAGTTGGCTGCGGTTGGTGATACCCAGCTTGGCCAGGGTTTCCAGGTCGCGGTGCTGCTTGTGGTTTTCCTGCTCGAGCGCGAGGTTGCGCTGTTTCAAGTCGTACTGTTCGAGCGCCAGGGCGATGGTCAGGCGCAGGTCGTCGTCGTTCCACGGCTTGAGGATGAAGCGGTAAACCGCGCCGCCCTGAATCGAGCCCATCACCGCCTCGGTATTGGCGTGCCCGGTGAGCATGATGCGGATAGTTGCCGGCCAGCGTTCGCGCACCTGGCTGAGCAATTCGCTGCCATTCATCTGCGGCATCATGAAATCGCTGATGATCAGATGGACCGGTTGGCTGGCGAGAATTTTCAGCGCTTCGACACCGTTGCGGGCGAAGTGCAGTTGGTAGTTTTCGCGGTGCAGCACCCGGCGCAGGGCTGCGAGTATCCCCGGCTCGTCATCCACCAACAGCAGGCTGTACGGACTGTCGACAGGGCTTTCGCGCCCTTCGCCCGGGGTATCCGTGCCCACGAACAACGATGCATAACGTTTTGCCACGAAAACTCCTTAGCGGCTTGTTGAACACTGCTCCACCAGGCCATGCGGCGTTGGACCAAGTCGACCTGAGCGTCGTTCGCTAACAGGCCGTTGAAAAATTACCTGCGTTGGCAATACTGCGTTAAAAACAGCCTCGCGTGCGAGCCCAGTCAAAATGCTCATTTACAGCACGTAAAGTCGAATGCGACCCCAGTCGCTTTTTCGGCTGTTTTTGTGGGGACGCCTAGTCCTTGTCTTGCCTGCCTCGCCTACGTTTTTCAACAGCCTGCTAACGACAAAGGAAACGCAGCGTCACGCGGGTTCCTATGCCGGGTTGGCTTTTGATCAGGATTTCGCCCTGATGCGCATTCATGATCTCCCGCGCGACCGTCAAACCCAGGCCGGTGCCGGCGCCCACATCACGGGTGGTGAAGAAGGGGTCAAACAGGCACGGCATGTGCTCGGCGGCGATCCCGCAGCCGTTGTCCTCGACGATCACCTGAATCTGTCCTTGTTCGTTTCTATTAGTGGTGACGCGGATCTTGCCGTTGGCCCCTATGGATTTGGCGGCATTGTCCAAAACATTGTAGGTGGCTTGTGAAATCTTCGCGGGGTAGCCGGCCAGCTGCGGCAGCTCGCCGAGGCGCAATTCGATTTGCAGGGCGCGCTGGCTTTCGGTCTGCAGCAAATGGCAGGTGCTGGCGACGAGGGCATTGAGGTCGCAGGAGACGAAATCGTTCTGGTCGATATTGGAGAAGGTCTTGAGGTCGGCGACTATCGTGGCGATGCGTTGGGTGCCGCTGCCCGACTCTTTGAGCAGCGCGCGGAAGTCTTCCAGCAGCGCGGTCGTCGCGGGCTCGGTCGGAAGTTTTTCGGCCAGCTCGTTGAGGTAATCGCCGGCTACCCGCAGGTTGCTGGCGATAAAGCCGATGGGGTTGTTGATCTCGTGGGCAACGCCGGCCGCGAGTTGACCGATGGCGCGCAAACGGGCGCTCTCGTAGAGCTGCTGTTGGGTTGTTTCGATGACCTTGACCTGCTCGTTCACGCGGCTCTGCAACTGCGCGGAAAGCGCTCGGTAGCGGGTCTCGGACTCCTGCAATTCGGCGTGTTGGCGTTGCAGTTCGGCGAAGCTGGCCTCGGTGGTGTCGTGATGCAGGTTGGCCGCCAGGCGGTATTTACCGACATAGAACAGCACGAACTCCACCAGCCGCGCGGCCGGCTCCTGTAGCGCCGGCGCGTCGGGGCAGCTCAGCCAGGCGAGGGTTTCCAGATTGAATTCGACCGCTTCGGCGCCCGCTGCGGCTTGCTCGGTCAAGGCTAGCGGGTGTCCGAGCACGGCTTGCAGTAGCTGCGTCAGACGCTCCTGGCGCTCCCTGGGGAGCAGATCGTCAAGCCGTGGGTCGTCTTCGAAACTAAGCATCGCCACCCTCCATGCTGCTCAAACGACGGATGAAATCCTCAGCGCTGATGCCTTCCTGTGCGGCTAACCGGTACTCGCCGTCCAGTTTCGGATAGAGGCGTTCGAGCAGCAGGCGAAAGCTCTCGACCACGCCCTGGCCGCTCAGCGCCGAAGCCATGCACAGCGGCGCCCAGGGGGTGTCGCGCCAGCGCGCTTGCAGCTCTTGTTCGGGAACCGCATTGGCGACGTCGCGCTTATTGAATTGCACCACCAGGGGCAGCGTTTCGATGTCCATACCGAGCTTTTGCAGGTTGTCCGCCAGGTTTTCGAAGGCGTTGGCGTTGTTGTCCTGCTGCGCCGGTTGGGAGTCGGCGACGAAGATCACCCCGTCAGCACGCGATAGCACCGCCTTGCGGGTGCTGTCGTGCTGCACTTGGCCGGGTACGGTGTAGAGCTTCAGGCGCAGGTCGATACCGGCGGCGTTGCGCAGGCCGATCGGTAATACATCGAAGAACAGCGTGCGGTCGTCACGGGTTTCCAGAACCATCAATTCGCCCTTGCGCTGCGGGCGGAGCAGGGTATGCAGTTGCATCAGATTGGTGGTCTTGCCGCTCAAGGCCGGGCCGTAATAGACCACCTTGAGCGTGAGCTTGCGTTCATGTGCTTGGTGGTCGGCCATGATCGGATCCATCCTGATGATTGGCGTCGAGCGTTACGGCTGCTCGGGCGACGTGCCTGACCCGCTCAGTAAAAGGTGTTGCTCTGCTGCCTCGGGATGTTGCTTGGATAGAGTGTAGTGCGCGGATAAGGATATCTCGAAGTCAATCGAGTCTTAATGTTTACGCCATGCTCAACGACCTAGCCTCGTAGCCCGGATGCAATCCGGGAGCGCGTACCTGATTGCATCCGAGCTACGGGATGGCACGCACCACGGACAAAACCTATGCCCCATGCAACAGCTAACGGGTATATGGCCATAAAAGAGGCTATGTCCCCGTTATGTGTTGCAGCGCGAGGGACAGCTAAGCAATGTCCGGACGCGGCAATCCGTAGGGTGGGTTAGGCGCATGGTCGCGGGCCATCTGTCGATGCTTAACCAGTTGCGCCGTAACCCACCAGCGGTGGTCAGGCCGATCACCGCTTGGTGGGTTACGTGGCGCACACACCCCGTAGCTACTTCGCCAGCCCGGTTCAGCGCCACTAACCCACCCTACAAAAGCAGCGTGCAACATGTAATTGGGACATAGCCATAAAAAAAGCGAAGCCGTTGGGCTTCGCTTTTTTCTTCGCTTGCGGCTTATAGCTCGCCGCTTGCAACTTAGCGCTAGTGCTTACGCGGTACGGGTTTGAGCAGTTCGTCCGGCGGCATTTCGCAGGCGATCTTGCGGCCCAGCAGGGCCTCGATGGCCGGCAGGGCGTAGGCATCGTCTTCGCCGGCGAAGCTGATCGAGGTGCCGCTGGTGCCGGCCCGACCGGTACGACCGATACGGTGTACGTAGTCGTCCGGGGTTTCCGGCAGGGTGAAGTTGATTACATGGCTGATCGCATCGACGTGAATGCCGCGGCCGGCAACGTCGGTGGCGACCAATACGCGGATACTGCCTTCGCGGAAGCCTTCGAGCACCTTGATCCGCTTGTGCTGCGGCACGTCGCCGGACATCTGCGCGGCGCTGATGCCGTCGCGGGTCAGGCGTTCTTCGATGCGCCGCACTTCGTCCTTGCGGTTGGCGAAGACCATCACGCGAATCCAGTCGTTCTGCGCGATCAGGTTGTACAGCAGCTTGTACTTGTCGCTGCCGGCCACCGCATAAACGTGCTGTTCGACGGTATCGCTGGCAACGCTTTCCGGTTCGATCTCGACGATCGCCGGGTCGGTGGTCCATTGCTTGGCCAGGTTCATCACGTCTTCGGTGAAGGTCGCGGAGAACAGCAGGGTCTGGCGTTCGTTCTTCGGCGGGGTCTGGCGGATGATCTGCCGCACCTGGGGGATAAAACCCATGTCGAGCATGCGGTCGGCTTCGTCGAGCACCATCACTTCGACCATGTCCAAGTGCACTTCGCCGCGCTGGTTGAAGTCGAGCAAACGGCCCGGGGTAGCAACCAGAATGTCGCAGAAGCGTGCTTCCAGGCCCTTGAGCTGTTTGTCGAAATCCATGCCGCCAACGAACTGCATGACGTTGAGGCCGGTGTACTTGGTCAGCTCGGCGGCGTCCTTGGCGATCTGCACCACCAGTTCGCGGGTCGGCGCGATGATCAGTGCGCGCGGCTCGCCCATGTAGCGCTCTTTCGGCGGCGGGGTTTGCAGCAGCTGGGTGATGATCGAAATCAGGAAGGCCGCGGTCTTGCCGGTGCCGGTCTGGGCGCGGCCGATAGCGTCCTGGCCCTTGAGGGTGAAGCCCAGGACTTGCGCCTGAATCGGCGTGCAATAGGGGAAGCCGAGGTCGTGGATCGCGTGCATCAGCTCGGGGGCGAGCTTGAAGTCGTGAAAGCGCGTCTTGCCTTCTGCGGGCTCGACGACGAAATCTTCCAGCTTCCAGGTGCTCACCGGTTTGGCTGCGCGTGCGCGGCGCGGCTTTTTCTCCGGGTTGCTTCGCGCGGGGTTGTCGGCGCTGGCTGGGGTATCGATAGCGATGCCGGGTTCGCTGGCCGCTTTGCGCGACTTGGCGTTGCGGCTGTGGTTGTCGTCGTTGGCGTCATTGCTGCGAGGAGCCGCGGCAGGGGTTGTCGCGCTGGGCTGCTGGCTCTCGGCTTTGCCGAACATCTTCTTGAGTGCTTTGAGCACGGTCATCTCGTCAATTGGCTAAGGAATGAACGGCCGCCAGTGTAATGCAAGAAGTCGGTGTGGCGAAGCTCCACGCCGGTCAAGGGGTTATTTGCGCTTTTTGTCGAGCCTTCGGCAGGCTGGCAGGATCGGACGGGCTCAGCCGTACAGGCAATTGCGGCCTTGTTGCTTGGCTTGGTAGAGCGCGCTGTCGGCGCGGGCGATAAGGCTCTGCAGGCTGTCCTTCGGGCGCATCTGCGCCATTCCGATGGAGACGGTAACACCCGGCAGTACGCCCACCGGGGCATAAAAGGTGGCGACATCCTGCAGGCTTTGACGGAGGCGTTCACCAATGCTGCGGCCGTCTTCGGCGCTCATTTCCGGCAAGAGGATGACGAACTCCTCGCCGCCGAAACGGGTCAGGCTGTCTTTGGGGCGCAATTGATTGCGCAGGGTGTGCGCGACCAGGCACAGCGCATAGTCGCCGGCGAGGTGGCCATGTTCATCGTTGTAGGCTTTGAAGTGATCGACATCGAGCATCAGCATGCACAGCGGCTGACGGTTGAATGCGCAACGGGTGCTTTCACGTTCGAATACATGCTCCAGCCAGCGGCGGTTGAACGCGCCGGTCAGGGGGTCGACGTTGGCGTTCTGTTCGCTGTTGATGATCTGCTGATTGCCTTGGCGTACGCGTTCGCACAATAAACCAAGGAGGTTTTCCATCATCTGCGGCGATTGGCTGAACAGATTGACCAGCGATTGGCGATGCAGGCGCAGGACGCTGCTCGCCATGTCCGCCACTACGTAGGCGGAAGGGTGTTCGTTGTCGATGAAACTGATTTCCCCGGTGCAATCGCCCACCTGCAAGGTGCTCACCGAGGTGCTTTCCAGCGACCCCAGGTAGACCTTGAGCTGACCTTTGAGCAATAGATAGAGGTATTGATTGCGATTGAAGGGAGAGAGCAGGATTTCGCCTTCGTCCAAATCGTACGCGCGAAACTCTTTCAGCAATTGATTGATGCTGCTTGCGGCGACATTTTCAAACAGTCGCAATTGGCGAACGAGCTGCAGGTCCACCTGCCAATGAGCGGCTTTCATCCTATTGGCGAGCTGTACTATCAATGCAAATAACTACAGGCATCAAAACTCTCCTTGTTGAAGCCATTGCATTGTCGACAGTAGTCGCTGCGCCCCGATACTGACAATCCTAGAAAAATGCCAGCCCGACAAGCGGTAGACATTTTGTGAACACTCAGTCACAGAAATGAAAATCAGCTGCGGCGGTGGCCCACTCTCACTCCATAAGTCGTCTATATGGCGTGCCCGGCGCGCCGCGAGAGGCTCGCTCAGGCGCCACGCCAATCACGAAAAACCCTAGGGTCTGTTGCCGTTTCATCGCGACCGCGCCGGAGCCTGTTTTAGCGCGAGGCAAGGCACGAGACGCGAAGTTTGGTCGTTCCAAATGAGTGTCGAGAAACGCAGTA
>NZ_CAMPHV010000082.1 GCF_946886105.1 uncultured Pseudomonas sp. | reverse complement strand
CGTCCAGATCACCTCGATACCTTGCCCCAGGTCGGCGACGAACTGCTCGCCGCGCCGAGTGGCCTCCACGACCCGAGCGTTCTCCCATTCCGGTTTGCGGCCGGTGTAAAAACCGTAGGCATTTATGGTGCCCGCTGTCAGTTGCTGAACATGCACGCGAACGCGGGTACGGCCCAAGGTCAGGGAGCGATATTGCTCATTGGTGTAAAGCGCGCTGTCGGCCGAGGTGGTGTTGGGCAGCAGCAAGCCAATGGTGCCAACCACAGCACCCGCCAGCATGACACCAGCGCCTTCGAGTATGCCCAGGGACAAAGTGCCGCCCAGGCGGCTGGCGATTGTGGTCGCCGCAGTCGAACTGCCGATCAACTGCAGGGGCGTACCGCCCGCTCTGATCGCCGTACCGGTGCCCAACACGGCCCAGTCACCATAATCCTTCAGTTGTTCGAGCGGTACGAAGCCACCGGGATTGTTGTGATCGATCACCCCATCCGGCAGGTTGCAGGATTTGGCGAACACGCAGCCCACAGGCTTAGGGGCTGGAGCGGGTACAGGTGCTTGTGTGTCGGCTAGCACCAGCGGCCGGGCGGGCTGCTGATCGAACTCCCCGTTATAAGGCTTGATCGCCGGAGCGGGTCGCTTGCCCCGGTCATTGGGTACATATCCACTCATGTCATCGTTCCTTCGATTGGCAGCCCCGAATGCTACCTGCCATCTGCATGACGCAGGCATGCCATGGCGCACATATTCGGGGCTTAACGGTCAGCGATGGATCGATACCCGCCGGTCGCGACCGGCAGATATCGATCCGTTATGGCCAGCCGTTATTCAAAGCTGCAAACAGGTCTGCCGGGCCTGGTGACCACCGCCGAACGGCGAGCACAAACGCTGATGCACCCGGCTGAGAAAACCGACCTCGAACGCACGGCGCTGCACCCCAGGAGGCAACGCATCGCGCTCAACGATCAGGTTGGCCCACAGCCAGCCGGTGTCGTCGTTGCTCAACCAGGTCTGGGCGCAGATCACGCCCTGATCGAAGGATCGTTGGCAATTGTGCGTCCACTCGATCACCGCGCCGCGCTGGCCGTCGTGGCTGGGCAAATAGCAGGTAAAGGGCTTAATCATCGGCAACCCTCCCTTGCGCCAAGGCACTGCGGTACAGCACCTGCGCATCGTTAAGCAGCTCGCGGGCATTGTTGCAGCAGTCGTGCAAGTGCCCGGCGTCGTCGGTAGCCGCATCCGTGCCGGCCAGGATCTCGAACAACTTATGCAGCATCGTCATCCGCAACTCGGCCGCTGCCTGGAAGTGGCAGACAGCGGAAATGGTGCACTCGAGCGGTTCGATACGTTTCGGAAAGGGAATGACAGCGGGGTGGGATTTAGTCATGACGCACCTCCAGGGCGGAGGTGGACGGGTAACAGCAGACTCCAAGGCGGAGCCCTTGGGTAAAAGGGGGATAGTGCATTTTCCTTATGCTCCTTCGTGTAGGTAAGGACCCACCTCTCTTCGCTACCACACGAATGGGAGGCGGGCCGTGCAAGGGTGGTAGACCAGCTCACGAAGGACAGCCGGCCAGGCCGAAGCCTGCCTCACACGGCCCGCCATTACTGCACGAGAAAACAACAGGCATAAAAAAAGCGCCTGCCCTCGGCTATGGCGCTACCGCGCCTTCGTGAATCCTCGGGCTACCACACCCGGCCACGGGATTGACCGTGACGGACGCACTCTAGCCCGGCAAGGCATGATGGGCAAGCCCAAAGAAGGATGGCTGTTAGGTAAAAATACTTGTGGCCGAAGTCTCTGTCGGCTAGTTTCAATCGAAGCAAGGAGCAGAATTTTTTGGATTGAACGGGGATGTAAATAAATTATGAGTGAAGCTATAGCAACTAGAGATATATTGAGTCTGATGGATGTGGGTAATTCTGTTGCAGAATTCGATCAGTCGCTTGAGAAGTATTTTGTAGAAAATGAAGCGTTTCACTCTCTTGTGAATGACCGCGCAGATATTATTGCTGGTGACAAAGGCACCGGAAAAACTGCGGTTTATCGTATCTTGCAAAAAAGATACGCAAGTCTAGCTGAGTTAAAAGGGATAGAAGTGATTGCAGGGTTCAATCCTTCTGGTAATCCCGTGTTTCAAAAGCTCGTACAACAAGATGCCTTAACGGAAGGGCAGTATTCCTCGGTTTGGAAAACTTACTTTCTTTCTCTGATTGGTAACTGGTTATTAGAAATTGTTGCTGAAGATAAAACGGAATCGTCAGAGAAGCTTGATAGACTCTTGTCTGATACAGGGCTTCGCTCTGCTGACGACAAGCCTTCTACGATTTTCAATAAGATTGTAAATATCATCCAGCATGTTGTAATGCCTAAATCTGCAGAGGTTGATGTGACCTTGTCGGAAACGGGGATTCCAATAGTTACACCTAGAATTGTTTTTGGTGGTGATTCCGAAGGTAAAAATAAAAGTAAAGAAGTTTCTCATGAGTCTGCTTTAAGATTGCTAAACAGCTGTCTGGATGAACTTGATATTTCTGTTTGGGTAGCTTTAGATCGACTGGATGAGGCATTTCAGGGTTTTCCAGAGGTGGAGATACCAGCGCTCAGGGCGTTAATGAGGACTTACCTAGATTTACTGGAGTTTGAGCGCTTTCGGCTAAAACTGTTTGTTCGGCGAGATTTATTTCGAAGGATAATTGGCGATGGTTTCGTAAACCTCACACATCTGAATGCTAGGAAGAAAGAAATTATATGGGATGAGGCTGATCTCTTGAATTTGCTAGCGCGCCGGATTCGTGATGGCAATACATTCATGGGTTACATTAAGGCATCTGCTCTCTCAGATGAAGAGCTCTTTTATAAAATATTTCCACCCAAAGTAGATCAGGCAGAGCGAAAGCCCACTACATTGAATTGGGTTATGTCCAGAATTAGAGATGGGAATGATGTTCGTCCCCCGCGTAACTTGATTGACTTGGTTGGTATGGCGAGGGAGGAACAGTTGCGAGCGGATTCGAGATCACCGCGGCAGTTAATTGGTGATATTCCTCTTGTAAACTCTGAAGCTATTCGTGCCGCTCAAGCTCGGTTGAGCATTCAAAGAGTGGAGGATACGTTAATAGCTGAGGCCGGTGCGGAAATAGCCCGCTTTATTGATAAGTTTCGTCGAGCTAAGGCAGAGCAAAACTTACAATCAATTGAGGAGGTTTTGTCGCTGAGCGGTGCACCCTTGCAAAATGCGATAAGGCAGTTGGTTGAAATAGGGTTCTTAGAAGAGCTTCGCTCAACTTGGAAGGTCCCTATGCTTTACCGGGAGGGTTTAGAGGTAACTCAAGGTAAGGCATTTTCCAGCGGAAACGCAGTTGATGAAGATGATTGAATTGCGATCAAGTAAGGTGCAGGTCGTCATACTTGATTGATCCAATAGTAAGGGCGGTCACGATATAGAGTGAGAGCGATAGGAGACAGGCCACGATTAATTTTTGCTTCTGCTTGATCATTCAAGGCAAAACCGTGGTTTGTACCTCCTATTGTTTGACAGGTTTCTACTTGGCACCGCAGCCCGTACTGCTTATCTACAATCACCTTTTTCGCACAGCGCACCATCCCTGAGGCTTGACACAAGGCCTCGCTTCCCCGCAACCATTCCGCCAAGAGCCCAAGCATTGCAGCCATCGAGTTGTGCCTGGCTGACGAACTCATCCGGCTTATGGCCCTAATTTATGCGTAACTGTTGCGTCGGCTCGCGGCAGTGAGGGCAGTTACGCCGAATCGGGCATTGCGGTCGATTTCAGCTATTGGCCGCCGCTGCTGCGCGGTTGCCCTTTATCGAGTAGGGGGTTCACTTGTTTTTGGTAGGGGGATGCCTACTGAAAATAGGGGGTTGCTGATCGACTCTTTACTCAGGCGCTCTGTATTCTGCGGGCCACAGCCTAGCCTGGTATTCATGGTTACCCAGGGTCGTAATTGAGCCGGGGAGTTGCTTGAGTCTGCGGTGCTAGCAGGCCGTTGAAAAACGTAAGCGAGGCAGCCAGCGCAAGGCAAAAACAGGCGAAAAAGCGGAGTTTACGAGCTGTAAATGAGCATTTTGAGCCTGTTTTTAACGCCGCGATGGCAACGCAGGTAGTTTTTCAACAGCCTGCTAGGGACCGGGAGTGTAGATGCGACAGTATGGCGGCGGGCACTTGGTGCGAGGGGGCGTTAGCCTCTCTTTCCTCGGCGGAGGGTTGCTGGCCGCGGCGGCTGTGGGGTTGCTGGTTTTCCTTCTTTTTCAGGTCCAGGCGATCAACTGGCGCGAGCACGACGAAACCCGTGATGCGATTCGTCAGTTGCAAGAGCTCGATGCGCAATTGAACGTCCGATTGCTGATGACGCGTCAGGATCTGCCCCAGAAAGATCGTGCTATCGCCAGCATCGAGGCGCGCATTCGTGAAACCGAAGACCGTCTGTTCGGCGATATCAAAGCCAGCGGTTCCAGCCCGACAGATCCCGCTCGGCTCGGTCAGGCTGACGAAGCGACCTTGGTGCTGGAGTACTACGCGGCCAAAAGCCAGAAGCAGGAATTTATCGAACAGTTCCTGGCCCTGAATACCGGACTAAAGGAGACGGTCGATCTAGCCATCTTCGGGATCGAGCGCATAGCCAGTTTTACCCAGGCGAAAGACCAGATCGATGGCCTGCGCACGGCGTTGTTCACCTATTTGTACGATGGCAGCGAGGGTTCGGCGAAGAATCTACAGGCGCAACTGGACGCTATTCGCCAAGACCACGCCACGTTTGGCGAGGTACAAGCGCTGGTAGATATCCTGACTACCGATATCACCTACATATTGCAGCGGTTACCCAGCAGGGATGCGGCGCTGTTGAGCGTCGTCAATGCGCCGATGTCCGCACTCGACGATATTTTGAATGCTTATACCCAGCGTTCTTCCGATGATTTTCGGCGTGCGGAAACCTATCGTCTGGCGTTGATCGCTTACGCGTCGATATTGCTTTTCGTGCTGCTGCTCCTGGCGCTACGCCTGCGCCACAGTTATGCAACCTTGGAAACTCAGGTGGGCGAGCGCACCCAGCAACTGGCCAAAGCCTACGATGAACTCAAACAATCCCAACTGCAGATCATGCAGGCCGAGAAGATGGCTTCCCTGGGCCAGATGGTGGCCGGGGTTGCCCATGAGATCAACACGCCGCTTGGCTTCTCATCCAGCAATGTGGAGATCGTGCGCGAACGTCTCGGTGAGATGGGGGAGGTGTTCGATCGCTTCGTCGACAAGATGGCCGATGGCATGGCGGCAATCGACCCGGAAATGGCAATGCGTGCCCGGCAGTTACAGAATGAGGGGTGTCGGCAGGAGATGATGGAATTGCTCGAAGCCACCGGCGAGGGGTTGAATCAGATCAGTGAGCTGGTCAAGAGTCTGCGGGATTTCAGCCGTCTCGATCGCGGTAAGAATGACCGCGTAGATCTGAACAAGGGTATTGATGACGTGTTGCGAATCGCCAACAACACCTTGAGTAACGCCAAGGCCCGGGTGCATCGCGATTATGCCGAGCTGCCGCTGGTGGAGTGCGGTCCATCGCAGATCAACCAGGTTCTCCTCAATCTTATCGTCAATGCCGCCCAGGCTCTTCCGGAGCAGGGCGGCAACATCGCGGTGCGTACGCGGGTGAATGGACGCTTCGTCGAGATATCTGTAGAAGATGACGGCCATGGCATTCCAGCCGACCTCTTGCCGAGAATTTTCGATCCATTCGTCACCACCAAGGAAATAGGCAAGGGGACCGGGTTGGGGTTGTCCACTGCTTATCAGATCGTCCAGGACCACGGAGGCGCGCTTACGGTGGAATCGACGCCAGGGACGGGTACTACTTTCACTCTTAGCTTGCCGGTTATCTGAATATGTCAGCTATTCCTGTTCAAGAAATGCCCGAAAAGGCCACGGTGCTGTTCGTCGATGACGAACGTTTCATCCTGATGAGCCTCACCTCATTGTTTCGCAGCAGCTACCGGGTATTGAGTACGACGGATCCCAAGGAGGCGCTGGAGATCGTGCGCAGGGAGAAAGTCGATGTCATCGTCAGCGACCAGCGCATGCCGCAGATGCTCGGGGCCGAGTTGCTGCGACAGGTGCGCAGGATCTCCCCCAGCACGATGCGCATCCTCTTGACCGGCTACTCCGACATGCCATCGGTGATCAGCTCGATCAACGATGGAGAAGTATTCCGTTTTATCAATAAGCCCTGGTCCAACGACGAAATACGTACGTTGCTGGCCAGCGCCGTGCAGATCGCACGTAATACAGGGAACGTCGTGCCGCGGGAGATCGAACCGGAGGACGATGGCCAAGCGCTTGTCCAGCCACTCAGCTCGATCGATGCGAGCGTTCTGGTGATCGATGACGAAGGGGATTTGCTGGATGTCTGCCTGGAAGCCATGGGCGATTCGCCCCGTTGCTTCGTCGCCCGCGATCTGGAGAGCGCCCTGCGGGTAATCGATCGGGAGAAGGTCGATATCATCGTTTCCGATGTCAGCGTGGCCGGGCAGGACGTCAGCGACTTCGTCAAGGTGCTCAAGGCGATGAACCCGGCGATATCCACCATCGTCACCTCGCGCAATCTGGATTCCTCTATCGCGATCAATCTGATCAACGAAGGGCAGATCTATCGCTACCTGAAACGACCGGTGCAGAAGGGCGTGATGCGCTTGAGTCTGATGTCGGCCGCTCGCCATGTCGATAACGTGCGTGCCGTACCCGCACTAAAACAACGACACATAGTGGCGGATATCAATCAAATTCATGACCAGATTCTGTTCAGGCGGCTGCTCACCCGTTATTGGCCGTTCTGCAATACGGAGCCTTAAGGCACCTATATAAGACCCACCGCTATCCCTTGTTTGCAATCGATAGCGGTGCGAACTGTTGATGCGTTATGAAGTTCATTCCTGGCCTTCATTGGCAGAACTTTCAAATAAGTCTCCAGCACTGGTATTGATATGACAATTCGTTTGCGTTTGGCCGTTGCATTGGCATTGGCCGGGTCAAGTAGTGCTTATGCGATCACTGACGAAGAAGGGACTTCGGCAATTCAGTTCAATTTCGCTAACCCGGGCGCACGCAGTCTGTCGATGGGTGGGGCATTCGTAGCGCTTGCCGATGATGCCACTGCGGCCTATGCCAACCCGGCCGGATTGACCCAGTTGTCGCGACGCGAACTGTCAGTGGAAGGACGCTACAACCGTTATACGACACCCCATCTCAGCAATATCGTGGTGACAGATGATTTCGACATCCTCTCCTACCATGATCAAACCCGTTCGTCTTCCAGTGGGGTTTCCTTTCTTTCCGCTGTTTTTCCCTTCGAATATGCAACGGTCGCGCTCTATCGACATGAGTTGATGAACTTCAATACCCAATTCGATTTTGCGCCCAAAGATGATGATTTTATCGTGGCCCCCTTTTCCAGTCGCAGCACGGTGAAGGATGTGGCGTACGGTCTATCGGTCGGCTGGGCCCTGGGCGAAAGATTACGGCTGGGCGCCGGCCTTGCCTGGCACGATTTTGAGATCGACTCTTTGACCACGCGGGATTTCGTCGACTGGGACGGCAACGAGGGACACTCCCGCCATTCTCAGAAAGGCTCGGATCATGGTTTAGGCTACACACTCGGCCTGCGCTATTTGATAACGGATGAGTTGTCCTTGGGGATGGTGTATCGGCGGTCGCCGCGGTTTTACTACCAGGTCGTCTCGAGTAACAACATAGGGAGCCCAGGGGGAGAGCAGGTCGAATTCGTAAACAAACGCAGCGATTTTGATATTCCGGATGTTCTGGGGATGGGACTAAGTTATCGAGTCAGCGAGACGTTTACCTTGAATTTCGATGTAAACCGTATTCGCTATTCCCAATTGACCCGCAATATCAGTGCCGCATATCTAGAGGATGGGGCCGGTCCGGCCTTTGGCGATGACACGGCGCTGCTCAAACTGCGCGACGGAACCGAAATTCGCTTCGGCGGAGAGTATGTGTTCCTTAACATGCCGACTCCGCTGAGCATTCGCGCGGGTATATGGCGTGACCCTGAGCACACGCTGCACTATCAGGGCGATGATGATTTCGATAATAGCGCGCAGGTTTTCTCCGCGAGGACAGGCGATCAGAACCACTACACCTTCGGTCTGGGGTTGGCCTTCGAACAGTTCTCGGTGGATTTCGGCGCGGACTTTTCCAGATACGCCGACACCTTCTCGCTGGCAGCTGTGGCGCGCTTCTAGCATCCTGATAGAGGCTTCGCTATCAGCGGAATTCGACGGATGCCGCGTACCTTTCCATGGCGGAGCTTACCGCTTCATCTCGATTCCGGAATGTCGCTGTGAGTGAGCAAGTCACCGATAAGCGATTCATCAGCCGCCTGGTCGCCCTGCAACCCGAGGCGCAAGGCTCGCTGTTTGCGCTATGCCTGCCTGGTCGCGGGCGTAGCCTGCCGCTGGAGCGCTTCTCCCGGGAAACCGCATTGTTGCGTCAGTCCCGTCACCCGAATCTGTTGCGCGATGTGCAGGTGGGGCAGGGGGAGGACAGCCGCTGCGCGGAACCTTTGACGGGTAAGTGGCCCGGCGATTCGGATTGGCTTTCCAGCTTGTCGCTACGCGAGCGTTTACGGCTGTTCGCGGAAACGACTTCGGCAGTCGGCGGGCTGCACCGGGCGGGGGTATTCCATACGGTTCTTCATCCGGATCGGATCGGCATACGTGCGAACGGTGAAGCCGTCCTGCTCGATCTCGGCATGACCTGGATCGCCGGCACGCACCGAGGCGGTGGGGATGCCCTCGATTATTGTGCGCCCGAGTGTTTTTCCAGCCGGCCACCGGATGCGCGGGCCGATATCTATAGCCTTGGCCTGTTGTTGCATTATCTGTTGACTGGTGAGAAGCCGAACCGCACTCGCTCCGGGCAGCTTGCGCGGCTCTCGGCTTTGCCCGAAGAATTCGCCGATCTGGAGTCGCTCCTGGTACTGATGCTGGTCGAGCAGCCAGCGCAGCGGCCCAGCGTGACCATGCTGTTGGATCAGTTGAACGCCCTGGTAATACGTTCCCCCCGCCTCGCCATGCGGGTCGAGGCGGATCGGAATATTGGCGAACCCGCCTTCGAACGTCTTGTGACGCCCCTGTCGGCGCTGTCGCAGCGGCCCGCGTTAACTGGCGTAGGCACACCGATGGAAGGGGTCGACGCCAGCCGCTGGGATGCGCCCGCCGGTACCGGGCGCTGGAATGCTTTGCTGTTGTCCGTGGGGATGATATTGGTCTGCGGCTCGGCCTTGCTCATCTGGTCGCAGACTCGCCCGGAGCCAGAGCTGGGGCTGATTCAGAAGCTCGTTCAGCATGCCGACGTTCAGCTCAAGGAGGGCAAGCTGCTGCTGCCGGCCGACGACAACGCTCTGGATACATTACGCACCTTGCGTATCGCAGACCCTGGCAACACCGAGCTTGGCGCTATCTCGGCACGGATCGAGGAAGGAGCGGTCGAGGTCGTGCAGGAGGTGCTTCGGCAGGGGCAGCTGGATGAAGCGGATCTGGCATTGAGTCGAGCCATTCGAGCCTTTCCCGACAATCAGCAGCTCGTGGCGTTATCGGGCACCCTGGCCCAGGCGCGTCGCGAAGTGGAAGAGCGGGAGCGGCTTAGCGAGCTCTTTGCGGGTATCGATGCTCGGTTAGCCGGGGCACCCCCGGCAGCCGCGCAAGTCGATGCTGCAATCATGCTGCTGCGGCAGGCGCAGCAGTTGGCCGCACAAGACGCTGGCGTAGAGGAGCGGCGATTGCGCTTGGAAGGCATTCTGGCCGGTCAGGCGAAAGCCGAACTGCAGAGCGGGCACTTGCAACTGGCCAAGGAAACCTTGGACCGCTTACGCGAAATAGCGCATTCCGGCAGCGCATTGGTCGAGCTGGAGGCGGATTATCGAAAGCTGCTCGGGGCCGAAGCGCATAGGAAGCAACTGGCGCAATTGCGCGAGGACGCGAGCGCGGCGGACGAGGCCGGCGTCGATCGGCCAGCAGCTTTGGAGCGAGCGCTCAACGCGTATCTGCAAGTTCTGCGCTTGGAGCCGAGCGACACTGCCGCGCGCCGGCGTGCGGACGCTTTGGGGCAGGTCGCCTTGGTGCGCACCCGTCAGGCCGTCGAGCGCAAGGAGTGGGCATCGGCCAGGGCCTACCTGGCGCTGGGGCATAGCGCGTTGCCAACGAGTGTCGAGCTCGCTGAGCTGGACGCCCGGGTCTCGCAGGGCGCCGACGAACAATCCGCCGCCGTTCGTAAACTGCTCGATGAGGCCGAGCTCGCCTTGCGCCGCGGCAACTATTTCAACCCACAGGCGAGCAGCGCCTGGGCACTGTATCAACGTGCGCAGGCATACCCCGATGCGCAGGATGTCATCCAGGCGGGCTTGAAAAAACTGCGCGCCGCCGTGTTGAGCGACGTGGACAGCCTGATGGCGCAACGTCGCTACGACGACGCCGGCGTGTTGCTGGAGCAGGCCCGCGAACATTTCGCCAATGATGCCGAATTGGGTCGGCGTAAATTGACCTTGGACTCGATCATCGAACAACGCTCTTCCAGTGACGCGCTGGTCGATGGTTATATTGCAATCAACGCGGTTCCCTGGGGTTACATCCGCTCGGTGCGCAAGGCGGATGGGCGGCCTATCCAGCTGGAAGCGGATGCGACGACGCCGCTTCGGTTGTCGGTCCCGGCCGGGGACTATTCGATTGAGCTGCACAACCCCAATAGTGGGCAAACGCGCGAAGTGCATGCCAAGGTACGATCAGGCCAGAGCACCAGCGTCAGTGTGAACTTGCGCGGCGAACAATAATGTTTTGGGAGAGGCGTGTATGGCCGCAGACGTGAGGGCGGGAGGGCGTATGGGGCGCTCATATTGCGGATGCCGATGGCTGATTCTGCTGGCGCTGACGGCTGCGAAGCAGGCGGGCGCGCCGTGCGTGATCGGCTCG
>NZ_CAMPHV010000081.1 GCF_946886105.1 uncultured Pseudomonas sp. | reverse complement strand
ACTGCATCCAGGAGGCGATTGGACGCACCATGCAACACGCTATTGGGACATAGCCATATTAAAGCCCCCACAGTGACCCGAACCCGCACATGCCTCTATGCTTGAAACAATCCAAGCATAAGGAAGCCCCATGCCGCGCGTACTCCATGACCTGAAAATCATGCTGCTGGCCAATCTGTGGATAGTTCCGGTGTTGGCTGCGCTGGTCGGGGCGCTGTTCTATTTCGTCGCTCCGCCGCCGCCGATGAGTGCGACCATGGCCACCGGGGCCGAGGGCGGCGCGTATCGGTTGTTCGCTCAGCGACTCAAGGAGGAGCTGAGCGAGCAAGGCTTCGAATTGACCCTGGTGCCGAGCAAAGGCTCGCGCGACAACCTGGAGCGCCTGCTGGCGGCAGATGGCGCGGTGGAAATCGCCTTGGTGCAAAGTGGCATGGAACGCCAGTTGAACCCGGCCGACGCGGCGCGCCTGCAGAGCCTCGGCGGGATATACCAGGAACCGCTGTGGCTGTTCCACCGCGCCGAGGTGGCCCTGGACCGGGTGACCGATCTGTTACCCCTGCGCGTGGCGATCGGCAGTAGCGGCAGCGGCACGCTGGCGGCCAGCGAGGCGATTTTCGCCGCCAACGGCATACCGCCCGATCAGCATCCGCTCGGCTGGCAATCCTTCGGTGGCGGCAAAGCCGCGGCGGCGCTGATCGGCGGCGAGCTGGACGCGGCGTTTTTCGTCGGCCCGGCGGAAAATGCCCTGGTGCAGCAACTCGCGACCCACCCCGGACTGCGTCTGGCGAACTTTCGCCGCGCGGCGGCTTATGAAGCGCGCTTGCCGTTCTTCAATCGGGTGACGGTCGGCGAAGGATTGCTCGACCTGGCGCAGAACAGCCCACCCCAGGACACCCAGATCCTCTCGCCGGTGGCGACCCTGGTGATCAACCAGCACTTCCACCCCGGCCTGGCGCCGCTGTTTATCGACGCCAGCCGCGAGGTGCTGAAAAACGGCAATCTGCTCGACCGCGCCGGCACCTTCCCCAGCCCGGAGCCGCGCACTTTCGCCCTGTCCGAGGATGCCGAGCGCTATTACCGCAACGGCCTGCCGTTGTTGCAGCGCTACTTGCCGTTTCGTATCGCCTCGCTCGCCGACCGCTACATCATTCTGCTGATTCCGCTGCTGGTGGTGCTGATCCCGCTGCTCAAGGCGGTCGGCCCGCTGTACCGCTGGCGCATCCGTGCACGCATCTATCGCTGGTACAAACACCTGCGCGAAATCGACCGGCAGCTCGACGCCGGCACCCTGCCCGCCCGTCTGGATATCGAGGTCGAACGCCTGGAGCACTTGGAAGATGAACTGGCCAAGGTCGAGGTGCCGCTGTCCTATTCCAACGAGCTGTACGAATTGCACGTGCATTTGCGCTATGTGATCGAGCGCTTGCGCACCCTGCAAAAGCGCCGGGCGACCGCGAGCGATACAGTCGGGTAAACTGCGCGCCATCGTTCAAGCTTGCCAAGGTAACCCCATGCCGATCCGCCATTGCATCGTCCACCTGATCGACAAGAAGCCCGATGGCACGCCCGCCGTGCTGCATGCCCGCGACACCGAACTGGCAGCCTCGCAGGCCATCGAGAATATGCTCGCCGACCTTAACGAGAGCTATAACGCCAAGCAAGGCAAGGCCTGGGGGCTGTTTCACGGCGAATCCGGCGCTTACCCGTTCAGCGGCTGGCTGAAGAATTACCTCGACGAGGGACAGGATTTCACCGCGTTCAGCCGCCAGGCGGTCGAACATCTGCAGAAGCTGATGGAGGAATCCAACCTCTCCACCGGCGGCCACGTGCTGTTCGCCCATTACCAGCAAGGCATGACCGATTACCTGGTCATCGCCCTGCTGCACCACAGCGAAGGTGTGGCGGTCAACGAAGCGCTGGACGTGACGCCGGCCAAGCACCTGGATCTCGGCCAGTTGCACCTGGCCGCACGGATCAATATTTCCGAGTGGCGCAACAACGCCAATTCCAAGCAGTACATCTCCTTTATCAAGGGCAAGAACGGCAAGAAGGTTTCCGAGTACTTCCGCGATTTCATCGGCTGCCAGGAAGGCGTCGACGGGCCGGGCGAGACCCGCACCCTGCTCAAGGCGTTCAGCGATTTCGTGGAGAGCGAGGATCTGCCGGAAGAATCCGCCCGCGAGAAAACCAAAACCCTGGTCGACTACGCCAGCAGCCAAGCGAAGATGGGCGAACCCATGGGTTTGCAGGAACTGTCCGGGTTGATCGACGAAGAGCGGCCACGGGCGTTTTACGACCATATCCGCAACAAGGACTACGGCCTGTCGCCGGAAATCCCTGCGGATAAGCGCACCCTCAACCAGTTCCAGCGCTTCACCGGCCGCGCCGAGGGCCTGTCGATCAGCTTCGAGGCGCATCTGCTCGGCTCGAAGATCGAATATGACGAAAGCAGCGGCACCCTGGTGATCCGCAACCTGCCGACCCAACTGACCGACCAGCTCAAGCGCCGCAAAGGCTAAGGCGCGCTTGTGGGAGGGGCTAAAGCCCCTCCCAGCAGACTGTGGTGGACTCAACATTCAAGGATTAGCGTACCTGCAGCTGCTGCGCGTGGCGCAGCAGCCTGACCGCCCCCTTCAGCCTTCGATCGCTTGAATGCGAAAGCCCATGCGCGGGAAGTGCACATGTACAGTGCCCGCACGCGGATCTTCGCGGCGCAGGATCAGCTCTTCGCGACCACTGAACACCAGTTCGCCCTCGACCGCATCGACGCCATAGTCGATGGCCGCAATCGCCACCCGCTGGCCAATCGCGAAGCCGTTCGGATCGACCAATGCCTCGTCCGGCAATGCCGCCGGGGTGGCATCACGGGCGATCGCCACGGCCTCTTCGCCGCTCATATCGCTGAACGAGCCATGGCCGACGGACAACACCCGCGCCAACCAGGTCGCGACGGCCGGGTATTCGTCGACCAGAGGCGCGGTGACCGGCGTGCCGCGTAGGAACCACAGCGGGTGGACCATGGCGAAGTCGGCGATCGAAGGCTCGCCGAACAGGTAGTCGCCCTGCTCGCGTTCGAGTTGCTGTTGCAGGCGCGCCATTATGGTCGGCCATTGATGCTTGGCCTGCTCCAGGGGAATACGCGTGGCCAGACCGCCGGAGAACAGGGTCGAGCGGTCGGCGATAAAGGTCTTGAGAAATTCCGGCGGCAGCTTGCCGAAGCGCGCCGCGATCGATTCCGGCTGGAACACCAGGCTCACCGCATGCAGAAATACCTGCGAGTCGGCCCATTGGGCGAAGCTGGCGACGTTGAATTCCTGACCTTCCGGAAACAGCGCCGGGGTACGCTTCTCCGCTTCGAGGCGGCGTGCGATCAATGCAGTGTCGCAATAGATATCGGCACCCACTTGCAGCACCGGGGTCTTGCGGTAGCCACCGGTCAGGGCGGTCAGATCGGGCTTGGGCATGATCGGCGGGATGGTCACCGAGCGCCAGGATAGCTGCTTGAAACCGAGCAACAACCGCGCCTTCTCGGCGAACGGCGAGGTCGGGTAATGGTGCAGGATCAACTCATGCATGACAGGCTCCGCAACTATTGAGTAAACCAGCAGCTTAACCGCGTCGGCCATGGCGGCCTACCCGCTTAGCCTGATGGTGTGTTATCAGCCACAGCGATAACCGCCGAGGCGGCGACCAGCGCTTCCTTGGCAGCCTTGCTCAGCGCCTTGATCGCCCGTTCACGGCGCAACGCATCGCCCTTGCTCGCGCAGGATTCGATATGCACCAGCGCCCGCGCCGGGCTGGAATGGAAGAACCGGGCGCCCTTGCCGCTTTGGTGCTTGGCGAAGCGTTTGTGCGGGTCATCGCTGATACCGCAGTACAAGGCGCCATTAGCGGCCCGCACCAAATAGACGAACCAGGCTTTGCCTGGCGCCGGCGTTGCAGCTGAAGTACTGGGATCGGGCATCGACGACTAGCAGACACGAGGAAAGCTGCCGAGCTTAGCAGAGCGGACGCGTCAACGCCCCGCCCGATAAGCCGCCAAACCTTTTGCCGCCTGCTTGCGAATGGCGTTCTGCACCGGCGGCGCCCAACCGAGCAACACGCCTTTCATGCCCAACGCCTGCCGCGCCCAACGCCACAGATCGAAGCGGTCGCGGTGCTCGGCGATCTTGCCGTCGCGGAACACGAAGCTGGCCTCGATATGGTTGACCACGGTATTGCCGGTCTGGCTGAACAGGTAGGTCGCGACCCAACGGGCCTTGCCGGAATGCTCATCGGCCGCGACACCATCGAAGGTCAGGGAAAAATCCTTGGCCCGGGTGCACAGCATGCGCCACATATCGCTGGCTTCGCGACCTCGCAGGTCGGTGAACACCGGGTCGCTGAAGCGCACATCCTCGGTATAACAACTGGCCATGGTCTCGGCATCCAGTTGCTGGAAGGCCTGGTAGAAACGGGTGATCAGTTCGGCGTTAGCGTGGCTCATGCGGGCAAGGCTCCGGATTGATGTGGCAATGAGTATTACGCTAAAACGCCAAGGCCGCGATTGGCGTTAAAGACAACTTTGTGTCAATAATCGCCAAATCCTCGAACCAACGAATCGTCTCCATGCTGAAGATCGCCCTCTATGTCTGCCCACAAACGGTGTGCTCCAGCCTGAGCATGGCCATGGATGCCTTCACGCTCGCCAATCAGATGGCCGAGAAGCCGTTGTTCCAGATACTGCGCTTCAGCCTCGATGGTGAGCCGGTCGACCTCGGCTTCGCCCGCGTTCAAGTGGACGGCGGCCTGGCCCTGGCCGAGCAGGCAGATTGGCTGATCCTGCCCGCCACCGGCAGCGCCATCGATATCAGCCTGGCCGCCAATGCCACCTTGCTGCCGTGGCTGGCGCAGCGCCCGACCACACAACGGATCGCCAGCCTGTGCAGCAGCGCCTTCCTGCTCGCCGCCGCCGGCTTGCTCGACGGCCGGCGCGCCACCACCCATTGGGCGCTGGCCGGCCAGTTCCGCCGGCGTTTCCCGCAGGTGCAGCTGCATATCGAACAACTGCTCTGCCATGACGGCAACCTGCTCAGCTCGGGCGGCGCCCATGCCGGCCTCGATGCCTGCCTGTACCTGATCGGCCAGCAGGCCGGTTCGTGGCTCGCGCAACAATTGGCCAACGCCCTGGTTTTCGATACCCAGCGCGGCCAGCAATCGCGCTTCGCCCCGCTGCTCCCGCCATTGAGCACCCACGACAAGCAGATCACCCCGTTGCTGCAATGGATGCGCAGCCATCACGGCGAAGTCATCGACCTCAATCGCCTGGCCGAACAGGCCAACTGCTCGCCGCGCACGCTGCTGCGTCGCTTCAAGGCCAGCACCGGCCTGACGCCCAACGACTATCTGCAACGGCTGCGCATCGGCGCCGCTCAGCACGCACTGAGCGACGCAACGCGCTCGCTGGAACAAATTGCCGAGCAGGTCGGCTATGCCGACCGCGCCACCTTCGCCAAGTTGTTCAAGCAGCTGTGCGGGGAAACGCCAGGGGCGTTTCGCCGGCGCTTACGACAACCGGCATAAGGAGTCGTAGGGTGGGTTAGGCGCACGCCTCTATCGTTCAGCCCACATCACCCGCGATTGCGCCGCCAACCCACCCTACGGATGCAGCCGCCATAAAAAAGGGAGCCCTAAGGCTCCCTCTCTCATTGCGGCTATCGATCAGTGCAGGATCTGACTGAGGAACAGCTTGGTGCGCTCGTTTTTCGGGTTGGTGAAGAAGGTTTCCGGATCGGCTTCTTCGACGATTTCGCCCTTGTCGAGGAACAGCACGCGGTTCGCCACGGTGCGGGCGAAGCCCATTTCGTGGGTTACGCAGAGCATGGTCATGCCGTCTTCGGCGAGGCTGACCATGGTGTCCAGTACTTCCTTGACCATTTCCGGGTCGAGCGCCGAGGTCGGCTCGTCGAACAGCATGATCTTCGGCTTCATGCACAGCGCACGGGCGATCGCCACACGCTGCTGCTGGCCGCCGGAGAGCTGCCCCGGGTACTTGTGCGCCTGCTCAGGAATACGCACGCGCTCGAGGAAGTGCATGGCGATTTCTTCGGCCTGGCGCTTGGGCATCTTGCGCACCCACATCGGCGCCAGGGTGCAGTTCTGCAGTACGGTCAGGTGCGGAAACAGGTTGAAGTGCTGGAACACCATACCGACTTCGCGGCGCACCGCTTCGATGTGCTTGAGGTCGTGGGTCAGTTCGGTGCCATCGACCACGATACGGCCCTGCTGGTGTTCTTCCAGGCGGTTCAGGCAGCGGATCGAGGTGGACTTGCCGGAGCCGGACGGGCCGCACAACACGATGCGCTCGCCCTGTTGCACGCTCAGGTTGATGTCCTTGAGTACGTGGAACTGCCCGTACCACTTGTTCACGCCCTGCATCAGGATCATCGGCTCAGCGCTGGTTTGTTTGTTTGCTTCAGACATTGAAAAGGCTCCTAACGCTTATGGCCGGTGTCCAACTTGCGCTCCAAATGCATGGAGTAGCGGGACATACCAAAACAGAAAATCCAGAAAATCAGCGCCGCGAACACATAGCCTTCGGTGGCCATGCCCAGCCATGCCGGGTCGGTCGTGGCTTGCTTGATGCTGTTGAGCAAGTCGAACAGGCCGATGATGATCACCAGGCTGGTGTCCTTGAACAGCGCGATAAAGGTGTTGACGATGCCGGGGATAACCAGCTTCAGCGCCTGCGGCAGAATCACCAGGCCCATCATCCGCCAGTAACCCAGACCCATCGCGGCCGCCGCTTCGTACTGCCCTTTGGGAATCGCCTGCATACCGCCACGCACCACTTCGGCGATATAGGCCGACTGGAACAGGATCACGCCGATCAGTGCGCGCATCAGCTTGTCGAAGCTCAGGCCTTCCGGCAGGAACAACGGCAACATCACCGAGGACATGAACAACACGGTGATCAGCGGAACGCCGCGCCAGAACTCGATGAAGGTCACGCAGATCACGCGGATCGCCGGCATATCCGAGCGCCGCCCGAGCGCCAGCAGTATCCCCAACGGCAAGGCACCGACGATGCCCACGGCGGCGATCACCAGGGTTAACATCAAGCCGCCCCACTGGCTGGTGGCGACAGCTTCCAGCCCAAAGAAGCCGCCATGCAGCAACCAGTAGGCCACCAGCGGGTACACCGCCAGGAAGCTGAAGCCATAGACCGCTTTACGCGGCATCGCCGGGATGAACAAAGGCGCAGCGCCGATGATCGCCAACCACAGGGTCAGGTCGACACGCCAGCGCAGTTCGGTTGGGTAGAAACCGTACATGAACTGGCCGATGCGCTGTTGCACGAACACCCAGCAAGCGCCGCCGCTGGTGCAGTCGGCGCGGGTGGTGCCGGTCCAATCGGCGTCGATGAACGCCCACTGGATCAACGGCGGCAGGATCAGCCAGACCAGATAGGCGGCGAACAGGGTCAACAGGGTGTTGAACCAACTGGAGAACAGGTTGGTACGCAGCCAACCGAGCACGCCGACGCTCAGCGCCGGTGGCGGTAGATCAGGTTTGAATGTATGGGTTTGCATGGCTGCTCCTTACCGCTCGATCAGCGCAATGCGCTTGTTGTACCAGTTCATCAGCATGGAAATACTGATGCTGATCGCCAGGTACACGCTCATGGTGATGGCAATCACCTCGATCGCCTGCCCCGTCTGATTGAGCACGGTGCCAGCGAACAGCGAGACCATATCGGGATAGCCGATACCGGCCGCCAGCGAAGAGTTTTTCGCCAGGTTCAGGTATTGGCTGGTCAACGGCGGAATGATTACCCGCAAGGCCTGGGGGATGATCACCAGACGCAGGGTTTTACCAGCCGGCAGGCCCAAGGAGCGCGCGGCTTCGGTCTGGCCATGGTTGACGGCCATGATCCCGGAGCGCACGTTTTCGGCGATGAACGCCGCGGTGTAAATGGTCAACGCCAGGGTCAAAGCCATCAGCTCGGGGATCAACACCCAGCCACCGCGGAAGTTGAAACCGCTCAGCTCCGGCACACTCCATTGCAACGGATTGCCGGTCAACAACACGGCTAAACCGGGAAGGATCAACAACAGCGGCACGGCGCCCAGAGATACCGGGAAGAGTTTGCCCGTAGCCTCGAAACGCGCCCTCGACCAGCGGGCCAACAGCACGACACCGATGATCGCGATCACCAAGGCGCCGAAGAACGAGACGAAGCTGTCGGTTGGGCTGGGCGCGGGCATATAGAGGCCGCGGCTATTGAGGAAAAAGGTATCGCCCATGCCCATGCTGTCGCGTGGCCCTGGCAGCGAAAGCATCACGGCGAAGTACCAGAAGAAGATTTGCAGCAGCGCCGGGATATTGCGGAAGGTTTCGATATAGACGGTGGCCAGCTTGCTGAGCAGCCAGTTCGGCGACAACCGTGCGACACCGAGCAGGAAGCCAAGCAAAGTCGCCAGGACTATGCCGATGACCGAAACCAATAAGGTATTGAGCAAACCAACTACGAACACCCGCCCGTAGGTGTCGCTCTCGGTGTAATCGATCAGATGTTGCGCAATGCCGAAGCCGGCACTGTTATTTAGAAAGGAAAAGCCGGAAGTGATCCCGCGTTTCTCAAGATTGCTTTGGGTGTTGTCGAACAGAAACCAGCCAAGCGCCACGACGGCGAGGATAGCGAGAATCTGGAACAGCCACGCACGCACTTTGGGATCGGTCCAGATCGAACCACCCGGGCGTGGGGCATTTGCAGTAGTTTGCATAGGAGCCCTCATAGAACTCCTATGCCCGCGTCGGCGGGCATAGGGCTCATGTAATCAGAACAATGCGGGTATCGCATGTGCGATACCCGCAAGACAGTCAGCGCACTGGCGGTGCGTATTGCAGACCACCTTTGTTCCACAGGGCATTGAGGCCACGCTCGATCTTCAGCTCGCTGCCGGCACCGACGTTGCGGTCGAAGCTCTCGCCGTAGTTACCCACTTGCTTGACGATCTGTACCGCCCAGTCTTTCGGCAGTTTCAGGTCCTTGCCGAATTCACCCTCAGCACCGAGCAGACGCGCGACATCCGGGTTCTTGGTGGACTTGGCCATCTCTTCGACGTTGGCCGAGGTAACCCCCAGCTCTTCGGCGTTCAGCATGGCGAACAGCGACCAACGAACGATGTTGAACCACTCGTCATCGCCCTGACGCACGACCGGACCCAGAGGTTCTTTCGAGATCACTTCAGGCAGCACCACATACTGATCCGGCTTGGCCAGCTTAATGCGCTGTGCATAAAGCTGCGACTGGTCGGAGGTCAGTACGTCGCAACGACCGGCTTCGATCGATTTGGCGCTTTCGTCGGAGGTATCGTAAGTGATCGGGGTGTACTTCAGGCCATTGGCGCGGAAGTAGTCGGAGAGGTTCAGTTCGGTGGTGGTACCGGCCTGGATGCAGACGGTAGCGCCATCGAGTTCCTTAGCGCTGGAAACGCCGAGATCCTTGTTCACCAGGAAGCCTTGGCCGTCGTAATAGTTGACGCCGGCGAAGTTCAGACCCAGACCGGAGTCACGGGAGCTGGTCCAGGTAGTGTTGCGCGACAGCACATCGACTTCACCAGACTGCAGTGCGGTGAAACGCTCTTTGGCGGTCAGCGGGCTGAATTTAACCTTGGTGGCATCGCCGAACAGAGCGGCCGCCACAGCACGACATACATCAACGTCGAGACCCAGATAATTGCCTTTTTCATCGGCATAGGAGAAGCCCGGCAGACCATCGCTGATACCGCACTGCACGAAACCTTTCTTTTGCACCGCATCCAAAGTGGCACCCGCGTGCGCGAAGCCACTAACACCGAGAACAGCGGCCGTAGCAAATACAGCCAGGGTGGATTTCACCATCTTCATTAAAACCTCCAGTGTCTTTTTTTGTGTTGGAGTCTCGACCTTACCACCTCGTCCTTTTGGGACGCGTCGATTGCGCAGGCAGAACGCAACGAACAGGTGAATCGGATCTTAGCGTGAGTCTAGTTGCCGATAGCGTTATCAGCCACAAGCTTGCACCCGTCCATTGTTTGATGGACCAGAGACGGATCGTCAATCACTAATCGCCCAGAGTTTTAATACTCCTTAGCGAAAGTGCCGGAAACCATAAACCAATCGGTTTCCTATCTGTTGCGTACCCGAGCGTGAGGTAGTGTTACCGTAACCGGGGCGACATCATCAGCCGGCAGGACACTAGCAAGGGTCGTACCAGCCACGCTTTTTTAGAGCCATACGAACAGGTCAATAGCGAAACTTTCACCCTTGCGACATCTTCTTCACTTATCCACCTTCATGCAAAAAAACCAGCGCACCGGATCGGCGCGAACGCACCACAGCGGAGCCACACATGAGCGAGCCATTGATTCTTCAGCCCACACTTCCCCCCGATGCCTGCGTCATTTGGTTGCACGGTCTGGGGGCGGATCGTTACGACTTCCTGCCGGTGGCCGAAGCGTTGCAGGGCGCTCTACCGAGCACTCGCTTCGTCATGCCCCAGGCGCCGACTCGGCCGGTTACGATCAACGGCGGCTATGCCATGCCCAGCTGGTACGACATCCTCGCCATGAGCCCGGCGCGGGCGATCGACCACCAGCAACTCGAAGCCTCCGCCCAACAGGTGATCGCGCTGATCGAGTCGCAACGCGACGGCGGTATCGACCCACGGCGGATCTTTCTCGCAGGCTTTTCCCAAGGCGGCGCAGTGGTGCTGCATACGGCGTTTCTGCGCTGGCATGGGCCTCTGGGCGGCGTGTTGGCGCTCTCTACTTACGCCCCGACGTTCAGTGCCGAGCTACAGCTCGAAGCGGCCAAACAACAGGTGCCGGTGTACTGCCTGCACGGCAGCCACGACGATGTGGTGATCCCCAGCATGGGCCGCGCCGCGCACGATTGGTTAAACCAACGCGGAGTGCCGGTGACGTGGCGGGAATACCCGATGGGCCATGAAGTCCTGCCGCAAGAAGTGCGTGATATCGGCATCTGGTTGAGCGCGCAGCTAGCCTGCTAAGTATCGACGGACTGTTTCCTCGCGCCCCTGGCCCGAGGGTCTGTTGCCGTTTCAGCGCAAGCCGCGTTGCCGCGCAAAATCTCGCCAGGCTAGGCGTAGGACGCAGGTAATGGTTGTTCCCTTGCCAAGT
>NZ_CAMPHV010000080.1 GCF_946886105.1 uncultured Pseudomonas sp. | reverse complement strand
CACCCGCCCATCAGCCTGTGGATGGATAACCTCGACCACCCCATCGAACCGCTAGCCCCGCTGCAGGGCAGTCACCAGGTCGATGTGGCGATTATCGGCGCCGGCTATACCGGGCTGTGGACCGCCTACTACCTGAAGCGCCAGGCGCCGCAGTTGCGTATTGCGATCGTCGAGGCCGAGTACGCCGGCTTCGGCGCCAGCGGGCGCAATGGCGGCTGGCTGATGGGCAACCTGCTCGGCGAGGATCGCGCGCTTGGCGGTTTAACCGCGGAGCGGCGGCGCGCCGGGTTCGAGTTGCTGCACGGCATCCCCGACGAAGTGGCGGACGTATTGCAACGCGAGGGCATCGACTGCGACTACCGCAAAGCCGGCGTGCTCTATTGCGCGGCGCGCTACCCGGAGCAGGAGCAGCACCTGCGCGCCTGGCTCGCGGCGCTGCATAAAGAGGGTCTGAGCGAGGCCGACTATCGCTGGCTGCCGCCCAAGGAGCTGAACCAGCAGTTACGCATCAAGGGCCCGCTCGGCGCGATCTACAGCCCGCACTGCGCGACCATCCAGCCGGCCAAGCTGGTGCGAGGCCTGGCCCGGGCGGTGCAGGGCCAGGGCGTGCAACTGTTCGAGCAGAGCCGGGTCAGCGATTGGCAAACCGGACGGGTGCGTACCGACCAAGGCGAATTGCACGCCGACTGGGTGGTGCCCGCCGTCGAAGGTTACGCCGCCAGCCTGCCGCCGCTCGGCCGTTATCAACTGCCGGTGCAAAGCCTGCTGATCGCCACCGAGCCACTGTCCGCCAGCCAATGGGATGAAATCGGCCTGAACCGCGGCCAGGCTTTCAGCGAGTTCAGCCGCCAAGTCACCTACGGCCAACGCAGCGCCGATGACCGCCTGGTGTTCGGCGCGCGCGGTGGCTATCGCTTCGGCGGCCGCCTGCGCGAGGATTTCCGCCTCAGCGCGGAGGAAGTCGAACTGCGCCGCTACCTGTTCGGCGAGCTGTTCCCGCAGCTACGCAACGTCGCCATCAGCCATGGCTGGGGCGGCAACCTGGGCATGGCGCGACGCTTCCAGCCCCATATGCTGCTCGATACCAAGAACCGCATCGCCCTTGCCGGCGGCTATGGCGGCGAAGGCGTCGGTGCCAGCAACCTGGCCGGGCGCACCCTGGCGGATCTGATCCTCGGTCGCGACAGCCTGCTGACCGAACAACCCTGGGTACTCCGCGAGCGCCCGATAGAGGCACTCAAAGCCTGGGAGCCCGAACCCTGCCGCTGGCTCGGCTATAACGCCATCGTCCGCAGCTTCGTCCATGAAGACCGGGTACTCGCCGACCCAAGCAGCGCCCCCTGGCGCCGCGCCCTGGCCACCCGGCTGGCGGACTTTATGCAAGGCTTGATGCGTTGAGGCGGCGCCCCACCCCAGAACCGAGCTACACGGCCGCGCGATTGTAGGGCCGCGGAATCCGTGGCCCGGATGCAATCCGGGGAAGGTTGCGTCCGCACCACCGATCCCGGATTGCGCCAAGGCTTATCCGGGCTACAACACTGCGCATAATCACACGTATTACATTCAATACAACGTAACGATTTCAATACAAAGCACCGAGAACGGTGTTTTGCCTGGCTCGTAGCGACACCGATGAGCCTATTTGCGCCACGCGTATCGATTTCAATACAATCGATTAGCAATCAACCGCCAATACAAAACATAAGTTATTGATTTTATTGAATAAAATAACAATGGCACTAGCTTTGCTATGGATTCTCCACCCGCGCCCGTGCCTCGGCACGAGCACCTTGATCATCGCCCACACAAAAAGGGCGAGTCCGCCCCCTTGAGGAGTACACATGAGCGAGTTGCGTTTTACCGTCGAGCACGAATGGCTGCGTCAGGACGCAGATGGCCTGGTCACCGTGGGCATCACCGCCTACGCTCAGGAAGCCTTGGGTGACGTGGTGTTCGTGCAACTGCCGGAGCTGCAGAGCTACGCCGAGGGTGCAGAAGTCGCGGTGCTGGAATCGGTAAAAGCCGCCAGCAATATCGCCATGCCGCTCGATGGCGAAGTGCTCGAAGTCAACGGTGCTCTCGAAGCCAGCCCTGAGCTGGTCAACCAGGACCCGCTGGGCGAGGGTTGGTTCTTCCGTTTCCGTCCGGTCAATGCCAGCGCCGTCGCCGACCTGCTCGACCAGGCCGCTTACGAGCGCCTGCTGAACGCCAACGCCGACGCCTGAGGGATCGACATGACCACCCAGAACGAATTTATCGCCCGGCATATCGGCCCGCGTGAGGCCGACACCGCCGAGATGCTCGCCACCCTCGGCTATGACTCCCTCGATGCCCTGACCGCCAGCGTGATCCCGGAAAGCATCAAAGGCACCAGCATCCTCGGCCAGACCCCGGGTCTCTCCGAAGCCGACGCCCTGGCGAAGATCAAAACCATCGCCGGCAAGAATCAGCAGTTCAAAACCTATATCGGCCAGGGTTACTACGGCACCCACACGCCAAGCCCAATCCTGCGCAACCTCCTGGAAAACCCGGCCTGGTACACCGCCTATACGCCCTACCAGCCGGAAATTTCCCAGGGCCGCCTGGAATCCCTGCTGAACTTCCAGACCCTGGTCATCGACCTCACCGGCCTGTCGATCGCCAACGCCTCGCTGCTCGACGAAGCCACCGCCGCCGCCGAAGCCATGACCTTCTGCAAGCGCCTGTCGAAGAACAAGGCGAGCAACGCCTTCTTCGCCTCGCAGCATTGCCACCCGCAAACCCTCGACGTGCTGCGCACCCGTGCCGAGCCCCTGGGCATTGAAGTGGTGATTGGCGACGAAAGCGCCATCACCGATGCCAGCGCCTACTTCGGCGCGCTGCTGCAATACCCGGCGAGCAATGGCGATATCTTCGATTACCGCGAGCTGGTCGAGCGCTTCCACGCCGCCAACGCATTGGTCGCGGTAGCCGCCGACCTGCTGGCCCTGACCCTGCTCACCCCTCCGGGCGAATTCGGTGCCGACGTAGCCCTGGGCAGCGCCCAGCGTTTTGGCGTACCCCTGGGTTTCGGCGGCCCGCACGCCGCCTACTTCGCCACCCGCGACGCGTTCAAACGCGATATGCCGGGCCGCCTGGTCGGCATGTCGGTCGACCGTTTCGGCAAGCCGGCCCTGCGTCTGGCGATGCAGACCCGCGAGCAGCACATCCGCCGCGAGAAGGCCACCAGCAACATCTGCACCGCCCAGGTGCTGCTGGCCAACATCGCCAGCATGTACGCCGTGTACCACGGTCCGAAAGGCCTGACCCAGATCGCCCAGCGCACCCACCAGCTGACCGCGATTTTCGCCCAGGGCCTGAGCAAGCTCGGCTATGCGGTCGAGCAGGCGCAGTTCTTCGACACCATCAGCATCGTCAGCGGCGCCCGCACCGCGCAACTGCACAAGCAGGCCCGCGCGATGGGCATCAACCTGCGCGAGATCGACGCTGAGCGTCTGGGCCTGTCCCTCGACGAAACCACCGACCAGGCCGCCGTCGAATGCCTGTGGGAAGTCTTCGCCGAGCCGGGCAACAGCCTGCCGGACTTCAATGAGCTGTCCGCCAGCGTCGCCTCGCGCCTGCCCCAGGGCCTGCTGCGCCAGTCGGCGATCCTGCAGCACGAAGTGTTCAACCGTTACCACTCGGAAACCGAGCTGATGCGCTACCTGCGCAAGCTCGCCGACAGGGACCTGGCCCTGGATCGCAGCATGATCCCGCTGGGCTCCTGCACCATGAAGCTCAATGCCGCCAGCGAAATGATCCCGGTGACCTGGGGCGAGTTCGGCAACCTGCACCCCTTCGCCCCGGCCGAACAGAGCCAGGGCTACCAGCAGCTGACCGACGAGCTGGAAGCCATGCTCTGCGCCGCCACCGGCTATGACGGCATCTCCCTGCAGCCGAACGCCGGCTCCCAGGGCGAGTACGCCGGCTTGTTGGCGATCCGCGCTTACCACCAGAGCCGCGGCGACGATCAGCGCGATATCTGCCTGATCCCGCAATCGGCCCACGGCACCAACCCGGCGACCGCCAGCATGGCTGGTATGCGCGTGGTGGTGACCGCCTGCGACGCCCGCGGCAACGTGGATATCGCCGACCTCAAGGCCAAGGCCGAAGAGCACAAGGAGCGCCTCGCCGCGCTGATGATCACCTACCCATCCACCCATGGCGTGTTCGAGGAAGGCATCCGCGAAATCTGCCAGATCGTGCATGACAACGGCGGCCAGGTGTATATCGACGGCGCCAACATGAACGCCATGGTCGGCCTCTGCGCGCCGGGCCAGTTCGGCGGCGACGTTTCGCACCTGAACCTGCACAAGACCTTCTGCATCCCCCACGGCGGTGGCGGCCCGGGCGTTGGCCCGATCGGCGTCAAGTCCCACCTGATCCCCTTCCTGCCCGGCCACGCCAACATGGCGCGCAAGGAGGGTGCGGTCAGCGCCGCACCGTTCGGCAGCGCCAGCATCCTGCCGATCACCTGGATGTACATCAGCATGATGGGCGGCGAAGGCCTCAAGCGCGCCTCGCAGATGGCGATCCTTAACGCCAACTACATCGCCCGTCGCCTGGAAGAGCACTACCCGGTGCTGTACAGCGGCGAAGGCGGCCTGGTCGCCCACGAGTGCATCCTGGATATCCGCCCGATCAAGGACAGCAGCGGCATCAGCGTCGACGACGTGGCCAAGCGCCTGATCGACTTCGGCTTCCACGCCCCGACCATGTCCTTCCCGGTCGCCGGCACCCTGATGATCGAGCCGACCGAAAGCGAATCCAAGGAAGAACTGGACCGCTTCTGCGACGCCATGATCGCCATCCGCGAAGAGATTCGCGCGGTGGAAGCCGGCCGTCTGGACGCCAACGACAACCCGCTGAAGAACGCGCCGCACACTGCCCTGGAACTGGTCGGCGAGTGGACCCACGGTTACAGCCGCGAACAGGCCGTATACCCGACCGCCTCGCTGATCGAAGCCAAGTACTGGCCACCGGTCGGGCGCGTCGACAACGTGTTCGGCGACCGCAACCTGGTCTGCGCCTGCCCGTCGATCGAGGCCTATCAGGACGCGTAAGGCGATGTAAACGTAGGATGGGTTGAGCGCAGCGATACCCATCACGCTGCTGGCCATCATCGATGGGTTACGCGGCGCTCAAGAGCGGTGTCGTCGGCATGTTCAGTGCCATACGCCGCTAACCCATCCTACGGCTCTGTTTACCCAAGAATTTCAACTCACCTCTACCCGAGGCGGGTTGGCTGCACCTCATATAAAAATCAGAGGGCCTCACCATGTTCAGCAAACACGACCAACTGCAAGGCTACGACGACGCCCTGCACGCTGCGATCAACGCCGAAGAGACGCGCCAGGAAGATCACATCGAGCTGATCGCCTCGGAGAACTACTGCAGCCAGCGGGTGATGCAGGCCCAGGGCAGCGGCCTGACCAACAAGTACGCCGAAGGCTATCCGGGCAAGCGTTACTACGGTGGCTGCAAGCATGTCGATGTGGTCGAGCAGCTGGCCATCGAACGCGCCAAGCAGCTGTTCGGCGCCGACTACGCCAACGTCCAACCACATTCCGGCTCTTCGGCGAACAGCGCGGTCTATCTGGCACTGATCAATGCCGGCGATACCATCCTCGGCATGAGCCTGGCCCACGGCGGCCACCTGACCCACGGCGCCAAAGTGTCGTCGTCCGGCAAGCTGTACAACGCGGTGCAGTACGGCATCGACGAGAACGGCCTGATCGATTACGCCGAGGTCGAGCGCCTGGCCGTCGAGCACAAGCCGAAGATGATAGTCGCAGGCTTCTCCGCCTATTCACGCACCCTGGATTTCGCCCGCTTCCGCGCCATCGCCGACCAGGTTGGCGCGCTGTTGTTCGTCGACATGGCCCATGTCGCCGGCCTGGTCGCGGCCGGCCTGTATCCCAACCCGATCCCCTTCGCTGACGTGGTCACAACCACCACGCACAAGACTCTGCGCGGCCCGCGCGGCGGTTTGATCCTGGCCAAGGCCAATGAAGAGATCGAGAAAAAGCTCAACTCCGCAGTCTTCCCCGGCAGCCAGGGCGGCCCGCTGATGCATGTGATCGCGGCCAAGGCGGTGTGCTTCAAGGAGGCGCTGGAACCGGGCTTCAAGGCCTACCAGCAGCAGGTGATCGATAACGCTCGGGCGATGGCCGAAGTCTTCGTGGCGCGCGGCTATGAGGTGGTCTCCGGCGGTACCGACAACCACCTGATGCTGGTCAGCCTGATCAAGCAGGGCCTCACCGGCAAAGCCGCCGACGCGGCCCTGGGCGCGGCGCATATCACGGTGAACAAGAACGCCGTGCCGAACGACCCGCAGTCGCCGTTCGTCACCTCCGGCATCCGTATCGGCACGCCAGCGGTGACCAGCCGCGGCCTCAAGCAAGGCGAATGCCGCGAGCTGGCCGGCTGGATCTGCGACATTCTCGATGAGCTGGACAATCCCGAGGTGATCGAGAGGGTACGCGGTCAGGTCAGCGACCTGTGCGCAACCTTCCCGGTCTACGCTGATTAGACAGACAGGCTCCTTTACTGAAATGCAGGCGCGGTTAAAGGCCGCGCTGCATCAATGCTGACCCACAAGGTCGGCCCAGATCAAAGCCGGAGAACAAAATGTCACTTAGCGTTTTCGATTTATTCAAGATCGGCATCGGCCCATCCAGCTCGCACACCGTCGGCCCGATGCGCGCCGCGGTGCGTTTCGTCGAGGGCCTGCGCCGCGACGATCTGCTGGCCGGCACCGAGTCGGTCAAGGTCGAGCTGTACGGCTCGCTCGGCGCCACCGGCAAGGGCCACGGCAGCGACAAGGCGGTGCTGCTCGGCCTGGAAGGCGAACAACCGGACACGGTCGACACCAGCACCGTGGATGCGCGCATGGCGACGATCCGCGAATCCGGCGAACTCGCCCTGCTCGGCAAAAAGCGCATCCGCTTTGTCGAGAAACAGCACCTGGCGATGATCCGCAAGCCGCTGGCCTTCCATCCCAACGGCATGATCTTCCGCGCCTTCGACGGCGCCGGCTTGCAGCTGCGCGCACGCGAGTACTACTCGGTCGGCGGCGGCTTCGTGGTGGACGAACAGGCCGCCGGCGCCGACCGCATCGTCGAGGACACCACGGAACTGCAATACCCCTTCACCACCGCCAAGCAGCTGCTCGCCCACTGCGCCGAACACAACCTGTCGATCAGCCAGGTGATGCTGGCCAACGAAGCCGCCTGGCGCCCGGAAGCCGAGACCCGCGCCGCGCTGCTGAATATCTGGCAGGTGATGCAGGATTGCGTCGAGGCCGGCTGCCGCAACGAGGGCATCATGCCCGGCGGCCTCAAGGTCAAACGCCGCGCCGCCGCGCTGCACCGTCAACTGTGCAAGCACCCCGAAGCCTCGCTGCGCGATGCGCTCAGCGTGCTCGACTGGGTCAACCTCTATGCCCTGGCGGTGAACGAGGAAAACGCCAGCGGCGGCCGCGTGGTCACCGCGCCGACCAATGGCGCGGCCGGCATAGTGCCGGCGGTGCTGCACTACTACACGCGCTTTATCCCCGGCGCCAATGAAGACGGCGTGGTGCGCTTCCTGCTCACCGCCGCCGCCATCGGCATTCTGTACAAGGAAAACGCCTCGATCTCCGGCGCCGAAGTCGGCTGCCAGGGCGAGGTCGGCGTTGCCTGCTCGATGGCCGCTGGCGCCCTCTGCGAAGTGCTCGGCGGTAGCGTCAACCAGGTCGAGAACGCCGCGGAAATCGGCATGGAACACAACCTCGGCCTGACCTGCGACCCAATCGGCGGGCTGGTCCAGGTGCCCTGTATCGAACGCAACGCCATGGGCTCGGTCAAGGCGATCAACGCCGCGCGCATGGCCCTGCGCGGCGACGGCCAGCACTTCGTCTCGCTGGATAAAGTGATCCGCACCATGCGCCAGACCGGTGCCGACATGAACAACAAGTACAAGGAAACCGCCCGCGGCGGTTTGGCGGTCAATATCATCGAATGTTGATCGCCGATTGCGGGCTCGCGGATTGCCTCCGCCCTCCGCCACAACACTGAACCATCCCCTCGCCCCTCTGGGGAGAGGGCTAGGGAGAGGGGTCGATATCCGCCCCACCCACGATATCAACGGAGAAACGCATGACCACTGAAACCCTGGCGAAAACCCCGCTACACGCCCTGCACCTGGAACTCGGCGCGCGCATGGTGCCCTTCGCCGGCTACGACATGCCGGTGCAATACCCGCTCGGCGTGATGAAGGAACACCTGCACACCCGCGAAGCCGCCGGCCTGTTCGATGTTTCGCATATGGGCCAGATCGTCCTGCGCGGCGCCAATGCCGCCAAAGCCCTGGAAAGCCTGGTGCCGGTGGACATCGTCGACCTGCCGGTGGGCATGCAGCGCTACGCCATGTTCACCGATGAGAACGGCGGCATCCTCGACGACCTGATGGTCGCCAACCTCGGCGACGACACCCTGTTCCTGGTGGTCAACGCCGCCTGCAAGTACCAGGACCTGATGCACCTGCAGGAACGCATCGCCAGCCATTGCCAGATCGAATCCTGCTTCGACCGCGCCCTGCTCGCCCTGCAAGGCCCGAAGGCAGTCGATGTACTGGCGCGCCTGGCGCCGGAAGTCAGCAAGATGACCTTTATGCAATTCGCCCCCGTGCGCCTGCTCGGCGCCGACTGCTACGTCAGCCGTTCCGGCTACACCGGCGAAGACGGCTTCGAAATCTCGGTGCCGACCCAGCACGCGGAAACCCTGGCGCGCAGCCTGCTCGCCGAACCGGAAGTCGAAGCCATCGGCCTCGGCGCCCGCGACTCGCTGCGCCTGGAAGCCGGCCTGTGCCTGTACGGCCACGACATGAGCACCGCCACCACGCCAATCGAAGCCAGCCTGCTCTGGGCCATTTCCAAGGCCCGCCGTGCCGACGGTGCGCGTGCCGGCGGCTTCCCCGGTGCCGAGCGGATCTTCGCCCAACAGCGCGAAGGCGTCGCCAGTAAACGCGTCGGCCTGCTGCCGCAGGAACGCGTACCGGTGCGCGAAGGCGCGGAAATCGTCGATGCTGACGGCAATGTGATCGGCAGCGTGTGCAGCGGCGGCTTCGGCCCGACCCTCGGCGGCCCGGTGGCCATGGGCTACGTACAGAACAGCCACATTGCCGTCGACACCCCGGTATGGGCCATGGTCCGCGGCAAGCGCGTGGCCATGAAAGTCGCCAAGACCCCATTCGTACCGCAGCGCTACTACCGCGGTTAAAACCAACGGCGGCTGCGGTGCATGCCGCGGCCGCCGCTCGCAGCAGATCCGATATGCAGGGTCTACGGCCTCGTAGGGTGGACATGCCGAAGGCTTGTCCACCATCCAGATGCCAGCAGCGCTTTGGGATATTTGCACGCCAGAGCAAAAGCTAACCCAACCTCCCCTGTTCCAGCTCGGCCCTGTGGGTTGCCCTCACCACGGCCAGGTGTCTACGCAGGGGCTCCGCCAAACGCTTCGGCAGCATGGTGACGCGATCCTTCATGCCCTTGCCATCGCGTAATGAGGATTTCTTGGCGCACAAAATCCACATCCTTGACGCGTAAACGCAGCACCTCCATCAGGCGCATGCCGGTACCGTAAAGCAGGCTGCAAACCAGCCAGAGTTCATCATCGAGCGCAGAGAGAATTCGACGTACCTCCTCAATCGACAAAACCACGGGTAACCGCTGCGGCTTCTTAGCCCGCACAATATCGGCCAGCCAGGGCAAATCGAGCGCCAGTACCTCTTTATAAAGAAACAACAAAGCGGACAACGCCTGGTTCTGCGTAGATGCCGAAACATTACGCTTCACCGCCAATTCGATAAGAAAGGCTTCAACTTCGCCAGCCCCCATATCCTGGGGATGACGATACTGATGAAAACGGATATTTCGATATTGTCGCCATATTGGCGCGCGCCAGTCCAATCTGGCCAAGCGCCTGGACGACGGCCCAGGCCAAGCTGCCCGGAGCAATCAAATGCTTATCCGCCCGCGTGGTCGTTGCCACCGTGCGCGGCGATGAACATGGCGACGGCCGATCGGCAATAGGATTCGATTTCGTTGTCGTCCTCTGCTCTCGCCTCATCGAAGCGCGCGATGATCAGGAGATCGGACCCTTTGATAAGCGCGGCAAACAAGCGGGCGGACTGGCGAGGGTCGGGCACGTTCAGAACCACCTTCGCGTGCAACTGACGCAACAGGGTCTCGATTTGGGCGATGACATAGGCGGGGCCGGCTTCGTATTGGCGCTTGCTTAACGACTTTTGATTTGTCTTGTCGGCCATGATCATGGCTTCGACACTGCGGACGTCTGGACTCAACAGCGTGCGAAGCAGGGTTGATCCCACCGCCATGAGCTGATCTTCGGCCGAACCGTCGACGCCTTCAAAAAGGGCCTGCGGTGCAAACTGATGGCAGTGGGCCGCGATGGCGGCGCTGAACAGCGCCTCCTTGTTCTCGAAGTGCCGATAGATGCTTAGCTTGGATATCTTCGCCCGCTGGGCAACCTTGTCCATGGTCGTCGCTTGAAAACCCAATTCCACAAAAAGTTCGGACGCGGCGTCGACGATCGTTTGGCCAAGCGCCTCGTTGGTGGGCCGGCCGCGCCGGCCCTGGTTGTTTTCGGTCATAAATATTCCAGTACTTGACAGTATTCTAATTCTTAAATTAGGGTACTTTGCAGTATCTTAAGTATGCAAGCCGACCTGCCTCCATCCACAGCACAGAGTCCATCACCATGAATGACGTCATCATCATCGGCGGCAGTTTTGCCGGTCTTGCCGCCGCCCTGCAACTCGGCCGTGCCCGGCGCAAGGTCACCGTTCTCGATACCGGCCTGCCGCGCAATCGCTTCGCCGGGCACTCGCATGGCCTGCTCGGCCACGATCACAAGCTACCGCTGGATATCCTGGCCGAGGCGCGGCAGCAGCTGGCGCGTTATCCCACGATCAGTCTGGTCAATGCCCGGGCCGATAGCATCTCCGGTGCCATCGACCATTTCTCCGTCCTCACTGGCGATGGAGAAAGCCTTGCGGCGCGCCGCCTGATCCTGAGCTATGGCGTCGCCGACCAGATACCTGAAGTTCCCGGCTTTGCCGAAAGCTGGGGCACCTCCATCGTGCCCTGCCCCTATTGCGACGGCTTTGAAGTCGCCGGCCAGCATTGGGGCCTCGTCTGGTCCGGCCCGCAGTCGCACACTTATGTCAGGCTGTACCACGATTGGACCGACACGTTGACGGTCTTCGCCGATGGTCACGACATTCCGCCCGATATCCAGGCCGACCTGGCGCGCCGCCATATCCCTGTCGTCGATGGACGGATCACCGAAATCGCCCGTCACGGCGGCCATAATGCCACCGTCTCACTCGATACCGGCCCCAATGTCGCGGTCGACATCCTGTTCGCGCATCCGCGCAACAAGCCGTCCGCACGCCTGCATGAATCGCTGGGCCTCGCCACGGTCGATACGCCCCAGGGCATTGCCCTCAAGGTCGACGAGCGGCGCGAAACCAGCATGCCCGGCATCTATGCCGCGGGCGACCTCGCAAACCCCCTCATGGCCTCGGTCACCACGGCATCATGGCAAGGCGCGATGGCGGGTATCTTCGCCCAGCAGTCGATGCTGGTTTGAGAGCACCAGCTTCCCCCTTGCCTCGATCAAAGGGTCGCTAGGCAGCTAGTTAAGAACGACTCAGAACGAGGAGATAGCATGACAGAGCAAAATGCCTATCAGGTCGCCGACTGGAATGGCCAAAGCGGGGAGTACTGGGTCGCCAACCAGGTTCGGCTCGACGCCATGATGGCGGTGTTCGGCCAGGCCGCGATAGAAGCCGCCGCGCCCGCGACGGGTGAGCGCGTGCTGGACGTCGGCTGCGGCGCGGGGGCATCTAGTCTGGATCTGGCCGCCCGCGTAGGTGCAACGGGACATGTGCTAGGCGTGGACATATCCGAACCGCTGATCGGCCGAGCGTGCGCGCTTGCGCCACAGGATACGCCGGTCTTGTTCCAGGTGGCCGACGCCAGCAGCGCCGAGCTGCTCGAGGGCGCGTTCGACATCCTGTTTTCGCGTTTCGGAGTGATGTTCTTCGACGATCCTACGGCGGCGTTCGTTAATATGCGCCGTGCGCTCAAGCCGGGCGGGCGGGTCGCTTTCGTTTGCTGGCGCGGCGTGGCCGAGAACGATTGGGTGCGCCTGCCGATGGGCGCGATCAAGGACATCGTCCCGCTACCCGCGCCGCCCGGTCCCGAAGCGCCCGGCCCATTCTCGTTCGGCGACCGGGAGCGTGTGACACGCATCCTGACGGCGGCCGGCTTCACCGATATCGCTATCGCGCCCTTCGATGCTTCAATCCCGTTCGGCGAGGGTGGGACGCGGGACGCGGCGATCGACGACGCGGTGAAGATGGCGTTCGAGGGCGGCCCGCTGTCGCTTGTGCTCGCTGATCAGCCCAACGACATCCGCGCCCGCGCCTGGGCCGCGGTTCGCGCTGCCTTCGCGGGCCTCCCCGGCGAGCGGTCGGTGATGATCGACGGCGCGGCGTGGATCGTCATGGCACGCAATCCTGCAAGCTGACAGGGATTAACAGGGGAGACGCCCCCGCTCGGTGGAGCGGGGCGTCTTTGGCCGATCAGATTGATGTCCCTTCTGGCTTGGTCATCCGTTCCCCGGGAAAAGCGGCCACTCACGAATGGCCCGTATCGGTTGATTCTGTTGAAAAAGTAGCGGCCTCCCCATGCCGTTGGCAAAATTGCTCTATCA
>NZ_CAMPHV010000079.1 GCF_946886105.1 uncultured Pseudomonas sp. | reverse complement strand
GGGCAGGGCAGCGTCCAGCTGCCGGGGGCGGATTGTCAGGCCTTTTGGCGTGGTGCTGGACATGGGACCTCCTGGAATATGCCGGTGGGATAAGGCTGGTGTGTGCGGTGTGGTCGGCAGCGGCGAGTGGTTTATAGCCCGTTAACTATGGGCTTGCCCGGTGTCGGACAAAATTATCTTCAGCTAAAAATCAGGTCGTATATGGCCATTACCTGCTATGAAACCATCGCTCGATTTCACCGCCGAACGCGTGCCCACTACCTATGTCGGGGCTCTGTTGGAGTTGGCGGGAGAGCTAGGAGTTCCGCGCGAGCAGCTGTTGGACGAAGCGCGGGTGCGACCCAAACTGCTGGAAAATCCCCAGGGGCGACTGGCGTTCGCCGATTACCATCTATTGGCCGGTTGCGCCTTGGCGCGCTGCGAGGAGCCCGCCCTGGGGCCAATGCTGTTCACTTAAGAAAAATGCCGCTTTGCCCTTACCAGGCAAGCGGCATTTTTCTGGGCTTTAGAGCCGTAGGATGGGGCGGCGCGTAGCCTGGATGCAATCCGGGAGCGGTTTTTCAGGCGCCAGACTGCCCCGGATTGAATCTGGGCTACAGGAGAGCAACCCCTAGGCGTAGGGCGGACATGGCGCAGCCTTGTCCGCCGCTGGCATCCGGATGGCGGACAAGCCTTCGGCATGTCCACCCTACGAGGCCGCAGACCTTGCACATGAACATGGGGTCTACAAAAAATCGTCAGGACAGAGGTGTCCAAGTCCCCTTAAGGTTCAGGAAGGTATGGTCTGGCAGCGTGATGGCGGCATGAACGATGCCGTTTTCGAAATCCTCGACATGCGTCACCGTGATCCCATCGGCTTCCTGCCAGGTCACCATGAACACTCCGGGGCGTACCGGAACCTGCTTATAGGTTTCCGTCACTGAGTCCCTATCAAAATCCGCAACGGGTTCCTGCGCCCAGCGCAGCGTCTTGCCGTCAGTGTCGAAAGCGACACGGTAAGCCCGTTCGCGATAGTCCGCTTGGTAGACGTGGCCAATCGCGGGGAAAGTGTTAACGGTCATAGAAATGACTCCTCTGTTCATAATGATTTCAAACGGCGGCAAGGCTCGCGAGCAGAGCTTCGATGCCGCCAAAGAGCGTATTGGCGTCGACCAGGCGGCGATTTTGACCCTGAGCGGCAATCAGGGCTGGAACGCCGCGCGCGCCGCAGTGGTGCATTGCGGCGCGACCACTCTCGATGCGGGTGCGATTGGCGGATAGCAGAATCGCATCTGGGGCGCTGAAGCGTAGAGACGCATCCTTCAACGACAGGGTTTCGAGGACATCCGCGATGACGGCCGGATCGCCATTGTCGCGGCCATCCACATAGCGGCTGCGCTGGATCGCCGCGAGGGCTTCGAGTTCCCGTTCGGGAGCCGTCAGGCGAACGGCCGTCAGCGCAAGCGTTGCCGGCCCCGAATCGACGCGTGCTTTGCGGTTGCCCAGCACATTGCGGCGATAGACCTCGCTGAAGGGCTGGCCGGAAAGCCGCGCTATGCGCTGGTCGGCGTCCCAGGCGTGAGCCGCGAAGGCGTCGTTCATCGCGAATGCGCCCTCGTCGGCGAAGAGTCCGGTCGGAACCAGGTCGACGCGATAACCGCCGCGCTCCTTAAGCGCCTCCAGCGTTGGCGATGCGCCGTAGCACCAGCCGCACATGGGATCGAAAAGATAGGTGAAACTCAGGGTTTCAGTCATGCCGTTGTGGCCTTTCGTTAGGAGATGACCGGCCACGCTCGGGCCAGCATTGATTCGCTGCAACGCCGGATCAATACCCGACCGTGAAGCGTTGCCGCAGATGTCGGGGTTGCTCGATCTCGTCGACCATGGCGATGGCGAAGTCTTCGAAGGAAATGCTGCTGCCGTCCTCGTTCGCCAGGAGCTGGTCGCCGCCGCGGCGGAACGTGCCGGTGCGCTCGCCCGGAACGAACAGGGCTGAGGGCGAGATGAAGGTCCAGTCCAGATCCTCGGCTGTCTTCAACAGATCGAGGAATGCCGCGCCAGCCAGCGCTTCCTGTTTGTACTGCGCCGGGAAGCTCGGCTGATCGACCAGGCGCTGGCCTGGGGCGACTTCCAGGCTGCCCGCGCCGCCGACGACCAGATAGCGTTTGACGCCCGAGGCACGCACGGCTTCGACCAGGGTGTGCGGATCGCTGCCGAGAAAATGCACCGAGCTGATCACCGCGTCGTGCCCCTTCAGCAGTGCAGACAGCCCCTCCTTGTCTGCTACATCGCCCTGCTTCGCGATTACACCGGGTAAAGCCGCAATTTTTTCCGGATGGCGCGCGATCGCCGTTACCTTGTGCCCGCGGTCGGAAAGCTCCTTGAGAATGCGCGAGCCAGCGTTGCCGGACGCGCCAATGAGTGCGATATGTGTCATGTGAGGTGCCATGGTTCTGGATCCTTATCTGGTCTGGAATGTAGACCGAGCCGAGTCTATGATGCGCTCACGACGTCCACAAGAAGTCATCTTCAAGCGACCTGGTCACTGTCATGTGACCTGAGGAACCCACTCACCATGTCCGAAACGATTGCGCGCGAGCCGTTTACATTCGAGCAACCCTGTCCCATCCGGGACATTCTCGATCGCATCGGCGATCAATGGAGCTTGCTCATCCTGGAAACCTTGGAAGGCGGAACCTTGCGCTTCAACGCGCTTTCGCGCGAGATCGGCGATATCTCCAAACAGATGCTTTCCCGAACGTTGCGCCGTCTGGAACAGGACGGCTTCATCCGGCGCACCCTCTACCCGGAAGTGCCACCGCGCGTGGAATACGAGCTGACGGCGTTGGGCCGCTCTTTCCTCGTTCCGCTGAAAGGCCTGATCGTCTGGGCGGACGAACACCACCGGGCGATTTGCGAGGCGCGCAAAGAGTATTCAGACAGGGCGATGAGCTGAGCAGCCGATCTCGCACCAACACGCCCGGCCTTATCCAGGCAATACCGGATACGGTTTCCAGCATCGCCAGGGCCTGTCGAGGTCAACCTCATATACCTGATTCGGGCATGTCCCTGATTGATATAGACCTGCCTTTGGTTAACGCTTTCATGTCGAGCGTGCTGCAAATGTGCCATGCATCGTAGCGTCGGCATGGATAATCAGGATCCTATGCCCGGCGGCGATTGACGGAAATTCGCATCTGCCTATAATCACGCCTAACACGACCCCTGTCGGTTGAAGCGCTTCGGTGCCGAGATTGCTCAGGGGTTTTTTATTGCCTGCTGTTTACCAGTCGAGTGCCTGCCAGTTTTCTTGAGCGCCCATACCTTTTAGATCGAGGTCCAGGTGGCTCAGGTCTGGGAAATCCTGCTCCATCAGCGTTTTCAACCGTTGCCCCCAGCTAGATGCCGGGTTGATGACCTTCATCAGTTGCAGAATGATTACTAACAGAACGAAAGGCTTGCGCTGACGTGCCTCCTGAAAGGGGCTCAGTGCAGGTGTTTCTTCTGTCGGGGGTAGGCGAGGGTAAACAACAACGTTTCTGTTCCACAGCCGGCTGTGATGGGCGCATACGTTGCGTAGATAGTTAAGGCTGTGCAGCCATGTGGCAAAAATGCGGCCATTGTTGACCCCATATTGCTGGGCAATGGCGTCTTGGTCTGCTTCGGTCATGCCGTTGAAAAGCGTTGATAGTGTTCCGAAATCCCACACTTCGCAGGCGACCCAAACGGCCAAAGGCAATCCGTATTTTTCTTTGTTATGACGGATGAAATCCTCGTTTGAGCGGTTGATAAGCGCCGCATGCTTGCTCAACCAGCCATGATGTTTGGTCAGCCCTGTCTTGCTATCCAGCTTGCCGGAGAAGCTTTCGTGAAACAGCTCTGGCTTCAGGTAGGCGAACTTATGGTGCTTGCCCAGGCCATGGGAAATGTCGACGCGCAGAGCGATTTCAATGCGCTCCAGCGCATCCATGACGAGCAGTCGCAATTTCTTGTCGAACACATAGAGGTCTACAGCGTTCTGAAAGGTCGTTCCAGGTTTGAATTCGTCCAGCGGCAGCCGCTCAACTTTGACCTTTTTCGGCTTGGCATTGGTCTGTGGATCGAGCAGGCAGAGGTCGACGCGTTCGCGGAACGGGTACCAGTAACCGCTCAGTCGGTAGTAGCCGATGCGCTCCAGGTAATCCAGGGCCCTGGCATTGTCTGTAACACCCATGCCACGAGCGATGAGCTGATCGAGCTGCTCCTGGTAGCTTTTCCAGGGTTTTGGGTAGCCGAGCATCATCTGGAAATGACCTTGAGCATTTGCAGCGTTCTCCTCGCCGTCCTGATTGCCATCTAGCTACTCAAAACCGGGCAAGCTGAGCATACCGCCCGTGGTGCGTTGGCCAAAGCCGGTGGGTATGAGGAGTTCGTGCTTCTTCATCCTGGCGAGTACAGCCAGCCATTCGTCTTTGCTGAAGCGCAGCTTGGCGTCGTTCCAGCTATGCATAACTTCGTCGACGATGGCCTCATCGGTAACCGGGCGGCCTTCGAGGATAAAGTCGTTCCAGGCGGCGTAGAGCGTTACGGTCATTTCGCAGCGATCCGTATCCCAGTCCCGCATCAAGTCGACGACCCGCTCAATGGTTGCCCGCTCGGCGGTCGACCAAATGCTGTCATACGCCTGCCTATGCTGCCCGGCCTGGGAAAGCGGGCGGTACGCATGGCCAAAGGTTTCGCGGTCGATGCACTCGTACCACTGGCGGTTGCATAGCTCGTTTTCGACCTGATTCATCAGTTGGCGATCATGTGGGCCGGCTGCATCGCGCAAGTAGTTACCCTGTACAGCGGCGAGCCTGGCCGCATGCTCGGCCAGGTAGATAACTTTCTGCAGCTTGCGCTGGCCGAAGGTGCGTTGGCTGTGCAGCCGATGAGTGATTTCGGCGGCGAGTAGGGTGCGCGCGGCTTTTTGATCCGTGGTAACGGGTGCCTGCTGGCCATCGTCGGCAAGGGCGCGCTCGACCAGGGTACTAGCCAGTTGTTCATTGAGTTGACGGGCGAGGCTCAGGCGGGCTTTCAGTTGGTCGCAGAGGGCCATAAGTTGATCGACTTTGGCGACGATGCGGTGCTGTTCGGCGAGGGGAGGCAGCGGTACAGCTATATTTTTAGATTTGGTAACAGAGATATTGTCTTGCCCTGCTGTACCAATAAGAGCAATGTTATTTAAAAACGAACCTTCCTTCAGAAACGTATAGATGTACTGAGGACTCACTGGTGCAATCAGCCCGAAAAAAACTATGGCTTGATTGCAGTTCCACTCAGGAAAAGTATCGGGGATGATCGCGACCTTGCCCAATGGTGGGCCGACGATATTCATAACCACGTCGCCAGGCACCAAGGCGGAGCGCTTCATCTTCTCTGCGTGATACTCAGGGCTTACAAATTGTTTTTTGTATTCGAAATCGATTTCTTGATTCCGAATGTTGTAGACCTTAAGGAACGGGATGCCTTCATCGTACTGAAATAACTCCGAGGACGGAGTTGAGCCAGAAGATATAGGGCGACAAATATCGCCCATTCGCACCCATACCCAAGAAGACGGAGCCGTGAAAAGCTCTTCATCAGTGTTTACTGGATCTAGGCGCGGGGTGTCTTTTATTTTTTTCGCAGCTACTAAGCGCTGCTTCTCGGCTTCGATATTTTTGCAAAGTTCACTTACTGGCTCATCGCTGGGATTTTGCGGCACCAGTTTGCCCATCACGGCCAGTTGCAGCAGGGTTTGTTTAAGGGCCTCGATACTGGGTTCGGTGGTGAACAGGGTGTGGAAGTGCTCGGCCAGGAGTTGCCAGTTGGTGGCGAGCTCGGTGGCATCGCTGGCTTGGGTCAGGCTGGCGAGCAGCGCATGAACCAGTTGGGCGTGGGCGCTTTCGGCGTCGGCCTGCTGGGCTTCCAGGCGGTCGCACAGGGCCATCAGCTCCTCGACTTTGGCGACGATGCGGTGTTGTTCGGCAAGTGGAGGAACCGGAACAAATAGGCGGGGTATGTCCCCTAGATTCAGCTTATTTGTATGGCTGCCTCCAGCCTTGATCTGGTCATACTGGCGGTACATCAAGGGGCTTGATAGCACGCAATGAAAATACCGGGAAAACTCCGTCTTCTTCGGCAGTTTCAATAGACCAACGCTCACGAATAAGCTGAAGGGAACCTCCGTATCTACAATAGTTGGCCGTCCAAGCGTGCCAATTCTGCATAGCAAAATGTCTCCCAGCTCAGGGTTACAGCGTGCATTAATTGCTATGTGCTCGTCTTGTGAAATGTATTTGCAGTTATCAAAAGAGATAGTTGCCCCATCAATGTCTTTCACAGAAATGAACGGTACGCCTGAGCTTATATACGTGGGCGTGTGGTGTGTTCCATCAGTAATAAGCAATGTCAGCGCCGCTGTACTGGCCCATTCCCACCCTGCTGGTAACTCAAAGGGTTGATCTTCTTCAGCTATCGCCGCCAACGGTTTTGTTTTTTTGATTTGGCCTTCAGCCACCAACCGCGCCTTTTCCTCGGCAATCCGCTTTAGCAACTCACTGGCCGGCTCATCATTCGGATCTTGCGGCACCAACTTGCCGCGCACCGCCAGTTCCAGAATCAGCTCACGCAGCTTTTTGATGCCATTGGGCGCGCCAGCCAGCAGCGGCAGGTTGTCGGTGAGCAAGGCGGTCATACCTGGCGCTCCAGGGCTTCAGCCAACACCGCCTTAAGCTGGTCGCGCAGGTCGCTGATCTCGCCTTGCAGCTTGGCGTAGTTACGCAGTAGCTCACCCGGGTCGTGGCTGATCTGCTCGCCGATATGCGGGTTTTTGCAGTCCAGGTTCCAGTTGCGCGCTTGCAGCTCTTCGATGCTGACCTGCCAGGCGACTTCGTTCTCCACGCGAGCGGCAAAGCCATCGGCTTCACTGCCCCACCAGGCCTCTTCCACGGCGAACTCTTCGATGCGCATGGGGCGAGTCTTGGAGTAGTTCTTAACGCCGGCCGGGTACTGGTGCTCGTAGAACCACACTTGTTTGGTGGGTGTGCCTTTGGTGAAGAACAGCAGGTTGGTTTTGATGCCGGTGTAGGGGTTGAACACGCCGTTGGGCAGGCGAACGATGGTGTGCAGGTTGCACTCGGTCAGCAACTTTTCCTTGATGCGGCTTTTGATGCCTTCGCCAAACAGAAAGCCATCGGGCAGCACCACGGCGGCGCGACCACCGTCTTTGAGCAGGTGCATGATCAACACCAGGAACAGGTCGGCGGTTTCCCGGGTGCGGAAGGCGGCGGGGAAGTTGGTTTCGATGCCGTCTTCTTCCATGCCACCGAACGGCGGGTTGGCGACGATGCAGTGCACACGCTCACTCGGCCCCCAGCTGATCAGCGGTTTGCTCAGGGTGTTGTCGTGGCGAATCTGGCTGGGCACTTCGATGCCGTGCAGGATCATGTTGGTGGTGGCGAGCAGGTGCGGCAGCGGCTTTTTCTCCACGCCGAAGATGCTGGCCTGCAGAGTCCGTTCATCCTCGGCGGTTTTCACGTAGCGGCTGCGCTTGTGCTCGATGGCGCAGGTGAGAAAGCCGCCGGTGCCGCAGGCCGGGTCCATGACCTTTTCCTCCAGCTTGGGGTCGACCATGCGCACCATAAATTCGGTGACCGGGCGCGGGGTGTAGAACTCCCCGGCGTTGCCGGCGTTCTGCAGGTCGCGCAGCAGTTGCTCGTAGAGGTTGCCGAACTCGTGGCGCTCCTGGGCTTTGTTGAAGTCCACGCCTTCCTGAATCTTGTTGACCACCTGGCGCAGTAGCTGGCCGGATTTCATGTAGTTGTAGGCATCTTCAAACACGCTGCGCACGACGAAGGCGGATGGCGTGTTGCTGTATTCGTGTAGGTTCTGCAGCTGGGGGAACAGGTTGTTGTCGATAAAACCCTTGAGGTCGTCACCGGTCATGCCTTCCGGGTCGGCGGCCCAGGTGCGCCAGCGGCAGCTATCGGGAATCGGTGAGCGGTAGCTGTCGTCCATCAGCTCCCACTCCAGCTCGCGGTCATCGAAGATCTTGAGGAACAGCAGCCAGACCAGCTGGCCGATGCGCTGGGCGTCGCCATCGACGCCAACGTCTTTGCGCATGATGTCCTGGATGGACTTGATGGTGGAGCTAATGGACATGAAGTTCTCTCAACGCGTGCCGCAAGGGGGGCGAAATTCTACCGGATAGTGTGGGTTGCTGCTTTGGCATGCCGTCGGTACTTAGCCCTTAGCTTGCGTAGAGTTCGTCTTCTAGCTCGTGGATGGCCTTGTTGTAGCCAGCCTTGCCGCCAAAGGCCTTGACCAGTTCGATGGGGGCACCGATCTGGCTGAAAGGATCAAGCTGGAGGATTTTGATGTCCTCGATATGCTCGATGCCGGTGTCGGCGTATTTATCCAGCAGTGCTTCCAGCACCTGGCGGGCTGCGCCGGAATACTTGGCGAAGTAGTTGCGCTTTTTCACCTGTTCGGCGCGCTCGCGGCGTGACAGGGCCGGCTGGTCGAATGCGACGTGGCATATCAGGTCGAACGGGTCGAGGGGCTTGCCCTGTTTCTTTTCCACTTCTTCGGCCAGGGCTTCCCACATCACGCCCTGAGCGGCCATTTCGTCGATGATGGCCTTCTTCTGTTCGGCATCGCTCCAGCGGCGCAGGAAGTCATCCAGCGAGGCGAACTGCTTTTGCACGCAGGCGCGGGTGTAATCGTGCAGCGACTCGGTGATCAGCCGGCCGTCCGGGCCGTAATACTGCACACGCTCGGCGATGACGTAGACCGGAACTCCTGCTACGACATATTTGATGCGCGGTTTTTCGCCACCACTCCCTTCACCAGGCCCAGCAGTAGTGGGATCGTCTTCTCCACTGCCCGGTTGCTCGGTGTCGCCACCCTCAGGCTCCTCGGGCGGTACAGGTGGCTCGTCTGACCCTGGTTCGTAAATCACAACGGGGTCGCCATCAAAGGCCGGGTCGGCGAACAACTCGGTGGCCTTTTTGAAGTCCATGATGGTGAACCAGTACTTGCCGTAGTCCTCGTTGATGCGGGTACCGCGGCCGATGATCTGCTTGAACTCGGTCATCGACTTGATGTGTTGGTCGAGCACGATCAGCTTGCAGGTCTGTGCATCGACGCCGGTGGTCATCAACTTACTGGTGGTGGCGATGACCGGGTAGCGCGCTTCCGGGTTGATGAAGTTGTCCAGTTCGGCCTTGCCTTCCTGGTCATCGCCAGTGATGCGCATAACGTACTTGCGGTTCTCGGCCACGCGCTCGGGGTTGAGGTTGACCAGGGCCTGGCGCATGCGTTCGGCATGGTTGATGTCGTCGCAGAAGACGATGGTTTTCTGGAATGGATCGGTGGCCTTGAGGAACTCGGTGACCTTCTGTGCAACCAGCTGAGTGCGCGCCTCCATGACCAGGGTGCGATCCATGTCCTTGAGGTTGTAGATGCGGTCTTCGATCAGCTCGCCGTTCTTGTCGAGCATGCCTTTGGGCGGCCGCCAGCCTTGCAGGTCTTTGTCGAAGTCGATTCGCACCACTTTGTAGGGGGCGAGGAAGCCGTCTTCGATACCCTGCTTGAGGGTGTAGCTGTACACCGGTTCACCGAAGTAGGTGATGCTGGACACCTCTTTGGTCTCCTTCGGCGTGGCAGTGAGGCCGACGTGGGTGGCGTTGGAGAAATAGTCGAGAATCTCGCGCCAGGCGGAGTCCTCGGCGGCGCTGCCACGGTGGCATTCGTCTATCACGATCAGGTCGAAGAAGTCGCGGGAGAACTGCTTGTAGATGTTCATCTCTTCTTCAGCGCCGGTCACGGCCTGATAGAGCGACAGGTAGATCTCGTAGGAGGTATCGATCTGCCGTTTGGCGATCTTGGTCATCGCCTGGCCGAAGGGCTTGAAGTCGTTGTTCTTGGTTTGGTCGACCAGGATGTTGCGGTCGGCGAGGAAGAGGATGCGTTTCTTCTGCTTGGACTTCCACAGCCGCCAGATGATCTGAAAGGCGGTGTAGGTCTTGCCGGTGCCGGTGGCCATGACCAGCAGCACACGATCCTGCCCACGGGCCACGGCCTCAACCGTGCGGTTAATGGCGTTCATCTGGTAGTAGCGGGGCATGCGCCCTGAACCGTCGTCGTAGTAGGGCGCTTCGATCTTGTGTTGAGCCTGGCCGTCTAGGTCCTTCCATTGGCAGTAGCGCTGCCAGAGTTCAGCCGGGCCGGGGAACTGGTCGAGGCTGAGTTCGATTTCGGTCTGCTCGCCAGTACCACTGCGGTCATGGAACAGAAAGCCATCGCCATTGCTGGAGAACACGAACGGCACATCCAACGCTTCGGCATAGCCCAGGGCCTGCTGCATGCCGGAGCCAACGGAGTGCTTGTTGTCCTTCGCCTCGATCACGGCGATGGGCAGGTTGGCTTGGTGATAGAGGATAAAGTCGGCTCGGCGTGATTCGCCTCGGCTGTGCAGCTTGCCACGAACGATAATGCGGCCCTTGGTAAAGCTGACTTCCTCGCGCACCTGCTTGTGCATGTTCCAGCCGGCTTGCTGGATGGCTGGGGCGATGTACTTACTGCAGATGTCCCGCTCGGAAAGCGACTTCTTATCCATACCCCAATTTTCCTTAAACCGAGATGGTCTCTCCATTCCGGCACTGCTGATCGTGCTCGATGGGGGTAAATGTACCTTGTTTGGTATTGATTGGGCGGGGCGTCTTGCCCAAAGAGGTTGAACATCTTCTCTTGCCTGGCCAATTCAACCAGCTGAGTGGTGGTGTCGCCCAGTCTCAATCATGCGCGAGCAAGGACTGCCTTCTGGTTATTGAATATGCGTGGCTGTTGGGGCCAACCTTTACATCTGATTTGGGCATGCCACTGATATGGACCGTCCTTGGTTAACGTTTTCCATGTCGAGCGTGCCGCAAATATGTCATTCAACCTGCCGGAGCCCCCATGCAAGCCGCTAAAATTGCGCTAATCCGCGAAACCTTCCCCGTCGGGCCTTTGCAGTGCAACTGCACGATCATCGGCGACCCCGTGACCAAGAAAGCCATAGTGGTCGACCCAGGCGGTAATCCGGAGTCGATCATAGCGCGGCTGGACGCCCACGGCTTGAAGGTGGTCAGCATCATCCACACCCATGCGCATCTGGATCACTTCCTCGCCTCCGGGCAGATGAAGGAGAAGACCGGCGCGACCCTGCACCTGCACAAGGAGGATCAGTTCCTTTGGGACAATCTGGAAATGCAATGCCGCATGTTCGGCGTGCCCTACACCCCCGTGCCGGCGCCGGATCAGTGGCTTGCCGACGATCAGGCGCTCGATTGCGGCTGCGGGGTGGCGTTGCACACGCCGGGACATACGCCGGGGTCGATGAGCTTCTGGTTTCCCCAGGACAAGCTGTTGATTGCCGGCGACACGCTGTTTCGCCGTGGTATCGGCCGTACAGATCTGTGGGGCGGCGATTACGCCACCATCGAGCGCTCGATCAAGCAGCGCCTGTATAGCCTGGACGAAGATGCCACCGTCGTGACCGGGCATGGCGTCGATACCCGCTTGGGCGACGAGATGCGCGAGAACCCCTTCGTTCGTGCGTGAACCCGATAGCACATTGATAGCCAGTTGGCTGAACTAAGCCGCTGTCCGGGCGTCCAACCCCTCAGGCGGATACTGCTCTAACACCAAAAAAGCAAAGGAAGTACCTATGAACAAGTGGCGAAATCTGGCATTTGCAACCCTCGGTCTGTCGCTGTTGGCTGGCTGCACCACCAACCCTTACACCGGCGAACGCGAAGCGGGCAAGGCTGGGATTTATGGCGGTGTGGGCGCCGTGACGGGCGCTGTGATCGGTGCCGCCACCTCGAGCAAGAAAGACCGCGCCAAGGGCGCCCTGATCGGTGCCGCGGTGGGCGGTGCGGCGGGCGGCGGCTATGGCTATTACGTCGACACCCAAGAGGCCAAGTTGCGGCAAACCCTGCAAGGCACCGGCGTGCAAGTGCAGCGCAACGGCGACGAACTGACGCTGATCATGCCGGGCAATATCACCTTCGCCAGCAACTCGGCGGATATTTCCAGCGGCTTTTATTCGACATTGAATTCCTTGGTGCTGGTGTTCAAGGAGTTCGACAAGAACGGCATCGATATCGTCGGTCATACCGACAGCACTGGCTCCCTGGAGCTGAATCAGAACCTGTCGAACCGCCGTGCGCAAAGCGTCGCGTCCTACCTGACCAGCAACGGCGTACCGGCGCAGCGGATCTCCGCCTACGGTGCGGGCCCGAACCAGCCGATCGCCAGCAACGCCACCGAAGCCGGTCGCGCGCAGAACCGTCGGGTCGAGATCAACCTGCGTCCGCTGTAAGCCTTTAGTTGCCCCTCTCCAGAAAGGCCCCTCTAATAAAGGGGCCTTTCTGCCGCCTGTCGACTCACTATTCGCAAAAGACCTGTCCTTCGAATCCTGACTAGACTGCTTTGAGGGAGCCGTGCAGTGCCCAGAGTCCTGGCTGCATGCTCGCCCGATGTGGATTATCAGGAGAGTTCATGGAAGACAGGCAACGTTCCATTCCTCCTCGGCCCTGGCGCGCGGTAGGCGTGACCTTGGCACTGCTGTTAGGGCTGGGTGGATTGACCGTCTGGCAATGGCAGTCGTTGGAAAGCCGCAACCTCGAGGAAAGCCAGAAACGTTTCGGCATCGAGGCCCAGGAGGTGGGGCAGCGCGTGCAGGCGCGTATGCGGGCCTACGAAATGGTGTTGCGTGGCATTGCCGGGCTGATGATCGGCAGCGAGCAGGTGACCTTGGAGCAGTGGGACCGGGCGGTCGACCAATTGCGTTTGCAGGATCGTTACCCCGGCATCATGGCGCTCGGATGGGCGCGGCACTTCACTCAGCGCGAGCTCGACGCTTATCTGGCGGATAGCGAGGCGAACGGGCGCAAGGATTTTTCCCCCTTTCCAGCCGGGTCGCGCGACGCTTACGTGTTGATCGACTTCATCAGCCCGCTCGACTGGCGCAACCGCCAGGTGCAGGGTTTCGACATGCTCAGCGAGCCGGTACGTCGCGCCGCCATAGAGCACGCGCTCGACAGCGGCGACGCCACCCTCAGCGCCCCGCTCACGCTGAAACAGGAAGCCGAGGAGGGTGTGCAGGGCGGCGTGCTGCTGTATCTGCCGGTGTTCCACCCGAACATGCCCTTGACCAACGAGGAGGAGCGCCGTGCCGCGCTCTTCGGCTTCGTCTACGGCGCCTTTCGCATCGAAGACCTGATGGCCGGGATATTCGGGCCGCAGAGCCGCCTGTTCGATATCGCGATCAGGGATCGACATGCTCTGGGCACCACCATGCTTGAGGATGAAGAGCCGCTCGATGCCTGGGCGCCGCGCTTTAGTGAGGCCATAGAGTTGCCGCTCTATGGGCGTACCTGGCTGCTCAATGTGGCCAGTACCGCCCGTTACGAAGCCGCCTTGGGCGGGCAAAGCATGGCCTTCAGCTTATGGGCGGGCTTGGCTGCCGCCACATTGCTGGCGTTGCTGGTTGGCGGTTACCTGTACCTGCGTGAGCGCCAACTCTATGTCAACAGCCTGACCACCGGACAACTGAGCGAGCGCGAGCAGCGTTTTCGCCTGTTGGTCGAGCGCCTGCCGGTGGCGACCTTGTTGTGCAATGCCGAGGGGCGTATCGAGATGGCCAATCAGCGGGCGGCGGAATTGCTCGATTGTCCGTCCCAGGCATTGATCGGCGAACGGGTGCGGCGTTTCCTGCCGATGATCGATCAGCTCGGCGATCTGGTCGACGAAGCCGATATGCCGATGATGGCCAACGATTACGAGGCACACCGCGGCGATGGCGACAGCATCCCGGTAACCCTGAGCCTGAGCGTGCTGGCGGTCTCCGGCAGGGCCAACTATCTGCTCAACCTGATCGACCTGAGGGCGCGCAAGGGGGCCGAGGAGCGCTTCCGTCTGGTGGTCGAGGCCTCGCCCAATGCCATCGTATTGGTCGACAGCCAGGGGCTGATCGTCATGGTCAACCGGCAAACCGAGCAGATGTTCGGCTAC
>NZ_CAMPHV010000078.1 GCF_946886105.1 uncultured Pseudomonas sp. | reverse complement strand
CTTTCGAAGCAATGTTCCAGCCGATCCAGATCGGCAAACTGACCATCCGCAACCGTGTGCTCAGCACCGCGCACGCCGAGGTCTATGCCACCGACGGCGGCATGACCACCGAGCGTTACGTCCAGTATTACGAAGAGAAGGCCAAGGGCGGCATCGGCCTGGCGATCTGCGGGGGCTCCTCGGTGGTGGCCATCGACAGCCCGCAGGAATGGTGGAGCTCGGTCAACCTGTCCACCGACCGGATTATCCCGCACTTCCAGAACCTGGCCGACGCCATGCACAAGCACGGCGCCAAGATCATGATCCAGATTACCCACATGGGTCGTCGCTCGCGCTGGGACGGTTTCAACTGGCCGACCCTGATGTCGCCGTCGGGCATCCGTGAACCGGTGCACCGCGCCACCTGTAAGACCATCGAGGTCGAGGAAATCTGGCGGGTGATCGGCAACTACGCCCAGGCCGCACGTCGCGCCAAAGAGGGCGGCCTGGACGGCGTCGAGCTGTCCGCCGTGCACCAGCACATGATCGACCAGTTCTGGTCGCCGCGCGTCAACAAGCGTACCGACGAGTGGGGCGGCAGCTTCGAAGGCCGGATGAAGTTCGGTCTGGAAGTGATCAAAGCCGTGCGCAAGGAAGTCGGCGACGACTTCTGCGTCGGCATGCGTATCTGTGGCGACGAATTCCACCCGGACGGTCTGTCCCATGACGACATGAAGCAGATCGCGGCCTATTACGACGCCACCGGCATGATCGATTTCATCGGCGTCGTCGGCTCGGGTTGCGACACCCACAACACCCTGGCCAACGTTATCCCGAACATGAGCTACCCGCCGGAGCCGTTCCTGCACCTGGCGGCCGGGATCAAGGAAGTGGTCAAGGTTCCGGTGCTGCACGCGCAGAACATCAAGGACCCGAACCAGGCCACGCGCATCCTCGAAGGCGGCTACGTGGACATGGTCGGCATGACCCGCGCGCACATCGCCGACCCGCACCTGATCGCCAAGATCAAGATGGGCCAGGTCGATCAGATCAAACAGTGCGTCGGCGCCAACTATTGCATTGACCGTCAGTACCAGGGCCTCGATGTACTCTGCATCCAGAACGCCGCGACTTCCCGTGAATATATGGGCCTGCCGCACATCATCGAGAAATCCACCGGGCCCAAGCGCAAGGTGGTGATCGTCGGTGGCGGCCCGGCCGGGATGGAAGCGGCGCGCGTCGCCGCCGAGCGCGGCCACGATGTGACCCTGTTCGAGAAGAAAGACAGCCTCGGCGGGCAGATCAGCCTCGCCGCCAAGGCGCCGCAACGCGATCAGATGGCCGGTATCACCCGTTGGTTCCAGATGGAGATCGCCCGCCTCGGCGTCGACCTGCGCCTGGGCACCGGCGCCGATATCGACAGCATCCTCGACCTGCGTCCGGACATAGTAGTGCTGGCCAACGGCGGCCATCCGTTCATCGAGCAGAACGAACACTGGGGCGCAGCCGAAGGCCTGGTGGTCAGCAGCTGGGACGTGCTCGACGGCAAGGTCGCACCGGGCAACAACGTGCTGGTGTACGACACCATCTGCGAATTCACCGGCATGTCGGTGGCCGACTTCATCGCCGAGAAAGGCGCCAAGGTGGAGATCGTCACCGACGACATCAAGCCGGGCGTGGCCATGGGCGGCACCTCGTTCCCGACCTACTACCGCAGCCTGTACCCGAAAGAAGTGATCATGACCGGCGACCTGATGTTGGAAAAGGTCTACCGCGAGGGCGACAAGCTGGTGGCGGTGCTGGAGAACGAATACACCGGCGCCCGGGAAGAGCGCGTGGTCGACCAGGTGGTGGTGGAGAACGGCGTGCGTCCGGACGAAAGCCTGTACTACGGGCTCAAGGACGGTTCGCGCAACAAGGGCCAGATCGACGTGGAAGCACTGTTCGCGATCAAGCCGCAGCCATGTCTATCCGAGGCCGGCGACGGCTACCTGCTGTTCCGCATCGGCGATTGCGTGGCCCAACGCAACACCCATGCGGCGATCTATGACGCGCTGCGGTTGTGCAAGGACTTTTAAGTCCAGCACAACCTTGACGGTCTGACCCGGTCTGGCTCCCTCTCCCTTTTGGGGAGAGGGCTGGGGTGAGGGGAACGGTCTCGCAGCCGCCCTCACCCTAACCCTCTCCCCGGAGGGGCGAGGGGACTGAAATGCATCATCCCCTGACATTGGCGGTGGGAGCCTCACATGTTGAACACCCTTCTTCCCATTCTGCTGTTCGCCGCACTCGGCCTCGCCGTGCTCGGCGCCGGCAAGCGCTTCTTTATGTGGCGCCGCGGTCGGCCGGCAAAGGTCGACTGGATCGGCGGCCTGCTGAAGATGCCGCGCCGCTACCTGGTGGACCTGCACCACGTGGTCGAGCGCGACAAGTACATGTCCAAGACCCACGTGGCCACCGCCGGCGGCTTCGTCCTGGCGGCGGCGCTGGCGATCCTGGTGCACGGTTTCGGCTTGCATAACAAGATCCTCGGCTTCGCCCTGCTGGGCGCCACCGTGCTGATGTTCGTCGGCGCCCTGTTCGTCGCCAAACGTCGTCTCGATCCGCCGTCGCGGCTGTCGAAAGGCCCGTGGATGCGCCTGCCGAAAAGCCTGCTGATGTTCGCCGCGAGCTTCTTTATCGCCACCCTGCCGGTCGCCGGTATCCTGCCGCAAGGCTTCGGTGGCTGGATACTTGCCGCCGTCCTGGCCGTCGGCGTGGCCTGGGGCGTGTCCGAGCTGTTCTTCGGCATGACCTGGGGCGGGCCGATGAAGCACGCCTTCGCCGGCGCCCTGCACCTGGCCTGGCACCGCCGTGCCGAGCGCTTCGGCGGCGGTCGTTCGACCGGGCTGAAAGCGCTGGACCTGAACGACCCCAAAGCGCCGCTGGGCGTGGAAAAGCCCACCGATTTCACCTGGAACCAGTTGCTCGGCTTCGACGCCTGCGTGCAGTGCGGCAAGTGCGAGGCGGCCTGCCCGGCCTTCGCCGCCGGCCAGCCGCTGAACCCGAAAAAGCTGATTCAAGACATGGTGGTCGGCCTGGCCGGCGGCAGCGATGCCAAGTTCGCCGGCAGCCCCTACCCTGGTAAGCCGATTGGCGAGCACAGCGGCGGCCCGCACCTGCCGATCGTCAACCTGCAGGGCAAGGCCCTGGTCGATGCCGAAACGCTGTGGTCCTGCACCACTTGCCGCGCCTGCGTCGAGGAATGCCCGATGATGATCGAGCACGTCGACGCCATCGTCGACATGCGCCGCCATCTGACCCTGGAAAAAGGCGCCACGCCGAACAAGGGTGCCGAGGTGCTGGACAACCTGATCGCCACCGACAACCCCGGCGGCTTCGCCCCCGGCGGTCGTTTGAACTGGGCGGCGGACCTCAACCTGCCGCTGATGAGCGACAAGGGCACGGCCGACGTGCTGTTCTGGGTCGGCGACGGCGCCTTCGACATGCGCAACCAACGTACCCTGCGCGCCTTTGTCAAAGTGCTGAAAGCCGCCAATGTCGACTTCGCCGTGCTCGGCCTGGAAGAACGCGACAGCGGCGACGTCGCCCGCCGTCTGGGCGACGAGGCAACGTTCCAGCAGTTGGCCAAACGCAATATCGCCACCCTCGCCAAGTACCAGTTCAAACGCATCGTCAGCTGCGACCCGCACAGCTTCCACGTGCTGAAGAACGAATACGGCGCCCTGGGCGGCCACTACCAGGTACTGCACCACAGCACCTTCCTCGACGAGCTGATCGCCGGGCAGAAACTCAACCTGGGTAGCCACAAGGGCGGCAGCGTGACCTATCACGACCCCTGCTACCTGGGCCGCTACAACGGCGAGTACCAGGCGCCGCGCAATGTTCTGAATGCCATCGGTATCGAAGTGAAAGAAATGGAGCGCTCGGGCTTCCGCTCGCGTTGCTGCGGCGGTGGCGGCGGCGCGCCTATCACCGACATCCCCGGCAAGCAGCGGATCCCCGACATGCGCATGGTCGACATCAAGGAAACCGGCGCCGAGCTGGTGGCCGTGGGCTGCCCGCAGTGCACCGCGATGCTCGAAGGCGTGGTCGAACCGCGCCCGCAAATCAAGGACATCGCCGAGCTGGTGGCGGACGTGTTGATCGAAGGCGCGGTCGAAGCCAAGAAGCCCGCGCCGGCCAAACCCAAGATGGCGGAGGTGAACCCATGAGCGACATCATCCGTCGCGACCCACGCGCCGAGTGGATCGCCCGCAACCGTCTGCATCCGCTGCACGCGGCGATGCAGAAGGCTGAATCCAGCTGGCTCAGCGCCAACGGCGTATTGCGTAAAAACCCTCACGCCGTCGGCTTTATCGGCCCCAATGGGATCAAGCGCATCGACCGCTCCGGCGTCCAGCAGGGCGGTACCGGCAAACGCAGCAGCACGACCGAAGCGGTGCAGCTGCCGCTGCATAGCGTCGAACAGCCGGCGTTCCATATCGTGGTGGTGCCGGATATGGTCGGCGGCCGCTTGAGCAGCCATGACAAGGACCTGCTCGGCCTGGCCCACAAACTCGCCGGCAACGACGGCGCGGTAGTGGCCGTGGTATTCGGCGAACACAAAGAAAGCGCCTTCGACTGCAACGGCGTCGACCGCTTGCTGCAGCTCACAGGCGAAGCCTTCGAGGGTTATGCTCCCGAGGCGCGCGTGCTGGCATTAAGCGCGGTGGAAAGCCAGTTGGCACCGCGCCACTGGCTGCTGCCCGACAGCCGCACTGGCGGCGGCGAACTGGGCCGCCGCCTGGCCGCCAAACTCGGCGAACGCCCGGCCACGCGGGTCTGGCAGGTGGCCGATGGCCAAGCCAGCGGCCGCGCTGGCGCGGGCCGCGAAGACTTGGTGCGGCAAGCACCACGGCTGATCCTGGCCGCCGCCGAATGCGCCGAGCCGGTCAGCGAAACCCGTCATGAAGTGCGGCCAATCGAGCTCAGCGAACAGATCGTCCGCCATCTGCCACGGATCCAGGATCTCGGCGCGGTGGCGGTGGATCCGGCGCTGATCCCCATGGCCGAAGCCGAATTCATTCTCTCCGGCGGCAACGGGGTCAAGGACTGGGAGCTGTTCCACCAGGCCGCGAAAACCTTCGGCGCCACCGAAGGCGCCTCGCGCGTGGCGGTGGACGACGGCTTCATGCCGCGCAACCGCCAGGTCGGTGCCACCGGCACCTGGGTCAGCGCGCGGGTCTACCTGGCCGTCGGCATTTCCGGGGCGATCCAGCACCTGCAAGGCATCGGCGCCTGCGACAAGGTGATCGCGATCAACCTGGACCCGGCTTGCGACATGATCAAACGCGCCGACCTCTCGGTGATCGGCGACTCGGCGGCGATTCTGCAGGCCCTGATCGAACGGATCGCGGCCCATCGTCAGGGAGCGGCGCGCGATGCGGCTTGAGCGTCGGGTAACCCGGATGAATTCCGCAGCCCTCAATATCAACCCCCGGATTGCATCCGGGCTACGGGTGAGCCATGACTGATTTGAACATCATCGCCCTGGTTTCCATCGGTGCACACCCGAGCTCGGGCCGGCCCCGCCGCGCCGAGCAGGATGCCCGCGCGGTGGAACTGGGCTTGCGCCTGAGCGGCGACAAACTGCAATTGCTGCATGCCGGCGACCCGCATGCGGACGCCTTGCGCGCCTATCTGGGTATGGGTTTGCGGGAAATCGGCGTGCTCGAACAAGCACCCGGCGACGACGCCCTGCCCGCCCTGGCCGCCTATCTCGGCGGCGCTGACGCACAGCTCGTACTGACGGGAAGCCAGGCGGAAACCGGCGAAGGCTCGGGACTCCTGCCCTACCTGTTGGCGGAACAACTGGGCTGGCCGCTGGTGGTCGGCTTGGCCGAGGTGGAGAGCGTCGAAGACGGCGTGGCGCATGTACTGCAAGCCCTGCCCCGCGGCCAGCGCCGGCGTCTGCGCGTGCGTTTGCCGTTCGTCGCCAGTGTCGACCATGCCGCACCGGTGGCCCGCCAGAGCGCCTTCGGCCCGGCCCGACGCGGGCAGGTGCAGGCCCATGCGACACTCTCTGTCGCCGACGATCTGCTCGCCGTCGCCCAGCTGCAACCGGCGCGCCCGCGGCCGAAGCGACTCAAGATGATCAAAGCCAAAACCGGTGCCGAACGGATGAAGGCGGCCACCGCCAAAGCTTCCGGCGGCGGTGGCCAGGTACTCAAGGACGTCTCGCCACAAGACGGCGCCGAGGCTATCTTCAAGTTACTGCTCGACGAAGGCGTACTGCGCTAGCGCCACGCCACTGGAGGATTCAACCATGATGCATGCCGACCTGATCGACCAGGAAGACTTCCGCGAACGCCTGGTGGCGCTGGGTTTGTCCATTCCACCGGGAGTGAGTGCCGAACAGGCCTGCGAATATGCGGTCAGCGGCCTGAGCCCGGAACGCGCCGTCGCCCTGCGCCGGCTGGTCGAGGAAATGCTTGGCGGCAGCGCCACCCTGCTGCCCACCGTGCGCGAAGCGATTTCGCGCACGCTATTGCCGGCATTGGTACCACGCTGACAGGCCGTTGAAGAACTACCTAGGCTTTCCACGGCCTGCGAGTGTCGCGTCAACCATCATGATGTCGGTTTAACGCCAGGCTTGCGTGGGAGGGGCTTTAGCCGCGATGGACCTTAACAGGCTGTTGAAAAACTACCTACGTAGCCGAGACGGCGTTAAAAACGGCCTCAAAGTGCTCATTTACAGCAGTAAACTCCGCCTTTTCGGCCATTTTTGCCTTGTCTCGCCTGCCTCGCCAACGTTTTTCAACGGCCTGTTAAAGGCGCTGTAAGCGTCGCGGCTGAAGCCCCTCCCACGGACTGCGACAATGCTTCGTGTCGCGGTACTAGGTTTCCCCCGCCTGCTTGGCGTGCCAATGCGCCGGCAGCAACTGCCCTTCGAACGCCGGCGCTTCCTCCAGCAGCACCTCATGGGGCGCCAGCGGTTCGGCGCATTCCGAACAGACCAGCTGGGCACGCAACGGTTTGCCGCAGGTGCGGTGGATATGCCGAATCGGCGGGCCGTTTTCGTCGCTCATATACCGGTCGCCCCAATTCACCAGGGACATGATCACCGGGTAGAGATCGCGGCCCTTGTCGGTTAGCCGGTACTCCTCACGCAAGGGGCGCTGCTGATACGCCACCTTGTTCAATACGCCCGCCCGCACCAGGGTTTTCAGTCGATCCGCGAGCAGGTGCCGGGTAATCCCCAGGCGCTGTTCGAAGGCATCGAAACGCCGCGTACCGAGAAAACATTCGCGCAACACCAACAGGGTCCAGCGGTCGCCGACCACCGACAGGGTGCGGGCCAGGGAACAGGGTTGTTGCTCGAGTTCTTCCCAACGCATGACGGCTCTCCAGATTCGATGGCCTACCTTAGCTTGACAAGTTCCAAAATGGAACCGACTATCGAGCAAGGTTCCAAAACAGAACTAACGGAGAACCCTGATGACAGAACGCAAAGCAATCCTGGTGGTGGGTGCCGGCGACGCCACCGGCGGTGCCATCGCCAAACGCTTCGCCCGCGAAGGTTATGTCGCCTGCGTGGTGCGGCGTAATGCCGACAAACTGGCGCCCCTGGTCGAAGCCATTGAGGCAGAAGGCGGCAGCGCCCGCGCCTTCGGCTGCGATGCGCGGATCGAGGAACAGGTGGTCGAATTGTTCGCCACCATCGAACGCGAGGTCGGCCCGTTGGAAGCGGTGGTGTTCAATATCGGCGCCAACGTGCAGTTCTCCATCACCGAGACCACCGAACGGGTCTATCGCAAGGTCTGGGAGATGGCCGCCCTGGCCGGTTTCCTCACCGGGCGCGAGGCGGCCAAGGTCATGCTCGCCCGTGGTCGCGGCAGCATCATCTTCACCGGCGCCACCGCCTCCTTGCGCGGCCGGGCCAACTTCTCAGCCTTCGCCAGCGCCAAATTCGCCCTGCGCGCCCTGGCCCAGAGCATGGCCCGCGAACTCGGCCCGCAGGGCATTCATGTCGCCCACCCGATCATCGATGGCGCCATCGATACCGCCTTTATCCGCGACAACTTTCCCGAGCTTTACCAGCGCAAGGAGCAGGACGGCATCCTCAACCCCGAGCATATCGCCGACACCTATTGGCAGATCCATTGCCAGCCGCGCGATTGCTGGGTGCACGAACTGGATCTGCGGCCCTGGAGCGAGACGTTCTAATCGCAAACCTGGTAGCCCGGATGAAATCCGGGGAGCGATGTGAAGCCATCCATGATCCCCGGATTGCATCCGGGCTACGACAAACAAAATGTCTCCCACATTCAATAGGGTCATCACATGAGCAAAACAGTTGAGTTCTTTTTCGATGTCGGCAGCCCCTCCTCCTACCTGGCCTGGACTCAATTGCCGGGCATCGCCGCGGGGGCGCAGGCGCAAATCGTCTGGCGGCCGATGCTGCTCGGCGGCGTGTTCAAGGCCACCGGCAACCAGTCGCCGGTGGCGATCCCGAGCAAGGGCCGTTATGTGCTGCAAGACTTCGCCCGCTTCGCCAAGCGCTATGGCGTGCCCATGGCGTTCAATCCTTATTTCCCGATCAACACCCTGGCGCTGATGCGCGGTGCCGCCGGCTACCTCGACAGCGACGCGTTTCAGCCCTATCTACGGGCGGTGTTCGAGGCGATCTGGGTACGCCAGCAGAATCTCGGCAAGCCCGAAATTGTCGCTGAAGTACTGAATGCGGCCGGCCTGGATATCGCCGAATTCGAGCGCCTGATCAGCGACGAGGCGGTGAAACAGCGCTTGAAGGACAATACCGAAGAGGCGGTCAAACGCGGCGTTTTCGGCGCCCCGACGTTTTTCGTCGGCGATGAAATGCACTTCGGCCAGGATCGTCTGGATTTTGTCGCCGAGGCACTGGCGCGGGCCGACTGAGGCGACGAGCCGGCTTCACCTGATCGGTGCGCGGGGGTATGGTCGACACGGATGAAGCCCGGAGTCAGCCCCATGATGCGTTCTCTGAAACTCGAACTTTCGCGTATCGAACAGGCGATGCTGCGTCAGGACGACGCCGAGTACTTCCTCGATCTGGAGACCGGCGGCGTGCTGCGCATGCGCGACAAGACGCGGCCCGACGCCGAGGAAAAGTACGATGTGCAGCCGGACCGCTACCTGGCCATCGAGCCCCTGCCCCAGGAGGACAACTTGGCCATGCGCGTGGCCTTTCTCGCCGGCGTCCACGACATCGACGCCCATGTCGCCCTGAGCCAGGCCCTGGCCGGACGCAAGCCGATCCGCACCTTCGACTTCCTCCTGGAAAGCCTGCCCCGGGCGCAGCGCGATTGGCAGGTCTACCAGGGCCAGCGCCTGCGCGAACACGTGCTCGAGTGGTTGCAGATCAACGGCCTGGAAATGCTGCCGCCGCGTTGAATTTTGTCGCCAGGATGCAATCCGGGAAAAGCTGTGCCTGCACCATCGCTCCCCGGATTGCGCCTAGCAGGCTGTTGAAAAACTACCTGCGTTGCCGATACTGCGTTAAAAACGGCCTCAAAATGCTCATTTACAGCACGTAAACTGCGCTTTTTCGGCCGTTTTTGCCTTGTCTCGGCTGCCTCGCCTACGTTTTTCAACGGCCTGCTAGGCTTATCCAGGCTACGGCCGCTTTGGTAGCCCGGATTAAATCCGGGAAAGACCGCGCAAGTACCATCGCCCCCTGCTAGACCTGCAACAGAAAAGTCACCGGCCCGTCGTTGATCAGGTGCACCTGCATATGGGCGCCGAAGCGTCCGGTGGCGACTTGCGGGTGTTTGCCCCGCACGCGCTCGACCAGCAGATCGAACAACTCGGCACCCAGGGCCGGCGGGGCGGCGCTGGAAAAGCTCGGGCGCAGACCGCTTTGGGTATCGGCCGCCAGGGTGAATTGCGAGACCAGCAGCAAGCCGCCGCCGACATCGGCGAGCGACAGATTCATCTTGCCCGCGGCGTCGCCGAACACCCGGTAATTGAGCAGCTTGTGCAGCAGCTTATCGACGCTGGTCGGGGTGTCCTGCGGTTCGACCGCGACCAGGGCCAGCAAGCCTTGGTCGATGGCGCCGACCACCTCGCCCGCCACCTCGACCCGCGCGGCGGTTACGCGCTGGATCAGCGCCTTCATGCCTCGTCGGGCGCCAAGTCGAGCAGGCGCTGGGCGATCTGATTGGCGGCGCGCACCAAGGCATCGGCGATGCCGTTTTCCGAGGCCGCGTGGCCAGCGTCGCGGATGATCTGCAATTCACTGTTGGGCCAGGCCTGATGCAGCTCCCAGGCGTTTTCCAGCGGACAGATCATGTCGTAGCGGCCGTGCACGATGACCCCGGGGAGATGGGCGATCTTCGGCATGTCGCGGAGCAACTGGTCGGGTTCGAGAAAGGCGTTATTGATGAAGTAGTGGCACTCGATACGGGCGATCGACAACGCGCGGTGGGCATCGCCGAAGCGCTCGACCACCTGGGAATTGGGCCGCAGGGTGGCGGTCCGGCCTTCCCAGGTCGACCAGGCCTTGGCCGCGTGCATCTGGGCGATCTGATCGGGGCCGGTCAGGCGTTTGTAGAACGCCTGCATCAGGTCGCCGCGCTCCTCGAGCGGAATCGGCGCCAGGTAATCCTGCCAGTAGTCGGGGAATATCCGGCTCGCGCCTTCCTGGTAGAACCAACGGAATTCCTGGGGCCGGCAGAGGAAGATGCCGCGCAGGATCAACGCATGCACGCGCTCAGGATGGGTCTGCGCATAGGCCAAGGCCAGGGTCGAGCCCCAGGAGCCGCCGAACAGCACCCATTTATCGATGCCCAAATGTTCGCGAATCCGCTCCAGGTCGGCGACCAGGTCCCAGGTGGTGTTGTTTTCCAGGCTGGCGTGCGGGCTGGAGCGCCCGCAACCGCGCTGGTCGAAGGTGACGATGCGGTAAAGGTTGGGGTCGAAGAAGCGCCGACTCAGGGCATCGCAACCGGCACCCGGGCCACCATGGATAAACACCACGGGCAATCCATCCGGCGTGCCACTCTCGTCCACATAGAGAACGTGCGGCTCCTCCACGGCCAATTCATGACGAGCGTAGGGTTTGATCTCCGGATACAAAGTCTGCATGGTGCTCTCCTGGCTTGTACGTAGGGCACGGTTAGCGCTTCTGTGCAAACGGCCATGCAGGTTGAGACTCGCACGATTTGCCGCCGTTACCGTTCCCGCTCTGTCACGCATCATAACCATGTATAGGGAATTCAGCATGTCAGCTCGGAAATTTGCCTTACCTTTGCTGTTGTTTTTTTTCTTCCTGGCCGGCTGTGGCGGCAAAGACGACCCGCAAGCGGCGCTGGATGCGGCAGTGCAGCGGCTGCAAGACAATTTGCAGGAGAAGAACACCGGCGCGGTGCTCGATCAATTGCACCCGACCTTTGTCGCCCAGCAGCAGTTCGACCGCGACTGGGCCAAGCGCACCATGACCCTGCTGTTTCTACGGCATAAGAACGTGCAGGTGATCGCGCTGAGTAAAAACAGCTGGCTCGATCCGACCTATAGCGAGAAAGGCCACACCGAAGCCCAGATGGCGTTGACCGGCGCCGAAGGGCTGATCCCCGACAGCGCCCGCCATTATGCGGTGAAGCTGGAATGGTGGCTGGAAGGCGGCGAGTGGAAGCTCGCGCGCCTCGCATGGGAGTGACGCGGCGCCCTACCAGTCCAGGCTGAGGCCGATGTTGACGCCGTGCTGACGGTCTTCGGTGCCGCGGAAGTGATAACTGCCCACCACTTTCAATTGCCCGGCGAGCGTATGGCTGACCCCGAGCAACCCGGTGGTCTGGCCGTCCGCAGGCGTGTGGCCCTGTAATTCAAAGCGGTCGCCGCTGACGCTGTTGAGGCTCATATCGAGGCTGCTGGGATCGTTTTCGTATTCACGCTCGCGGGCCACTTCGGCGAACAGCTGGGTCTGCGGGGTCAACTGGTAGTTGAGCTGCATACCGACGCCGAGGCGGCGGCTGTCGCGCTGCTGGTCGCCGAATTCCAGGGCGGTGGAGCGGTCGCCCTGTTCGCTATAACCGTCGACATCGACGCGCGCCAGATCGGCGCTGATAAAGGGGCTGACCCGCCAGCCGGTGTCCTCGTTGGCCAGGTCATAGCCGATACGCCCGGACAGCGCATACAGCCGACCCTCGGTATCGCCGCTCTCGCTGCGCTCGGTGATGCCCAGGGCGAACTGGCGATCGAGGTCGCCATAGTCGAGCATACCCAAGCTGAAGCTGGTATCGGCCCACAGGCGACCCTGTTGATACTGGGCGAAGGCGCTCAGCAGGTAGCTGCTCAGGTCGTACTGGGAATCGCTGTCGCTGTCCAATTGCTGGTGTTGCAGCCCCAGGGCCAGGCCGAGGCGCCAGTTCTCATGGAGCCTGTAGCTGCCACCGAGGTTCAGGCCCAAGCCATCGCTGTCGCCTTCGCTCACCGCCTCGCCGCGCTGGAATTCCTGCCGCATGCCGCTGGCGCTGACGAAACTGCGCCATTGCCCCTCGCCCTGCCAGGCACCGCGCTCGGATTGCCATTCGCTGCGCAACTGCTGCTGGTGGCCGTTAAGGCTGGCCATGGCCATTTCCGGCAGCAGGCTGACTTCCCAGGGTGCGGCGAGGATCGAGTGGATGTAGTCGGCGCTGATCTGCTGCACTGCGGCAGTGGGATGCACGCCATCGTTGAACATCAGCCGGTCCGGATTTGGCGATGTGCCACCGATGCCCCAGGTCGGGTCGGCAATGCAGCTGCTGCCGCTGAAGCAGACGTCGGTCTGCACGACCGTTGGGTCGAAGCCGAAGCTGGCCAGATCGCTCTTCACCTCGACCAATAGGCTGCGGAAATTGAGGCGGATCACATTACCGCCCAGAGCAGCAAGCTGTGTCCCCAGCTCATCGTTGAGCAGCGCCGAAGCACTCGACCAGGAACTGCGCGTGCCGAACACCCCGGCAGGGGTCAAACCGACATCCGGTAAGTCGGAGACGATAATGTAGCGGGCGCCGGCTTGCTGCAATGCAGCGACACCGGCCACCAAGTTGGCGGCGGAGGCAGCAGCAGTGGCGGCATCGACCACTATACCGTCGAGAATGTCGTTGCCGCCGCCATTGATGTAATAAAGGGCATTGGGATCAGCTTGGCCGAAATCGGCCAGATAGCCGTTCTTGGTGCGCGAGAATGCCGGTACGCCGCTATCTACAACCGAGCCGTTGATGTCGGTGATCGAAGCGAGTATCTGCGCAGTCGTGTTACCACCCACCGCATAGTTGGTGCCATCAGCATTCCCGGTCAGCACCTGAGGCAGCACCGGCGTGGAGGGCAGGGCCTGTAGTCCAAGCAGGGAGGCCAAACGCTGCGTGGAAACCGCGTCGAAATACTCGCTGTTGTCGCCGATATAGTTCGGTCCGGTCCTGTTGGTGAAACGCAGTCCGCCAGTCGGGTTGCCACCCAGCAGCGGGCTGCCGGCATCCGGAAACTGCCCGCTATCGCTTAGCGAATCGCCGAAGACGATAAATTGCGAATAGGGCATGGCTTGCGCAGTGGACAGACCCGCCATCATTACGGCCGCAGTGAGAAATTTCAGGCTGGGCTTCATGGGTACTCCCTTTTATTGTTTTATTTGCCGGAAGGCTGGCCCCGCAGACTAATGAGAACGGGCACACATCGCCCTCACCCAAACGGGTGAGGCCGGCGTCCGATCACATCGCTGAATACGCCTAGATAATCCAGGGAATAAACATTCGGCTGCGCTGCATATAGCGCGCATAGGCATCGCCGAAATAGGCCAGGCACTCGGCCTCGTCGCGTTTCGCGGTCAGGTAGAGCATAGGGCTGGCGAACACCGCGCAGACCGGTGCGCACACCCGCCGGCTCTCCAGGTGACGGGGCGCTTACCAGTCCAGGCTGAGGCCGAGATTGACGCCGTGCTGACGGTCGTCGGTGCCGCGAAAGTGATAGCTGCCGACCAGTTTCAGTTGCCCGGCGAGCGTATGACTGACCCCGACCAATCCGGTGGTCTGGCCATCCGCCGGCGTGTGGCCCTGCAGCTCGAAGCGATCGCCGCTGACGCTCTTGAGGCTCATATCGAGGCTGCCGGGATCGTTTTCATATTCACGCTCGCGGGCCACTTCGGCGAACAGCTGGGTCTGCGGGGTCAACTGGT
>NZ_CAMPHV010000077.1 GCF_946886105.1 uncultured Pseudomonas sp. | reverse complement strand
TGGGGAACTTCCTTAGCTTCCACGACGACGGCCCGAGCATCGAACTGACCGAGGCACCACTGCCAACCTTGACGGTGGATGAGACCAACCTGGCCAGCGACGCCACGGCCGATTTCAGCGGCGCCTTCAATCCTGTGTTCGGTGCCGATGGCGCTGGCAGTGTCAGCTATGCGGTAAGCACGCTTCCTGGTACTAACAGCGGTCTGGTGGATGTGGCGACCGGCCTGGATATCGTGCTCGGCATGAATGCGGGCGTGGTCGAAGGCTGGGTCGATGGCGACTCCAATGTGGTGGCCTTTACCGTCAGCGTCGATGGCAGCGGCAACGTTACCCTCGATCAGTTGCGCGCCTTGCAACATCCGGACGGTACCGACCCGAACGACCCGGTCAGTGTGGCCAGCAGCGCTATTGCCTTGGTTGCAACGGTGACCGATGCCGATGGCGATCACACCAGAACCAGCCTGGATCTGGGCGACTACCTCAGCTTCCACGACGATGGCCCCAGCATTGCGCTGTCGGGCAGTGCCGTGGCGGCGCTGGTCGTCGACGAAACCGACCTCACCACCGACGCCACCGCTGACTTCAGCAGTGCCTTTAGCTCGACTTTCGGTGCCGACGGCGCCGGTGCGGTGACCTATGCGCTAAGCGCCACCGGCGACCCAAGCGGTCTGGTCGATGTGGCCACCGGGCTGGATATCGTGCTCGGTATGAACGGCGGGGTGGTCGAAGGCTGGGTCGATGGCGATTCCAGCATCGTCGCCTTTACCGTCAGCGTCGATGGTTCTGGCAACGTAACCCTCGACCAAATCCGTGCGCTGCAACATCCGGACAGCACAGATCCGGACGACCCGGTGAGCGTGACTGGCAGTGCCATTGCTCTGACCGCGACAGTGACCGACGCCGATGGCGATCAGGTCAGTAGCAGTCTCGATCTGGGCGGCTATCTGACCTTCCACGACGATGGTCCAAGCCTCGCCGGTACGCCGCAAGCGCCGGTGCAAATCGCCGGTCTGGTCCATGAGGACCCATTGACCAGCCCGCACGCCGGCAATAGCGAAGGCGGTCAGACGTTGATCGTCAGCGGTTTGGCCGGGGCGCTGCATGCGCTGGTCAATTTCGGTGCGGACGGCGTCGGCAGTTTCGGCCTGTCCAGCGACCTCAGTGCATTGGATGCACAGGCTCTGAGTTCTGGCGGCGAATTGCTGGGCTACAGCTTGTCGGGAGACACCCTGACTGCCAGCGTCAGTGGTTACGACGTCTTTACCCTGCAGGTGGGCAGCGACGGTAGCTATACCTTTACCTTGCTCGGCCCGCTGGATCACCCGTTGGACAACGCCGACGACAGCGAAACCCTGCCGGGTCTCGGTATCGACTTCTCCGCCGTGTTGACCGCCACCGATGGCGATGGCGATGCACTGGCCGGCGGCTTCCCGGCCGGCAGCTTCACCATTGATGTAGAGGACGACATACCCGTATTGCACGGGGTACAGGACGGCATCATGGGCAATTTCGCCGGCACCCTGCATGGCGAGGTGGATATCGCCTTCGGCGCCGACGGCCTGGGGTCCTTCAACCTGTCCGGCACACCGCCGAGCGATGCGATCACCTATGACACGGTGAATAACCCGGATGGCTCCTCGGTGTTGACCGCTACCATCGTCGGCAGTGGCGAGACTTATTTCATCCTCACCATGCATGCCGACGGTACTTATGACTTCGAGCTGGTCACTCCCAGCCCGACGGTCGAGGTCACCACTTCCCTGATCGGCCTTACCGCTGGTGGGCCGGTGCCGGTCCTGGTGCTACCGATCAACGGCATTACCGCGACCTTCACCGAGTTGGCTCCCAGTCCTGGTGAAAAGGGTATCAACTCGTCCGAACAGGGAATGGGTGTCGACGACAACCGGATCAACGGCAGCGATCTGATGAAAATCGCCTTCAGCGCCTCTATCGCCAACGTCGGCTTTACCCTGAACAAGCTCAGTACCAGCGACATCATGGCCTGGGCAGTATTCAGCGCTGGGATATTGATCGCCTCCGGTACCTGGAGTCCGCCGGCAGGCGCTGGGGAAAACAGCGACACGGTGTTCAATATTCTGGATCCCGTGGCTGGCTCCACTCTGTCCTACACCTTTGGTTCCGCAGCTGCCATCGAAGCCAGTGGCTTCGACGAGCTGCAACTCGGCAGCTCCAGTGGCGACTACCGGTTGCTGTCGATCACGGTGTCCGAGGAGCTGTTCCCCGGCGATGTCGACCTGAGCTTCGATCTGGGTGCGACCGATGGTGATGGCGACCCGGTTGTCGCCAGCCTCGATATCACCCTCGAAGGCGACGGCGCCGAGGCGACCGGCTTTACCCTGACCGGCACCAGTGCCGACGAGGTACTGCTCGGTGGCAGCGGCAACGACACCCTGCTCGGCGGCGATGGCGACGATGTGCTGATCGGTGGGCTCGGCGACGATAGCCTGAGCGGTGGCGTGGGTTCCGATGTCTTCAAGTGGCAGGCGGGAGAAAGCGGCACCGATACCATCGCCGACTTCGTGGCAGGCTTCAACTCGGGTGGCGACCAGTTGGATCTGTCCGAGCTGTTGGTGGGCGAGAGCGGGGAAGCTGGCGATCTCGGCAACCTGCTGAGCTACATCGACGTCTCAACAGTGGGGCTGGATACGGTGATCAAAGTCAGCAGCACCGCAGTCGCCGACCCGGCCGCAGCGCCCGAACAGACCATAGTGCTGGAGAACGTGGATCTGTATACCAGCTATGGCGCCGGTAGCGAGACCGATCTGCTATTGAGCATGCTCGGCGATGGCACGCTGAAGGTCGATACCGTCTAAGGCTTCAGGCAGTAAAGCAGCCCGCCACCCTTCACCGGGTGACGGGCTTTTTGTAGGGCGGGAAGAACGCGAAAGTGCGGTGAGCCAGGAGAGCGGCCCCGGATAGTCCAGTAGTCCAGTAGCCCGGATGAAATCCGGGGATCAGATGTATGGCCGCCACCGATGCCCCAGATTGCATCCGAGCTACCAAGGCAAATGTAGGGTGGCCATGGCGAAGTCTTGTCCACCGATGGAGGCCCGAATGGCGGACAAGCCTTCGGCATGTCCGCCCTACGATTCCGCAGGTCTTGCAGATAAACATAGGATCTACGAGCTACAAGCCCCGTAGCGCGGGTATCGCCGATCAGCGCGGCGCCGGCGCACCGATCAGACGGCCCATGGCGCCATAGATGCCCAGTTCATTGAGTACCTTGAGTTCGCCTTCGGTTTCCACCATCTCGGCGATCAACGGCAAGTCGATGCTGTTGGTGGTGCGGAAGATCGCCTCGATAAACAGACGCTTGTCGTTTTCCTGGTCGATGGCGCGGATATAGGTGCCGTCGATTTTCAGGTAGGCGAGGCCGAGATGGGTGAGGTTGCCGATCAGGCTGAAACGCCCGCCGAAATGTTGCAGGCCGAGGCTGAAGCCGACTTCGCCGACGGCCTGGCTCAGCGCTTCGAGTTCGGCAGGCGGCGGCAGGTGACGTTCGTCCACCTCCAGGGTCAGCAGCGAACCGTGTTGCGGGTGCTGTTTGAGCATGTCGAGTAGACGGGCGAGGCTGTCGGGTTCGCGCAGTGTGGTCGCCGACAGGCTCAAGGCCAGGGCTTGGGGGAATTGCGTCAGGTAGTTCAGGCAGTGCTCGAGCATGGTCAGGTCGAAGCGCGCGGTCCAGCCGAGCCGTTCGATCCAGGGCAGGAAGCGCCCGGCGACTATGGCTTCGCCTTGCGGATCGAGCAGCCGTGCCAGGACTTTCTGGTGTAGCAGTGCGGAGGGGTTGGTGCACTCCACCACCGGCTGGAAATACAGTTGCAGCTTGCCTTGGGTCAGCGCCTCGTCGATCCATTGGCGCCACTCGTGCAGCCCCTGGCTGGGCTGGCTGTCGAAATCGTCCAGGCGCGCCCAGGGTTTACTCGGGTCGGCCTGCGCTTGCGCCAACGCCTGATCGGCGCGGCCGATCACCTGGGCGAATTCTTCGCCGGGGCGGAATGCGCCAATGCCGATATGCGCCACCGGCGCGCAATCGCTGGCACCGGTTTGCCGCAGGCTTTCCAGGCTCTCATGCAATTCCTGACCGAGTTGTTCGGCTTCCTCGCGGCCGAGGCCGGGGGCGAGCAGGGTGAATTCGCCGCCGCGGCTGCGCGAGGCCAGCCAATTGGCCCGCTTGGGATGGGTGAGCAGGCGCTTGAGCTGTACCCCGGTGCTGCAGATCAACGCGTCGGTGCGCTGGCCACCCAGGCGTTGGTTGAGCCCGGCCAGGTCGTTGATGCGCAGCAGCACCAGATAGCCCGCGGTGTTCTGTTCGGTCAGCAGCAGTTGGTTGGCCAGGTTGATATCGAACAAGCGGCGATTGGCCAAACCGGTGAGGCTGTCCTGATAGGCGGCTTCACGGAGTTTTTCGCTACGCGCGGCTTCTTCGGCGAACAGGGTTTTGAGTTTCTCGACCATCTGGTTCATCGCCATCACCACCCGTTTCAACTCGGGGGTACGCGGTACTTGCGGCATGCTGAGGAATTCGCGCCGGCTGATGGCGTGGGCTTGTTGCACCATGTCGTCGAGCGGGCGCAGCTGAGTGCGCAGCAGCCAGCCACCGAGAATCGCGCTGAGCAGACCGCACAGCAGCAGCCAGAGCAGGCTGCCGATGGCGCTGTCCCATAGTTTGGCCAGGGCGAAGCGTGGGTGGCTGAGCACCTCCACCCGCGCAGCTTGTTCCCAGCCGCGCATGATCAGCGCATCGCCGCCTTGGGGCTGCAGATCGACCAGCCTGACGAACCAGCCGGGTACTTGCTCGGTGGTCGTGTCGCTTTGCCGCTCGACGACCGCCTCGCCATCCGGAATGCGCACTACGCGGATGCTGGCGAAGTAACCGCTGTCGAAAATCGAGCTGACCATCAACTCGATCATCGCCGGGTCGTCGACATGCGGCGTCATCGACAAGCCCAGGGCGGTCGCCGCGTCCTGGGCGTGGGATTGCAGCTGGCTGATCAACTGCTCGCGGGAATTCTCGACCCCGGCGATAAAGCTGCCGGTGAAGGCCACCACCAGAAACAGGCAGATGGCGAGAAATAGTTGTTTGAGTAGGGACATAAGCTTCTCCTAGCCTTCGCCGATGGCGAAGCCCTCCGCGCGCATTTTTTGTAAGAGGTCCTGCCAGCGCGACAGTTTTTTACTGTCGCTCTTCTTGCTGTTCGAGCCGGGCAGATAAAGCCCTTCGGCGTTGAAGGCGTAGACCGGCAACAGGTCCTTGCGCTGCGACGCCGGACGGATCTCGCCGATCAGATTGTCCAGCACCAAGGGCTCGGCGGCCGGGCTGGAGTAGTAGGTCAGCACCATATGCGCCTGGTTCTGGCGCAGCGCTTTGACATAGGTGATGCGCAGCTTCTCGCTGGGGATGCCAAGACGGCGCAGGGTGAAGTACTTGGCGATGGAATAGTCCTCGCAGTCGCCCGCGCCCTTGACCAGGGCCTCGATCGGGGTCGCCCAGTAGTCGTTGGCGCGCCACAGGCGAATGTCATCGGTAAAGCGCAATTGCCGATTGAAGAAGCGATTGACCTCGGCCAACTGCTGATTTTCCGCGAGGCCGCTGCTGGCTTGGATCAACTCGTCCCAGGCCTGAATCCGCTGTTTGGCCGCGCCGAGGGAGCCGTAGCGACTTTCCGCCTTTTCGATGATCAGGGCGAATTCCCAATTGGCCAGGGCGCTGCCCAGACCGAGCAGCAGCAATGCGCAGGCGAACCGAAACGCAGCGCCGCGTGTCGCTCGGCCGGGTTCGCACTGGCGTGGTTGCAGCATCGACCGTGCCTCTGCTGGGGATGCAAAAAGTCTAGGCGTAACCGAGGGCTTTTGCCGGGTTTGGATTGCACTGCGCCGTTTTGTGAGCGGCGGGCCACTCTTGTAGCCCGGATGCAATCCGGGAAGGGCTGGGGAATGCAAAAAGTTTAGGCGTTGCCCTGGGACTTTTCCGGGTGCTTGCAGGGGCATTGCGATGCGGCAGGTAAACCCTTTCCCCGGATTTCATCCGGGCTACAAGAGCTCGCATTTTGTGAGAGGGGGCTTAAGCCGCGATTGGCGGTGAGGCTGTGGGTAGTTCGTAGCCCGGATGAAATCCGGGAGCGGTTTTGCGTCGGGCATCTGCTTGAACCGCGACAACCGCCGCTAACAGGCCGTTGAAAAACTACCTACGTTGGCAATACTGCGTTAAAAACGGCCTCAAAATGCTCATTTACAACAGTAAACTCCGCTTTTTCGGCCGTTTTTGCCTTGTCTTGCCTGCCTCGCCTACGTTTTTCAACGGCCTGCTAACCCAACCTGACTGATCGCCTATCACTCATCGATCAATCGGGCGTTCGGCGGACCGTCAGGGTCTTCTGCTTGAGGATGTACAGGCTGACCAGCACCGCGCTGCTGAGCATGAAGAGGCGCGCCCAGAGCAGCGGTACCAGGTAGCAGGACAGGCCGATGCTGGTCCACATCAGGGCGATGCTATAGACCTTGGCCTTGAGCGGCAGGCCCTTGCCGTCAAGGTAGTCGAGAATCCAGGGACCGAGCTTGGGGTGGCCGATCAGCCAGAGGTAAAAACGCTTGGAGCTGCGTACGAAGCAGGCGGCCGCCAGCAAGAGGAAGGGAGTGGTCGGCAGCACCGGCAGAAAAATGCCGATCACGCCTAACGCCACGCTCAGCCAACCGATGGTCAGCAGGGTGTAGCGAATGGCGGGATTGGGGTTCTCTTCGGCTTGCCGCACCATTGGCGCTGGCGTGGACTTAGTGATGGCGTGGCTTGAGCAAGGCGGGTTTTTCTTCCGGCGCGTTGCACAGCAGAAACAGCGCGGTCAGCAGTTCGGGAATCTGTTCGATCATACTGTCGACCAGGTCGCGGTCGCGGGCGATCTCGGCGAACTCCGGTTGCTCGTCGAACAGCCCTGAGCCGACCATGATCGGCAGCAGCAATTCGCTGACTTCGTCCTCGGCATCGTCGAACCAGGCCGCCTCGCGCAGGAACACCCCCTCCATGAAGCCGATGCACCAGCCGCGCAGTTCGGAGTCGTCCGGGTCTTCGCCAAGGTCGAGTTCGCAGGGCACTTCCGGGTCGTCGTCGCTGGCCAGCTGGCGGGCGATATGCGCCTGCAATTGCACCAGGGTGGCTTCGATCTCTTCGCGCTCGGCGTCGCTGCGGTAATGCGGCGGTTCGGCGAACAAGGCGTCGATCCACTCGCGCTGCGGGACTTGGTCCGGGCAGATCGACAGGGCGGTGAGATAACCGTGGGCGGCCACGTAGTCCAGGGCCTCGTCGTGCAATTCATCGGCATCGAGGAAGGCTTGCAGGCGGGACAATTGCTCGGCGAAGGACATCGGAGGCTACCTTGAAGAAGTAAACGAGGCTGGATTCTAGTCCAGACCCGTTACAGCGGCCATAGTTCTGGGCAAATCGGGACAAATACACGGCAAAAAAGCCATCTCTGCTCGCGGTTGCGCCAGCGGGTCGCGGCCATACGGGGCGGTGTGCCTATTCGCCCAGGGGCGCGCGTTCGAGGATTTCCTCCGGCCTGACCGGGTTGCGATAGCCGCCCCGAGTCGCATCGTAGGCCTCGTAGGGCATGTCGTAATACTGTCCGGTCGACGGGTCGACGGTGCGTTCATAGCCCAGCGTGGCTTCGCTGCGGTCGCGCGAAAGGCTGTCGCTCGAGCGGCTGCGGGCTTCCCAGGCGCGGTTGTAGTCGCCATAGATGTAATCGTGGGAAATCGGCCCGGGCAGCACCACCTGGTCGACCCCGGCCACCTGTCGAGGATTGGTGATGACCACGGTTTCCGCCACCGCGGGCAGCCAGTAGCGGGCCTCTTGCCAATTCGCCGTGGCGGCTTGGTAAGAACGGATGAACGCCGAATACTGCCCCCAGCCTTGCAGAATGCCCACCGTGGCATGGGCCCGAGCCGGCGTGCCGCGGTAGACGAAACTCAGCTGCGCCTCGATGACCTGCCACTGCAACCCCATCACTCCGGGAAAGGGCGGCAGGGGATTGGTTGCGTGGATCTGCGGGTTCTGCAGCTCGGGGGTGGAGTTGAGCACGAATTGCAGAAACTGCTCCGGGAGTACCTGACCGAAACCGCCGACCAGCAGCGCGAACGAGGCGCCGGTCACCTGGTCCGGCGCCAGCATGTCCACCCCATTGCTGGTCTCGTTGGCCGTCCAGCCTCTGGGCATCGAATATTTGAAGTAATGGCCCTGGTGCACCTGCAACGACGGGCGCTGGCCCTGTGGCGCGGCGATGGCGGCACCTGCGAACAGGAGGAGGGCGGACAGGAGAAGGAACTGTTTGCAGCCCGTGTTCATCGACCACCACCCTGCATTGAGAACTTGATTGGATAGTTATAGATCAGCGCGTCCAGTGCCTCTATATCCCAGCTATGTCGCAGCAGCGAAACGGACCTACGGCGCGGCGCGACGAAACCTCGACAGACCCTGAGCGGACAGGTGCGTATAATGCCGGGCTCGTTTCGGAGACCTTACATGCTCGACCAGGCACTGCGCATCCTCAAAGACGTATTCGGCTATGACAGCTTCCGTGGCCGTCAGGGGGCGATTATCGAGCGCGTGGCCGCGGGCGGCGATGCCTTGGTGTTGATGCCCACCGGCGGCGGTAAGTCGTTGTGCTTCCAGGTGCCGGCACTATTGCGTGATGGCTTGGCGGTGGTGGTGTCGCCGTTGATCGCCTTGATGGACGATCAGGTCGCGACCCTGAATGAACTCGGTGTGGCCGCGGTGGCGCTCAACTCCACCTTGAGCCCCGAGCAGCAGCGCGAGATCGCCGCGCGGATCGAACGCGGCGAGATCAAAATGCTCTACCTGGCCCCGGAACGCCTGGTGCAGCCGCGCATGCTGGCGTTCCTGCAACGTCTGGACATCGCCCTGTTCGCCATCGACGAAGCCCATTGCGTGTCGCAGTGGGGGCATGATTTCCGCCCGGAATATTTGCAGTTGGGCCAGCTCGCCGAGCTGTTCCCGAGCGTGCCGCGCATCGCTTTGACCGCCACCGCGGACATGCGCACCCGCGAAGAAATCGTCCAGCGCCTGCACCTGCACGAGGCTGAGCGCTTTCTCTCGAGCTTCGACCGCCCCAATATCTTCTACCGCATCGTCCCCAAGGACCAACCGCGCAAACAATTGCTGGCGTTTCTCGCAGAGCGCAAAGGCGACGCCGGTATCGTCTATTGCCTGTCGCGCAAGAAGGTCGACGAAGTCGCCGCCTTTCTCTCCGAGCAAGGCTTCCCGGCCTTGCCGTATCACGCCGGTTTGCCCAATGACCTGCGCGCTTACCATCAGAAGCGCTTCCTCAACGAGGAAGGCTTGATCATGGTCGCGACCATTGCGTTCGGCATGGGCATCGACAAACCCAACGTGCGCTTCGTCGCCCACCTGGACCTGCCCAAATCCCTCGAAGCCTATTACCAGGAAACCGGTCGGGCCGGTCGCGACGGTTTGCCGGCCGACGCCTGGATGGCCTACGGCCTGCAGGATGTGCTACTGCTCAAGCAGATGCTCAATAATTCCGAAGGCGACGAACGGCACAAACGCATCGAGCAGCACAAACTCGATGCCATGCTCGCGCTTTGCGAGGAAATCCGCTGCCGGCGCCAGGCCTTGCTGGCCTATTTCGACGAGGAGCTGCCGCAGCCGTGCGGGCATTGCGACAATTGCCAGGACGGCGTGCAAACCTGGGACGCCACCGAGCCGGCGCGCCAAGCGCTTTCGGCGATCTACCGCAGCGGCCAGCGCTACGGCGTCGGCCACCTGGTGGACATATTGCTCGGCCGCGACAACGACAAGGTGCGTGGCCCGGGCCATCAGCACCTGTCGGTATTCGGCGTCGGCAAGGCGCTCAGCGAAGGCGAATGGCGCTCGCTGTTCCGCCAACTGGTGGCGCGCGGCCTGGCCGATGTCGATCTCGAGGGTTACGGCGGTTTGCGTCTGTCCGATAGCTGCCGGCCGCTGTTGCGTGGCGAAGTGACGCTGCAACTGCGCCGCGATCTGAAGCCGCAGCACACCGCGAAGAGCTCCAGCAGCGCCGCCAGCCAATTGGTGCGCGGCGACGAGCGCGGGCAATGGGAAGCGTTGCGCGCCTTGCGCCGTAAGCTGGCCGAAGAGCACGCGGTGCCACCTTACGTGATTTTCCCCGATGCCACCTTGCTGGAAATGCTCCGCAGCAAGCCCAGTACCCTGGCCGAAATGGCGCGGGTCAGCGGCGTCGGTGCGCGCAAGCTGGAGCGTTACGGCGAGGCCTTTCTCGAGGTGTTGGCCGGCAACGCCGAGGCGCCGCGCGCGGTGGCCGATTTGCGTCATGAACTGATCAGCCTGGCCCGTGCCGGTATGACGCCGGCGCAGATCGCCGCGCAACTCAGCTGCAGCGAAAAGAACGTCTACAGCCTGTTGGCGGAGGCCATTGGCCGGCAGGAGCTGTCCCTCGAGCAGGCATTGGATTTGCCGCAGGAGCTCCTGGGCGAGATTCAGGATGCGTTCCTCGAGGGCGATGGCGAACTGCCGGCGGCCGCGAATATCGGCGAATTGTTCGCCGGGCGGGTCGAGTTGGGCGTATTGCATTGCGTACGCGCCGCCCTGCAGGCCGAGTTCGAAGCCTGAGCAATGGCATCACCTGTTCCTTTGGCGAGTATTAACTGCGCTCAAGCTATGCTGCACTTGTCTGAATACCTTGGCAGCGTACCCTTGAGGAGGTTCCGATGCCGTCCTCGCATGCTTGGCTAGACGACGTCCGCGCCAGCCCCTGCGCCGAACAGCTCGAAGCAGGGTTTCGCTCATTGCGTTTCAACCCGCTGCTCGAGCGCGAATACCGCGAGCACATGCTGGGCAACACCTATAGCTTCAAGCGCATCGCCCTCTACGCCGGCATCGCGCTGTGGCTGGTGTTCGCCGCATTCGATTTCATCCTGGTGCAGAGCCACGTCATCTGGTGGGTATTCGCCGTGCGCATGGCGGTGCTGCTGGTGCTGCTGGTCTTCGTCGGCTTGTTCATCCAGCGGCGGCATTTGCATTTATTGCAGCCGCTGACGTTGGTGAGCATCCTCGCGCTCGGGGGCGGCGCCTCGGTGGTGGTCGGCATCGCGCACATCACCGACCCGGGCTATCCCTATGAAGGGTTGCTGCTGGTCTGCATGGCGGCCTACTTTCTGGTCGGTTTGCGCTTGAACGAGGCCTTGGGGTGTTCACTGGCGATACTGCTGGTGTACGTCTGCGTGGAGTTGTTGGTCGGTGTGCCGCTGGCGCGTTTGGCCAGCAATACGCTGTTCCTGTTGATCGGTAACCTGATGGGCGCGATCGGTTGTTACCTGTTGGAGTACAAATCCCGCGAGCATTTTCTGATCAGCCGCCTGATGCGCGTATTGGCCGATCACGACAGCCTGACCGGGTTGCATAACAGGCGCAGTTTCAACCGCCAGTTCGAGCGGCTATGGCGACAGGCGCAACGCGAAGGCCATACCTTGGCGCTGTTGTTGTGCGACATCGACCACTTCAAGGCCTACAACGACCGTTACGGCCATCAGGCAGGCGACAAGGTGCTCGAACGCATCGGCGGCTTGCTCCTCGATGCGGCGCGGCGCCCGCTGGATATGGCGGTGCGCCTCGGCGGAGAGGAGTTCGCCTTACTGCTGTACGACGTCGATCAAACGCAGGCGCAGCAACGGGCCGAAGCGCTGCGCGAGAGCCTCGAAGGTTTGGCAATCGAACACCAGGGCTCGACTAGCGCCGACCGGGTGACCATGTCGATTGGCGTTGCCTGCCTGCAACCCGATGAGTCCGGCACCTTGGCCCAACTCTATGAAGGCGCGGACCGCGCGCTCTATAAAGCCAAGGCGGCCGGCCGTAATCGGGTGGTGGGTTAGGGTCTGTTGCCGTTTCATCGCGACCGCGCCGGAGCCTGTTTTAGCGCGAGGCAAGGCACGAGACGCTCGTTTGTTCAGCACATCCATGTGCTTCACCCCTTCGGGGCTTGCGCGCAAAAAAACGCTCCTGGCGTTTTTGTGGTCGTTCCAAATGAGCGTCGAGAAACGCAGCATCGCGCTAAAACAGGCCCGGCCCTACGGGTTGCGCGGAAAATCTCGCCATGCGTTGTTGTAGGACTTGGCAAGGGAACAACCATTACCTGCGTCCTACGCCTAGCTTGGCGAGATTTTTCGCGGCAACGCGGCTTGCGCTGAAATGGCAACAGACCCTAGTGCGGCTCAGCGCCTGGGCTGGCCGGTTTCGTCGCTGTAGCTGTCGCTTACGGTGACTGCGGGACGGTGGTGCCGGTGCTAGCATCATGGCCATTCTTGCGCTAACGGATTTTCCATGGAACGCCTGATTCAAGCCAACGGCCAAGCGCACTACGGCATATTCAGCGACGCCCCCGAGCTGATCAATTACCGCGACTTCGACTTCCGCTCGGCCATGGGCCGGCGCCTCGGCGCTCTGGCGAAATGGCGACGCTTCCATCAATTCCAGTACTTCGGGCTGATCAGCGAGGAGTTGATCGGTGGTTGCGCGCTGGCCAACCTGAGCCTGCTCGGGGTCGGTTTCGTCTACCTGTTCCATCCTGCCAGTGGGCGGATGATCGCGCGCGAGTTCAAGTTGCCGCTGGGCATGGGCACGCGTTTTTCCCAACGGCCGCAGGATGGCGTCTGCGAATTGCGCAGCGGGCGCAACCTGCTGCGTTTCGAAAACAGTGAGGCGCCACGGCAAAAGCGCCTGCTGGTCGAGTTGGACGACGGCACGCGCATCGAAGCCAGCTTCTCCGAACAACTGCCGGCGTTTCAGGCGATGTGCCTGAATACGCCGTGTGCGACGAACGGTTGGGTTTACGCCCAGAAGGTCGCGGGCGTGCGCTGCCGTGGCACGGTGCTCAGCAGCCTCGGCGAGTTCGACCTGACGGCGATCGACGCCTTTGCCCATCACGATTGGTCGGCCGGCTATATGCGCCCGGAAACCTCTTGGAACTGGGCCTGCCTGTCCGGCCAAGCCGGCGCGCAGCGGGTCGGGTTGAACCTGTCGTGCGGAGTCAACGAAACCAGCTTCACCGAAAATTGTTTCTGGCTCGATGGCGAGCTGATCAAGGTCGATACGGTGCGCTTCGCCTTCGACCGCGATCAGCCGTTGCAACCCTGGCGGATCGACTCCCACGACGGCCAGGTGCAATTGCGCTTCGAGGCCCGGGGGCTGCACCGCGAGCGCCTGAACCTGGGCTTTCTGGCCAGCAACTTCAAGCAGGTATTCGGTCGTTTCAGTGGCGTACTGCGCCCGATTGGCCGGCCGGAAGTGGTCATCGACAACCTCTGGGGCTTCGTCGAGGACCAGTACGTGAAGTGGTGAAAAGTCACTGGGCCGCTACGCGCACTGACAGCACCCTTTATCGCGATCTGCCAAACGAGCCTTGATCTCGGTACCGTGACTATGGTTAGCTGGCTAATAATTAGTTTTTTGATACTTAGAGTCGTTTATCCATGTCGCAATTAGATCAACACCGCTTTGCCATGCAATTAGCCCAGTTATCCCGCGCCTGGCGCGCGGAACTGGATCGTCGTCTCGTCGATCTGGGCCTGTCCCAGGCGCGTTGGCTGGTGCTGTTGCACCTCGGACGCTTCAAGGAGGCGCCGACCCAGCGCGAATTGGCGCAGAGCGTCGGTGTCGAGGGGCCGACCCTGGCGCGCTTGCTCGATAGCCTGGAGGCCCAGGGGCTGGTCAGCCGCCATGCGGTGCCGGAAGACCGCCGAGCGAAGAAAATCGCCTTGTGCGAACCGGCGAAACCCTTGATCGAGAAGATCGAAGCGATTTCCACGCAATTACGCAAAGAACTGTTCGACGGTATCGACGAAGACGAACTGCGTCGCTGCCAACTGGTGCACGCACGGATTCTGGGTAATCTGGAAAAGCGCTGATGCAGGAGAACCTGCCAGCCCTGCAAGCGCGCTACGGTCAGCGCTATCCGCAGTGGCTGCTGGCCGTACTGATGATCGGCAGCATGGCCATGGTACTGGCCTCGACCAGTATCAATGTGGCCTTGCCGGCGATCATGCAGGACTTCGCCATCGGCCGCCCGCTGGCGCAATGGCTGTCCACCGGCTTTCTCGCCGCCATGACCGCGGGCCTGTTGCTGGCGGCCTGGGCGCATGCACGCCTGGGTGCGCGACGTACCGCACAGGCCGGTTTGCTGCTGTTCATCTTCGCTTCGCTATTGGCCCTGGCGGCGCAAAGCGCTTGGCAGTTGATCGTCCTGCGTTGCATCCAGGGCTTGTGCGCCGGCATTGTCCAGCCCCTGGCCATGGTGTTGATC
>NZ_CAMPHV010000076.1 GCF_946886105.1 uncultured Pseudomonas sp. | reverse complement strand
AGCCTGTTTTTAACGCCGCGATGGCAACGCAGGTAGTTTTTCAACAGCCTGTTAGCCGGCCGGGGCGGCGACCAGCAATTGCCCGGCGATGGTGAACATCATCGCCGCCACCGCCAGATCGATCGCCCGCCAGGTACTCGGGCGGGCCAGCCATGGGGCCAGCCAGGCGGCGCCGAGGGCCAGGGCGAAGAACCACAGCAGCGAGGCACTGGCCGCGCCCAGGGTATAGGCGCCGGGTGCGCTCTGTTGCGCGCCGAGGCTGCCGATCAGCAAGACCGTATCGAGATAGACGTGCGGATTGAGCAGGGTCACCGCCAGCGCCGCCAACAAGACTGCCCGCCGTGACCGCGGCTTACTGCGCTCGGCCTGCTCCAGGCCCAAGGGCTTGCAGGCGCGCAGCAGGGCCTGAGCGCCGTACCACAGCAGAAAGACCGCGCCGCCCCAGCGGGCGATGCCCAGCAGCACTGGATTCTGCGCGAGCAGGGCGGCAAGGCCGAAGACCCCGGCGGCGACCAGCACGGCATCGCAGAGCACGCACAGCAACGCCACCGGCAAGTGGTGCTCGCGCCTCAGGCTTTGCGCCAGGACGAAGGCGTTCTGCGCCCCGAGGGCGATGATCAAGCCGGCGGCGATGACCAGACCGTTGAGATAGCTTTGCCACATGGCGGTTCTCCTGATGGGCATATGAATGATCTCGCGGCAGCGATGATCGTGAAGCGATGCTGGCCAGTCTGTTGCGCTTGGCGGTATAAGAAAAACCAATCTTGCTGATGGCTCATTAGGAGAATCGATTGTTCGATTACAAGCTATTGGCCGCCCTGGCGGCGGTGGTGGAGCAGGCCGGTTTCGAGCGCGCCGCCCAGGTCCTGGGCTTGTCGCAGTCGGCGGTATCCCAGCGGATCAAATTGCTCGAAGCGCGGGTCGGTCAGCCGGTACTGGTGCGCGCCATGCCGCCGACGCCCACCGAGGTTGGCCGGCGTCTGCTCAACCACGTGCAGCAAGTGCGTCTGCTCGAACGTGACCTGCAAAACCAGGTGCCGGCCCTGGACGAGGGCGGCCCGCCTGAGCGCCTGCGCATCGCGTTGAATGCCGACAGCCTGGCCACCTGGTGGGCGGACACCGTGGGCGAGTTCTGCATCGAGCATCGGTTGTTGCTGGAACTGCTGGTGGAGGACCAGGATGTCGGCCTCAAACGCATGCGTGCCGGCGAGGTGGCCGCCTGCCTGTGCGCTGCCGATCGGCCGGTAGCCGGTGCGCGCTCCATAGCCTTGGGGGCGATGCGTTACCGCGCCCTGGCCAGCCCGCAATTCATCGCCCGGCATTTCCCCGGCGGGGTGACGGCGGCGGCATTGGCGCGCGCACCGGCCATCGTCTATGGCCCGGACGACTCATTGCAGCACCGCTATCTATCCAACCTCGGGGTCGAGGAAAGTTTTATCCACCATTTGTGCCCATCCTCCGAAGGCTTCGTACGCCTGGCCGTAGCGGGGTTCGGCTGGGGCTTGATGCCCGAGTTGCAGGTGCAGGCGGAACTGGCCAGCGGCCGTCTGCACGAGCTGCTTCCCGAACGGCCGCTGGATACCGCGCTCTATTGGCACCACTGGCGCAACGGCGGCGAGCTGTTGGCCGAGCTGACCCGGCATATCCAACGGCATGCGCCGACCTGGCTGGTGCCCGCCAGCTGAGCGCTTACAACTGAAAGCGCGCCAACAGTTGCTGTTGGCTACCCGCCAGGGTTTGCAGATGCTCGCCGTATTGGCGGGTATTGGCCGCGTTCTCGCGGTTGTCCGCGGTCATGGCGCTGAGTTGATGCATATGGCGGTTGACCTCCTGAGTGGTCGCGGCCTGCTGTTCGGCCGCGGCGGCGATCTGGAAGGCCAAGCCGTGTAATGCCTGCAACGACTGATCGAGATCGCCCAGGGAACCGAGCACTGCCTGGGTCTCATCTTCCAGCGCGCGCGCCTGCTCGGTAGAACCCCGCATGCTCGACAAGGCCTGGCTGGATGAGTCGTCCAGGGTGCCGATCAGCAGCACGATCTCCTCGGTGGCGTTGCGCGTGCGCATCGCCAGGTTGCGCACCTCATCGGCGACCACGGCGAAGCCGCGGCCTTGCTCGCCGGCGCGGGCCGCTTCGATCGCGGCATTTAACGCGAGCAGATTGGTTTGCTCGGCGATCGCCCTGATCACTTCGAGCACCGAGGCGATCTGCTGACTGTTGCCGGCCAGGGTCTGCACCACCTGATCGGCCTGGCGCAGGCCGTCGAGCAGTTGGTCCTGGCGCCCGATCATGCGCTGCAGGGTGCCTTGCATGGCGGTGAAGTCGTTGCGCGTGGTCTCGCCGTTATCGGCGCTGCGGCTGGCGCTGGTGGCGATTTCCTGCACGGTGGCGGCCATCTGATCGACCGCGCTGACCACCATTTCCAGCGCTTCTTGCTGTTGGTCGAGGCGGTTGCTGGTTTGTCCGGCGGCATCGAGGATGTCGCCGCTGGCGCTGTCCACGGCGTTGCTGGCCTGGCGTAACTGCTCGATCACCGTGCGCCAGGCGCTGGCCATGTCGTGCAATGCATGCAGTAAACCCTGGCCGCGCTGCGGCGGCACGCTCAACTCACCGGCCGCCAGGCGCTGGGCCAGAGCGGCCATGGCGCCGGGTTCGCCACCGAGCGGGCGCATCACGCTGCGGCTCACCAGCCAGGTGGCGAGCAGCACCGCTGCCACCGTAAGGAGACCGAGCAGCGATATCTGCCACATCAGCGCGCGCACCGGGGCCAACGCCTGGGCCTGGTCCATTTCGGCGATCAATGCCCAGCGCTGGCCGTCGAACGACAGCGGCACGAAGGCCTTGAGCGCCGCTTGCCGGTTCAGCCCGGCCTCGCTCAGGCGCCCCTGTTCGCCATCCAGGGCTCGCGCGATAGCCTCGCCCGTTAGCGCAACGTTTGCATCGCCGCGGCGTTGCGCCCGCTGCGCGTCGAACCGTGCGGAGTCCGAGCGCAGCAGGCCGTCGCTGCCGACCAGGTAGGTTTCGCCGGCCTCGCCCAGCCCTTGACGGGTCTGCATCACTCGGTTGAGCGAGGCGATCGGCAGTTCGAGCATCAGCAGGGCGATCAATTCGCCATCGCTGATCACCGGACTGACCAGGAACTGGCTGGGCTCGCCGGTTTGCGGGTTGATCGCCAGGTCGCTGATCAGCGTCGCCTGTTGGTTCAGGCCGGCGTTCGCCAGGCGTCCCATGGGCAGGTCGCGCCAGGTCGGATGAGTGAGGTTCTGCTGGTGGTCGTCGCCGCGCAGGACGCTGAACATCACCAGGCCATCGTTGGCGATCAGCTTCAGCTCGCGGTAGCCGTAGGTCTGAATGAAGTTCTCGAAGATCGGTCGGTCGTAATTCGCGGCGCTGACCAGGGACGGGCCCGCGAGCCCGGCGTAGGCGGTTCCCAGGTTGCTGGCCAGGGTGCTGATCTGGTCGCGGCGCGCCTGCAGGTTATCCAGTAGTTGGCTTTGTTTGATATTTGCTACGGCTTCTAGCGAATTCAGCGTTTGCTCCCGTAATGCCTGGCTGGCCTGCAGATACACCGTAATGGCCATGGCCAATACTGGGAAAAGGCCAATAAACAGGTAGGTTAAGGCAAGCTTGAGGCGCAACGGCATGTCCTGTGACTCCGCGGGTGGAAAGGTTACAAAGGGGAAGGCTGTAAAAAATTCTGCAATATTCGTGCAAATTAATAAACGATATGTAAATAAAATCGATCGACCAGTCTGGCTGGCCGTCTCTGTCAGTGGCGTCGGCAGGCTGACCCGTGTGGGTAATGTTCGGATACGGGTATTCCTTACCCAGTCGCTGGCAAGAAGCTCATTGGGTAGGAACTCATTGGGTAGGAACTCATTGGATAGGAACTCATTGAATAGGAACTATGCAGGCACTGCGGCAAGGGCTCGTGGATCGACTATCCGCACCTGCGAAAGGCCCATTCCACAGCCCGCCGATAGCTTTTTGCCGCACTTGCGGACCAGGCCAGAAATAACCTGAACAGCCGATGTACACACGAGTCACTGACTATGCGCAGCGTCGTTTATGCGTACTTTTCCAATTCTCAGGACAAGAGGCATAGTTATGAATCGGCTTTTTAAAACCTCCATACTCGTCGCCGCTCTGTTCCCTGCCGCGGTGCTTGCCGCGCCGGAGACCGGCGATCAGGAAATTACCTTGAACGGCGCAGGGACCAGCGATAAGGATTTCGACAGTACGATCTTTTCCATACAAGGCAGTTGGGGCCAATACCTCAGCGACTCTTCCTTGTGGGGCGTGCGTCAGTCGATCAACGCCTTCGATCAGGAGGGGGAAAGCGTGCAGTTCGACGGCTCCACGCGGCTCTTCTATGACTACCACTTCGGCTCCGGCGCGGCGCGGCCGTTCTTGGGGCTGAGCCTGGGCGGGATCTATGGTGAGCAGGTCGATGAAACCTTTATCGCGGGGCCGGAAATCGGCGTCAAATTCTGGGTGCAGGACAAGGCCTTCATCACTGCGATGGCGGAATATCACTTCCTCTTCAAGAGCGGCGACGATGCGCGGGATCGTTACGACGACGGCGCGCTCTTCTACAGCGTGGGCCTCGGTTACAACTTTTGACCGGCGTAAAGGCGGGAGCCAGTTGCGCAACGTATCGCGCATGGCGCCCGCTGTGCCCGGATTCCCAGCGGGCCTCAGGCGATGACGATCTTGCCCGAGCCCGGCAACTGTTCCACGCAGCGTTCGCCAAGCAAGCGCGATGGCGTGAAATAACCGCCCGGCCCGTTGTAGTCGAGCAGATGGCGCACCGCCAGAAGCGCACCCTGCACGGTTACGTCATAACCGTTGGCGGTTTCCAGGTAGGCGGTTTTCACCGCCCCGGCGGGATTGCGCACCTCGCCCCATAACCAGCTGCGCTGGCCTGCGCGGGTTGCCTGATCGGGGCCGTGCACGCGCTTGGCGATCAGCCGTTTCAGCCAGCCCTGCACGGCCTCCAGGGCGAACAACGGGCGTAAGGGGTCGAGCGCGCGCAGGGCCAACGCCAGCACGGTCGGTACGGGCAGGTAAAACTCGATATTGTCGATACCGGTCGAGTGGTAAGCGGTCGAGACATCGCCCCAGGGAATGGTCACCGCGGCTTTTTCGCCGCGACCGAAATCGATCGCACGGCGCTTATAGCCCATCGGCACTTCGGTAAGCACCCCGGCGCGGCGCACCTTGCCGCCGTATTGCAGGCCTTCGAGCGCGGTTTTCGCGGTGCCCGGCGAGAACCCGCTGCCCGTGTCGAAGCCCAGGGCCAGTTGGCTGGCGTCCGGCATCGCCCGATGCAGGCAGGCTGCCAGGCAGTCGCTGGGGATCACGTCGAAACCGACGCCGGGGCATACCACCACGGCGCATTCCCGCGCTTGCGCATCGCGGCGCTGGGCGGCTTCGAAGACTGTGATCTCGCCAGTGATATCGAGGTAATGCGTGGCGCTGGCCAGACAGGCTTCGAGCATCGGCGCACTGGTCGCGGAAAACGGGCCGGCGCAATGGACCACTACCGCGACGTCGGCCAGCGCTTCGCGCGCGCGTTGCGCATCCTGCATATCGAAGATCCGGCATTCCAACCCGAGCACGCTGCCGAGGGCGTGCACCGCCGCCGGGTTGCGCCCGCCGAGGATCGGCTTGAGCCCCTGGCGCTGCGCCTCGTTGGCGAGCAGGTGGCCGGTGTAGCCGTTGGTGCCGTAGATCATCCAGGTCTTATCGGTCATGTGAATTCCTGTCACGCATGCGGGTTGACTAAACAGGGTAGCCGGTCGTGGCGAATTGCCGGGATTGATGCTGCCAAGGTCGCTGTTCTGGCACGCCGGGACAGGGCGCGGCGGCGCAGCGGTTGCTAGAGTGCATGCACGAGCCAATAGCGCGGAGAAGCGACGATGAAGATCCTGGTGACGGGCGCAAGCGGCTTTATTGGCGGGCGCTTTGCCCGCTTCGCCCTGGAGCAGGGCTTGAGCGTGCGGGTCAATGGCCGCCGCGCGGAAGGGGTGGAGCATCTGGTCAAGCGCGGCGCGGAGTTCGTGCAAGGCGATTTAGCCGACCCCGAGCTGGTCCAGCGGCTCTGCGTGGATGTCGAAGCGGTGGTGCATTGCGCCGGCGCGGTGGGCGTCTGGGGGCGCTATCAGTCGTTCTATCAGGCCAACGTCACGGTTACTGAAAACGTCGTCGAAGCCTGCCTCAAGCAAAAAGTCCGGCGTTTGATCCATCTGTCCTCGCCGTCGATCTATTTCGACGGCCGGGCGCATGTCGATATCAAGGAAGAGCAGGTACCCACGCGCTTTTCCGATCATTACGGGGCGACCAAATACCTCGCCGAGCAGAAGGTTTTCGGCGCCCAGGAGTTCGGTCTCGAAGTGCTCGCCTTGCGCCCGCGTTTCGTTACCGGCGCCGGGGATACCAGCATTTTTCCGCGGCTGATCGAGATGCAGCGCAAGGGCCGCCTGGCGATCATCGGCAATGGCCTGAACAAGGTCGATTTCACCAGCATGCAGAATCTCAACGATGCGCTGTTCAGCGCCTTGCTCGCCGCCGAGCCGGCCCTGGGCAAGGCCTACAACATCAGCAACGGCGCGCCGCTGCCGCTGTGGGACGTGGTCAATTACGTGCTGCGGCAGATGCACCTGCCGCCGGTCACCCGGCATATGCCTTACGGCTTGGCCTACGCCGCGGCGATGCTCAACGAGGGCGTGTGTAAGCTGCTGCCGGGGCGCCCGGAGCCGGGTTTGTTTCGCCTGGGCGTGGCGGTGATGGCGAAGGATTTTTCGCTGAATATCGACCGCGCCCGCGAATACCTCGACTACGACCCCAGGGTCAGCGTCTGGACCGCTCTGGACGAGTTCTGCCAGTGGTGGCAGGCCCAGCAGACTCGCTGAGCGCTTGCCTCAGGCGTAAACCCGCTGACCGCGATAGATGCGCACCGAGCCGCTGGTTTTGCCGACGTGGGCGGTTTCCAGCAGCGTTGCGGGCAGCTCGACGGGCGTCGCCGGTTTGCTCACGGGCGTGGCCTTGTCGCTGAACTGGGCCAGGCGCTGGCCGAGTTGGCGGGTTTCTTCGTCGCTGGAAAACAGGCAGGCGCTGAGCATGGCATTGATCGCATCCGGCTGGCTGAGTCGGATCTCTATGGCCAGTTCGCTACGCAGGCGCCGACGCAACGCTTGCATGCAGTCCAACATCGCTTTGTTCAGTTCCATGTGCCTTCCCCCTGTGTGGTTATCGCGCATACCGGGGTTCGTCTTGTCGCAAACCGCCGGTAAAGGACGCACAAGGGGAACTGCAAAGCTTGTACCAGTTCACAGAATCTAGAGCTGCCGGGCGCGCGGGCCCTGGGTTGTCGATTTCTCGCCCTTCATCAGTGCGCATCGCACCGGCATTGCGCAACGCTGAAGCGCTTCGCGCTAACCGGTATACTGCCCGGCATTTCGCGCTTCTCAGCACTTTCTTGAAGGTTTCCCCATGCGTAACGATGCCCACGACGAACTCGATCATGTGCCCAGCCTCCGCGCCGAGTCCCGTGACCGTGACGACTACCTCGATCATCACGAGCCCGCTGCGCCCGCGCCGGCTTACGGCCGCGGCCCAGCGGTAGTGCCCAAGAGCGCCAGCACCGGGCCGCTGTGGGCCTTGGTCGGCGCGCTGACCATCGCCCTGGGCGGATTGGGCTGGTGGAGCTTTCAGCAGATCGGCCTGATGGAGCAGCAATTGGTCGCCACTCAGGAAAGCTTTGCCCGTATCAGCGAAGAGGCCGCCGGGCGTATCCAGGATATTTCCGGCAAGGTGGTGGCCACTGAATCATCGGTCACCAGCGGCAGCGAAGCGCTCAAACTGCAAGTCAAGCAGTTGGAAAACAAGCTGGCTGAGTTGAGCAAACAGCAGCAAGCGGTGGCTGCGGCCCAGGGCGGACAGGACAAACGCATCGAACAACTGGCCGGCGAGGTGAAGGCTCAGCAAGGCGCGGTCAGTAAATTCGAAGGCAGTCTGAAAACCCTCGGCAGCGAACAGGCGACGCTGAAAAGCCAGCAAGCGGCATTGAAATCCGCGGTGGCCGATAGCGATAAGTTCGCCGACCAGTTGAAAAGCCTGAGCGGCGAAGTCGAGGCACTGAAGAAAATCGGCAACCCGAACTCGGCGATTGCGCGTATCGAGCAGGACATCCTGGTGCTGAAAAGCGATCTGGAAACCCGTCCGGCGGCCAGCGGCAATACCGCCGAGTTCGACGCCTTCCGCGCGCAGATGACCCGCAATATCAACACCCTGCAAGCGCAGATCCGCAACCTGCAACAGCAGATAGACGCGCGCTGATCCAGCGTCAGTAACGCGAAAAGGCCGCTCGAATGAGCGGCCTTTTCGTATCTCGCGCGGCCAGGCCGCTCTTACGGCGTTACAGGCACGTAGCCCGGATGCAATCCGGGAGCGATTTTTCAGACGCCAGATTGCCCCGGATTTCATCCGGGCTACAAAAAATGCTGCTCGCTTGGCGTAAGTGAACAGCATTCCGCTCGAATGAGCGGCCTTTTTCGTATCTCCCGCAGCCAGGCCGCTCTTACGGCGTTACAGCGTCGGATAGTCGATATAACCGACCGCGCCCGAGGCGTAGAAACCCTCCGGACGAGGCGGGTTGAGCGGCGCGTCCTGGGCCAGGCGGGCCGGCAGGTCGGGGTTGGCGATAAAGGGCACGCCGAACGCCACCGCGTCGGCTTTACCGCTTTGCAGCCAGGCGTTGCCCAGTTCCTTGCTGAAGCCTTCGTTGGCGATGAACACGCCGCCGAACGCCTGCTTCAGGCTCGGCGTCAGGCTGTCGTCGGCTTCCTTCTCGCGGGCGCAGATAAAGGCGATGCCGCGCTTGCCCAGTTCGCTGGCAACGTAGGTGAAGGTCTCGGCGCGGTTGGCGTCGCCCATATCATGCAAGTCGGCCCGCGGCGACAGGTGCACGCCGACCCGGCCGGCGCCCCATACCGAAACCACCGCGTCGGTGACCTCCAGCAGCAGGCGCGCGCGGTTTTCCAGGGAGCCGCCGTAACGGTCGCTGCGCTGGTTGGTGCTGCTCTGCAGGAACTGATCGAGCAGGTAACCGTTGGCACCGTGGATCTCCACGCCGTCGAAACCGGCTGCCTTGGCGTTTTCCGCGCCCTGGCGGTAGGCGTCGACTATGTCGGCGACCTCTTCGGTCTCCAGCGCACGGGGGGTGACGAAGTCCTTGAGCGGGCGTACCAGGCTAACGTGGCCGGCCGGCTGGATCGCGCTCGGCGCCACCGGCAATTCGCCGTTCAGGTAGCTGGGGTCGGAGATGCGGCCGACGTGCCAGAGCTGCAGCACGATCTTGCCGCCGGCGCCGTGTACCGCCTTGGTGATATTGCTCCAGCCGCGGATTTGCGCGTCCGACCAGATGCCGGGGGTGTTCGGGTAACCGACGCCCATCGGCGTGACCGAGGTGGCCTCGCTGATGATCAGGCCAGCCGAGGCGCGCTGCACGTAGTACTCGGCCATCAGCGCGTTGGGCACGCGGCCTTCGTCGGCGCGGCAGCGGGTCAGCGGGGCCATGATGATGCGGTTGGCCAATTGCAGGTCGCCGATCGTTATTGGGTCGAATAGCGTGGTCATAGGTGCGCTTCCATCAGCAGGACTGGGGATTGCGATACAGTGCGTATCGCGCTGCGACGAACCTTATAGCGGCGTCTGGCAATATGCAGATCGTTTGCCCAGATAGTGATGATCGACCGCGTCGATAGGATTGGTATGAACTACCTCGCGCATCTTCAGCTCGGCGGCGATGCCCCGGCGCAAATGCTCGGCAGCCTCTATGGCGACTTCGTCAAAGGGCCGCTCGCCGGGCGTTGGCCGGCGGATATCGAAGCGGCCATCCGCCTGCATCGGCGTATCGATGTGTTCACCGACAGCCACCCGCTGCAAATGCAATCCCGCGCGCGTTTCCCCGTGGAGCGGCGGCGTTATGCGGGGATTCTTCTGGATATCTTCTTCGACCACTGCCTGGCGCAGAACTGGGCTGACTATGTCGCCGAACCGCTGCCGTCGTTCACCGGCCGGGTGTACCGGGTGCTGGCCGCCGAACCGCTGTTGCCCGAGCGCCTGGCGCTGATCGCGCCACGCATGGCGGCGCAGGATTGGTTGGGCAGTTACCGCGACTTCGCCGTGCTGGAGCAGGTGGTCGCGGGGATCGATCGGCGGCTGTCGCGGCCGGGGTTGCTGGCCGGCGGTGCAGCCGAGCTGGAGCGGCTGTATCAGCCGTTGCTGGAGGACTTTCGCCAGTTCTATCCGGAGTTGCAGGCTTATGTTGCTGGCGAACGCGGTTAGGCGGCCTGGCTTGCCGCCGCGCAGGTAACGGATGGACTCCGGCTGTACAGGTACGCCACTGTCGATTGCGCTGCTTAGCAAACAGACCCGCAGGAGCTACTTCTGATTGATCGAGATGGTTCAGCGGGTGTTGTGGAAGGGGGTGATTGCTCTGAGCGAGCCGCACCAGCCGAAGGGTGAAGGCGGTGGTCCGGCTTACCAGTTGATGGCAGGGCTGCTTATGCACCTGAGGTAGAACTGGTTCGGCTACAGCGATCGGCGCTGAAAGGGGCGCTGTACGAAGCCACCACCCTCAATTTCCGTCGCTTGTCGGAAAACATAAGTTGGCTGCCGGAATTCTGCATTCTGTGTGTGATCAAGGGCTGCCTGAGAGATCGCGATCTGTCGCGTTATTTGCCGGTTTTGGCCTTTTTAATCAACGCCGCCAGCTCCGGATCAATTGCCATCTTTTCAAACGGGCTGACATTCGCGCCGCCGGTATTGCCGAGTGGCACCACGCCTAATGGAGTTACAACCAAAGCTCCAAGAATACGAACAATCTGACCTATAAACTCTCTGGCTGAAATATTACGCAAAGCCCAAGTCAACATCAGAATATGAACTTTGACATGCCAGAAGGTAGACTCCTGGCCAAGCACATGAGCACGCTCGAGATAAGCAAACTCTAACTGAGAATCTCCTATTGAGTTCGCATGTTTAGATTTTGCTAATTCGGCATTGACGTATGAAGCTATTTTCTGTGTAAAACTCCGTTGCATAAAGCCTCCTGCGATAGCTAAATCGCTTGCTCCGGCGCAGTTTTAAACAGTGCGGAGCCAGGGACGATTTAGCCATGCATGATGATTCAGGTTGAAGTGCATTCAGAAGCAAACAAAAAAGCACATGGTCAAGGACTTGTCGAGTGCCACATCTAATGTGTCACCATCATTCTTTATGACTACCGTTTTCTGAAAAGTTGTTGGCTCCTTTACGATCTCCCACCAGTACGACATATGCTCTTGGGTGCCGATATGCTGATTGCCTGCAAAAACGTGCGTCTGACCAATGCTCTCAGATCGCATAACTTCCTGCTCATATGAGAAGCTGGCTAGGAGCATGTACTCCCCAGCGGGAAGACGTGTGAATTTAAAGCCGCCTTTGTCATCAGTTATCACGGTTGACATAAAGTTCTTGGCGATATGCTCCGGCATCGTATCGGGCATTTTTTTATCGCGCTTAATCTGCTCGTACCAAGCTTTGAATTCATCATTCATCCATATTAGGCTGACTGCACTGCTGCCCTTTGGTGGGTACTGTTTCTGGGCCAGTAACCCACCTTTGTAAAAAGCACTGCCGGCAATGGTTGAATTACCAAGTGGTCGAACTTCTGCCAACGCCTCATCCAAGGTCAAGCCAGAAATTTCTCTACCGGCGATGCAATTAAGCATTTCTTTTTTTGCTTTATCTAAACCGTCGTAATCCAGTTGATAAATTATCTCTCTGTTCCCGATGAAGTCTCCTCCCATCCAGAGCGTCATCTCTTTCTCGCTATCGCGCATTGAGGATAACAGTTGACCGACATCAGCCACCTGGACAGCCACGTGCCCACCCGGCGCACCCTCTGATGGTGGTAATAATTGACCCTTGAGAGAAGTTGTCTCAAGTACGTCACGCTGACTTAATTTCAAATCAACAGCATCAGGACTACTTCTGCGCGGAACTGATGGGCCAGAGAAAAGAACGGTGGAGTGTGGGTTGCTCGCAGTCGGTCCAAAAATTGCCAGCTGAGATGAGTCGCGCTTCACCGGAATAAATCGTATTGCGCAGTTCAATCCAGGTTGTGCGGGATTGACTCGCAGCATCCACGCGCCCAAATTCGAGCGAGTGATACTGTAATCCTTGAAGCTCTGTGCGGATGAAGTGGTTGCGACAACAGCGAGCAGGCTGAAGATCATGAACTTCCACGTGATGGAAAATTTCAACCCAGGATGATTTTTCATAAAGACACCATTTTTACATAAGAACTAGATGTGTTGTGACTGGCTGTAGTTGTTTGTTCAAAATCAATATTTCGCTTCTGCCGAGCATGCAAAAGCAATGCTTGTCGTCGAAAGTTAATTCTTGAGTACCCGTTCATGGAGTATCCGGTGTGGTCAGCAAATCCTCACATGGATTAACACTTATTTGATTGGACGCACCCGCGATGCGGATATCGGCAACGCGCCAGATATTCTGTTTGTCCTGCAACATCACAAACTGCGCTTCACAACTTGTACGTACACCTTGTTCGAAAACCTGGCCGCTAGGCACATGCATCATCGCCGATGTGTTGTCAAAAGACTGACCATAGCCAAGGAACTTCAGGTTGCCGGACTGGGTGATGGCAGGCGCCCCCATTTTCGCGCTCACCTCTGTCTCTTCGCGGGCCAGCCATACCATTAACGCCGAGGCTTCCATTTTGCTGAGTGAACGATTGCCACGCACCTTGGCAGCGGCCTCCACAAACGCGTGTTCGGCCTGCATCTTCTTCACCGTGGGCAGGTATTTCTGATCCGCCTTTTGCACCGCGTCATCCATTTTTTTCTGGATGGCGGCGTACTGGGCCTCGTTACGGGCTTTTTCTTGTGGGCTGAGTTTCTTCACCCAGAGTCCGGATGGATCCGGGCGCTTGCTGCCTTTCCAGAGTACATTCCAGCTCAGGTCCAGCAGGTCGATAGCCGTCTTGGCGTCAAGTGGATGCACCGGTTCAACAAGGCCGATTTTCTGCAGCTCGGTGTTGAAACGGTTTACATCGAATTGACCGTGAGCGATGGACACCTGCAAAGCGTTGCGCACAACTTCTTCCTGGCAGGCGAACTTATGTGCCTTGATCATGGGCACGCGGTTGTCTCTGGCCCACTGGGTTTCTGGCAGCGGTCGGTTGGATAAATCGATTCTTGGTACGGTGTAGCTGCGCGCGGCGATGCGCGCATTTACCGGGTCATTCCAGCCATCAACATTGGCAGATGAGCTGTATGGCTTGTTCTGGCATTCAAACTGCAGTTTCAGCTCGCTCCACTCTGGTGCGGCAGCAGCTTGATGGACAACCATGACCGGCAATTCCCAGATACTGGTAGCGCCCATGATGCTGTCTATTTCGGTCCGCTCGGCAATGCGGGTGATTTCGGCAAAGTAGGCTTCGCGCTTGCCCGGCTCTCCCTGCTGATGAAACAAGACCCAGCCTGCGTAAGTAGGATTACTCAAAGCGGTAAGCAAGCAGAGACTTGTCAGTCTAGAAAGTTTACTCATGACGAAACTCCATGTTTGTCGAGGTGTATATAGACAGTGCGTGCCCGAGCGTCTATTGCCTTCATGTGGGTTTAGCGTGCGTCGCGATTGCCACGCAATAAATATTGATGATTTTGCAAGGGTTTAAGGCATGGGTTTAAGCATGGCCTGTCTTTACTTTTACCTCTGCACGTCTGTGATGCGTGCCTATCGCTTATTTTGTCCATAACCATGCTTGATTTGCGCGGCAGTGTTGGTGAAATAAAACACAATCTAGAATAATCACCGTCAATGCTGCGTGTGTACGTGTTCATCTGGCTAAAAGCCGGTTTTTAAACCGGCTTGTTGGGCTTACCGTCTTGGTTGGCAGATTGCTGGGTTGGTCATGCCAAAGCTCAGCAAATTCCCACCATTTATAATGCAGGTGTATTCCTTACCATCCCTGGCTTTGAGGGTGGCGTAGGTTTCCGTGCCACTTACTCGTTTATCCAAGAGTTGGAGGTCGCTGGGTGAATAGCCGAGCCCACCGGCAGATTTTGATAACAGTTGATCGTCGCTAAGCATATTGGTATTTGCGGCTATCGAAGAGCAGCCTACTAAGGTCGCGACCAAGGCAGCGGAAATGATGACCCTCAAAGGTGAATGCATGTTTTTTACTCACTCGTTATTAATGAAGTTTGGCGAGTCAAATACACAATACGACCAGGGTCGGGAATTGACTGCGCAGTTATCTGGGTTGCGTGTGTTTTTATCAATAGGTTGTTATGCATAAGCGTTATTCACGGTGCGGGTTGCTTCCTCGCAATTATCTAAGGAAGCACATCTGTGCTGGACTCGCGTGGCGTGTCACCTCCTCGGTAATCAGATTGCTTTTCCCTAGGGTCTGTTGCCGTTTCAGCGCAAGCCGCGTTGCCGCGAAAAATCTCGCCA
>NZ_CAMPHV010000075.1 GCF_946886105.1 uncultured Pseudomonas sp. | reverse complement strand
CGAATACTTCGGAGCACACACGAGTCAGAGCAGCGGTCAGAGTGGTTTTACCGTGGTCAACGTGACCGATGGTGCCGACGTTGACGTGCGGTTTATTACGTTCAAATTTTTCTTTAGCCACGACAGTGAACCTCTTGCCTAAAGGGGCGGATTAGCCTTGTTTTTTAACGAGTGCTTCGACGATGTTCGACGGAGCTTCGGAGTATTTGGAGAATTCCATGGAGTAGCTCGCGCGACCCTGGGACATGGAACGAACGTCGGTCGCATAACCGAACATCTCACCCAGCGGAACTTCGGCACGGATAACCTTGCCGGACACTGTGTCTTCCATTCCCTGAATCAGACCACGACGACGGTTCAGGTCACCCATCACGTCACCCATGTAGTCCTCAGGTGTTACAACTTCTACCTTCATGATCGGCTCAAGCACTACACCGCCGCCCTTCTGGGCCAGTTGCTTGGTCGCCATGGAAGCAGCCACCTTGAACGCCATCTCGTTGGAGTCGACGTCGTGGTAGGAGCCGTCGAAGACGGTAGCCTTCAGGCCGATGAGCGGATAGCCGGCAACAACACCGTTCTTCATCTGCTCCTCGATACCCTTCTGGATCGCAGGAATGTATTCCTTCGGAACCACACCACCAACCACTTCGTTGGTGAACTGCAGACCTTCAACACCCTCTTCTGCCGGGGAGAAGCGGATCCAGCAGTGACCGAACTGACCACGACCACCGGACTGACGAACGAATTTGCCTTCGATCTCGCAGTTCTTGGTGATCTTCTCGCGGTAGGAAACCTGCGGCTTACCGATGTTGGCCTCGACGTTGAACTCGCGCTTCATGCGATCAACGAGGATGTCCAGGTGCAGCTCGCCCATACCGGAAATAATGGTCTGGCCGGTTTCTTCATCGGTCTTGACGCGGAAAGACGGGTCTTCCTGGGCCAGCTTGCCCAGCGCGATACCCATTTTTTCCTGGTCATCCTTAGTCTTCGGCTCAACGGCAACCGAGATAACCGGCTCCGGGAAGTCCATGCGAACCAGGATAATCGGCTTCTCTTGCGAGCACAGGGTGTCACCGGTGGTGACGTCCTTCATACCGATCAGAGCAGCGATGTCGCCAGCGCGGCACTCTTTGATCTCTTCGCGGCTGTTGGCGTGCATCTGCACCATACGACCAACGCGCTCTTTCTTGCCTTTAACCGAGTTCAGAACGCCGTCGCCGGAGCTCAGTACACCCGAGTAAACGCGAGCGAACGTCAGAGTACCAACGAAGGGGTCGGTGGCAATCTTGAACGCCAGAGCAGAGAACGGCTCGTCGTCGCTTGCGTGACGCTCCATCTCGACAGTTTCGTCGTCGACATCGGAACCCTTGATCGCCGGGATATCCACGGGAGCCGGGAGATAATCGATAACAGCGTCGAGAACCAGAGGCACGCCCTTGTTCTTGAACGAAGAACCGCAGACAGCCAGAACGATCTCACCAGCGATGGTGCGCTGACGCAGTGCGCCTTTGATTTCAGCAATGGTCAGCTCTTCGCCTTCCAGGTACTTGTTCATCAGCTCTTCGTTGGCTTCGGCTGCTGCCTCGACCATGTTGCTGCGCCACTCTTCGGCCAACTCCTGCAGTTCTGCCGGAATGGCTTCGCGACGAGCAACCATGCCCTTGTCGGCATCGTCCCAGTAAACCGCTTCCATGTTGATCAGATCGATCTGACCCTGGAAGTTGTCTTCGGAACCGATGGCCAACTGGATCGGCACCGGGGTGTGACCCAGGCGCTGCTTGATCTGACCGATCACGCGCAGGAAGTTAGCGCCGGCGCGGTCCATCTTGTTTACGTAAACAAGACGCGGAACGCCGTACTTGTTGGCTTGACGCCATACGGTTTCCGACTGCGGCTCAACACCAGAGGTACCACAGAACACCACGACCGCGCCGTCGAGTACGCGCAGAGAGCGCTCTACTTCGATGGTGAAGTCAACGTGCCCGGGGGTATCGATGATGTTGAAGCGATGCTTAGGGAACTGCTTGGCAGAACCTTCCCAGAAAGCGGTAGTTGCAGCGGAGGTGATAGTGATACCACGCTCCTGCTCCTGCGCCATCCAGTCCATGGTCGCGGCACCGTCGTGCACTTCGCCCATCTTGTGGTTTACGCCTGTATAGAACAGGACACGCTCGGTGGTCGTGGTTTTACCCGCATCCACGTGAGCCACGATACCGATGTTACGGTAACGGTTAATCGGTGTAGTACGAGCCATAAAGCCCTCGCAAATTTAGAAGCGCAAAAATTAGAAGCGGTAGTGCGAGAAAGCCTTGTTGGCTTCAGCCATGCGGTGCACGTCTTCACGCTTCTTAACTGCAGCACCTTTGCCTTCAGCGGCATCCAGCAACTCGCCAGCCAAGCGCAGAGCCATGGACTTCTCGCCACGCTTACGGGCGAAATCTACCAGCCAGCGCATGGCAAGAGCGTTACGACGGGACGGACGAACTTCGACCGGAACCTGGTAAGTAGCACCGCCTACACGGCGCGACTTCACTTCGACCAGCGGAGCGATGGCGTCGAGAGCTTTCTCGAAGATTTCCAGGGGATCGCTGTTCTTACGTTCTTTAACCTTCTCCAGCGCGCCATAAACGATACGCTCGGCAACGGCTTTCTTACCGCTTTCCATCACGTGGTTCATGAACTTGGCCAGGATCTGGCTTCCGTATTTTGGATCGTCAAGCACTTCGCGCTTGGCTGCTACACGACGTCTTGGCATTTGATAAGCCCTCAAACGGTCTTCAGGTTAGCCCGGGACTGCATCGCGAGGATGGCGCCCGACCTTACTCTTATCGACTCAGAAAAATAGAAAACTGCAATTCAGTGCAAGCGCCTATCACTTAGGACGCTTAGTACCGTACTTCGAGCGACCCTGGTTACGACCTTTAACGCCGGAAGTATCCAAAGAACCGCGCACGGTGTGATAACGAACACCCGGCAAGTCTTTTACACGGCCGCCACGGATCAGGACAACGCTGTGCTCTTGCAGGTTGTGGCCTTCACCACCGATGTACGAGGAAACCTCGAAACCGTTGGTCAGACGCACACGGCAAACTTTACGCAATGCCGAGTTAGGTTTTTTCGGCGTAGTGGTATACACGCGAGTGCATACGCCACGACGTTGCGGGCAGTTCTGCAGCGCAGGCACGTCGGATTTCTCGACGATACGCTTACGCGGCTGACGTACCAGCTGGTTGATAGTTGCCATCTACTAGCTCCACTGTTGTCTTGCGACACTATTTATTTTCAACAAACGCAAAAAATGGCAGAGCATTCGCCCTGCCAAATTTAGGGGTGCATGAGTCTAATGAGACTCACGCCCCCAGTCAAGGCAAAGCCCCGCTGGCGAACCCGCGGGGCCTCGACTCAATTACCGCTGGAGTTCAACGCTTCGGTCAGTGCGGCTTCCACTTCACTGGCGCTGACACGTACCGGCTGAGCGGCATCACGCTTACGCTTGCGCTCGCTGTGATAAGCCAGACCGGTACCGGCCGGGATCAAGCGACCCACGACCACGTTTTCTTTCAGGCCGCGCAGGAAGTCACGCTTGCCGGTAACCGCCGCTTCGGTCAATACGCGGGTGGTTTCCTGGAAGGAAGCCGCCGAGATGAACGATTCGGTGGACAACGACGCCTTGGTGATACCCAGCAACACACGGGTGTACTTGGCGATGAACTTGTCTTCGGCCGCCAGACGCTCGTTCTCACCCAGTACCGCGGTCAACTCCATCTGGTCGCCCTTGATGAAGGAGGAGTCACCCGACTCAGTCACTTCGACCTTACGCAGCATCTGCCGCAGAATGGTTTCGATGTGCTTGTCGTTGATCTTCACGCCCTGCAAGCGATAAACGTCCTGGATCTCGTTGACGATGTACTTGGCCAGCGCGCTGACACCCAGCAAACGCAGGATATCGTGCGGATCGCTCGGGCCGTCGGAGATGACTTCGCCCTTGTTCACCTGCTCGCCTTCGAACACGTTGAGGTGGCGCCACTTCGGAATCAGCTCTTCGTACGGATCGCTGCCATCGGTCGGTGTGATGACCAAACGACGCTTGCCCTTGGTTTCCTTACCGAAGGAGATGGTGCCGCTGATTTCCGCCAGGATCGAGGCTTCTTTCGGACGACGGGCTTCGAACAAGTCGGCAACACGCGGCAGACCACCGGTGATGTCGCGGGTCTTCGAGGTCTCTTGCGGGATACGGGCGATAACGTCGCCCACGCCCACCTGAGCACCGTTCGCCACACCCACCAGAGCGTTCGCCGGCAGGAAGTACTGGGCCGGTACGTCGGTACCTGGCAGCAGCAAATCCTTGCCGTCTTCGCCCACCATCTTCACCGCAGGACGAATTTCCTTGCCGGCGGCCGGACGATCTTTCGGATCCAGCACTTCGATGTTGGTCAGACCGGTCAGTTCGTCGGTCTGGCGCTTGATGGTGATGCCTTCTTCCATGCCCACATAGGTCACGGTACCTTTCATCTCAGTGACGATCGGGTGAGTGTGCGGATCCCACTTGGCGACGATTGCGCCGGCATCCACTTTGTCGCCTTCCTTCACGGAGATCACGGCACCATAAGGCAGCTTGTAGCGCTCGCGCTCGCGGCCGAACTCGTCGGCAATCGCCAGCTCGCCGGAACGCGATACCGCGACCAGGTTGCCATCGAGGCGTTCGACGTGCTTGAGGTTGTGCAGACGAACCGCACCGCCGTTCTTCACTTGTACGCTGTCCGCGGCGGAGGTCCGGCTGGCAGCACCACCGATGTGGAACGTACGCATGGTCAGCTGGGTACCCGGCTCACCGATCGACTGGGCGGCGATAACGCCGACCGCTTCGCCGATGTTGATCTGGTGACCACGAGCCAGGTCGCGACCGTAGCACTTGGCGCAGATGCCATAACGGGTTTCGCAACTGATCGGCGAACGTACGATTACTTCGTCGACGCTGTTCAGCTCGATGAACTCGACCCACTGCTCGTCCACCAGCGTACCGGCCGGAACGATGACCTCGTCGGTGCCGGGCTTGAATACGTCACGGGCAATCACTCGACCCAGAACGCGCTCACCCAGCGGCTCGACCACGTCGCCGCCTTCAATGTGCGGCGTCATCAGCAAGCCGTGCTCGGTACCGCAATCGATCGCGGTCACCACCAGATCCTGGGCCACGTCGACCAGACGACGGGTCAGGTAACCGGAGTTCGCAGTCTTCAACGCGGTATCCGCAAGACCCTTACGAGCACCGTGAGTGGAGATGAAGTACTGCAGAACCGACAGACCTTCGCGGAAGTTCGCGGTGATCGGCGTTTCGATGATCGAGCCGTCCGGCTTGGCCATCAGACCGCGCATACCGGCAAGCTGACGGATCTGTGCAGCAGAACCCCGCGCACCGGAGTCGGCCATCATGTACATGGAGTTGAAGGACTCCTGATCGACTTCTTCGCCATGGCGGTCGACGACCTTCTCTTTCGAGAGGTTGCCCATCATCGCCTTGGAGACTTCGTCGTTGGCCTTGGACCAAAGGTCGATCACCTTGTTGTACTTCTCGCCCTGGGTTACCAGGCCGGAGGCGTACTGCGATTCGATCTCCTTCACTTCCTCGGTGGCGGCGTCGATGATCCGCGCCTTCTCATCCGGGATGACGAAGTCGTTCACGCCGATCGACACACCGGAGATGGTCGAATAGGCGAAACCGGTGTACATCAACTGGTCGGCGAAGATCACGGTGTCCTTCAAGCCAACGGTGCGGTAGCACTGGTTGATCAGCTTGGAGATCGCCTTCTTCTTCATCGGCTGGTTGACCACGTCGTACGGCAGGCCTTCAGGCACGACCTGGAACAGCAGCGCACGGCCGACGGTGGTGTCGACGATACGGGTGTTCTTGGTAATGGTGCCGTCCTTTTCCTTGACGACCTCATTGATCCGCACCTTGACCTTGGCATGCAGCGAAGCTTCGCCGCCACGGAACACCCGGTCGACTTCCTGCAGGTCGGCGAATACGCGGCCTTCGCCCTTGGCGTTGATCGCTTCGCGGGTCATGTAGTACAGACCCAGTACCACGTCCTGCGACGGCACGATGATCGGCTCGCCGTTGGCCGGCGAGAGGATGTTGTTGGTCGACATCATCAGCGCACGGGCTTCGAGCTGGGCTTCCAGGGTCAGCGGTACGTGTACGGCCATCTGGTCGCCGTCGAAGTCGGCGTTGTACGCGGCGCAGACCAGCGGGTGCAGCTGGATCGCTTTACCTTCGATCAGTACCGGCTCGAACGCCTGGATACCCAGACGGTGCAGGGTCGGTGCGCGGTTGAGCAGCACGGGGTGTTCACGAATCACTTCGGCGAGCACGTCCCAAACCTCTGGCAGCTCACGCTCGACCATCTTCTTCGCGGCTTTGATGGTGGTCGCAAGGCCACGCATTTCCAGCTTGCCGAAAATGAACGGCTTGAACAGCTCGAGGGCCATCTTCTTCGGTAGACCGCACTGGTGCAGACGCAGAGTCGGGCCTACGGTAATTACCGAACGACCGGAGTAGTCCACGCGCTTACCGAGCAGGTTCTGACGGAAACGACCTTGCTTACCCTTGATCATGTCGGCCAAGGACTTCAGCGGACGCTTGTTCGAGCCAGTGATGGCGCGACCGCGACGACCGTTGTCGAGCAGGGCGTCGACCGCCTCCTGCAGCATGCGCTTTTCGTTGCGCACGATGATGTCCGGCGCGGACAGATCGAGCAGACGCTTCAAGCGGTTGTTACGGTTGATCACGCGGCGATACAGATCGTTGAGATCCGAAGTCGCGAAGCGGCCACCGTCGAGCGGAACCAGCGGACGCAGGTCTGGCGGCAGCACCGGCAGAACGGTCAACACCATCCACTCAGGCAGGTTGCCCGAACCGAGGAAGGCTTCCATCAGCTTCAGACGCTTGGACAGCTTCTTGATCTTGGTTTCCGAGTTGGTTTGCGGAATTTCTTCGCGCAGACGGCCAATCTCGTGCTCCAGGTCGATCGCGTGCAGCAGTTCGCGAACGGCTTCAGCACCCATGCGGGCGTCGAAGTCGTCACCGAACTCTTCGAGGGCTTCGAAGTACTGCTCGTCGTTCAGCAGCTGGCCTTTTTCCAGGGTGGTCATGCCCGGATCGATAACGACATAGCTCTCGAAATAGAGAACGCGTTCGATATCACGCAGGGTCATGTCCATCAGCAAGCCGATACGGCTCGGCAGCGACTTCAGGAACCAGATGTGGGCAACTGGCGAAGCCAGTTCGATGTGCGCCATGCGCTCACGACGAACCTTGGCCAGTGCAACTTCCACGCCGCACTTCTCGCAGATCACGCCGCGATGCTTCAAGCGCTTGTACTTACCGCACAGGCACTCGTAATCCTTTACCGGGCCAAAGATTTTGGCGCAGAACAGGCCGTCACGCTCAGGCTTGAACGTACGGTAGTTGATGGTTTCCGGCTTTTTAACTTCACCGAACGACCACGAACGGATCATCTCAGGCGAGGCCAATCCGATACGGATGGCGTCGAACTCTTCGACTTGACCCTGGTTTTTCAGCAAATTCAGTAGGTCTTTCAAGGCCTTTCCTCCTGGCGGAGCAGAGAGCGGGCTGTGCAGCCCCGCTCTCGATTCGCGTCACGTGTTATTCGGTTTCCAGATCGATGTCGATACCCAGCGAACGGATCTCTTTGATCAGTACGTTGAAGGACTCGGGCATGCCCGGCTCCATACGGTGATCACCGTCCACGATGTTTTTGTACATCTTGGTACGACCGTTCACATCGTCCGACTTCACGGTCAGCATTTCCTGCAGGGTGTAGGCGGCGCCGTAGGCTTCCAGTGCCCAGACCTCCATCTCACCGAAGCGCTGACCACCGAACTGCGCCTTACCACCCAGCGGCTGCTGAGTAACCAGGCTGTAGGAACCCGTGGAACGCGCGTGCATCTTGTCGTCCACCAGGTGGTTCAGTTTCAGCATGTACATGTAGCCAACGGTGGTCGGACGCTCGAACTGGTTACCAGTACGGCCGTCGATCAGGCGCATCTGGCCGCTCTCTGGCAAATCGGCCAGTTTGAGCATCGCCTTGATCTCGCTTTCCTTGGCACCGTCGAACACAGGCGTAGCCATGGGCACGCCGCCTTTCAGGTTGTGCGCCAGGTTGAGGATTTCCTGATCGCTCAGTTCGTCCAGGTTTTCCTGACGGCCGCCGATCTCGTTGTAGATCTGCTGCATGAACTTGCGCAGTTCGGCGACTTTGCGTTGCTCTTCGAGCATACGGTTGATCTTCTCGCCCAACCCCTTGGCCGCGAGGCCCAGGTGGGTTTCGAGGATCTGGCCGACGTTCATACGCGAAGGTACGCCCAGCGGGTTCAGGACGATGTCGACCGGCGTACCGTTGACGTCGTGCGGCATGTCTTCGACCGGCATGATCACCGAGACCACACCTTTGTTACCGTGACGACCGGCCATCTTGTCGCCCGGCTGGATGCGGCGACGGATTGCCAGGTAGACCTTGACGATCTTCAGTACGCCCGGCGCCAGGTCGTCGCCCTGCTGCAGCTTGCGCTTCTTGTCTTCGAACTTGTCGTCGAGCAGCTGACGGCGGTCGGAGATATAGGCCTGGGCTTTTTCCAACTGCTCGTTCAGGGCGTCGTCCGCCATGCGCAGCTTGAACCATTGACCGTGTTCGAGGCCGTCGAGCACCTCGTCGGTGATCTCCGCGCCCTTCTTCAGGCCAGCGCCGCCTTCGACCTTCTTGCCAACCAGGGCCGCACGCAGACGTTCGAAGGTTGCGCCCTCAACGATGCGGAACTCTTCGTTCAGGTCCTTACGGATCTCGTCGAGCTGCATCTTCTCGATCGACAACGCACGGGCATCGCGCTCGACGCCATCACGGGTGAAGACCTGAACGTCGATGACGGTGCCCTTGGTGCCGGTCGGCACGCGCAGGGAGGTGTCTTTAACATCGGACGCCTTCTCACCGAAGATCGCGCGCAGCAGCTTCTCTTCCGGCGTCAGCTGGGTTTCGCCTTTCGGCGTGACCTTGCCGACCAGAATGTCGCCCGGGCCAACTTCGGCACCGACATAAACAATACCGGCTTCGTCCAGCTTGTTCAGAGCGGACTCACCGACGTTCGGGATGTCGGAGGTGATTTCTTCCGAGCCGAGCTTGGTGTCACGGGCCACACAGGTGAGTTCCTGAATGTGGATCGTGGTGAAGCGGTCTTCTTGCACCACGCGCTCGGAGAGGCAGATGGAGTCTTCGAAGTTGAAACCGTTCCACGGCATGAACGCCACGCGCATGTTCTGACCCAAAGCCAGTTCACCCATGTCGGTGGACGGACCGTCGGCCAGGATATCGCTGCGCGAAACCTGATCACCTTTGCTCACCAGCGGACGCTGGTTGATGCAGGTGTTCTGGTTCGAACGGGTGTACTTGGTCAGGTTATAGATATCGACACCGGCTTCGCCTGTCTCGACTTCATCGTTATTGACCCGTACCACGATACGGCTGGCATCGACCGAGTCGATCACCCCGCCACGGCGGGCCACGACGCAGACACCGGAGTCGCGCGCTACGTTGCGCTCCATGCCGGTACCGACCAGCGGCTTGTCGGCGCGCAGAGTCGGTACGGCCTGACGCTGCATGTTCGAACCCATCAACGCACGGTTGGCGTCGTCGTGTTCGAGGAACGGAATCAGCGACGCAGCGACGGAAACCACCTGCTTCGGCGACACGTCCATCAGGGTCACGTCTTCCGGCGCCTTGACGGTGAACTCGTTGAGGTGACGCACGGCCACCAGCTCATCGATCAGTTGGCCTTTCTCGTTCATCATCGCCGAAGCCTGGGCGATCACGTGATCGGCCTCTTCGATGGCGGAGAGGAAGACGATCTCGTCGGTAACCAGAGTGTCTTTCACCACACGGTACGGGCTCTCGAGGAAACCGTACTGGTTGGTGCGCGCATAGGCGGCCAGCGAGTTGATCAGACCAATGTTCGGACCTTCAGGGGTCTCGATCGGGCAGACGCGACCATAGTGGGTCGGGTGTACGTCGCGGACTTCGAAGCCGGCGCGCTCACGGGTCAGACCGCCCGGGCCGAGTGCGGAAACGCGGCGCTTGTGGGTGATCTCGGAGAGCGGGTTGTTCTGGTCCATAAACTGCGAGAGCTGGCTGGAACCGAAGAACTCCTTCACCGCCGCCGCAACCGGCTTGGCGTTGATCAGGTCCTGCGGCATCAGGCCTTCGCTTTCGGCCATCGACAGACGTTCCTTGACCGCACGCTCGACGCGCACCAGGCCCACACGGAACTGGTTCTCGGCCATTTCGCCGACACAACGCACGCGACGGTTACCCAGGTGGTCGATGTCGTCGACGATGCCCTTGCCGTTACGGATGTCGACCAGGGTCTTGAGAACCTCGACGATATCTTCGCGGCTCAGCACGCCCGAACCTTCGATTTCGGTGCGACCGATACGACGGTTGAACTTCATCCGGCCCACCGCGGACAGGTCGTAACGCTCTGCGCTGAAGAACAGGTTGTTGAACAGGGTCTCGGCAGCATCCTTGGTTGGCGGCTCGCCGGGACGCATCATGCGATAGATTTCGACCAGCGCTTCCAACTGATTGGTGGTGCTGTCGATCTTCAGGGTATCGGAGATGAACGGACCGCAGTCGATATCGTTGGTGTACAACGTCTCGATGCGAACGACCTGAGCCTTGACGATTTTCGCCAGGATCTCGGTGTTCAGCTCGGTGTTGCACTCGGCGATGATTTCGCCGGTAGCCGGATGCACGATGGCCTTAGCCGTGGTGCGACCGATCAAATAGTCGATCGGCACTTCCAGTTCTTTGATACCGGCCTTGTCCAACTGGTTGATATGGCGCGCGGTGATACGACGGCCTTGCTCAACGATGACCTTGCCCTTCTCGTCCTTGATGTCGAGAACGGCGACTTCGCCACGCAGACGCTGCGGAACCAATTCCAGGTTCAGGGATTCGCCCTTCACGTGGAATACGTTGGTGGCATAGAAGGCGTCCAACACTTCCTCAGTGCTGTAACCCAGCGCACGCAGCAGCACCGAGGCCGGCAGCTTGCGGCGGCGGTCGATACGGACGAACACGGCATCTTTCGGGTCGAACTCGAAGTCCAACCAGGAGCCGCGGTAAGGAATGATGCGCGCGGAGTACAGCAGCTTGCCGGAACTATGGGTCTTGCCACGGTCATGGTCGAAGAACACGCCCGGGGAGCGGTGCAACTGGGAAACGATAACGCGCTCGGTACCGTTGATAACGAAGGTACCGTTCTCGGTCATCAGGGGGATTTCCCCCATGTAAACTTCTTGTTCCTTAATGTCCTTGATCGCTTTGTTCGACGATTCTTTGTCGAAAATGATCAGGCGCACTTTTACCCGCAGCGGCACGGCGAATGTAACGCCCCGCAGAACGCATTCTTTGACATCAAAAGCCGGCTCGCCCAGGCGATAACCGACATACTCCAGAGCAGCATTGCCGGAATAGCTGATAATCGGGAAAACAGACTTGAAGGCCGCATGCAGGCCAATGTCGCGGAACTGGTCCTTGCTTGCCCCTGCCTGCAGGAATTCGCGATACGAATCCAGCTGGATGGCCAGGAGATAAGGCACATCCATGACATCCGGCAACTTGCTAAAGTCCTTGCGGATACGTTTTTTCTCAGTGTATGAGTAAGCCATCAGCGTTCCCCAGCTTGGTCACCTGCTTATTGGCCCCTCCGACGGGAGTTGCCAGAAACTCTTGCAAACCCTAAGTTTGCGCCGCCACATCGGACGGGATTTCACGCCCCGGACCGGCTCATGATTAGCCGACCTAGAACGGAAAAAGGCCGGTGGCAAAAGCCACCAGCCATCAGCCTTACGCGAGTCGCTCGGGCTGTAGACGCAAGGTCGTCGCTTACTTGAGCTCGACTTTGGCGCCAGCTTCTTCCAGAACCTTCTTGGCAGCTTCGGCTTCGTCTTTCGAGACGCCTTCTTTGACCACGCCAGGAGCGCCGTCAACTACTGCTTTAGCTTCTTTCAGACCCAGACCGGTCAGTTCGCGAACAGCCTTGATCACGTTTACTTTCTTCTCGCCGGCTTCAACCAGAACGATGTTGAATTCGGTTTGTTCTTCAGCAACAGCAGCAACAGCGACAGCCGGGCCAGCAGCGGCAGCTGCGGAAACGCCGAATTTCTCTTCCATTGCCTTGATCAGTTCAACAACTTCCAGAACGGTTTTCTGGCCGATTGCTTCGATGATGTCTTCGTTAGACAGAGCCATGACTCTAATTCCTGTATTTAGTGGACAGCCTTCGCGGCCATCAAATTAATTGAATAAGCGAGAGAGAAGCGTTGCCTTAAGCGGCGGAGGCTTCTTTCTGGTCGCGAACAGCTGCCAAAGTACGAACGAACTTGCTGGTGGCGCCTTGAATCACGCTCATCAGCTGAGAAATCGCTTCGTCGTAGGTCGGCAAAGTTGCCAGTACGTCGATCTGGTTGGCTGCAATGAACTGACCTTCAAACGCAGCTGCTTTGATCTCGAACTTGTCCTGCCCCTTCGCGAACTCTTTGAAAATACGGGCAGCAGCGCCCGGATGTTCATTGGAGAAAGCGATCAGGGTCGGGCCACTGAACACGTCGTTGAGCACATCATACTGAGTGCCTTCAACGGCGCGACGCAGCAGGGTGTTACGTACGACTTTCACGTACACACCTGAAGCGCGGGCCTCTTTACGGAGTCCGGTCATAGCAGATACGGTCACGCCGCGGGCATCAGCCACGACAGCGGACAGGGCAGCTTTGGCAGCCTCGTTGACTTCAGCGACGATGGCCTTCTTGTCTTCGAGTTTAATTGCCACGGGTTCACTCCTGGATGTTACCGTTTCGTCCAACCGAAGCTGGACGGCGTCTTGGTGTCTGATTCGGTAAGAATCGGGAGCACCATCTGCGTAGGCCGTTGGAGATCGCTCTCCGATTTAAGGCTTTCGCCACCTACGGTCTTGGATAGCCCCCGCCAGGCAGGGACCCCAATTTTTCAAGCCGGCGCGATCAACGCGCCGACACCTAATTACGCGTCGAGCGAAGATTGGTCGATGATCAGACCAGGACCCATGGTGGTGCTCAGAGTCACACGCTTGACGTAGACACCCTTGGAGGTCGACGGCTTCAAGCGCTTCAGATCGGAGATCAGGGCTTCAACGTTCTGCTTCAGCTTCTCGGCATCGAAACCGACCTTACCCACGGAACCGTGGATAATGCCGTTCTTGTCGGTACGGAAACGTACCTGACCGGCTTTGGCATTCTTGACGGCAGTAGCGACGTCCGGAGTAACGGTGCCGACCTTCGGGTTAGGCATCAAACCGCGCGGACCGAGAACCTGACCCAGCTGGCCGACAACGCGCATGGCGTCCGGCGAAGCGATGACCACGTCATAGTTCAGGTCGCCGCCCTTCATTTCGGCAGCCAGCTCGTCCATACCCACGCGGTCCGCGCCGGCAGCCAGAGCAGCCTCGGCAGCTGGGCCCTGGGTGAATACGGCAACGCGAACACTCTTGCCGGAACCGTTCGGCAGAACGGTTGCACCGCGAACCACCTGATCGGATTTACGCGGATCGACGCCCAGGTTTACGGCGACATCAACGGACTCGGAGAACTTAACTGCCGACAACTCGGTCAGCAGGGCAGCAGCTTCGACGAAGCTATAGGCCTTGCCTGCTTCGACTTTCTCAGCGATAGCCTTCTGGCGCTTAGTCAACTTAGCCATTACACACCCTCCACGTTGAGGCCCATGCTACGAGCCGAGCCGGCGATAGTGCGCACGGCGGCATCCATATCAGCAGCGGTCAGATCTGCCTGCTTGGTCTTGGCGATCTCTTCCAGCTGAGCACGGGTCACAGTGCCGACCTTGACGGTGTTCGGACGCGCCGAACCGCTAGTCAAGCCAGCAGCCTTCTTCAGCAGAACCGAAGCAGGGGTGCTTTTGGTTTCGAAGGTAAAGCTACGGTCGCTATATACGGTGATGATCACGGGAGTCGGCAGACCAGGTTCCATACCTTGAGTCTTGGCGTTGAACGCCTTGCAGAATTCCATGATATTCACGCCGTGCTGACCCAGAGCGGGACCGACGGGCGGGCTCGGGTTGGCCTGTGCAGCCTTTACTTGCAGCTTGATATAAGCCGTTATTTTCTTAGCCATTAGCTACTCCAATTACGGGTACTAGCGCCTTGCGGCTCCCCGGTTATTACCTGTTTATCCCAGTGACGACAAAACCCCACAGCCTTTGGCTGCGGGGTTAGGGATGCTTATGTCAGTTATGCCTTCTCGACCTGACTGAACTCCAGCTCGACCGGCGTCGAACGACCGAAAATGGTCACCGCCACCTGAATTCGGCTCTTCTCGTAATTTACTTCTTCGACCACACCACTGAAGTCTGCGAACGGACCATCGATCACGCGAACCATCTCGCCCGGTTCGAACAGCGTCTTCGGCTTCGGCTTATCGCCGCTATCCGCAACGCGACGTAAAATCGCATCAGCCTCTTTATCAGTGATCGGCGCTGGCTTATCGGCAGTACCGCCGATAAAACCCATGACGCGGGGAGTGTCCTTGACCAAGTGCCAAGTCCCTTCGTTCATATCCATTTGCACCAAAACGTAGCCGGGGAAGAACTTGCGTTCGCTCTTGCGCTTCTGGCCATTACGCATCTCTACCACTTCTTCGGTAGGGACGAGAATTTCACCAAAACCGTCTTCCATTCCAGCGAGCTTCACACGCTCGATCAACGAGCGCATCACATGCTTCTCGTAACCCGAGTAAGCATGCACAACGTACCAACGCTTAGCCACGGGACACCTTTAACCGACAATCAACGAAACCAACCAACCCAGCAGGGAGTCGAGCCCCCACAACAACAACGCCATCACCAAAACAACAGCCACGACAATCATTGTGGTCTGCGTGGTTTCCTGGCGGGTCGGCCAAACGACTTTACGAATTTCGACGCGTGCTTCTTTAGCCAACACGAAGAAGGATTGCCCCTTCGTTGTTTGCAGCGCGACGAAGCCAGCAACGATAGCAATCGCCAGCAACGCCAGTACGCGATACAGGATCGGCTCGGCAGAGAAGTACTGATTACCGACCACACCCACAATCACAAGGGCAGCTACAACCAACCACTTGAGCAGATCGAAGCGAGAGCCTGTGGCTTCAGCCTTAGCATTCATTTATACGAGGATCCTGTGAGAAGACACGCCAAATTCGTTAGAAAATGGCAGGTCAGGAGGGAATCGAACCCCCAACCTGCGGTTTTGGAGACCGCCGCTCTGCCAATT
>NZ_CAMPHV010000074.1 GCF_946886105.1 uncultured Pseudomonas sp. | reverse complement strand
CCGCACCAGCCAAGACTTGCGGTGGCTCATGCCTTCATTAAACCGGACAGTAGTGGCTCAAAATGCTCATTTACAACACGTAAACTGCGCTTTTTCGCGTGTTTTTGCCTAGCCTCGGCTGCCTCGCCTACGTTTTTCAACGGCCTGTTAGGCCAAGATCGGCCGTATTACCGTTTATTGAGGCCGGCAAAACACTGGCGCCATTCTGCTGGCGTAGCGATTGCTGGCACAATAACAGCTCGAAGAAATTGAGGAACCCGTCATGGCAAAGGCAATGGCCCGCCACATCCTGGTCAAGACCGAAGCGGAGGCAGCCGCGCTGAAAAAGCGCATCGCCGCCGGCGAGGCTTTCGATGTGCTGGCACACAAGTACTCCACCTGCCCCTCCGGTAAAAAAGGCGGGGATCTGGGCGAAGTGCGCCCGGGGCAAATGGTGCGCGCCATCGACCAGGTGATTTTCAAGAAGCCGGTGCGCGAAGTCCACGGCCCGGTGAAAAGCCAGTTTGGTTATCATCTCGTGCAGGTTTTTTACCGCGAATGAGGGATGCCATGACCGCCGATCAAGTCGCCGCTTTCTGTCTGAGCCTGCCGGGCGCCCGCGAAGACATCAAATGGGGCGGTGTGCGGGTGTTTTCAGTGGCCGAAAAGAAGATGTTCGCCCTCTTCCACCTGAGCACCCACAACGATCTGGCCTTCAAGGTCGACGACGAGCTGTTCCTCGGGTTCTGCGACCGTCCGGGCATTCGCCCTGCGCCTTATCTGGCCCGCGCGCGCTGGGTCAGCATGGCCGCCCCTTACCCGCTGAGCGAGGCCGAGCTCAAAGAGCGGCTGATCCGCTCCCACCAGCTGGTGGTCGGCAAGCTGCCCAAGCGAATCCGCGTCGGCCTGCTGCTCGATCAGCCGCAGGGTGATTGGTAACACAGGGTTCACCGCGATGTAACCGACCACAGGCAAACTTTGGCCTCGCTGGTCTAGTCCACCAATCTTTCGATCATTCTCGATGCGCAGGGTTTCCAGACAGACTGGCCATTCCACCAATCCGGAGGCCATCCATGCGCTACCCACGCATATCGCTAATCAGTTTCGCCGCACTCGCCCTGATCTTGCCCACCCTCGGCCAAGCCAGCTCAGGCGATCAATTCAAACTCCTTGCGCATAACGTGTTTCTGCTGCCCAGTACGATCAAGCCCGGCTGGGGCCAGCAGCAGCGTGCCGCCTTGATCGCCCAGGCCAGTTATATCCAGGGCCAGGATGCGGTAATCCTCAATGAGCTGTTCGATAACCCGGCCTCCGCCATTCTTCTCGACGGTCTGAAAAGCCAATACCCCTTCCAGACCCCGGTGCTGGGCAGGACGCGCAGCGGCTGGGACGCCACCCTCGGCGCCTATTCGGAGACCACGCCGGAGGACGGTGGCGTGGCCATCGTCAGCCGCTGGCCGATCGAGCAACGTATTCAATACGTATACAGCCAAGGTTGCGGCGCGGACTACCTGTCCAACAAGGGTTTCGTCTATGTGCGCCTGAACCGCAACGGCCAGGCCGTGCACATCATCGGCACCCACGCCCAGGCGGCGGACACCGGCTGCCCGGACGGCAAAGGCACGGCAATACGCGCCAGCCAATTCGATGAGCTGCGTAACTTCATCGCCGCCAAGGGCATCGCCCTCGATCAACTGGTGTTTATCGGCGGCGACTTCAACGTCATCAAGGACAGCAGCGAATACAGCGACATGCTCGAACGCCTGCAAGTCAACGCGCCAGACAGCTATGCCGGCAGCGATACCACCTTCGATACGCAACGCAACGGCATCGCCAATTACCAATACCCCAACCACGCTCCGGAGTACCTGGACTATATCTTCCTCTCGCGCCATCACCGGCAACTGCCGTTCTGGCACAACCAGGCGCTGGATACCCCGGCGCCGCGCTGGACGGTCAGCATGGCCGGCGCGACTTGGCAGTTCCAGGACTACTCGGATCACTCGCCGGTCGCCGGCTTTACCAAAGCGGATAGCGGCACCCCGACCCGCGCCAGTAAGCCGGAGCAGAATCTCTACGGCGAAGTGGTATTGCAAAGCACCAGTACCGGCAAGGCGCTGCGGGCCGGCAGCAGCAAGGCCAACGATTGGGTAAAGATCAACGGCAGCGGACTTGAGCCGGAAAGCCGGTTCAGCCTGCGCAACTGGTACTACCCCGAAAGCTTCTGCATCCGCAGCGGCGACTACGTGGAAATCGAGTCGCGCCGCCACCGCGGTTATTGGCTGAATTGGTGGTTGGGCGGCGGTGGCGGCAATTACGCCTACTATATGAAGGCCAACGACGCCTCCAACCAACTGCGCATCGAACTGGTCAACGGCAACGGCTGCCTCAAGGATGGCGACTCGGTGCGTTTTCTCGACCGCGACACCCTGCGCGGCAGCGACTATTACCTGCAGAACTGGGCCTCGGGCAGCTGGAAGGAGCACCTGTACCTTTGGAGCAGCTCTCAAGCTGAAGCCGAACAGTTCCGCGTGCAGTTCAAGCGCACGCCTCACTACCCCGACTGGAGCAGCAAACTGCAATACTGATCGACTCCCTCCTGCGGCCTATTCGGGCCGCTTGAGCGCCGGGGCGTCGCTGCGAATTAGCACGCCGCCCGGCAGGCGCACTGACAATCACAGCCGTAAACCGCTACAATCGCGCCCCTTTCGCGCACGTGCGCCCGCTTAACTGGACAAAGATTCGTGATCTCCACCGCTAACATCACCATGCAATTCGGGGCCAAACCCCTGTTCGAGAACGTTTCCGTGAAGTTCGGCAACGGCAACCGCTACGGCCTGATCGGCGCCAACGGCTGCGGCAAGTCGACCTTTATGAAAATCCTCGGCGACGATCTGGAACCGAGCGGCGGCCAGGTGATGCTGGAGCCGAACGTGCGCCTGGGTAAATTGCGCCAGGATCAGTTCGCCTACGAAGACTTCAACGTGATCGACACCGTGATCATGGGTCATGAAGAGCTGTGGAAGGTCAAGGCCGAGCGCGACCGCATCTATTCGCTGGCGGAAATGAGCGAAGAAGACGGCATGAAGGTGGGCGAGCTCGAAGGCGAGTTCGCCGAGATGGACGGCTATACCGCCGAATCCCGCGCCGGCGAATTGCTGCTTGGCCTGGGTATTCCGCTGGAGCAGCACTTCGGCCCGATGAGCGAAGTGGCGCCGGGCTGGAAGCTGCGCGTGTTGCTGGCCCAGGCATTGTTCTCCGATCCGGACGTGTTGTTGCTGGACGAACCGACCAACCACCTGGACATCAACACCATCCGCTGGCTGGAAAACATCCTCACGGCGCGTAACAGCACCATGATCATCATTTCCCACGACCGTCACTTCCTCAACAGCGTGTGCACGCACATGGCGGACCTGGATTACGGCGAGCTGCGCCTGTTCCCCGGTAACTACGACGAGTACATGACCGCCGCGACCCAATCGCGCGAGCAGCTGCTGTCGGACAACGCCAAGAAGAAGGCGCAGATCGCCGAACTGCAAAGCTTCGTCAGCCGCTTCTCGGCCAACGCCTCGAAAGCCAAGCAGGCCACGTCGCGCGCCAAGCAGATCGACAAGATCCAGTTGGCCGAGGTCAAGCCGTCCAGCCGGGTCAGCCCCTTCATCCGCTTCGAGCAGACCAAGAAGTTGCACCGCCAGGCCGTGACCGTGGAGCACATGTCCAAGGGCTTCGACGGCAAGACCCTGTTCAAGAACTTCAGCTTTACCGTGGAAGCCGGCGAGCGCGTGGCGATCATCGGCCCCAACGGCATCGGCAAAACAACCCTGCTGCGCACGCTGGTGGGCGAGCTGACCCCGGACGCCGGCAGCGTCAAATGGACCGAAAGCGCGGAAGTCGGCTACTACGCCCAGGACCACGCCCACGACTTCGAAGACGACTGCAACCTGTTCGACTGGATGGGCCAGTGGACCCAGGGCGGCGAGCAACTGGTTCGCGGCACCCTCGGCCGCATGCTGTTTTCCAACGACGAGATTCTCAAGTCGGTGAAAGTCATCTCCGGTGGCGAGCAAGGCCGCATGCTGTTCGGCAAGCTGATCCTGCAGAAGCCCAACGTGCTGGTGATGGACGAACCGACCAACCACCTCGATATGGAATCCATCGAGGCGCTCAACCTGGCCCTGGAAAACTACCCGGGCACGTTGATCTTCGTCAGCCACGACCGCGAGTTCGTCGGCTCCCTGGCCACACGCATCATCGAACTCTCCGAAAACGGTGTGACCGACTTCAGCGGCACCTACGACGACTACCTGCGCAGCCAGGGCATTTTCGTCTGAAACACCACCGCGTAACGAACAAAGCCCGCTGACTCAGCGGGCTTTGTTTTTTTGCGCGGAGCGATCAAACCGTGGCGAACAACTCGTCGATCTGCGCCTGGGCGCCTTTGAGTGCATTGGCGCGCGGCTCTTCGCCATAGGCCAGGCCTTCGGCACGGACGATTTCGATGTCGGTGATGCCGAGAAAGCGCAGTACCAGTTCCAGATAAGCCTCGTGAGCCTGACCGCTGGCCTGACCGGCGTGAATGCCGCCGGCGGTGGAGACGATCACCACTTTCTTGCCGCCAGCCAGACCTTTCGGACCGTTTTCGTCGTAGGCAAAGGTTTTGCCGGCGACGGCGACACGGTCGATCCAGGCCTTGAGCTGAGTCGGCACGGTGAAGTTGTACATGGGCGCGCCTATGACGATGGCATCGGCCGCCAGGAATTCATTGAGGGTGGCTTCAGCCAGCCCGACTTCGTGCTTTTGCGCCGCATCGCGCAATTCGGCCGGTGTACCGCCAGCGACCAGACTGGCGGCGGACAGGTGGCTCAGCGCATCGCTGGCGAGGTCGCGGTAGCTCACCTTGATAGCGGGCGAAGCTGCCTGCCAGGCATCGACCACGGCGCGGCTGAGTTGGCGGGAGGCGGACGAGTCGCCAAGGATGCTGGAATCGAGGTGCAGTACGTTCATAGCGTTCTCCGGGATAAGGGCGATCAAGATGCTGGAGATGCTACCCATGAAACCAATAGCCGATTAGTCGGCATAAATGCGATAGTTTGTCCTACCGATAGGACGATAAGCCATGCATGACTTCAACGACCTGTTCTACTTCGCCAAAGTGGTGGAAGCCGGCGGCTTCGCGGCGGCCGGCCGTCTGCTCGGGATTCCCAAATCACGCCTGTCGCGACGCATCGCCGAGCTGGAAAACCGCCTGGGTGCGCGCCTGCTGCAACGCACCACGCGCAAGCTGGCGCTCACCGATATCGGCGAGCGCTACCTACGCCATTGCCAGGCCATGCTGCAGGAAGCCGAACAAGCCGAAGAAACCGTCGCCAGCCTGACCAGCGAGCCACGCGGGCGTTTGCGCGTGAGTGCGCCGGGCGGCATCGCCCTGCTGCCGGAGCTGGTGGTCAGCTTTCTCGCGGCCTACCCCAAGGTGCAGTTGGAGCTGATCCAGACCAACCGGCGGGTCGATTTGCTCAACGAGGGCATCGACGTGGCCTTGCGCGTGCGCAGTGCCGAGGATGAAGATCCGAGCCTGATCAGTCGTCGCCTGCTGCCGGCCCAGGCCTATCTGGTGGCTGCCCCGGCGCTGCTCGAGGGCCTGACTGTCGACACCCTCGAGGATCTGCACAAGTTACCGGCGATGGGCGCATTGGAAGCCGACCGGAAAATTCACCTGCGTTTCCAGGACAGCGCCGGACAGGTGCGCGAGGCCGTTTTGGAGCCACGCCTGGCTATCGAGGACTTCGCCGTGCGCAAGCGTGCCGCACTCGCAGGCTTGGGCTTCAGCATGCTGCCCGCGCCCTACTGCCACGAGGAGTTGCTCGATGGTCTTCTGGTCCGTCTGCTGCCGGACTGGACGCTGCCACCGGGCCACCTGCAAGCCGTGTACACCCACAGGCGCGGAATGCTGCCTGCGGTGCGCGCCTGGATCGAGCATATCGACCAGGCGTTCAAGGACTGGGAACAGCCGGTTTGACTCAGCAGATCCTCAGGCTTGGCCGAGGTAATCCATCTTGCCGATCTGCAAGCCGTTATGGCGCAAAATCGCGTACGCCGTGGTGACGTGGAAATAGAAGTTCGGCAGCACGAAACCCAGCAGGTAGTCCTGACCGCTGAAGGTCATTTCCGCGCCGGGAAATTTCAAGGTGATCTGCCGACCCTCGCTCCCGTCGAGTTGGGCGGCATCGATGCTTTGCAGAAAGGCTCGGGTCTTGGCGATTCGCGCCTGCAACTCGGCAAAATTGCTTTCGGTATCGGCATAGCTGGGCACCTCGATGCCGGCCAGGCGTGCGCCACAGCCCTTCACGCTATCGGTGGCGATCTGCACTTGGCGCACCAATGGGTGCATATCCGGCGCCAGACGCGCATTGACCAGCACGCCCGGATCGATCTTGCGCTCGGCGGCATAGGCTTCAGCCTTGTGCAGAATGGCCGAGAGATTGCCAAGCATACGCAGGAAACCCGGAATCGAAGCCTGGTACATGGACAGGGACATACGTTGAATCTCCATTGGGCGAATGAGCACTGTTGGGGCTGCTGCCGTGTCAATGTATGCCACTGACGAACAATCCGCGAGACGGCAACACGCAATGGTTGCACCGCCCTTTCAATGGCCTGCTAAAGCCTCAGACCGGCAGGTAGCGGCGTAATGGCCCGCCCAGATAAGCGCCGTCGAGCAACAACCAGTCGATCCATAGCGCCTGGTGCAGCGCGATGACCGCCCAGAACACCAGTTGATAAGACACCTTGCGGGTCTTGTGACGAAAACACTGCTGCGCCACTAGAGCCCCGGGCCAGCCGCCGAGCAATTCGGTCAGATGCAGGGCGTTCTCCGGGGTTCGCCAGCGCCCGCGCAGTGCGTGTGCCTTGTCCTGCCAGTACTGCAGAAAACTGATCAGGCTGACCAATGGGTAGACCAGCAGCAGCCAGACGAACCCCGCTTGCAGCCATAGCTGCATCGCGCCCACTACAGGCAAACAACAGAGCGCTAGCAGAATCAGTAGCTTCGGCGCGAGGTGTTGAATGGCGCCGCCGTCCGACGGCCTGCTTCCGCGCTTTGGAATCTTGGGCTTTTTCGGAGCGGCAGCAGGCGGTCGTTGCGCTGGGGGCTTGCGCCGGATCGCCGGCCGGTCGAGCGATAGCACCCCGGCCAGACGGATATGCTCGGCGCACGCGCGGCCCTGTGAATCCTTACCGAGGACATAGGCGACCTGGTCCCCGGCTACCGGGCGGCGCTCACCGCGCATGGCCGAGATATGCGCGAACAGCTCCGCGCCGCCCTGTTCGGGCTGGATAAAGCCAAAACCTTTGTCGTCGTTCCAACTGCGAAGTAGCCCACGCCGCTCCATGCCCGCCAACCTCCATGGGAAAATTCAGACGTCGTAATGACGTTGCAGAAATGCCAGCAGCAGCTGATTGACCTGTTCGGCCTGTTCGTTCTGAATCCAGTGACCGCAATCCTGCAGTACGTGCTGCTCGAGCAGCGGCACGTGCTTGGGCATCTGCTTGAGGGTGTAGGCCTCCAGGGTGCCGACCGGGTCCTTGTCGCCCAGCAGAAATAGCGCCGGCTGCTCGATCTTTTTATCCGCTAAGGCCTCGGTGCGCTGCCAGTTGCGCTCGAAGTTGCGGTACCAATTCAGCGCGCCATAGAAGCCTCGTCCGGCGAAGGTGCGCTCATATTCGGCGAACGCCTGCTCATCGCACCAGGCTGGTAGCTTGCCGGGATCCTGCATGCCGTCGAACAGGCTGGCGTCAGCCGGTTTCTCTTGCAGGAAAAAATCCTTGGCCACGGCGGCCGAGGTGTTGTGCATCATCATGCGCAGGGTGCGCCCTATGTCGGCGTCCATTTCCCGCTCCGCAACCCCCGCCTCCTGGAAATGCAAAATGTAGTGGAAACGCCCAGCGTAGAGCTGGCGCATGATGTCGATGGCCGGTTGCTTGGGACGGCCGGCAAAAGGTACCGCCATCCCCACCACGGCGCGCACACGCTGCGGCTCCAATAACGCCAGATGCCAGGCGATAGGCGCGCCCCAATCGTGACCGACGATGCAGGCCTGGTCCTGTTCCAGCGCATCCATAGCAGCGCGGATATCGTCGCAAACGGTGATGAGGTCATAGGCATCGGGATCACGCGGCGCACTGCTTTGCCCGTAACCGCGCATTTCCGGAATCAGTACGCGATAACCGGCAGCAACCAGCGGCGCGATCTGCTGGCGCCAGGAATGCCAGACTCGGGAAAGCCGTGCAGCAGCCATAGCGGCCGAGCCTCGGCGTCGCCGGCGCTGTAGAGGCTCAGGGTAATTCCGTTGACGTCGAGTAACTGATGGTCGAGGCGGTTCATCGGGTTCTCCTTGGGTGAACCCACTATGACAAAGACGCACTCGAGGCGAGTGTTGAATTCACCTCGCGAATACCGCTACACCTCAAATCTGCGCGCTGCTCCAATCGATCAGATCGAATTGCCAGGTGGCCAGAATCAGCAAGCCGAAACCAATGCGGTACCAGGCGAACATTGCATAGCTGTGGTTACCAATGAACTTGAGTAAGGCACGCACGGCGATCATGGCGAAAATGAACGAGGCGATGAAGCCGATGGCGAATACCGGCAGATCCGCGGGTTCGAACATCTCCCGGTATTTGTAAGCGGAATACACCGCCGCCCCGACCATCGTCGGCATCGCCAGAAAGAACGAGAACTCGGTTGCGGCTTTACGCGACAAGCCGAAGAGCAAGCCGCCAATGATGGTCGCGCCGGATCGCGACGTACCCGGAATCATCGCCAGGCACTGGGCAAAGCCGATCTTCAAGGCATCGCTCCAGCGCATCTCATCCACGGTCTCGGCGTGAACGCTGTGCGTACGTCGCTCGGCCCACAGCATGACCATCCCACCGACCACCAATGCGGCTGCCACGGTAATCGGGTTGAACAGATAGCGGTGGATGGCATCGGCAAAAATCACTCCGAGAACAACCGCCGGCATAAAAGCGATCAGCAGATTGCCGCTAAAGCGCTGCGCCTGCCGCTCTCTGGGAAGGCTGAACAGGGTATGCAAAATCTTCTGCCGGTATTCCCAGATGACCGCCAGGATGGCACCCAACTGAATAATGATATTGAAGGCCATCGCCCGCTCGCCGCCAAAGCCGATGAGATCGGCGACGATGATTTGGTGGCCCGTACTCGAAATCGGTAAAAACTCGGTAATGCCCTCTACAACGCCCAGAATAAGAGCCTGCATGGCCGTCCAAAAATCCATCAATGCTCCTATAACGCCCAGCGCCAAGCGCGTGAGCTACTACTCTATGGAAAGAGAAAATATTGCCAATGGATCGACGGGCTCGAAATGGCCCAGGGGTTCCTGACAAGTGGAAGCAGACCAACCTCAAGGATTGCCGCCCAAATGCCGAAATACTCTCAAGGCTTGTCGTTATTGCATACCTAACAAGGTCTTGCATAACCGCAAGCGCTAATCGCTGCAAAGCTTATCCGCATTGGTGAGCGACTGGAACCGCAGAAATACCTTCACTCAATGCCAGCCCTGTATATCGCTAATAAAAATGGGGTACCAATTGATGAACAGCCTACGTAACTTCGCCATCAGCCGCCGTCTGTTGCTGATACTTGGCGTCGCCGTGCTGATGCTAGCGAGCCTCGGCGCAGTATTGCTGCTGCAGATTCATGAAGATTTATTTGTCGCGAAAGGCGAAAAAACCCGGCATGTCGTGCAAAGCGCGGCCGGTATTCTCAAGCACTACCACAGCCTGGAGACGGCCGGCACGCTGAGCCGCGAAGAGGCTCAGGCGCAAGCCAAGGAAGTGGTCCGTGGCCTGCGCTACGACGACAAGGAGTACTTCTGGATCAATGACCAGACGCCAGTGATGGTCATGCATCCGATCAATGCAAAACTCGAAGGCCAGAACCTCTCGGGCTTTAAAGATCCGGATGGCAAAGCGCTCTTTAACGAAATGGTGCGGATCAGCAAGGACAAAGGCGCCGGCCAGGTCGATTACCGCTGGCCCAAACCAGGGGCCAGCGAGCCGGTGCCGAAGATTTCCTACATAGAACTGTTTCAACCCTGGGGCTGGATAATCGGTTCCGGCGTCTATATCGACGATGTTCAGGAGGAATTCCAATCGCAAGCGTTGCGCGCCCTCGCTATTGGCTTTGTCATTATCCTGCTGATGGGAGCACTGGTTACCTTGATCGCCCGCAGCATCACTGTTCCCCTGCAAGCATCGGTCGACGCCATGGCCAATATTGCAAGCGGCGATGGCGACTTGACCTGCCGTCTGGACACCGCCGGCAGCGATGAGCTCGCCAGTTTGGCCAAACACTTCAATGCATTTACTGAAAAACTGCGCCAGGTCATTCAGCAATCACTCGAATCCGCCGGCACCCTGGATCAGGCAGCGCGCTCATTGGGCTCGCTTGCTGGCGAAGCCCAGCAATACAGCCAGCAGCAATCCCAACAAATGGAAATGGTGGCCACAGCGATCAACGAAGTCACCTATGGCGTGCAAGATGTGGCAAAAAACGCCGAACATGCCTCCGCCGAAGTCCATACCGCCGAAGCGCAGGCCGCTCAGGGCCAGCGCAATATCGACACCAGCCTGCGCCAAATCAGCCAGCTGTCCGGCACCATCGAACAAGCGGTCGAGGTGATCAAGACGCTGGCACAGGAAAGTACGCAGATCGGCAGTGTTCTGGAGGTCATCCGCTCGATTGCCGAACAAACCAACTTACTCGCCCTGAACGCGGCCATCGAAGCGGCACGCGCAGGCGAACAGGGTCGCGGTTTCGCCGTGGTGGCCGACGAAGTGCGTCTGTTAGCCCAACGAACGCAGCAATCGACCGCGGAAATCCAAGGTATGATCGAGCGCCTGCAGGGTCACTCCGAAGCAGCAGTAAAAGTCATCAACGAGAGCAGTAGCGCTTCGCAGCTGACTGTCGAGCAAGCCAGCCAGGCGGGGGAAAGCCTGACCCAGATCGCTCAATCACTGCGTAACTTAACGAGCTTGAATGCTTCAATTGCAAGTGCCACCCTACAGCAGACCCACGTAGTCGAAGACATCAACCAGAATGTTACTCAGGCAGCCGGCCTGGCCCATAACAATGCCTTGGCTGCCGAGCAATCCAGTGCCGCTGGCCAGCGATTGGGGCAACTGGCGGATCAGCTCAACCGGTTATTAGGCCAGTTTCGCGTCTAAGGAAAAGCATGAGCACCATGGAACACCAAGAAGTCGATCTCACTAAACCGCAAAACCAGGATCTGATCTGGGACATGGACAACATGGCCCGACGGGAATTGGCGGAACGGTTTATCAAGTTGTTCGAGAATCGCTTGTGCGTTTATTCGGAGTCCGTCCGGCAGCTGTACACCAACTACAACCTGCACTTCCCCAGCGACATGGGGCGCAAAATGGTGGTTCTACCCAATCCTTATGCGTTCCATGACACCTTGCACGGTATCGACGTGCAGGCCATACGCAAAACCGGGCTTTGCGTGCTCCCCGGCGCCGTCCTGGGCAAGCCCGGCCTGCTGCTGACCACGCAGCTCAAGAGCGGCGGTCCAGGCCCGAAAACCATGCCGTTCAAAGCGGCGTTGGCGCAAATCATCAGCAGCCAGAAAAAAGCCGGCGATGTTTTCCTTCCGATCATGATGAAGGGCGACTTGCGCGAGTTCGATCAACAGATGCCCTACATCCACCTTCATCGCCTACAGGTGAACAGCCTCACCCGCCTATCCAGCTTCGAGCGCGACGACATCCAACAGAGCATCACCCACAAGCTACTGATGCTGTATCGCCAAGCCGATAGCCTCAATTGCTAGCGGATTTACGCGGTCATTACGCTGGCCCAAGCCAGCAGCAGGCACACAACCACTACCAACGTTAGCGGCGTGCGCAGGCTCGAGTACCAAAGCGGCGCCAACCCCAGATGCACCGCTCGCAAATCGGCGAGGTACAGCCCGACAAACGCCAATAGAAGAATGGGCAATGCCAAGCCGATCGGCATACCTCCGGCAATCGCCAGCCAACCGAGCAAAGGCGCAATGACCGATAACGCGAGCTGTATCTGAGCGCGCTCGTCCTTCTCTTCGGCACGCATCGCTAGTCCCCAATGGATGGCTCCCATGAAAGCCAAAATCACCGCGGCATAATCCAGCAGCGCCGAAAGTACGAATTCCCGCCACCCCAGCGGAATAATCCATATTCCCAAAGCGCCGCCGACAAAAGGCGTCAGTCCCGCATACCCCAGCAGGATGGCTAGCCGTGGCGGTTTTTCAGCGTCAAACGGGTGCATTTTTCACTCCTTAGTTCCAGTGCATGTCCATTTTCATCTATACCTATCTGGAATGATGCGCAAACGATTGCAACGAAACGCCTGCTTTCAGCATACAAATGCGGCTGGCACCTTGCCATTATTCAATCTGCTAGGCATAAATACATACAAATAAAAACGCCACAGGGAAGTACCTGATGCATACGCTACGCCGCGCCTTTTATGGGCTTCTGCTATTAGTGGTTATCGGATTAGGTATTGGCTTGTATTTTGTGGCCTATCCAAATCTCCCCGCCTACCAGCAACCAGAAAAACTCCATTACCTCGATCAATGGAGCAAAGAAGACCGTCAGACCTTCTATTACACCCCCCAAGGCACCCAAGTTAAAGGCCTGCGCTATTCATGGTTCAGCGCACTGGAATTGCCGCTCGGCTCAAGTAAATTCGCCGATCCGGCTTACCTGGCGCGCTTCGGCTTTCTAGTCGACCCGCAACAACAAGCAACTGCGCTCAATCCGGCAAACCTGCCCGTAGGTTTTACTCGCCACGAGGATAGCAAGACGGGGCTCGACTACCTCGATATAAGTTGCGCGGCCTGTCACACCGGGCAGTTGCGCTATAAAGGCCAAGCAATACGTATCGATGGAGGAGCAGCTCTGCACTCGCTCGCCTCAACCGTACCCACCGTGAAAGGCGGCAGCTTCGGCCAGGCACTGGGCATGAGCATGGTGTTCACCTATTACAACCCGCTCAAATTTAGGCGTTTCGCTAAAACAGTGCTGGGCGAGCAGTATGAGGATGGTCGTGCGCAATTGCGCAAAGACTTCAAAGCGGTGCTTGATCGCCTGCTCGGTACCGCGTTCAACGATTGGCACCGTGGCCTATATCCGACCGAGGAAGGACCTGGGCGCACCGATGCTTTCGGGCGTATTGCCAACACCGTGTTCGGGGATGTTATTGACGCCAAAAACTACCGAGTCGCCAATGCTCCGGTTAGTTATCCGCAGGTCTGGGATATCTGGAAGTTCGATTGGGTGCAATGGAATGGATCCGCCATGCAGCCGATGGCGCGCAATATCGGCGAAGCGCTTGGCGTCGGTGCTCCGCTGCAGCTACTGCAAACCGATGGTAGCCCTATAGCCGAAGCCGAACGCTATACGTCCGGTGTTCGTATCCGTGACCTGTATACCCTTGAAGAAACCCTAAAACGACTGGAGCCACCGAGCTGGCCCGAGGCCGTGCTGGGCCAGATAGACCTTGAATTGGCCAGCCAAGGTCGCGCCCTGTTCAGCGAGAACTGCGCATATTGCCATGCCCCTGATCCCAAGGCGCCCGATAAGCGCTTTGCCCCCGCGCGCGATCCCGAATGGCGCATGCGTATCGTGCCGACCAGCATTATCGGCACCGACTCCACAACTGCCGATAATATCGCCGACCATCGCTTCGACATCAGCAAACTGGGCTGGACTAAAGCCGAGCTGAATAGATTGGATGTTCGCCTCTACGGCGCAACGCCAAACGACCTGGATTTACAGAATATTTCCAGTGCCAAGGGGCTTGCCTATATCACCGCGTATGTTGAGGACCGCGCCTACCAGGACGCCGGCGTCCCGCCTGATGAACGCTCGCACATGAATGGCTTCGACCTTCCGATAGGTGTTCAGGAGAAGCGCGGCTACAAAGCCCGTCCATTGGATGGCATCTGGGCTACCCCGCCCTTCTTACATAACGGCTCGGTACCCACGCTGTTCCAACTGCTCTCACCGGTGTCGGAGCGTCAGAGCCAATTCTGGGTTGGTAACTTTGAGTTCAACCCGAAGCAGGTTGGTTTCGAAAGCGCAGAATTCCCCGGTGGTTTTCTCTTCGATACCTCGATCGCCGGAAATGGTAATCGCGGCCATGAATTCCGTGCGGGCTGCCGTCAGGATGGCGTAATCGGGCGAGCACTACAGCCCCACGAACGCTGGGCGCTCGTCGAGTACCTGAAAGTATTGGGCGATGCCAAGTTTGAAGCGCAATTGAAACCTATTGAAGCCAAGCCTTGGAGCCCAGGCCCCGCCTGCGATTAGCGGAGCGGCGCACGGATATCCGAAATAAGCAGTGGCTTATCGAAAAATAACCATACACAAGGACTTGTCTCAATGCTCAAACGTCTCTGGCTCTGGTTCGGTCGATTGCTTGGCAAGTTTCTGCTGCTACTCATAGTCATAGGGGTGGGCGGCTGGGCAATAGGTGCGGCTTACTATGGCTGGAAATTTTCCGGACCGGTTGCCAGCGAGGAACAGATCCCCGCCGATGAAGCCAGTTTGACCCAGGCGATTATCGAAGATGCCGTGCGTGTCGTCGAACAACACCGCGACAATACCCGTGTCCTCCGCGATGCACATGCCAAAGCGCATGGTTGCCTAAAAGCGCAAGTCAGCGTGCTGTCCAACCTCAGTAGCGATTTACAGCACGGCGTTTTCAGTGAGCCCGGTAAAACTTGGCAAGCCTGGGTGCGCTTATCCAATGGCAATGCATACCCGCAGTTCGACCGAGCTCGCGATGCTCGTGGCATGGCGATCAAATTGCTGGATGTGCCGGGCGAAAAGCTTAGCAAGAACCCTCAGCACGCATCCGAGCAAGACTTCGTGATGTTCAATCACCCAACGTTCTTTGTCCGCGATGTGGCGGAATATAAAAGCAACTTTTCCGCCCAAGCCGAAGGCAAAAAGGTACTGGCCTTTTTCCCAAGCTGGGACCCACGCAGCTGGGAAATCCGCCACTTGATCATTGCCTTGAAGACGTTGTCCCCGGCACCCGAAAGCCCTATCGCCAGTACTTATAACTCCATCGCCCCCTTTAAGCTCGGCCCCCTCAACATAAAATACCGCGTCATTCCTGCTCCGGAGAACTGCCCATACTACGAGTTACCGGAACAGAACCAGGACTTACCCAATTTTCTGCGCAATGCCCTCTACCAGCAGCTCTCCCTGGATCGCGCACCTGCGTGTTTTGCATTGCAAGTGCAGCGGCAAGATCCTGCTTATTACATGCCTATCGAAGACCCTAGCGTTGAATGGGATGAATCCATCTCCGCATTCGAAACGGTGGCAAACATCCAGTTGCCGGCCCAAGATTTCGACAGCCGCGAGCAGAACCTGTTTTGCGACAATCTTTCCTTCAATCCGTGGCACTCGCTACCTGAACACCAACCGATTGGCGGCATCAATCGCCTGAGAAAAGCGGTTTACGAAGCCATAAGCGCTTATCGCCACGACAGGAACCACGCTACTGACAATTCCGGCTCAAGCAATTGAGTCGGCCGGGCTAGTACATCGTTGGTTAAAGCCTCGCTCTAGCTGGTAATATCGCCCCTTATCAAAGCGCGCCCCGCGGCGCGCCACCAGCAGAGAGACACACCGTGGAACTGTTCAAAGAGTTTATCTTCGAGGCCGCCCATCGGCTCCCCCACGTCCCCGACGGTCATAAATGCGGGCGTTTGCATGGTCACTCGTTTCGCGTGGCGATCTATATCGAGGGTGAAGTCGATCCATATACCGGCTGGATTCGTGATTTCTCCGAGATAAAAGCCATCTTCAAGCCACTCTATGAGCAACTGGACCATAATTACCTCAATGAAATTCCTGGACTGGAGAACCCGACCAGCGAAGTGCTCGCCAAGTGGATCTGGCAACAGCTAAAACCGCTCCTGCCCGAACTATCACGCGTCCGCATTCACGAAACCTGCACAAGCGGCTGTGAATATCGCGGCAACTGACCAAAGCCAAAGCCACAAGAAGAGCCACCTACAGGTGGCTTTTTAGTAAGCGCTCCATAGACCCCATCTTCAACTGACCCGCAGTCCAGCCAATGCTGTGCTCCAATTTCACCACCGCCAGCGCGCAAATCTATAGCCTGATCGAAACCGCCAAGGCCAACGGGCGAGAACTCTACGCCTGGCTGCGCCATGTCCTCGAACGCCTACCACTGGCCAACAGCGTTGAAGACTACAAGGCGCTGCTGCTGTGGAACTGCCAGCCAACGACGCCACTGTGAAACGCAAAACCCCATCAGAGGGAGGCGGGGTTTATGGAGCGCTTACGCTTTTTACTGGCATAAGTTCTAGCCCCTAACTCACTTGGTGCGGCATCAGGGCGTCGAGCATAGGTCAAGGCCCAAGGGCGGGCAACGCCGGCGAAGTATTTTC
>NZ_CAMPHV010000073.1 GCF_946886105.1 uncultured Pseudomonas sp. | reverse complement strand
GGGTGGCGGAGGTGGCGGCTGGTAGGCGAAAAAAGGCTATGGCTCGGTGATGTGTAGCAGGCAGCTTCTGTAGGGTGCGCCCTGCGCACCAGGAATCTACGCTGGCGCTGGTGCGCAGGGCGCACCCTACGAAGTCAGTCACGTAGCCCGGATGCAATCCGGGGAGCGCTTGCGCGGCTGCCAAAGCGTCCCGGATAAACCTGCGGTCCTGCATAACGGGAACGGTGATACTGGGTTGGCCATACTGCCGCCTTTTCGTCCTTGAAGCGCACGGCATCACCACATTGAAATCGTGCTGCAGGTTGCCATCGGCGAACGGCAGCGCCGGCGAGTCGTAAACGGTGCTGTTGCCTTGGGTGATCCGGTAGCGCGCCTCGCCCTTGCCCACGCCGTTGAGTTGCACGCGGAACTTCAGATCGGCCGGGCAGGCGCCCTGATAGTTCGGCGCGTAAGGCAGGATCTGCCCGGCGGTGATCTTCATCGGCTGCGGGCCGGCCTGAATACCGCCGCCACCCATCTGGCCGAGCTGGGCGTTGATCGCCGTGAGCTTCGGATTGCCCTGGTATTTGATGCGGATCGTCAGCGGCTTGGTATAGGTGGCGAAGCCCTTGCTGCTCAACCCGGTCCAGCAGGCGCCCATCACGCTGACCTGGCGCTGTACATCGATGGTGCGATTGCTTTTCAGGTAATCGAGCTTGCTGCCACCCTGCTGGATAAAGCTATTCATCGCGGCGTTGAACTCGGCCAACACGTCGAGCTGATAGTTGGCCTTGGCCGGGTTTTTCAGCGCATTCAGCGGCACCTGATACTGGTAGGTGGCGGCGGCTTCGGTGATCCATTTGAGGCCGGTCCAGGTGGTGTGGCCGGCATTGGGGTGGGCGCCTGGTGCACCACGCCGGTATCGAGAAAGGTCGGGTTGAAGGCGCCGAAGCCCACCAGGCTGTGGGAATAGCCCCATTGGCTCTTCGCGCATTTCACCGTGCTGCTGATCGGCAGGGTCAGGCTTGAGGTCAGTGACTGCACGTTGACATTGGCGATCGAGGAGCCGTTCGACATTCCTTGAGGGTACGTCGACGCTATTGGGCAGGCCGTTGAAGGTGATATCAGTCACTGCGGCGGTGGTGATCTTCTGCGCGAAGCTCGGCGCCGCGCGCTGATGGCCAGAATGCCCAGGGTACGGGCGGGAGATAGGCGGGTATTCATCGTATGGCTACTCCAGGTGTTGGCGTTTCGCAGTGTTCTGCGGTGCGTTCTGGCAAGTAGGTCGTGGTGCTGGCGCAAAGGGTTCAAAAAACTTCGGCGGCGATGGTGCTTGGCAGCGCTTTTCAGCTTAGCCGCTGGTGCAAAAGACACCCGCGCGACGCCCGGCAGGCGGCTATCAAACGGCTCTATTTAGCGCCTTCCAGCTTGGCGTTTGGGAAAAATGACTGAACCATCCGCGGCTATCGCTCTTCTACGACTGAGAGAGCCGGGGGCGAAGATCGCAGCGCTTTTTGCGATTGCCCAGGCGCTCGTCAACGAACGTCCTGAACGGAGGAATCGAAGATGAAAAAACTACTGACCGGCATCGCGCTCGTCATGGCGCTGTGCGCCGGCGCCGTCGGGCCCGCGATGGCGGACACCTGGGACACGTGGGATTCCTGGAGCACCTACGACAACGACTGGTGGGAAACCGATAACTGGGATAACGACGACTGGGGGTATTACGACCCCGACTATGGCTGGGATGTCACCGATTCAGATTGGAATAATTGGTACGGCGACTACGACAGCGACTGGAATACCTATGACGACGTCGGCGATGAAGGCTGGCTGGATGTGTAACTCAGACGGGAGAACACCATGAAACCTATCATTTCATCCATCTTGCTGGCTTCCAGCCTGGGGCTCACCGCTCCGGCTCTGGCCGACGACATGGCAAAAGACGGCCAGAACAAAACCGGTTTCCGCTCCGTGATAGGGCAGGTGGTCGATAGTCGAGACCTGACGATCAAAGGTTCGCAGAACAAGCACCGCTTGCTGAAGTTGGAAACTCCCCAGGGTAAGCGCGTGGTGGTCAATCTTGGCGATGCGACCAAGCTGGGGCAAATGCAAATCGCTAAAGGCGACAGGATCTATGCCGTGGGCAAGTCGGCGCGTATCGGCGGTAAGCCGGTGATATTCGCGCGCTATGCCGGTGAATTGAACCCGGTCGGCGCTACGGGGATGAGCAAGCAATAGCGCCCCGCTTGTTGCGCGCTGAAACAGCCGCCGGTCGCGAGACGAGTCCTCTGCCGACCGGCGGTTCCACGTGAAACCCCTATGAATACTGGCCTGCAGCCATTTTGAGCTGGCAGGCCCGCTTATGGCTTGAGCGCAGCCAGCAAGGTGTCGAGGTTGTGCTTGAACATGCCCAAATAGCTGCTGGCCGCACCTTCGCTGGCCAGGGCGTCGGAATACAGCGTGCCGCCGATCTTGGCGCCGCCTTCCGCCGCGATCTGCTGAATCAGCCGCGGGTCGCGGATATTTTCGACGAACACCGCACGCACACCATCGGCGCGGATCTGGCGGATCAAGGCGGCTACTTCTGCAGCCGAGGGCTCGTCTTCGGTGGACAGCCCTTGCGGCGCGATGAAATTCAGGCCGTAGGCTTGGCCCAGGTAACCGAAGGCGTCGTGGCTGGTGATGATGGTGCGTTGCGCGGCCGGCAGTTGACCCAGGCCCGCCTTGGCTTCGCCGAGCAGGGCGCGGATTTGCGTCAGGTAGGCGTCGCGTCGTTCTCCGTAGTAGGCGGTGTGGGCCGGGCTAGCTTTGCTCAGGGCCTTGGCGATGTTCTGCACATAGATCTCGGCATTGGCCAGGTTCTGCCAGGCATGCGGGTCGGCAACCCGGTGACCGTCCTCATCGAGCATCAGCGGCAGCACCCCGGCGCTGGCGTCGATGCGCGTGCCGGCGGCATCGCTGCTGGCGATCAGCCGATCCAGCCAGGGCTCGAAGCCCAGGCCGTTGGCGATGATCAGGTCGGCATCGAGCACGGCCTTGGCGTCCTCTGGGCTCGGTGCATAGACATGGGCGTCGGCATCGGCGCCGACCAGATTGCGCAGCTCGATGCGATCGCCGCCGATTTGCGCGGTAATGTCGGCCAAAATACTAAAGCTGGTGACGACTTTGGGCTTTTCCGACGCCGCCAGCGACAGCGAAACGAATAGGGTGAACAGGGCAAGCAGGGTGCGCATGGGTATTCCTCAGAGTGCGGTTAAAGGCTGGGCGCGCAATAGTCCGTTGACCGGGCCGAGCAACACCGAGACGGCGTAGGCCGCCCCGGCCAGCAGGACGATGCAGGGCCCGCTGGGCAGGTTGGCGTAGTAGGACAGCAACAGGCCGAGCCAGACGCAGAGCGCACCCGTGAGCGCGGCGATCAACAGCAGGCTGGGTAGATGGCAGCTCCAGAAGCGCGCGGCGGCGGCCGGCAACATCATCAGGCCAACCACCATCAGCGCGCCTATGGCCTGGAAACCGATCACCAGGTTGAGCACCACCAGGGTCAGGAACAGCCCGTAGGCAATGGGACCGAAGCGGCTGACGCTGCCGAGAAATAGCGGGTCGAGGCTGTCGAGCAACAACCAACGGTAGATAAGCGCCAGGGCCAGCAGGCTGCCGAGCGAGACCAGCAGCATGCCGTTGAGCGTGTGCGGATCGACGGCCAGCACCGAGCCGAACAGCAGGTGCAGCAGATCGAGTTTGCGACCGGCCAGGCCCAACAACAGCACGCCGCTGGCCAGAGAAATCGGGTAGATCGCCGCCAGACTGGCGTCTTCGCGCAGGCCGGTGCGGCGGGTGACCCAGGCGGCCAGACCGGCCATACCGAGGCCGGCGACCAGACCACCGAAGGTCAGCGCCGGCAAGCTCAGACCGAACAACCAGAAACCCACGGCCGCGCCAGGCAGGATGCCGTGGGCGATGGCATCGCCGATCAGGCTCAGACGCCGCAGAATCAGAAACACCCCCAGGGGCGCCGCGCTCAGCGCCAGCATCACACCGCCAAGCAGGGCGCGACGCATAAAGGCGAACTCGACGAAAGGCGCCCAGAGCAGCTCCACTTCAGGCCACTCGTGTTAACGGCCGCGCTCGCTGCGTCAGCATCTGTCGGATAGGCGCGTGGACGCAGCCACTGGACGCGACCAGCAAGGCATCCTCCAGGTGCTGGCTGAGGCCGGCGAGGTCGTGGCTGACCACCAGCTGGGTGCGACCCTCGGCCCGCCAGCGCTGGATATGCCGCCAAAGCAGCGCCTGGCCCTGTTCGTCCAGCGCCGCATCAGGTTCGTCGAGCAGCAGTATCCGGGCTTCGGTCAGACTCAGGCGGGCCAATAGCGCCCGTTGCAGCTCGCCGCCGGAGAGCGCTTGCAGCGGCTGTCGTTGCAGGTCGAGCAGGCGCCAATCGTCCAATACTTGCTGCAAGCGCGCCTGCCGATCGCGGCGGCTCAGCGGGCTGCGCCAGAAGCCGGCGCTGACCAGGCTGTGCAGGTCGATCGGGAACTGCCGGTCGAGTGCCTGCTGCTGCACCAGGTAGGCGATACCGCCCAGGCGCGTGGCGCCGAGCTGCACCCGGCCGCGTAGGGGGCGCTGCAAACCGGCGATTACTTTCAGCAGGCTGCTTTTGCCGCAACCGTTGCTGCCGATCACCGCGCTCAGGCTGCCGGCGGGCAGGTGCAGATCCACGGGCGGCGTCAGCGGCTGGGCTTTCGTGCCCCATTGCAACTGCTCGCAGCGGATCATGGGCGCCCCCAGTTCCGACTGCTGGCGGCCACCGCGTCATGCGCGTGCAGGCTTTCCCCATGCACCACGCGCAGGCTGAAGCCGCTCAGTTCGGGCAGGTTCAGCAGCGCGCCATGCAGGCGGCGCGCGGCGTCTTCGCAGAACATCAGGTTCTGCCCATTGGCCAGGGCGAAGGCTTGCTCGTCGGCGCGTTTGACCGCGGTCTGCACGGCGGTGCCCAGGGCCCGTTCGGCGCAGTCGATCAGCTCGAGCAACGGCAACTCGCTCGCCTGCGCTGCCAAGCGCACTTGCAGCGTCGCCGTGCTGCGTTGGCTGTGCGGCGTGGCCAGAATGCCCTGGGTCGAGCCGAGCCAGGCCAGCACCTGTTGATGGTCGAGCGTCTGGTTGGCGAAGTCGTCGATAAAGCGCTGCTGGATCAATTGGCGCGCCAGGGCGGCGGAGCAGGGGCAGGTCGAGGAGTAGACGACCTCGACTTGCAGCTCCAGATGAAAGCCAGAAGCATCCAGGCGCGCGCGGATCTCGAACGGGTAGGACTTCCAGCCGGAAAGCGCGCTGACCAGCGCCGGGCGGTTGAGTAGGGTTGCGCCGCGCAGGGCCAGATAGGCGCTGCCGGACAGCCGCGCATGGCTATCGAGAAACTGTTCCAGCACCCCCTGCAACAGCAACGGGCTGAGTCTGTCGCCCGCCAATGCCTGTAGCGCCAAGTACAGGCGCGACATATGAATGCCCCGCGCACCGGGATCATCGAGGCTGACCCCGGCATCGGCGCGGGCGTCGATGCGTTGTTCGGCCAGCAGCAGGGGCAGGGCGATATCGGCCATGCCGACCCAATCCAGGGCGAGCTCATGGTGGGCGCTTTGCGCGGCAATGTCCGGCAGGGTCAAGGCGTTCATCGGAAATCCAGCAGTAGACGGAAGCAATAAATGTTATGTTATAACAATTAAAACGTCACGCCAGCGAATTCTAACCATGACCCTGCCCACGCTTACCGATGCCGAACTGCTCGCGCAGCCGGCCGACGACTATATGAACGACGCCCAGCAAGCCTTCTTCCGCGAGCTTCTGTTGCGCGAGCGCCGCGAGTTGCAGCTGCGCATCGCCGAGGAATTCGAGGGCCTGCGTGAGCGCGATACCAGCAGCGACCCGGCCGATATCGGCAGCGCCGAAGAACAACGGCAGTGGCAGCTGCGCCTGTTGGAGCGGGAAAAGAAGCTGCTCGACAAGATCGACGAAGCGCTGGATCGCCTGGCCCGCGGCGAATACGGCTGGTGCGTTGAGACCGGCGAGCCGATCGGTCTCAAGCGTCTGCTGCTGCGGCCCATCGCCAGCCTGTGCATCGAAGCCAAAGAACGCCAGGAACAACGCGAAAAACATATGCGTCACACCGATGGAGCCTGAAACCATGAACAATCGCCTTCCCGTAACCGTGCTTTCCGGCTTTCTCGGCGCCGGCAAAAGCACCCTTCTCAACCATGTGCTGAAGAACCGCGACGGCCTGAAGGTCGCGGTGATCGTCAACGACATGAGCGAAATCAACATCGACGGCAGCGAGGTGCAGCGCGATGTCAGCCTCAATCGCGCCGAAGAGAAACTGGTGGAAATGAGCAACGGCTGCATCTGCTGCACCTTGCGCGAGGATCTGCTCGAAGAGGTCGGCCGCCTGGCCCGCGATGGCCGCTTCGACTATCTGCTGATCGAGTCCACCGGCATCTCCGAGCCCTTGCCGGTGGCCGAAACCTTCACTTTCCGCGATGAGCAGGGGCAGAGCCTGGCCGATCTGGCGCGTCTGGATACCCTGGTCACGGTGGTCGACGGGGTCAACTTCCTGCGCGATTTCCACGAGGCCGATAGCCTGGCCAGCCGCGGCGAAACCCTCGGTGAGGACGACGAGCGTTCGATCACCGACCTGCTGATCGAGCAGGTCGAGTTCGCCGATGTGATTCTGATCAGCAAGATCGACCTGATCGGCAGCCACGAGCGCGAGGAGCTGACCGCCATCCTGCGCGGGCTCAATACCCACGCCGAAATTCTGCCGATGGCCATGGGCGCGGTACCGCTGAACAAAATCCTCAACACCGGCCGTTTCGACTTCGAGCGCGCAGCAGAAGCTCCTGGATGGCTTAAGGAGTTGCGCGGCGAGCACGTGCCGGAAACCGAGGAATACGGCATCGCCTCCACGGCTTACCGGGCGCGTCGGCCGTTTCATCCCGAGCGCTTCTTCAACTTCATCAATCGCGAATGGAGCAATGGTCGCCTGCTGCGCTCCAAGGGCTTCTTCTGGCTGGCCAGCAAGTACCAGGAAGCGGGCAGTTGGTCCCAGGCCGGCGGCCTGATGCGCCATGGCTTTGCCGGGCGCTGGTGGCGGTTCGTACCCAGGAGCCAATGGCCGACGGACGACGAAGGCCTGCAGGCGATCATGAAGAACTGGGACGTGCAGAGCGGCGACTGCCGCCAGGAGCTGGTGTTTATCGGCCAGAACATCGACTTCGCCCGGCTGCGAGCCGAGCTGGATGCCTGCCTGCTCGACGATGCGGAGTTGGCTCTGGGCGTAGAGGCCTGGCGGGCATTGCCCGATCCGTTCGGTCCCTGGGTCGAGGAAGCCGCCTGATGCTCGCGCCGATACTTAGACAACCGCTGACCCAGGTAGCCAGCGAGCACGTCGAGGTGTTCTGCGAGGTGCTTCAGGATCACGTCAACCTGGCGCTCTGGCAGCGGCAGTTGCCGGCGCAGATCGCCGACTTCGCCACGCTGCTATTGGCGATGGGCGACCCCTTGGCGCAGACCCTGACCCTGGAATTGCCGAGCGCCGATGCCGAGCCCGAGCTCGGCGAACTGCTCGCCCATTACCGCGATCTGCCCGGCCACGCGCCCTTCGTCGCCGATGTCAGCTGGCTGGTCGGCGCCTTTGCCTACCTGGTTGATGCCCGACGCATCGGCCTGCGCCTGCGCGCCTTGGACAAGGCGATGTGCCCGCGTTTTCATGTCGATCATGTGCCGTTGCGGCTGATCACCAGCTATGCCGGCGTCGGCAGCCAATGGTTGGGCGAAGGGGCGATGGCGCGCCGTCGCCTCGGCGACCCGGCTGCAGAACCGCAGGATGAAACGCTGATCGAGCGTGCCACGGCCGGCGATGTGCTGCTGGCCAAGGGCGAGAAGTGGGTAGGCAATGAGGGTGGCGGGCTGATTCACCGTTCGCCGCAACCGCCGGAAGGTGAGCGGCGGTTGTTGCTGACCCTGGATTGGCTGGCTTAACGCGCCATCCACACGCCTTTGCTCTGCTGCTCGCAGAACGGCTTGAGATAGGCGGCATCGGTGGCCACACCGTAATAATGTACATCCTGCTTGTAGGGCATGCCGGCGACAGTGGCGTTGCGGCAAACGCCGAAGGCGCCCACGGGGCATTGTTCGACGAACTCCACCGCGACTTTCTGCCCCTTCAATTGCGGTTGGCAGAAGCCGCTGCGAAACAGGTTCGGCGGAATGCTGCGGTTTTGCTGACAGACTTTGACGTCCAGCCGCTCGGCCTGGCTATGCACCACACAGGCCTCGCCCCAGGCCAGACCAGAGGCGAGGCATAGGCTCAGCAGCAGAAAAACACGCATCGAATGGACCCCCGGCTGAATATGCCGGCGACTCTAACACGCCGCCTGGCGCGTTCAACCCCGTAGGAGCGGCCTTGGCCGCGAAGCGATCGCGGCCAAGGCCGCTCCTACGGGAACTCTCTGCATTAGTATGCGACGCTACCGGCAAATCGCTTCTGCCCCCACCACACAACCGCACCCCAGGCCCATGCTGAAAAATATCCCCACCCATTTGATCGCCGGCCCTTTGGGCGCGGGCAAGACCAGTTTGATCCGCCAGTTGTTGGCGCAACGCCCGGCCGATGAGCGCTGGGCGGTGTTGATCAATGAGTTCGGTTTGATCGGCCTGGACGCCGCACTTCTGAGCCGCGATGACGACGGTATCGCCATGGGCGAAGTGGCGGGCGGCTGCCTGTGCTGCGTCAATGGCGTGCCTTTTCAAGTCGGTCTGAGCCGCCTGCTGCGCAAGGCCAAACCGCACCGTCTGTTGATCGAACCTTCCGGCCTGGGGCATCCGCTGCAATTGCTGGAACAATTACGCGAGCCGCCCTGGGCCGGGGTCCTGGCCGTGCAGCCGCCGCTGTTGGTGCTGGATGCCATGGCGCTGGCCGCCGGCGAACCGCTGCCCGATAGCCAGCAATCGACCCTCGGCAGCGCCGGCTTGTTGCTGCTGAACAAAGCCGAAACCCTGGACGAGGCGACCAAGGCGCGGATTCAGGCGCAGTTGCCGGCGCGTCCGTTGTTCTGGACCAGCCAGGGCAGCTTGCCGTTGGCGCAGCTACCCGGTTTTGCCGCCAAGGCCGAGACGGGCGGCGTAGCGGACGATCTGCTCGACACTGCGGCCGCTCTGCCGCAAGTCTGGCGCAGCCCGGATCAGCCGATCTGCCAGGTGCAGGATCAGCCCGAGGGCTGGAGCATCGGCTGGCGCTGGCACCCGAGCCAGCACTTCGAGCTGATGCGCGTTCAGAATTGGTTGAGCGCGCTGCCCTGGCGCCGCGCCAAGCTGGTGCTCAATACCAACGCCGGCTGGCTCTCGGCCAATGCGTTGAACGGGCAGGCGTTGCATTGGCAAAGCAGCGAATGGCGCAAGGATTCGCGTCTGGAACTGATCTTCGCCGAGGCGCAGGATGTCGCCGCATTAAGCCAGGGCTTTAGCGACTGCCGCTTACTGTAATACCGCCTCCGCCGCCCAGCCGAGCAGTGCCAATAGCAGACAGAGTGCGCTGAAGCGCAGGGCCCAAGGTGAGGTCAGCCAAGCCAGAAGTTGTTGTTGCGGCTGTTCACGCACTTGCATGAACGCATCGAAATGCTGCGGATGAATGCTGTGGGGGAAGCTCCGGCTGCGGTACAGCAAGGTGCGGGCCGCGGCCATCTGCTTGTACCGTGGCAGTTCGATGGCGAAGTAGGGCTGGCCATCCGCGGTGCGGCCCAGATCGTTGACCAGGCATTCGATGCCGTGTCGCTCCAGGCAACCTTGCAAGTGCTCGATAAAGGCTCGGTCGGGGGAGTCGGTCAGTACGAACATCGTCAGTCTTCCGTGAATGCGTGGGGCCGCCATCATGCCGTGCCTTGTCATCGTTCGCTATGGTCTATAGATACCTCGCATTTGAGACCTTGGTCAGGCTGGCCGCTCCGTTAAGGCGTCGGCAGTTGCGGCTCAGCGGCCAACTGGTCCAGTGCCGCGATGATTCGCGCGCTGTAGCGGTTGACCAATGTGGGCACACTGTTTTCCCGGTAGTTGAGCAGCGAGGGCTCGATATAACGCCATTTCTTTTCGATGTCGCGCAGCAGCAGTTTGCGCTCGGCCGATTGTCCGGGTTGTTGGCTTAGCTGCTGCAGGCCGGCGGCGAACGCCTTGCTCTGTTCGTCGATCGCGGGGGCATCGCCGCCCAGGGAGTTGGCGCCGACGCTGTGCGCGATGTAGTCGGTGGTGAGGGTTTGCAAGCGCACTTCAAGTGTGCGGCTGTCATGTGCCTGATCGCGATCGAGCCCTGTGCTCAACTCGTCGCACAGGCTTACCAGGTGGCGATTGAGCCTGATCAGTTCGGCGATGGCGCCGCCTTCCGGGTACTGTTTGCGTTGCAGTTGTATTGCCGCTTCGCTCAATAGCGCGCGGTAGGTCCGCCAGTGCGGTTGTAACTGCTCGAGCGTCGACAACAGGACGCCACCGGCTGCTTCGAGTCGGTCGAGTTGCTTATCGACCAGGGCGATGCGCTTCTCTATAGAGGCGCCATGGGCCGGGTCGACGGTTACGCCATAGAGCAAATAGAAGTCGCCGAGCGAACCGATGATGCTCAGGCGGATTTGATGCAGGGCGGCGGCCTGCTGCTCGGGGGTGGCGGCGGATACGCCGGGATGAAGGGCTATGGCCAATAGACAAAACAGCCAGGCGTACAAGCGGTGGGTCATACGGCCTCCCTGGGGCTCGTCGGACTAATGGAAATCCTGGGGTTGTTGTGCTTTTACGAGACGCCGGCCGTCCGCTGAATGCCGGTGCGGATATCGACTCGTTGAACCAGTCAAGCCACCAACGGACGACTGGGCGCAAAGCCCAGTCGTCGCTGTCAGCGGTAGTGGGGCAGGCAGCCAAGGCTGCCTGCCCGTCCCTTTATGGATGGGCTTTGAACCAGGCGAGTACCTTGCCTGGCGAGGCGTCGAACCATTCATGATTGCCCCAGGACTCGGTATAACGACCGGTCTTGATGCCTTGCTGCAGCAGGCGGTCGTAGTACATGTCCATACTCCACCACGGCACGATCAGGTCGGTGTAGCCGTGAATGAAATAGGTCGGCGGATGATCGGCCGGCAGGGTCGATGGCACCGAGCACACCGGACCTGCGCAGGTGGCATAGGAGCCCGAGTGCACCACCAGCGCCTTGAACTGGCCCGGGAAGGACACGGCCATGCGGCTGGTGTTGTAGCCGCCGCTGGAAATGCCAGTGGCGTACTTGCGCTTGCCGTTGAGTGGGCCGAAATGCCCGTTGTCGATGGCTTTGAACACGTTGGTCAGAAAGCTGAAGTCCGTGCTGGTCTCGTACAGGCTGCCCGATAAGCCGGGGATGTTGGTTTGCCAGAACAGATCGGCCGGTGCACTGGGCGCGATCACGGCATAGCCGTTGTCCAGCAAGGTCTTGATGGTTTTGCCTTCGTTATACAGTTTGCCCAGCCATTCGCTGCTGTAATAGACGAAGTCGTCCAGGGCGAAGAACGAACCCTGGTAGATCAGGGCCACTGGCCAGCCACCAGCAGGCGGCGTACCCGCCGGCGTTTGGTAGATCACCTTGCGTGAACCTATGGCGCCCGAGGCGATCCAGGTGGATTTGTGGCTACATTCGATTTTTCCGGGTAGCCACCAGGTGGGTTTACGTTCGCTACAGGGGGAGGCGGCCCAGCTTGGGGTTGCAACGAAGCAGGCCAGTAACGCAATCAAGCTCAGCCAACGAACTTCATGTTTGGCAGTGAACATGGGTGTATCTCCGATTTTATTGTTGGTTTTTTCCGCTAATTCTCCTGTTCTGAAATTTTTTTCCCTAACTGCGGCGGAGTAAATAGAAACCTGAATTCCGATTCCGTCAAGTGAACAAAAACGCGATTTCCCGGTCGCTAAGCGCAGCGGCCGTCTAGCTCAAGGCCTCCCGGCGGAAAAAAATTTTGCAGCTTGCCAAAGATGGGTTGCGGGATTAGGTTATCGGAACCGATGTTCCGGTTCCGATAACTACAATTCAGCAGGAGACCATCGTGGCGATTCAGAGAACAACATGGGCAGCATGGACGGCGGGCTTTTGGGTGCTACTGGCGGCGGGCCAGGCCAGCGCTTTTCAAGCACGCTCAGGGGATTGGGCGCTGTCCTGGGACACCACCCTGTCCTACGGCGTGAACTACCGCATGGAAAGTCAGGACCGTCGACTGATAGCGCGCGCCAATGGCGGTAAGGGCGCGAACGTCGACTTGATCAACAACGACGACGGCAATCTGAATTTCAGAAAGGGCGATCTGTTCTCCGAAGTGGCCAAGGTGGTCACCGAGATGGACCTGAATTTTCAGAACGATTACGGCGTATTCGTCAGGGCGCGGGGCTTCTACGATTTCGAACTGAAGGACGACGAGCGCCGCCACCGCGAGATCCCGGAGAGGGGATTGGACGACGCCGGTTCCAGCATCGATCTGCTGGACGCGTTCGTCTACGGCAGCTGGACGGTGGCCGATCGGGCGTTGAATGTGCGGCTGGGCCGTCAGGTGATCAACTGGGGCGAGGGGTTGTTCTACCAAAACGGCATAGGCGCGACCAACCCGGTGGATCTCAATGCGCTGCGTGCGCCCGGCTCCGAGTTGAAAGAAGCCTATATGCCGACCCTGATGGGCTATGCCTCCTTCGAGTTGGGTGATGGCGTTTCGATCGAGGGTTACTGGCAGCCGGGGAGTGCGTGGGAAGAGACCAAGATCGACCCTTGCGGCACCTACTTCTCCACCCTCGATGTGGTGGGTGGCGGGTGCAATTACCTGATGCTGCCGCCGTTGCAGGAGCCATTCACTGGCGGTATGGCCTTCGACAGCCCCGGGCAGGCCCAGGCGTTTGCCGATAGCCTTGCCCCGGGCTTCGTCAACAATCTGCTGCGTGGCTACTTGCCTACTACCTACGTGCCGCGTAGCGGGGATATCGAAGCCGACGGCGCCCCGCAATACGGTGTGGCCCTGCGCTGGTTGGTGCCGGAACTGAACGATACCGAGCTGGGTTTCTATTACCTGCGCTACAACACCAACCTGCCGATGCTCGGTCTGACGGTCGGACAGCCGGTGGTGCTGCCCTTGGTCGGCGCCCTGCCGGTCGCCAACACCTCGCGCTACTACGCCGAGTACCTGGAAAAACGCGACCTGTTCGGCGTCAGTTTCAACACCAGTATCAGCGGCGACAACTTCCTCAACGGTCTATCCGTGGCCGGCGAACTCAGCTATCGACCCAATGCGCCTATCGCGCTGGGCCTGGGCGAATACCTGCCGAGCGCGTTGTCGGGCACTGCCGAGGGGCTGGATGTCGGCACGCGTCTCGACGGTTACCGCGAGAAGCCCATGCTGCAAGCCTCGCTGGCCGGCATCTACAGCTTCAACAACCTGCTCGGCGCCGACACCGCCACCTTGTTCGCCGAGGTCGTGGGTAGTCGGGTGCAGGGGCTGGAGTCGGATGTCGACTATTACGACGCCACCTCCAGCGCCTGGGGCGTGCAAGGCAGCCTGTCGCTGACCTATAGCAACGTGTTCAACGTGATCAATCTGGTGCCCAACGTCAGCTATCAGTACGGCGTCAATGGCGTTGCGCCACAGTTGACCAACGGCTTGCTGGAGGAGCGTAAGAGCTATTCGGTCGGTGTCGATGCGATTTATCGGGAGGCGCTAACCGTCGGCGCCAAATATGTGGGCTACAGCGGCGGCGGTCTGGCCAACAAGCTCAGCGACCGCGACTACCTCAGCTTCAACATCAAATACAGTTTCTAGAAGAGTGAATCATGAAGACTTCAGGATTTTTGTATAGCAGCCTGTTCATCGCCCTTTTGCTCGGTAGCGGCCTGGCCCAGGCTCAGGTGAGCGCGGCCGAGGCCGCGCGTCTCGGTCAGGATCTGACCCCGATGGGCGCCGAGAAAGCCGGTAATGCGGCGGGCACCATCCCCGCCTGGGACGGCGGCTTGGCCCGCGACCCCGATGCGTTCAAAGCCGACGTGGGCTACCCCGACCCCTTCGCCGGCGACAAGCCGCTGTTCACCATCACCGCGGCCAATGCCGAGCAATACCGCGACCAGTTGAGCCCCGGCCAGCGCGCCATGCTGACCCGTTTCAGCGACACCTGGAAGCTCAACGTCTACCCGACCCGGCGTTCGGCCTCCTACCCGCAAAGGATCTACGACGCGGTCAAGGCCAATGCGACCACCGCCAAGCTGATCGAGAACGGCAACGGCATCGCCGACTTCAAACTCGCCACGCCTTTCCCGATTCCCCAGTCGGGGCTCGAAGTGTTGTGGAACCACCTGGTGCGTTACCGTGGCGACAGCGTCAAGCGCCACTACGCCCAGGCGGTGCCGCATGCCAGCGGCGACTACTTCATGACCAAGATCGAGGACCTGTTCCTGTTCAACCAGGCGGCGGGCGACTACAGCCAGGAGAACGGCAACGTCCTCTTCTACTTCCGTCAGTCCGTATTGGCCCCGGCACGTCTGGCCGGCACCGAGTTGCTCGTGCACGAAACCGTCAACCAGGTGAAAGAACCGCGGCTGGCCTGGCTCTATGCTGCGGGTCAGCGTCGGGTACGGCGCGCGCCGAACGTGGCGTACGACTCGCCGGGCACCTCGTCGGACGGCATGCGCACCACCGATAACTTCGACATGTTCTCCGGCGCGCCGGACAAGTACGACTGGGAGTTGCTGGGCAAGAAGGAGATGTACGTGCCCTACAACAGCTACCAGTTAGCGGACAAGCGCAACAAATACAGCGATATCGTCCAGCGTGGCCACGTCAATCCCGATCTGCTGCGTTACGAGCTGCACCGGGTCTGGCACGTGCGGGCGATGCTGAAGGATGGCATGCGCCATCAGTACAAGCAGCGCGATATGTATTTCGACGAGGACAGCTATCAGTTGCTGCTGGTCGATCACTACGACAACCGCGACAACCTGTGGCGCGTCGGCGAGTCCTACACGATCAATCTTTACGATCAGCCATTGGTTTGGACCAAGGGCGACGCGGTATACGACTTGATCGGTGGGCGTTATGTGATCGGCGTATTGTCCAACGAAGAACCGGCCAATCAGTTCGATATTGCTCTTACGCCGTCCGACTTCACTCCGGCGCAATTACGCAGGGACAGCCGGCGTTAATTTTTGGCAACTTCCAAATAACTGCAAATCAACCGTGAAAGTTCCCCGGGAATAACTTCCCGGGGGGTTACCCCCAGGGTGCCGACCATTGTGAAGTAATTCATGCTGGCGAGCAGCATATGCGCGGAGAGGTCGGCGGCTTGTTCCGGGTTGGGATGGCCGAGCTCGTTGCGCTTGGCCAGCACGATGCGGCACAGGGTCTGGCTGATGTGGGCGTTTAATTGGTGGAAGCGCTGACGGAATTGAATATCTGCCGAGCTGCGGCGAACCAGGGCGCGGAGCAGGCCTTCATGGCCCGCGAAGAAGGTGATGATGCCTTGAATGAACAACTCGATTTGCTGTGCCAGTGACTGTCCGGGGCGCTCTAGTTCTTCGAGCAGCGAGTCGATGGCCTCCCGACCTTGTGCGACGAAACGTTCATGCACGGCGAACAACAGGACGTCTTTATCGGCGAGCAGCCGGTAGAAGGTGCCCACCGAGGACTCGGCCAGTTGCGAGATTTGCGCGATGCCGGTGTCTTCGAAGCGATTATCGGCGAGCAGTTCGGCAGCCACGTTGAGAAAGCGTTCCAAGGCTTTTTTACTGCGTGTCTGGGTCGGGCTGGAAATGCTGTACATGAGAAATTCTCTATAAAAAAGCAAGCCGATTCTAAGTTTTCAAGGAGTATAAGGCAAACAGGAACTTCTTAACGGATATGAAGAAATTAATATCAATTGGGTACGCATCAAGATAACTGATGTTTACCCATAACATTCGGCTTATTGGTGATGGGAAGTTATCGCTCAAGGGAGTTTATTTATGCACTATATTCAATTACAGAACGGTCGCTGTGCCTATATTCGTCGGGGTAAAGGCGTACCGGTACTGCTACTGCACGGTCTAGGTTCGTCCTGGCAGGATTGGCAACCGCAGATTGATGCGCTCTCGCGTTTCACCGAGGTATTCGCTCTGGATTTGCGCGGCCATGGCGCCAGCGAACCCTTGAGTGCGCCGGTCACCGTGTCCGAATTGGCTAACGATGTGGCCGAGTTCATTCGGGTAATGGATATTCGCGGCTGCGTTCTGGTCGGCATTTCGATGGGCGGCATGGTCGGCTTCCAGTTATTGGCCAATCAGCCCAATTTGGTGGGCGCGATGGTGGCGATCAACAGCGCGCCGAGCTTTCCGCTCGATAGTTGGCAAACCCGGGCGAAGATCTATCTGCGTCTGGCGACGATCCACCTGCTGGGCCTGAAGGCGCTCGGCAGCTTGATGGCGCGCAAGTTGTTTCCCCATGCCGAGCAGGATCAACTCCGGCGCTTGGTGGCCATGCGCATCGCCGCCAACGACCGCACCTCCTACCTGCATGCGATCCACGCGATTCTCGGCTGGTCGGCGTTACCCGCGGTCAGTCGTGTCGACACACCGATGCTGATTATCAGCGGCGATCGCGATTACACCCCGCTGGCCTACAAGCGGGCCTATACCGCGCAGTTACGCAATGCCGAATTGGTGGTAGTGGCCGACTCCGGGCACGCCACTCCGCTGGATCAGCCGGGGCAACTCAATGCATTGCTGGAACGATTTATCCGGACGAGGCAAATAAGCCGCGAACGGGCCTGAGCGTGAAAATTCGGCGTCGCAAGGCGCCTTCTTTTTGTCTGCTCGACGGAGCAAACAGGTCGAGAACCCAGCCCCCTCCACCCGCTTATGCGCCGTTCGGCATTACACTAGGGTCTGTTGCCGTTTCAGCGCAAGCCGCGTTGCCGCGCAAAATCTCGCCAT
>NZ_CAMPHV010000072.1 GCF_946886105.1 uncultured Pseudomonas sp. | reverse complement strand
AGCAATTTTGCCAACGGCATGGGGAGGCCGCTACTTTTTCAACAGAATCGGCCGACTCCTGCCTTTTCCCTCCGGCAGCTCTGGGTCGACACCCCGGAACCAATTACCTCCCCCGCCCCGCCAACACCCGCGTCGCACCCTGGGTTTTCCGGCAGTACCAGAGCACCCGGCTAACCCCGCGGGTAATGGCCACATAGGCCAGACGCAGGCTTTCGTCCTGCATGGCCTGGTCGTAGCTGTTGCGGAAGAAGCCCGAATAGGCATAGAGCGCATTGCGCAGCGGGTGTGGTTCCGGGTCGTTGCAGTCGTCGATAACGATCGCCACTTCGGCTTGCAGGCCCTTGGCGCGGTGGATGGTGTAGGCCTTGACCGGCAGTTTCTTGTCCAGCTGGGCCTGGATCTGCTGCAAGGGTTCGTTGCGCCGGCTGAGGATCAGCACCGCGTTGCGCTCGGCGCTTTTGCGCGTGGCGACATGGGCGCACTGGGTGTGGATTTCCTTGAGCAGTTCCTGCAATCGGGTCTTGCTGTCGAAGCCTTGGATCAGGCGCACGCCATGGTCCCCCGGCTGCACGGCCTTGTAGGCCTGGCTGGTTTTCGCCTGTTTGTAGGCCACGTCGCCCAGCACCGCCTCGCCGTCGCGAATGATCGGTTCGATGGAGCGGTAGTTGGTCGCCAGCATCAGCACGGCGCTGTGCTTCGCCCGCCCCTTGCCGGGGAAGTGCCTGTCGAAGTCCATAAACAACTCCGGCGAGCTGCCGCGCCAGCCGTAGATCGACTGCCAGTCGTCGCCGATGGCCATCAGGCTGACCGCTTCGCCCTTGCCGGCCTGGGCGCGGTGAACGGCTTGCAGCCACTGGACGATTTGCGGGGAAATGTCCTGAAACTCGTCGATCAACAAGTGATTGAACGGCGCCAGGGCTTGATCCGCTAAGTCCTTTCCACCCGCTTCGAGACGCTCGGTAAGCAGTTGAAAAGCCGCGTTGAAGGTCATCAAGCCCTGCTCTTGCAGGCACTTGGCGAAGCTTTTCCAGAACAACATCAAGGCTTCGATAAAGCAGCGTTCCTGGGCGGCGCAGGTCAATTTCTGCACCTCGATCCGCTCGATGCGAATGCCGATGCTTTCGATAAAACTGGTCTGCGCATAGAAGGCCTCGAACAGCGGCATGGCGCTGAATTCGCCCTGCAGCTTGAAGTAATCCAGCGGTGCCTTGGCCGCGCGCTTGCCTGGTGCGTCGACGGGCGCGGGCAAACCCAGCAAGCGATGCACGCGCTCGCGAAAGCCCGGCTCATCGACATAGCACTGCTGGTAGGCCTGTTTGAGCAGGCGCTGTTGTGCGGGGCGCAGACGGGCGGAGGTCAGCGGGTTATCCAGCTCGGCGCTTGCCGCCTGTTTGTCGTCCAACTGTTCGAACCAGCGCGGGTTGTTCAACGCCTCCTTGGCCATCACCCCCATGGCCGAGTGGAAGGTACGCACGCATTGGCGCGCCTGGGCAACGTCGAATGGATACTGGAAAAAGCTCAGCACCTTGATCAGTTGTTCGCGCAGTTGCGCGCAGGAGGCGTTGGTAAAGGAAATCACCGTCAGCCGCTGCGGCTCGATACCCAGGTGACAGAGCATAAACACCACCCGCAGCACCAGGGTGGTGGATTTGCCCGAGCCCGCCCCGGCGAAGATGCGGGTCAGCGGGTGATTGCTAAGGATCATCGCCCACTGCTCGTCCGAAGGCGCACTGAGCACACCCGCCGTCACCGCCGCGGCGACCCGTGCGCGCATGGCCTGCACCTGGGCCTGATCGATTGCCATCAAGCCAGGCCCGTAGATCGCCTGATTGCTCGCTTTAGCGGGTTGCGTTCGGGGTTTCGCCGATTTTTTCGCACCGCCGGCCTTGGTCTTGCGCGCCGGGGTGGCGCTCTTCTTCTGCCGCGCGCGGGGCTTTTGCTGCGCGGCCGCCGCCTCGCGCTCGACGCGCAGATAGGCGGTGGTACGCGGAAAGTAACGCGCCAAGGCTCCGGAAAGGAGCTGCTTGTAGCGTTCAACAGCAGACGGCATGCGACGACCTCGGCGGAGAGATAGGGGCTTGAATGATAAGGGCTTTTTAGCTGCGACTGGCAATTGATACAGCTATGTACCGATAGTTTCCTGGGAGAACCGCGAGAACGATCAGCGGCGGTTGCCTTCTGGTAACCCGTAAGCAATTCGGGAGTGTGGTAAGCCGCGCAAAGGGTTCCCGGATTGCATCCGGGCTACGCAGGGCGCGTTGGTAGGGCGGACATGGTGCAGCCTTTTCCGCCGCTGGCATCCGGATGGCGGACAAGCCTTCGGCATGTCCGCCCTACGAGACCGTAGATCTTGTACATGAACATGGGAATGGCAAGCGAAGCCTGCAACATCAACGCCTCACCAAGGTACGTGCAACAGCTAACAGGCTTGACCATACGAGCGACTCGATTGTTTCGCTTGACGCCGCGCCGCTTCGCTTCTTGACTCAAGCAACCAACCCCCACGACAAGGAAAGTTACGACCATGTCTTCTGCCGTCCCCAGCGATACCACCGTCGTCAAAGCCGCCATCTACCCGCCTATCGGCATTGCCCGCGTCGGCAATAGTCCGGATGAATTCTATTTCTCCCCCGAGGTACCCGACCCGCGCCCCGAGGCGCCGGGCTTCTACCGCGACGCCAGCGGTGCACTGAAACGCGAGGCCGCGCGCTTTCGCCTCTACGGTCTGAATGCCGCCGGGCAGGCGGTGGTCGAGTTGACCGCGGACAATGCCGAGATCGAATGGCTGGCCACCCTCGCCAACACCAAGGCCGCCTGGTACCAGTTCCAGATCGCACTGGATATTCCGGAGGCGGCTACGGCGCCGCTGTCCTTCCTGCGCAATATGGCGGTGGCCGACCGCAGCCTGCTGAGCATCACCCCAGGTGAGCGACGCATCGCCGGGTGCGACCAGCAAGGCCCGGCATATGCCTTCGCCAATGGCCGTTTCATGGGCACCGAGGTCTACCTCGGCGAGCTGCGCACCGATGCCCAGGGGCGCTTGATCGTCCTCGGAGGCCATGGCAAAGCCGCTTCCTATAACGGCGCGGCGGCCATTACCTTCGCCAACAACGAGGGCTGGCACGACGACGTGGCTGACGGCCCGGTGAACGCCAGCGTGCGTTACCAGGGGCAGGACCTGCCGGTAGACCCGGCCTGGGTGGTGGTAGCGCCGCCCAACTATGCGCCGCAGCAGAAATCGGTGCGCACCATGTGGGATTTGCAGCGCGATCTGTTCGTCGCCCAGGGCAGCCTGACTGCGCCGCAGCGGCCTTCGTTCCAGCACGACATACGGCCGATTTTCGAGCGGCTGTCGCGCCTGCAGTGGGTCAACGCCGGTTTCGCCGCGGCCTTCGGTTGGGGCGGCAGCACGCCATTCAGCCAGGCCGAGTGGATGGCCAGACTGGCCAGCCCGGCAGAGGAAACCCGCGAATGGCGCCGGACCCTGTTCAACCAGTTCCGCCAATTCAAACGCGACGCCTGGGCGCCCTCGCCCTGGCCCTGGCTGTATGGCGACGCCATGAGCGTGCCGCCCGCGGAAAACCCGCGGCAAAACGCGGCGCTGAGCAATCTGCAATTGCGCTTTCTGCGCCAGTGGGCCGAGGGCGACTTCGACGCCGATTACGACCCCCACGCCCTGCCACCAGCGTGCATCGACGAAGTGGCACTGGTCGATCAACCCGGCTGCCTGACCCGCGCCGCCATGGAGTTCTGCCTGGCCGACGCCTTCCACCCCGGCTGCGAAATGACCTGGCCGATGCGCCAGGCCAGCATGTACATGGCGCCGTTCCGCCTGGCCCATCAGCCCAAGGGCTGGGTCGAACCGGACTACGGCGGCGTGCTCACCCCGGATGCCATCAGCGGCCCCTGCGGCGCCCAGGCCGCGGGCGGCATCAGCCGCTGGATGGCCGTGCCCTGGCAGACCGACACCGCCAGTTGCCGCTCCGGCTACCAGAAGAGCTACGACCCTTACGTGCCGACCTTCTGGCCGGCCCGCGTGCCCAACCAGGTGCTGAGTCAGCAGGCCTACGAGATCGTCATGGACGAAAGCCTGCCGGCCGAAGAACGCCTGCGCGCCTTCGCCAAACGCGCCGCCTGGATACGCCCGCTGGGCAATATCAGCTACCAGGACCAGATCAACAATATGATCGCCGACATCGCCCAGATGGGTATCGTCGAAGTACGCGAAGGACCGCACGATGGCGCGGGCTTCCCCAGCCAGTTGGAGGTGGAACAACTGCCGCCGCCGAGCCGCGTGGAAAAAGGCCTGCTCGCCAGTCAGGCGTTGCCCGACGACTTCGAAGACGTGGAACTGAGCGCCGTCGACAAGGTGCGTCATCTCGGCCCGCAGCGTCATTGATGCTGGCCGATGTGCTGATCCTCGGCGCCGGCCCCGCTGGCGCCATCGCCGCGCTCAATCTGGCCGCGCATTGCCGGGTGTTGCTGCTGGACCGGTTGCCCGAACCGGCCCAGCGCATCGGCGAATCACTGCCACCCGCGGCGCGGCGCTTACTCACCGACATGGACCTCTGGCAGGAATTCGTCGCCCAGGGCCATGCCCCCTGTTACGGCAACCGTTCGATCTGGAATGGCGAGCTGGCCGAACAGGATTTTCTGCGCGACCCGGATGGCCATGGCTGGCACCTGGACCGCGCCCGTTTCGAAACCTGGCTGCGGGCCAAAGCCCTGGCCCGTGGCGCGGCGCTGCTGGCGCCGGCCACCCTGCTCTCGGTCGCCAGGATCGAAGGTGGCTGGCAACTGCTTGTACAAACCGCCAATGGGCCGATTCAGCTGCAAGCGCGTTTGCTGATCGATGCCGGCGGCCGTGCCTCGGTGTTGAGTAAAAAACTCGGCGCACGGCGCAAGCGTCAGGACAAACTGGTGTGCGCCTGGCTCTATGGCCATGACCATGGCAAAGCGCCCAGCGACGGCCTGTCGCATATCGAAGCCGTCGAACACGGCTGGTGGTACAGCGCGGCGCTACCCGGCAAGCGCCGTGTGCTGGCCTTGCACACCGACGCGGATCTGCCTCCCGCAAGGAACTTCAAGATTGACGGCTGGCTGGCCGGCGCCGCCTGGCAAGCGCCCGGGCTCGCCGCTTTGCTGGATAGCAGTGGGTTCATTGCCGAAGGCCCGGTGCAGGTCGCCGCCGCCCATAGCAGCGAACTACAACCGGCCGGTGGCGACGATTGGCTGGCGGTGGGCGACGCGGCGCTCAGCTTCGACCCGCTGTCCTCCCAGGGCTTGTTCAACGCCCTGTACACCGGCCTGGCCGCCGCCGAAGCCGGCTACCGTCACCTGCGTGGCGAAACCACGGCCATCGCCGACTACCGCCGGCAACTGGCCGATATCGCCCGGGCCTACCGCGATCACTTGAGGCTTTATTACCGCGAGGAAAGCCGCTGGGCCGACGCCCCCTTCTGGCAACGCCGGCAAGCCGCGTCCGCTCGATAGGCGCCCGTCGGCCTCAGCGCGTATGCAACACCAGCGGACTGACGTGTGCGCATCCACCCACATGTCCCTCTGCATGATTGGGACAGTGCACATCGATGAAGTAACAGGTGCCCGAACGCCCCCAGCCGGTCTTGAAGGCGTCGAAGTCGATAAAACGCACCTCGGCCGAATTGTTCGGGTCCTTGTAATACAGCTGCTGCCCGACGATGCCGGCGACCACCACCGCATGGGCCGAATCCACCGCCAACTGCGCCACCTCGACCCGCGTATCGACTGGGATCATGGTCGATGTGCCGGTACGCTCGCGGCGGTTTTCGCGCTTCGACCAAACATCGCCGGACACATAAAACGGACCTGTGGCACGTAACTTCGCCTCGACGAATTCAAGGGTGCAGTCGGCAACCGCAACCGAACCCTGGACGAAAGTACCGGGCATGAAGGCGTTGAGCAGGTCGTGTCGATTCATGGTCGTGGCCGCCAGCATGTGCTCGTTGGCCCTGCCGATGACCGGCCGCTCGCGCTTGGCTTTCTCCAGATCGATACCCAGGGTGCGCTCCAGGATGGTGATGCGTTTGCGCCGTTCGTGCTCGCGGTACCAACCACGGGGCATGTCGTTGGTCGCTTCGATGTCGTCGATCAAACGGCCGTGTTGCGCCAGGGTCGCGCCCAGACGCCCACGCAACCAGCCCAGGTCTTCGCTCGGTTCGCCGCCGAGCTGCGAATCCGAACTGAGCTCGCTGATGACCTTGCGCACCTCGTGCATCGCCTTCCATTGCCGGTCGAATTCGGCGACGGCACGCAGGTTATGCATGGTCACCAGCATCTTGGCCGCGTAGTACCAGCAAGTCGGCCCCTTCTGAATAAAATCATTGCCGGTCGCCGTGCGCGGGATGTTGAACAGTATCGCCATAGACATTTCTCCAAGGAGCCAGCGTCCCACCCGCCCTCAGCGGAGCTTGCTTGCAGGCAGAACGTTTACGGGTAAGAGGGCTCTAGGTTTCGAGCTCACGCGGTGAAACACGAACTGATTTGCCCGCGGCCTTTTTGCTTGGCGTCGTACAGGCGTTCGTCTGCTGCGGCCACCAATGCATTGGGGCTCTCGGCGCAGACCGGGATGGTCGAAGCGACGCCCAGGGAGATGGTCACGTGCTTGGCAACGTCCGAAGCCGCATGTTCGATACCCAGAGCGGCCACCGCATCTTGCATGCGCTGCGCGATTCTAACCGCGCCATCCAGATCGGCCCCCGGTAGGATGCAGGCGAACTCCTCGCCGCCATAACGGGCGACCAGGTCGTAGGGGCGGTTCAAACTCCCCGAGAGCGCCATGGCCACACGCCGCAAACAGGTATCGCCCTCCTGATGGCCGTAGCGGTCGTTATACCTTTTGAAGAAATCCACATCGATCATCACCAAGGACAGCGGCAGGCTATCGCGGCAGGCATGGGCCCATGCGGCGATCAGCGCGCTTTCGAACTTGCGGCGGTTGGGAATGCCGGTCAATCCATCGAGCATCGCCAGAGAACGCAGGTAATCGCCTTGCAGTTTGAGCGTCAGGTGGGTCTTCACCCGCGCGCGGACGATCACCGGATTGATCGGCTTGCTGATGAAGTCGACCGCGCCCAATTCCAGGCCGAAGGCTTCGTCGTCCTCTTCGCCCTTGGCGGTGATGAAGATGATCGGAATATCCGCGGTCAGCGGATCGGCTTTCAGCCGCCGGCACACTTCGTGCCCATCGATGTCGTCCATCACCACATCGAGCAGGACCAGATCGGGGAGCTGGCTGCGGCACAGGTCGATCGCCTGCTCGCCGCTATTGGCCATGAACACATCGCACTCTAAGCGGAACAGCTGGTGCAGAGCGCGCACATTGGTCGGTTGATCGTCCACGACGAGTAGCTTGGGGCGACCGTGATGAGCCGTGATCGAAGGTTCCAATTAGGCTTCCTTAAACTGGATGAGCAACGCGCGCCCGCTGATCAGCGCAGCGCCAAAATCCAGCATAGCCACCGATTGGGCGAATGCCTCGAAAGTCGGCCGCAACGCCTCGGGCGTTCGCAGCCCGAGCGCTTCGCTCTGTTCGAGGGCATCCAGATTGCCGCTTTCGAGCAGCGTCAGGATCTTGCTCAAGGCGAGTCTCCACTCTGCCCGCGCCATCGGTTCATGGTCAATTGCCGCCTGCGCAGGTGCGCCGCCGAACTCGCGGAGCAACTGCTCGACGCTACGGTCGAGCAGCTCCTGCAGTTCCGCCTGCCATGTCGGGTCCGCGAGCAAGGCGCCAAGCCAGTCCGCCTGGGCGTGCCGCACCACCTCCTCCAATTCCCCGGCGCGTAGCGAGAAGCGCTGTGCGCCCATGGTGCCGGCACTGCCCTTGAGGGTATGCAACACGGCGGCAACTCCCTTCCCATCCTCCTTGGCGGCACACTCACGCAAGCGCTCCAGTTGCCTGTTCAATTCCGGGGCGAAGTTGTCCAGCACCCGACTCAGCAATGCTTCATTGCCGCCGAAACGGGCCAATATCGAGGCGCGGGATTCGAGCACGCCGTTGGGCTCCGTCGCCCTCTCCCGATCGGCCTCCGGGATTGCGCTGCGGGTCCAATGCAACAGGGTCGAGATCAGCAATGTCAGATCGATCGGCTTGGCCGTATGGTCGTTCATGCCGGCTCTCAGACAGGCCTCGCGATCGGCCGCGGAGGCATTGGCGGTCATCGCAATGATCGGCAGCCGTTGGCAATGCGCGTGCTGGCGAATGCGCCGAGTCGCCTCCAAGCCGTCGATATCGGGCATCTGGATATCCATCAAGACAGCGTCGAACGGTGGCTGCTCGGCCAACGCCATGGCGACGCCTTCCAAGCCGCATTCGGCGAGCTGAACCCGTGCGCCTTCGCCGGCCAGCAGCTCCTCGGCGACCTGGCGGTTGAGCATGTTGTCCTCGACCACCAGCAAGCTCAGCCCCTGCAGGCGTTTTTCCGGCACGTAGCGCTGACGTTCGATATCCACCGCCTCGCCGTGCAGGGCTCGTTCCACGGCGACGGCCAACTGCCGCGGGGTCACCGGCTTGGTCAAGAAGTCGACAAAGGGCGCATTCGCGTCCTGATAGCGATCGGCCAATATTTCCCGCCCGTAGGCGGTGATCATCAAGACCAACGGCGGCCGCGCGTCGGCGCTGTGCTGGCGGATCTGCTGCGCCGCGCTGAGCCCGTCCAGGTCGGGCATGCGCCAATCCATCAGCACCACATCGAAGGGTTTTTTCTCGGCCACAGCCTGATCGATGCGGGCGACCGCGGCGAGCCCTCCGCCGACGTATTCCGCCTGCCAGCCCAGCGCTTCGCTGGTGCTCAGCAGCAACTCGCCGGCGACCTCGTTATCGTCCGCGATCAGTATCCGCAGCGGCGCACCGCTGCCGGGGCAGTTGGCGCGCAACGAACCGCCCTCGGCGACGTCCAGGACGATATCGAACCAGAAGCGACTGCCGAAGCCGACTTGACTCTCGACCTGCAATTCGCCGCCCATCAACTGGATCAAGCGCTTGCAGATCACCAGGCCCAGACCAGTACCGCCGAAACGCCGGGTGGTGGAGGCCTCCGCCTGATTGAAGCCCTCGAAGATCCGCTCGATCTGTTCGGGGCTGATGCCGATGCCGGTATCCGCAACCGCGATGCGCACGGTGACGCTGCTGCCGCTGCGTTGCAGCTGGCGCAGACTGATCACCACCTGACCATGACTGGTGAACTTCAAGGCATTGCCGGCCAGGTTGATCATGACCTGCTGCAAACGCAGGCTGTCGCCGATCAAACTGCCCGGCAGTTCGGTATCCAGGTCGAACATCACCTCGACATCCTTCTGCCCCTGATTGCCCGCCAACACCACGGCCAGCTCACGCATCGACTGTTCCAGCTCGAAGACATGCGGGTCGAGCAGCAGCTTGCCGGCTTCGATCTTCGAGTAATCGAGAATGTCGTTGAGCAGGCTGAGCATCGATTGTGCGGCGTTCTGCGCCTTGAGCACGTAATCCAGTTGGCGCGGGTTGAGTGGCGTCTTCTGCACCAGCTGCAGCATGCCCAGCACGGCGTTCATCGGCGTGCGGATCTCATGGCTCATATTGGCCAGGAACGCGCTTTTCGCCTCGCTGGCGGCATCGGCCTGTTGCTTGGCGTTACGCAGCTGGGTCTCCAGCTGGAGCTGGGTGGTGATATCGCGGTTTATCCCGGTCACCTTGACCGCGGCGCCGCTGGCATCGCGCTGGACCCGCGCGCCGCCCTGGATATGCAAAATGCTGCCATCGGGGCGGACGACGCGGAAAATCGGATCGAACACGCAGGTCCCCGCTACCGCCCCGGCCAGTTGCGCGGCAGTCGCCTCGACATCGTCGGGATGCACCCGCATATACCAGTGGTCGTAGTTCAAGCCGCCGAACTGCAACGACGCCGGCTGATCGTAGAGCTCGAACATGCGCTGGTTCCATTGCAGCGAATTGTCCGCCAGGGTCCAGGTCCAGATGCCGAGTTCGGCGACTTCGGCGGCCATGATCACCTGATCGCGCGCCGCCATCAGCTCCTGGCGCTGGGCCTGCTGCTGGGTCAAATCGGTGATCACGCAGACCATCATCAACTTGCCGACCAACTGCATGGTGCCGACCGACAGTTGCAGCGGAAAGCTCGAACCATCCTGACGCAAGCCCCATAGCTCGATGTTGTTGGTGCGCTCCGTATTCGGGTTGGCGACGGCATCGGCGATGAACCTGGCGAACGCCTTCTGCGCCCCTCCCACGAACAGTTTGCTGATCTGCCGATCGGATACCTGATCGCAATCGAAACCGAATACCAGCTCGCCGGCCGGATTGAGCGAATGGATACGCCCGTCTTCGTCGAAGGTGATGACCGGGTTGACCACCGTATCCAACACCGCCCGGGTGGTTTCCAGGCTTTCGGCCAGGCGCTGCTCGGTGGCTTTGCGCTCGGAGATGTCCAAGGCGATGCTCAAATAGCCGCTGAGTTGCCCGGCCTCGTCGCGCATGGCGGTGACCACCAGCGTCACCGGGATATGCGCCCCGTCCTTGGCCACATAGGTCCACTCACGGGTTTCCGAACCGTCGAATTCGGGCTTGTGCACCAGCACCCGGAAGCCCTCGATCGGCTCGCCATAGTGTTGGCTCAGCTGCACGCTGCGACTCCGTACCTCTTCGCGCAGATGAATCAGTAGTGGCGTCTGTTTACCGAGCATTTCCTCGGCGCGGTAACCGAGCATCTGTTCCGCGCCGCGATTGAACAGGCGAATCACGCCGTCGACATCGGTCGCGATAATCGACACCTTGGACGCCGAACTCATCACGCTGCTGAGCAATACGTTGAGCTGGCTGAGCTCGGCCGTGCGGCTGGCGACCTGGGCCTCGAGGCTCGCATTGAGTTGCAACACCTCCGCCTCGGCAGCCTTCTGCGCGGAAACGTCGCGAACGGTCTTGGAGATCCCGATCACTCGGCCGCTCTCGTCACTGATCGGCGCGATCGACACCGAAACGTCGATCAGCCGGCCATCCTTGCAACGGCGCTTGGTGTCGAAGTTCGCCACCCGCTCGCCGCGGCCGACGCGCTGCTGGATCTCGGTTTCTTCCGCCTCGCAGTCGGCGGGCACTATCAACTCGAGCAGCGGGCGTCCAATCGCCTCCTCGGCGCTGTAACCGAAGAGTTCGGCGGCGCCCCGGTTCCAACTGGTCACCTTGCCGTCCAAGGATTTACCGATGATCCCATCGGTCGAGCTTTCGACGATCGCCGCCAGCCGCATCTGCCCGGCCAACACCTGCAATTGGCGCCGCCTGCTGATGCTGAGGACGCCGATCAGGGCCGTCAGCAGGAGGGTCAGCAAACTACCAACCGCCATCACGAAGCTCGGCGAGGTTTGCTGGAGCTTCTTGATATAGGCCGGATAGGCCTCCAGCTCGACCTGCCAGCGCCGACCATACACGTCGCGCTCGACTGTATGGGTCAAGATCACCGGCGGTGCGGGGAGGCTCTCGGCACTTTGATAAAACATCTCCTGCCGATCCGTAACGTCGCGCAGCCTGAGATGCAGTTGCGTCGGATCCAACTCCAGCCCGCGCAATACCTCCTCGGTCAGCAGCGGAGCAAAGCTCCAGCCGAATGCCTGCGCTTCGCGCTCGGCCACCGTCGCCGGCGTAGTCGCGCCGCGGTAGATCGGCATCAGGATCAGAAACGACTGCCGCGGTTTGCCCGCCTGCACCAGCGTGATGGGGGCGGTCAGGCGCACCTGGCCGCTGCGTATGGAGTCCAGCGCCGCCTGGCGTCGGGCTTTCTCGGAGCCGATATCCAGGCCCAGGGCCGGAGCATTGCCGGCGACCGGCTCGATGTACTGGATTACGAAACGCTCATCGTCGTGCGGAGTCAGCTGCCTGATCGCAAAATTGGCCTTGCCGTCCGCCCTCGCCTGCTCGAGGAAGCGTGCCTCGTCGAGCTTTGGAACACGCCGGATAAAACCGAAACCGCGAGCACCGGGAAATTCGGCGGCAATATCGCGGCTCAAGCTGTAGCGGTGGAAGAGTTCCCGGGTAATACCTTGTTCGCCGCTGGTCACGACGACCCCGCGGGCGCCACGCAAACCGTATTGATAGAGCCGGAGGCGGGTTTCCACCGCATCGGCCATTTTTTTCGTCGCGTTGACCAGCGCCAGCTCAGCCTGCTGGTGGTTGTGACGATCGAGCAGCACCGCGCCGATAACCGTCGCGGCGGTGCCGATAAGCAGCGCAAGGACAATACTGGTGCGTGGAGACAACAACTGACGGAAGTACTTCACCTGATCCCCGCTCCCCAGTGGGGCGTGCTTGTGCGACAACGTTCAAGACTCATCTCCCCCTCCCGATCCGCTGCTCTGATCGGCATCGAGATACAGGCACAGCTGGGCAAATGGAACCGGTCGACAATACAAGTAACCCTGCATGATCGAACAGCCCAGCTCGAGAAGTTTTGCGGCCTGTTGCTGGGTTTCGACCCCTTCGGCGACCAGCTCCAGGCTCATGGCCTGCCCCAAGCGAATGATCGCCTCGACGATGGCCGCGTCGCTGCTGTCGGCCAGCATGTCCTGGACAAAGCTCTTGTCGATCTTCAGCACGTCGATCGGCAGTTTTTTCAGGTACATCAGGCTCGAATAGCCGGTGCCGAAATCGTCGATCGCCACGCGCACGCCCAGCGCTTTGAGCTCCAGCAGGACCTCGCTGGCCTGGCCGATGTCCTTCGCCAGAACGCCTTCGGTGATTTCCAGCTCCAGTAGCGATGCCGGTAAGCCCGACTCCTGCAGAATCTCCTGCACCACCTGGAGAAAGGACTCTTCGCGAAACTGCACGGCCGAGATATTCACGCTGACGCACAGCGGCCAGCCCCGTTCGGACAGTTGCTGCGCGTCCTTACAGGCCTGCAGCAGAACCATCTTGCCAATCGGTACGATAAGCCCGGTTTCTTCCGCCAGGGGGATGAAATCCGCGGGGGAAACCAACACCCCCTCACTGTTGCGCCAGCGGATCAACGCCTCGATCCCAGATACGCGGCAGCGTTTGGCGTCGTATTTGGCCTGGTAGAACACCTCGAACACCCCCTGCTCCAGGGCATGGCGCATATGCCGCTCCAGCAGGTGACGCGCCCGAGTGCTGCTTTCGATGCTCGGGGAAAAGAAGCGGTAGCGGTTACGGCCCTCGAGCTTGGCTTGATACATCGCCGAATCGGCATGGCGGTAGAGGGACTCCAGGTCTTCGCTGTCGTCGGGAAAAATACTGATGCCGATGCTCGCGGAGAGGTCGTAGCGGTTGGCTTGCACGGAGATCGGGCTGGCGATGCTGACGAGCAGGCGTTTGGCGTAGTCGCCGATGGTCTCGAAGCCGTGGATGTCCGGCAGCAGGATGATGAATTCGTCGCCACCCTGCCGACTGACGGTATCGAGGCTGCGCGAAGAACGGGCCAGGCGCTTGGCGACTTCCTTGAGCACCGCATCGCCGACGCTGTGGCCGATCGAATCGTTGATGCCTTTGAAGTTATCCAGGTCGAGCAACAGCATGGCGACCCTGCTGCCCTGGTTGCGCCGGGCTTTTTGCAATGCCTGCTCGGCGCGATCCTGCAGGAGGATGCGGTTGGGCAAGCCGGTCAGGGCATCGTAATTGGCGAGCTTCTTCGCCTCGGCGCGCAATTTCAGATGCGCTTTGACATGGGCGCGGGCGACGGCTGCATTCAGGGGCTTCTGAATCAAATCGATGCCGCCGTATTCCAGGGCGCGCAGTTCGTTGTCGGTCTGGGCATGGGAGGTGACGAAGATAATCGCCGCGTCGCACAGTTTGGGATCGGATTTCATCGCCCGACAGACTTCAAAGCCGTCCATTCCGGGCATCTGGATATCCAGCAGCACCACATCGGGCCGACAGAAGCGCGCCATCTCCAGGGCCATTTTCCCCGTACTGGCGAAATGCACGTGCGCCAGGTCGCGCACCGCCTCGCTCAATATCCTGACATCGGCCGACTGATCGTCGACGATCAGGATCACCGGGTCCGACCCGAAGTTTTGTTCGCGCATTCCGTAGCTGCCTATATTGCCGCAACCTGTGTATTCGACAGCCTAGACCAGCTTTACGGCGCTGTCGGCTAACCTAAACCGGCCAGTCTTTTCAGCCGCGCTATATCCGCTGCCGGCTCGTTATTGCAGAGCGCCGAGGCCAGGCGCATCAGCACCTGTTCGCGGCGCACCTGGGCCTGAGGCAATAGATAGGCCGCGCCGATCAATTCGCGCAGGGCCATCGGCAGCCCCCAGCGCGCCTTCAATTCGATGGCAAAGGCTTTGGCGAAGTCGTTCATGGCCTGCCTGAGGCTGTGCTCATCGACGCTATCGCCGTTCCCGTTAGCCTGCTTCGCCCATTCCTGCGCCTGGTACAGCACGCACAGTTCACCCATGCGGTGCAGCAACGCTGCGACCTGCAGCGAGGCAGGCTCGAGCCCGCACTGGCGGGCCAGATCGACGACTTGCTCGGCCAAACGCTCGGACGCGTCGAGATGAACGCGCAGCTGGGCCGAGAGCACGGGGTCATTGCTTTCGCTGCTGGTTTGCCTCAACGCCAGGCTGATCGCCAGGTTCATGCTGGTGCGCCCGCCCAGGCGCTTGAGCGCTTCGTTCAAACCGGTACAAGGCTTGCCGGTACTCAGATAGGCCGGGCTGTTGGCCGCAGAAATCAGATAGGCGCAGAGCGCGGGATTGTGCTGCCACTCGTGGGCCAGGACCTTGAAATCCAGGGGCACGCCCTGGCAAACCTGCTGCAATTTGTCTTTGACGTCGCCCAATAGCGGCAGATCGAGATCGGCCGCGCCAAGCCCGCACAAATACGCGCGCAGCTCCGTTTGCACCGGCGCATCGGCCTCGCGGGACTCCGCGGGCGGCAGCAAACGCTCGAGCACGGCCAGCACCTGGGGAACCTCGAACGGTTTGGTTATATAGGCACTGATCGCCAACGGCCTGATCGCCAATACGCTATCCCGGTCGGCACGCCCGGTAATCATCACCAGCGGCGTTTGCTGGTCGCTCTTGCGAATCGTCTGCAACAGGCTGAGGCCGGAGTCGTCGGGTAGATTCCAATCGGCCAGCACCAAGCGATACGGGTTGCTTTGCCAGGCCTGTGCCGCACTGCGCACATTGCCGAAACAGTCGATGTGCGCGCTCGGGCGCAGGCTCAAAACCAGCTGTTTCAACAGGTCGGCTATCCACGGATCGTCATCTACGATCATTACCCGCATACCCACTCCCGAAAATCTCCGAACGGCTGCGCCAAAAGGATAGGTAAAAATTATTCGCAGCGGCCCGGCACACGACGAAACTCAGAACAGTCCTAGCTGACCGCCCACCAGGGTGGTGAAATCGTCCTGGACAAACGGCAGTATGGCATCGGCCACCGGCTTCAACTGGCGCATTAGATAATGGTCGTAGTCGATCGTACCGACGCGGGTTTCCAGGGGCTCGGGGCCGGCCAGGGTGATCACGTAGCTGATCCAGCCGCCGCTCTGGTACTGGCGTGGACGGCCCTGGCGGTCGTTGTATTCATCGGCCATGCGCGCCGCCCGCACATGCGGCGGTACATTGCGCTGATAATCGTCGAGTTTGCGGCGCAAGCGCTTGCGATAAATCAATAATTCATCGAGTTCGCCGGCCAGGGTGCGGCGCACGTAGTCGCGCACATAGTCCTGATAGGGCTGCCGATTGAAGATGCGCAGGTAGAGCTCGCGCTGGAACTGCTGGGCCAGCGGCGACCAGTCGCTACGCACGGTTTCCAGGCCCTTGTAGACCATTTCCGCCGAGCCATCGGCACGCTTGACCAGCCCGGCATAGCGCTTCTTGCTGCCCTCCTCGGCACCGCGAATGGTCGGCATCAGAAAGCGCTCGAAGTGGGTTTCGAACTGCAGCTCGAGCGCGCTGCGCAAACCGAATTCCTCCTGCAAGTGCTCACGCCACCACTGATTGACCCGCCGCACCAGCGCCTGGCCGATGCGTGTGGCCTCGTCCTCGCCATGGGCACGGCCGAGCCAGACGAAGGTGGAATCGGTGTCGCCGTAGATCACTTCATAGCCTTCGGCTTCGATCAGCTCGCGGGTCCGGCGCATGATCTGGTGGCCGCGCAGGGTGATCGAGGACGCCAGGCGCGGATCGAAAAAACGGCAACCGCTGGAACCCAGCACGCCGTAGAAGGCGTTCATGATGATCTTCAGCGCCTGGGACAGCGGCGCGTTGCGCTCGCGCTTGGCGGTTTCCCGGCCCTGCCAGACGCTTTCGACGATGGCCGGCAGGCAATGCCGGGTGCGCGAGAAACGCGCGCCGCGAAAGCCCGCCACCGAATCCTCGTCGCTGGGCTGACGCAAGCCCTCCACCAAGCCCACCGGGTCGATCAGAAAGCTGCGGATGATCGACGGGTACAGGCTCTTATAGTCCAGCACCAGCACCGAGTCGTACAGACCCGGCCGTGAGTCCATGACGAAACCGCCGGGGCTGGTTTCAGGCAGGCGTTCACCGAGGTTGGGCGCGACAAAGCCCTGGCGATGCATCAGCGGCATATACAGGTGGGTGAAGGCCGCGACCGAGCCGCCGCTGCGATCCGCGGGCAGGCCGGTAACGGTGGCGCGTTCGAGCAGGAAGGTCAGCAGTTCGGTCTTGGCGAAAATCCGCGTGACCAGCTCGCAGTCCTTGAGGTTGTAGCGCGCCAGGGCGGGCTTGTCCTCGGCGAACATGCGATCGATCTCGGCCATGCGCTGGTACGGGTTATCGATGGATTTGCCTTCGCCGAGCAGGGTTTGCGCGACGTTCTCCAGGCTGAACGAGGAAAAACTCCAGGTCGCCGAACGCAGCGCCTCGATGCCGTCGATCAGCAAGCGCCCGGCGGCCGCGGCGAAATAATGGTTGCTGCGGCTGCCGTGCTCGCGCCATTGCATCTCGTCGCCGCCACGGCCCAGGCGCAGCGGTATCGCCAGGCGCCGCGCATGCTCGTGCAACACGCGCAGGTCGAACTGCACCAGGTTCCAGCCGATGATCGCATCCGGGTCATGGCGCGCCAGCCACTCGTTCAACGCAACCAGCAATTGCCCGCGGCTGTCGCAGTAATCCAGTTGGAAGTCGACCGCCTCGTCCGCCTCGCTGGCACGCCCTGACCCGCCCTGTAACCCGCCCTGTAACAT
>NZ_CAMPHV010000071.1 GCF_946886105.1 uncultured Pseudomonas sp. | reverse complement strand
TGCACCGCATAGCGGTTCGGGGCGACTCAACACATGGCTGGTACATAGCCTTTTTCAACGGCCTGCTAGTTCCAGTTGTCATGGCGCTCACGCCGCTCCTGGCGATAGTTGGTCACTTCCAGACGGATGCCATCGGGGTCCGAAAAGAAGGTCGCGCTGTAATCCTCGGCGTATTCCGGGTAGCGCCTGGCATCGCTGGCCGCTATGCCCTGGCTGCGCAGCTGCTCGGCGACCGCCTGGACGTCGGCCGCCGATTCGACGCGCAGGCACAGGTGATGCAAGCCAGGCGAGTAGGGGTCGTGCTCCGCTTTGGAACGAGCCGGGCGCAACACCACGCCAAAGAGCTTGTTGAAGTACTGGATATGGGGATCGCCAGCCAGGGTGAAGCTGTTTTTACGGAATTCCAGCGCGCCCAGTAGAACCCGATCATAAAAAAACTCCGACCGGGCCAGGTCGGAGACCGTGATGTAGATGTGATCGATACCTATGACTTCAGCCATTGCGAACGTCCTCGTTGTAGCGAAGGGCAGGGTGGTTATTTTTCCAGCACGAACGAAAAATCCTGCGGATAACTGTGGTAGCCATCGTAATCGCCTTTGCTGACCGGCACCCCGCGGCTTCTGGCAATGGCGTAAACCATGCTGATATGGAAAAAGAAGTTCGGTAGGGCGAGCGAGTGAACATAGTCGTCGACCGGCATGGCGATTTTGGCGAAGCCCGCGTTCTCGCGGACTTCAGCGGCGCCGCCATCGGCATTCGGGATATCCAACGCCTGCAGGTAATCGATGGTTTGGTTGAGCTGCTTCTTCAATCCGGCAAAGCTCACCTCGCCGTTATCGAACGACAACACCTCGGTGCCGGCCAACGGGCAACACGCCCTGAGCGAGAAGTTTGCGGCGATACGCGCTTGGCTCAAGAGCGGGAACATATCCTCCGATAAGGCGGCGGAACCCAGCTCTTCACCCGCATGCGCCTCGATCTTGTCGATCAGCGCGCACAGCTGCTTCAGATAGCGAAGGAAAATGTTTTTCGGGGGCATGGTCGTCAATCCGTGTCGATCAGGGTTGGGCGCGTGGGCGATTTGCCGGCCGTTATCGATGATGAACGACCGCAGGACAATCGTCGATGGTCGCGAGGTTGTCAGAGGTTGGCGGCGCCGGGGGGCGTTCGCGGAAAAATGCCGGGATGTTGCAAGACGCTAACCGTTCAAACGTTTTGCTCGGTACCGCGGCACACCTCGACCCGGTTGCGGCCGTTGTCCTTGCAGCGGTACAGCGCCTTATCGGCCCGGTTGATCGCGCTTTTCAACTCGTCGCCATCCTGAAACTCGCTGACACCCACACTGATGGTGACGGCGACGGGCTTGCCGCCGAAACACCATTGCTGTCGCATCAGCGCCTGTCTGACCCGCTCGGCACTCGAGCGTGCCTGCTCCAGATCGGTATCCGGGAGTACGGCCAAAAACTCCTCGCCGCCCCAGCGTGCGATCAGGTCCTGGCTTCGTAGCTCCGACTTGATGCCGTTCGCCACTTCCACCAACACCTTGTCGCCAATGTCATGGCCATGGCTGTCGTTGATCGCCTTGAAGTGATCGATATCCAGCAATAGCACCCCAATCGGATGCTGGCTGCGCTGGAAGCGCGCCAACTCCCTCTCGGCCAGCTCGATCATATGCCGGCGGTTGAACAACCCAGTCAGCGGGTCGGTGGCCGCCATATGCCGCAGCTTGCGCTGCGCCGAATTGACGATCTTCAGGTAGAAGAACGACAGGTAACTGAACATGGCGAATACCACGCTCAGATTGAACAGGTGCACCGCCAGCAAGGCACTGCGGGAAATCGGCTGCAGCGGCTCGACAGTCCACATCGCCACATCCAGCAACACGTAAAAACCCCACAAAAAAATCAATGCCGCAAGGGCGGTGCGCAGCGGCATGCTGAGAAACATCGCCGGAATGAACATCAGTAGGTAGTAATGAAAGCCACTGTCCCAGCCGATCAGCAGCGTGCCCAAGGTCGCGTGGACGATCACCTCCGTCCAGATCAGCACAATCGCCAGGCGATTGCGCCGCCTGGCCAACGCCTGGTAGGCGAGGATGTACATGGAAACACTGATGACGTTGACCCACGCGAGGATCGGTGAGCCGAAGGCATAGAAAATGAAGAAAAACGCCACATCCACCGTGCCCGCAATCTGGCAACAACGCTTGGCCACTTGCCAGAACTGCGGGCGCCGCACAAAAACCGGTGCTGGGGACTGGTCGCTGCTATTCATAGGCGAAATCCAACTGCGATAACCCAAGCCTAGGCTGCTATGGGCAGAGTTGCGCGCGCTTGAGCGCTTGGTCTCGATCAGAACCGCCGAATGGTCAGGGCCGACCGTAGGGTGCGCCGCGCGCACCGGCCTTGACGCAGTTCTTCGGTGCGCACGGCGCAACCTACTTTGCGTCAGGCCTAATCCGCCGCTTTGGGCGCGCTGAGGGCCTTGCTGTAGTAGCCGGATGGATCGAAACAGCAAACCCGCCGCTTCCCGGAAGCGAGCATGTCGCAGGCATTGCTGATCCGCTGCGCCCGCGTCTTGGCCTGCTTGGCCGAGGTGATCCAATGGATCCAGTCGAGGCGCGCGATGGTGGTCGTGTCGTCCCACACGGCTCGCGCTTCGGGAGCCGCCGCCAGGGCTTGTTGCAGGTCTGCTGGGATCTCAGGTTCGGGCTCTTGCTCCACGGGCATGATCTCGAGCGTGACCCTATCGCCAACGTTGACGCCGGCGGTGTCGAGTAGCGCTTTGCTCACCGGTAGCCAATGGCTCAATTGCCCGTCCGGTTCGAGCGTAGCCTGGAAGGCATGACCGTTGAGAGTGCCTTCCACCGTCGTCCGGCCGCGTCGCGGCAGCTTTTCGCTCGCGCTCTTGGGCAACACGACGAATGCCCACGGCGCGTCGCTGCCCGGCTTGGCCGGACGCAGCAGCTTGGCTTCGATCTGAGATTTTGCCGCACTTTGCGTCATTGCGAATCGCCCCCCGAATGCGCCTCGCGACGCTGGAGAAATAGTTCGGTGACAGGGGCGTCGTTTGCGGCGCTTTGTTGGCCACGCTCGGATGCAACACCCCGCGAGCTGAGCATCGCCAACAGCGACGCCTCGCCCCGATCGCTGAAGACGATAACGCGGGAATCCCTTGCCCGTTTCGCCCAGCCGAGTTCCTGGATGCGTGTCAGCAATGCAGCGCCGAGCGCGCCTGCCAGGTGATGCCGGCGCTCGCTCCAATCGAGACAGGCCCTGCAGAACGAGCGCTTGGCACAAGCAAGCGCGTCCGTGTCTATGCCTAAATGGCGAAACCAGAGGCGACCGTGCTGAGTGAGCCATGGCCCTTCCTGGCGTATTTCGAACACGCCCTGGCGCAGCATTTCCTCGTACGCCAGCACGCCCAATTCGCCGGCGAGATGGTCGTAACAGACCCGCGCCTTGCGCAGGGCCGGGTCGCGCGGGCCGGTTCGCGGGCGAGCGCTTTCGCTTTGCACCGCCATGCCCATCAAGGATTCCAACACCTGCGCGACTTCCTGGCCGGCAAGCCGGAAGTAACGGTGTCGGCCCTGCGGCTCGACCTCGAGCAGCCCGGCCTCCAGCAACTTGCCGAGGTGGAAACTGATGGTTTGCTTGGTGACGCCGGCCATATCCGCCAGCTCGGTAGCGGTCAGCGCGCCGCCCGCCATCAGAGCGGAAAGCACCTCCGCCCGAGCGTTATCGCCGATAAGCGCCGCAATGCGCACGATGTTAGGACCTTCACTCATGGTTCGATCCTAGTCGAACCGCCGATGGCCGGCAAAGCGCTAACGTGCCTCCACACCCGTTCAAAGGAGCAGCACATGGGCATCACCTGCGTTATCCGTTATGAAATCGATCCTTTCCAGCGCGATGCGTTCAAGCAGTACGCGGAAAACTGGGGGCGCATCATTCCCAAATGTGGCGGCCATCTGTTGGGCTACTTCCTGCCTCACGAGGGGACCAACAATGTCGCCTGGGGGCTGATCGCGTTCGACAGTCTGGCGGCTTACGAGGCCTACCGCGCCCGCTTGAAGTCCGACCCGGACGGACGCCGGAACTTCACCATGGCCCAGGAGCTGCGGTTCATCCTCAAGGAGGAACGAAGCTTCGTCGAGGTGGTGGAGGGCACGCTCGGCATACCAGCTCTGCCGTTGGGAGGCCTGGCATGATCGCGGTGATTTTCGAGGTGCTGCCCCATGGGCAGCGCCGACAGGACTACTTCGACGCCGCAAGCGCGCTACGCCCGCACCTGGAACAGATCGACGGCTTTCTCTCGATAGAACGTTTCGAAAGCCTCACCAATCCAGGAAAAATCCTTTCACTGTCGTTCTGGCGGGATGAAGAGGCCGTAAAGCTATGGCGCAACTTCGAACCTCACCGCTCGACCCAGCAGGCCGGGCGGCAGGTGATCTTTACCGACTACCGACTGCGCGTCGCTACTGTTATTCGGGATTACGGCATGAACGAGCGAGACCAGGCGCCAGAGGATTCGCGGGGAGTGCATTCGGCGTAATCGGAGTAGGGCGACCAAGGATTAGCCGGTCCCTCATCCACAGCCGCGCAATCACAGGCTTTCAAATGCCTGCTTGATCCCATTCAACTCGACCGCCTGCGTGCTGGTGAAACCCAGGTTGTGGTGCAACCTGGTTGGCACGAGCACCTCTGCCAGATCGGTATCCGTGCTCATGTTGCCGATCTCGGCAAAGCCTTCCCGGTGGACGGCCACCTTGCTGGCGTCCGCCTGGACGCCAGGCTTCTGGTGGGCCGCGAGTCGGGCACGGAACACATTGATCGGGTCCTGGCTGAAGGTGATTTTCACGATTATGCCTTCGGCATCCGCAGCGTTCGCGTTGCCGAAGGCGGTAACTTTGCGCAGGGAAGATGACATCCAGTACCGATAATGGTCGGTATTGATATGGTTGAAGGTGCCCTGGAATGGATTAGGCAAGTTCCTGACCGCATCCCACTCTCCTTGGCTCATCTTGCGATAGTAGACACAAGGTTGGATCACATCCTTTGAGATGGTTATGCGGGTCTTGAAGCCAACGTGTTCGAAGTTTTGCAACTTGTGGGTCGATGAAAGAATACTCGCAAGCTCCGTATCGACTTTCTTGCGAATCCAGGGCTCTCCGAGGGCCTCCCAGATAACGTCCTTTTTCTGTTGGTGCGGATCCGGTAGTCCCGGGAACGGATTGAAGTAGCCCCTTTTGACGAATTCGTGCGGGGCCCAATGCCGCGCATGCTGCGGGAGCTCCGCGATGCTCTCTGGGGCACATTTCGACAGGTGCCGATAGAACAAAGTCGGGGCGATTTCGAGCTTACACTTCTTGCATCCAGGCATAAATTTCTCCGGCAAAGGTCGTTCAACGGACCGCAGCGACGACACTCGCCGGCCCTACTTTATTAGGCTAGGTTGCTACTCGGTTTTCTCTCACCCATTGTCAGGAATATCTGCCTCAACGAGCCTGGCAAGCTGCTCGAGTGATTCTTGCCATCCCAGGTAGCACATTTCGACTGGAATGACCGAGGGAATCCCCTCTTGAACAATATTGATATCCGTTCCACAGCACACCGTTTGCAGGTCGATCGAAACGAGCATTTCACCCGGAAGGTTTTCGTCATCAAAACGATCCGTGTGCCGAATACGTTTATTGGCTACCAACTCTGTAAATTCGACCCTGAATGAATGACTGCTTCCGCTACCGAAGTTGGTGAAAGACATCCTGTAGCCGCCACCCACGCGAACATCAATCTCGTGGACCGTCCCCGTAAACCCATACGGAGGGAGCCAGCGCTCTAACGCGCTTTTGTCCGTAAACGCTTTATAAATCCGCTCGGCTGGCGCCCGCAGCACCCGGTGTAAGCGAGCCGTACCTGTTTCACCTGACATAACAGTCCCCTTGATTTCGGTTAACTTGCCTTATTGATCAACAGGTTAGCAGCTATGGTGAAGCCGGATTTCCGGCTGACTACTGCGATGGCCGCTACCTGTACATCAATAGTCGAATGGGCCCACAGTAAATCGACACTGCGACGACAACGTCCAGCTTAGCAACGCGCAGCGCGTTTGGTCCCGCTGCACGAACCTCAGAACGCCCAAGATAAGGCCGGATATAAGAATGTAGCCGCAGTGGTGACTGTGGTAGATGAAAAGCGCTATTCACTACTTATGGGGAGAAGAGTCCACATACGCTGTTAGACGCCGTCGCGCGCATCGGCAAAGGCCTCATATGCCTCGCCAAATTCAAGTTCCAAGGCTAGACGTAGTAAGCCTGGGTAAGCAAACCAGTATTGTCTGCGAATAAAGTCGTTGAATTTTTCTGCGCCCATCTCAGATGAGTACATACGTTGGTGCCATTGATCCATTGGCGATCTGTCGATCTCAAGAACCTTCTTCCGATGTTTATTGAGCATAGCTATACCATAATTGATTATTTCAGCGCTGTACTCCGAACAGCCTGTAAGAATCAGGGTTATCAAGATCCCTATAGCAGTTTTCATGCGTTATTTTTCCATCTGGCATTTATTGTTATCGATTTTAGTGACTGATTTTGGCAGGTATCTGTGCGCTGGTAGTTGTACTCTTGGTCTGGTGTGTACAAATATTCCCAGTTGTTAGACCGCTGGCTCACTGTTCATCCTCTGGCCGAAGAGGCGAGTAAGACCAGTCAAATGTCGTGACTAAGACCTTTGCAAGGTGATCAAACTCCGCTCGATAGTGATGCTCGTGCGGTGTGGGAACCGACGGGCAGCCGTTGGTGAAGCCAAGAGATCGTAGTGTGGTAGAGAACTGCTCTAGCGGCCCATAAGCGAATAGCAGGTCATGGCGATCCCAAACAACTGTGCCATTGTCCGCTGGGGAGTGAACCCAAAGATCAAAACGGGCATCAGCTGAAAGGAATGGGCCAAACTGAACTAGAAATTTTTTAATATCCGAGGCGGACAAAGCGGGGCTTTGATACCGACCAGGTTGAGCCTCTCCGCGTGGAGTGTGGAGCACATAGAGCAAGTAATACGGGGCCTCCAAGCACTCAATCATGCGCTCAAAGACCACCGGATCACTGCCGGGAACCCCTGCGATGATGCGGTCCTTGCATTTAAATATGGCGGGGTGCGAGTGAGCTGCCCATTCGCCGTTTATCAAGTGCCCGAGTCGGTACATGAGCGGCCTAAGGTTTGGTTAAGGAGCGGACTTTAGCTCGTCCCAGTGAGCGCAGCGAACGGTTTGAATGCTGTAATGGACTCTCCCCGCGCCACCGTTCTATACCAAGAACTGGGGTGACTGAACGTTGGGAGAGCCGTTATGAAACGTATTGCCGTCGATTTGGCCAAGTCCGTTTACCAGGTTGCCGAGAGTGTCCGTTCCGGCCAGGTGATTCAGCGCAAGCGACTGAACCGGGAGGCGTTCCAGCGATATATACAGGAGCAGGCCGAGTCGGTCGAGTGGGTGATGAGACCTGTGGCGCCGTTTTAGCGGTGACTGGCAAAGCGTAAGGCCCGCCTGACGGCGGAGGTATCAGTAAGGTGTGATGGTTTTCTGGTGGTTGTGGTGAGCAGCAGCACTGTCGAACAGGCGAGTCCTGCAGCGGAACAAGGCCGATAACAATACTGATCGATCGTGATCGATTGAACGCTTGGCCCCCGCTGCGCGAACTAGAGAATGGCCAGGGCAAAAAGCCCAAGACAAGACCGGATATACGAATGCAACCGCGCTGACGACAAGTGCAAAAGAAAAGCTTTGCTCACTACTTGTGGGGAGAGTCCATATACCAGTTGTTAGGGGCTATCCATGTATTGATTAAGCTCTTCAAGAAGTTGCGATGTATGCTCTTTATACTCATCCTTAATTATTCGCTTATCATCTAGCAATCCATCCACTGCCTCTGTTGCTTTCCTTGCCTTTTTTGTGCGGATGTCTTCTGCACAAATGTGTACAAAATGGTAGTCAGGGAAATTGCTTTCTAACTCAGGTATTTCTTCCGCTTTATCTCCGTCGAGTATTGCTGCCACTTTTTTAAACCCGAGATTTTTAAGAAAGAAACAAATATGACCAATATTTGATGCGCCGCCAGCACCCCAACCAAAGAAGGAGGCGGATATAGTCGTTTTTAACTGGCTTGCAATGTCTGGGAATAGCAAAACATCTTCCTGGCCTTCCACAACTACAATGCCATCCTCTTGAAAGAATAACTCTCTAGCATCAAGACCAAATGTATGAGGATTATAAAGATTACCCTTCGATAATTTCTCAAGCACTCCTCTGGCATCAGCTGAAAGCTGAAAGATTTCGGTTCCTTTACCTGAATTGACAACTCTAACTAGATTCGAGCCATTGACGATTGACGGTACATCTACGAAATAAGGCGAATGTGTCGAGATGACTATTTGTCTATCCTTAGAGAAGTCCTTCAGCACTTCAAAAACTCGTTTTTGAAGTGCTGGATGCAGAGACAATTCTGGTTCATCGATAACAATCACATCACCCGGCTTAGAGTCGTATAGTGAGTCAACTATGGCAAAAATGCTAACAACACCTTCTCCCATGCCGTCACTAGTATGTGAAAAATCACCACTGTAGAACTTCAGGAAATATTGACCTTGATCGGACTGGTCAATAGCCCATTCCGGTTTAAAAGTTAATACTCTGTGAAGTATTTTATTGAAAGCTTCTTGGTTTTCGAGGATGTTGAATAAGCGATATTGAAAGCTATCCAGCATTGAGCTTCTCTGTGCAGAGAGTTGGCTATTATTAAGATAGTCTTCTCTTGAGTGGCTTCCCTTACCGAAGAATGGATTGAATGCCCTACGAGAAGGCAGAACGAAAATATGGAAGCTCTGGTTTACTTTATCCTTTTTTGTTTCGCTACTACCTTTTTTCAAAGAGGATACAGATTCCTCTTTGCTATCAATAAAATATTTTATTTCAACGAAATCTACTGAAGAATTTCTCGCGCCAACTGTGAAACTTGGTGATTGATAGCCGCCTCTAGCTTTTAGACATTCAATAATAGAGGATTTCCCGGAATTGTTTGCTCCCGTAATAATTGTTAAACCACTTCCGGGTTGTTTATTTGGAATGGAGAACTCCAAGCTTTGCTTTTGACTGAATCCTCTAAATCCAGATATTTCTAGTTTTTCAATTGGCATATTATTCCTTAGCCCCTAGCGTTTGGTTAAGGGGCGGGCTTTAGCCCGTACCGAGTGAGCGAAGCGAACGATTTGAACCACTAGTTAAGTATTTAACTCGGGCTTTCTACTGCTGGCAAGCCAACATGCGAGTGGAAAGGATTGAATAAAAATTGCAAAAAATGCACCTGGTAAATATGCAGTTTCGGAGCCAAATGTTTGCACAAAAAACATACCAGCTATCCATGCGACAGGCAGAAAAGGAATGCTTACAAGTATGCCGAACATCATGATTCCACCACCGAGCAAATTGCTGATTGGAGAGATAGATGCGTAAGCCAGTGAAATGGATAATCGGAAAATTAAGGGGGGCCACGATTCCATGTGATACCTAACGAGGCTGTAGAAAAACCAAATGGCAAATTTTGCGGTTGGGATTCAGGCTATTTTTTAGCCAAAAACCAGCGCCTCTCTTAAAATCTAACGCATTCATCTCGCTCAATTCCTCCAGATTTTGCGTACGACAAGGCTCTTGAATAAGCCTTGAGGTTTTTCTACAGCCTCAACGCTTGAGGTAAGCGGCGCCGAAGCGCAGCGAAGGGAACCAAAAGCCGCAGGCTTTGGGCGTCCGCTTGACCGAGTTGTTAGAGCTCGATTTCACGTAGCGTACTCGCGGGAAGCAGAGAATCTAACTGAACTACGGTCTCATGAAATAATTCGTTCAGGGGTTTCCACTCTGGGCTGAAGGATGACCACCAGTTCACGGTAGTGCTTTGCCAAAAATTCCCGATGTGGGCGCCAAATGACACTCCGTCCATGCCAACCCAGGCAGGGCGGCGAAACATTGGGACAGTTAGACCTTCGAATTGCTCAACAATCTGAGTCGCCAGTTCGGCAGGAATAGGTGCTTCGGAACCGAATACATGAGGATCGGAGATATTGGCAGGCAAGCCACGACGTGGGTCATGCTCTAGGCGTCTAACAAAATGCTCATTAGTTTTTCTTTCTCGATACAGTGACCAAGAAGAGTGTGGTTCAAATGAAGGGATTCGCCACAAGCAAATCAGACGGTCATATTCGCTTCTTTTCGGCAAGCTTGGGAATAGCTCAGGTTTTTGAAGCATTTCCAACGCTACGGATTCACGACTTCGGTGCGTCTGCATAAAGAGCTCTAACGAGGCTGTAGAAAAACTAAATGGCAAATTTTGCGGCTGGAATTCTGGTCGTTTTTTAGCCAAAAACCAGCGTCTCTCTTGAAATCTAACGTATTCATCTCGCTCAATTCCTCCAGATTTCGTGTACGACAAGGCTCTTGAATAAGCCTTGAGGTTTTTCTACAGCCTCAACGTTTGGTTAAGGGGCGGGCTTTAGCCCGTCCCAGTGAGCGAAGCGAACGGTTTGAACCAGTTGTTAGCAGGCATGCACGAATGCGGTTTTAAATTACTTCAATACAGTACTCAATTGGAATTGGTGCTGATACGATTTTGGAAGTTAGCTTGTAATGTTTGCCTTTCTCTATTTTTTCTTTTGCCAAAACTTCATCAATTCGCTTGTCGATTGGAGTCGAAAAGTCTGCTTGCACACGAGCCTGAATGAATGCGGCCATTACATCAAAGAAATAGCTATTTGATTTGTATGATGCAAAGCTGTCGCAGCGACTCCTTGAAAATTCAAATGTTTCCCCAAATTTATCTTCAAAGTGATTTTTAATTTTTTTGAGAACTTCATTTGTGTTTTCGTACATGACTGCTCCAATTTTCAAAATTATCTAAAGTTTAGCCCCAGAGAATGAGGAGTTAGCCGCGGATAGGGCCAACAGGACAACCTTCCGGCCTCTTTGAGTTCCAAGTAGAAATAAGCTCGCTTTTGTTTTGCATATGCCATTTCTTTATATTTTTGAACCACTTTTTAAGGCCGCCATCTGGATAAAGTGGACTGGCGTCATCAATGCGGAAACTATTTTCCTCGCCATTATATTTTACGTGGAAATGAGGAGGTGGGTGCTCATCTGCATAGATATGCATTTTCAAGCCGCCCAGAGCCCCTATAGCGGCTTTCTCGAAGTAAGCATATTCGTTTCCGTCATTGCGCTCTTCTGCGAGTTCAATGATATACCCACGCTTCATGCCTGTTTCGAGTGGAATTAGGGATTCTGACTCAAACTCGATTTTCCAGATCATGGCGAGTGCCTGCTAACGTTTGGTTAAGGGGCGGGCTTTAGCCCGTCCCAGCGAGCGCAGTGAGCGATTTGAACCAATTGTTAGACGCTCGGATGTACGCATAATTAAAAGTACCGCTTTCCCGCTTGTAGCGTGTTACGCGATTAACCTGGCGAAGCGCAATAAATTTAATGTCTCGATGCAACTGACTAACCGCAATTTAAACGTGCCACGATAGTGGCGGCGGACGTTCAGTAAACGCAATTTTCGATGACCTGTAAACCCGAAAGCAGTGGAGCGATGTTGCGGATGTACGCGGTGCAAAAACCAATTAAGCAGAACGCGGTTAGCTAACTATAAATAGACACCAATGCGATTTGCGGTGCACGGCGCGGCTGGATCGTAGTGCCTATCGCCTTCCTGCCTCCTGTACGTTCATCCGGCGCATGCCGTCCCAGTTCTTGATCCTGGTCAATCTTGCACCTGCTTTTCTCGCGTAACTTCCACTGCATCTTGTGTTTGTCGATAAGTAAATACCTATATGTAGTGTCAGGAGGCGGAATGCTCAGCACGAAGACGGCCCTTCACCCACAGCGGTTATGCAAGCGCGACGGCAGCATAGTGGCGTTCGATCTCGGCAAGATCGAACAGGCGATCGCCGCCGCTGGGGAGGCCTGTGGGGAGTTTAATCGGGCCTTGGCCGGGCAGTTGGCCGATGCGGTGTTGGCGCGTCTGCTGGATGCGACCGAGGTCGATGTCGAGCAGGTGCAAGATCGAGTCGAGCGGGTGTTGATGGAGGCGGGTTTCTACCAGACCGCGCGCGCCTATATCGTTTACCGCGAACGACATGGCCGCCTGCGTCGCGACCGCAAGGCGTTGGTTGATGTGGCGGCGTCGATGAACGAATACCTGTCGCGCGAGGATTGGCGGGTGCGCGCCAACGCCAACCAGGGCTATTCCCTCGGCGGGCTGATTCTCAACGTGTCGGGCAAGGTCACCGCCAACTATTGGCTGGACGAGGTGTACAGCGAGGCCATCGGCAAGGCGCACCGCGAGGCCGATCTGCATATCCATGATCTGGATATGCTCGCCGGCTACTGCGCCGGTTGGTCGCTGCGCAGTCTACTCAACGAGGGCTTCAACGGTATTCCCGGGCGGGTCGAGGCGGGGCCGCCCAAGCACCTGTCCAGCGCCCTGGGGCAGATGGTCAATTTCCTCGGCACGCTGCAGAACGAATGGGCAGGCGCTCAGGCGTTCAGCTCCTTCGATACCTACCTGGCGCCCTATGTGCGCAAGGACAACCTGGGTTTCGCCGAGGTGCGTCAGGCGATTCAGGAATTCATCTACAACCTCAACGTGCCATCACGCTGGGGCACGCAAACGCCGTTCACCAACCTGACGTTCGACTGGGTGTGCCCGGAGGATTTGCGCGAGCAGATCCCCTATATCGGCGGCGAGGAAATGCCGTTCGCCTATGGCGACTTGCAGGCCGAGATGGAGTTGATCAACCGCGCCTATATCGAGGTGATGCAGGCCGGCGATTCGATGGGGCGGGTGTTCACCTTCCCGATCCCGACCTACAACATCACCCACGACTTCCCCTGGGACAGCGAGAACGCCGACCTGCTGTTCGAGATGACGGCACGCTATGGCCTGCCGTACTTCCAGAACTTCCTCAATTCGGACATGCAGCCCAACCAGGTGCGCTCGATGTGCTGCCGTTTGCAGCTGGACGTGCGCGAGCTGCTCAAACGCGGCGGCGGTTTGTTCGGCTCGGCCGAGCAAACCGGCTCCCTCGGCGTGGTGACGATCAACTGCGCGCGTCTCGGCTATCTATACAAAGGCGACACCACTGGCTTGCTCAAGCGCCTCGATCATCTGATGGAATTGGCGATGGAAAGCCTGGAGGTCAAACGCAAGGTGATCCAGCACCATATGGACGCCGGTCTGTACCCCTACACCAAGCGTTACCTGGGCACGCTGCGCAATCACTTCTCCACCATCGGCCTGAACGGTTTGCACGAGATGCTGCGTAACTTCAGCGATGATCGGGAAGGGCTGCACACAGCTGACGGGCGTAAGTTCGCGGTTCTGCTGCTCGACCATGTGCGTGCCACCCTGGTTCGCTTTCAGGAGGAAACCGGGCAGCTGTACAACCTCGAAGCGACGCCGGCGGAGGGCACCACGTACCGCTTCGCCAAGGAAGACCGTAAGCGCTACCCGGACATTCTTCAGGCCGGCACCGTTGATGCGCCTTACTACACCAACTCTTCGCAGTTGCCGGTGGGTTTCACCGACGACCCCTTCGAGGCACTGGAGCTGCAGGACGAGCTGCAATGCAAATACACCGGCGGCACCGTGCTGCATCTGTATATGGCCGAGCGAATTTCCTCGACCGAGGCTTGCAAGCAGCTGGTGCGCAATGCCCTGGGGCGTTTCCGTCTGCCGTACCTGACGATCACCCCGACATTCTCGATCTGCCCGGTGCATGGCTACCTGGATGGCGAGCACGAGTTCTGCCCGAAATGCGACGAGGTGCTGCTGCAAAAACAGCAAAGCTGCGGCGATAAGGCTTGCGCTTGATCGCTGGCGATCTGCCGGTGATGCGGCGGATCGCGGCTGAAGCCCCTCCCACAAAAGCCGCTCTCATAAAGAGTGGCGCAGGCAACAGGTTCACACCCGGATTTTTCCGTTTTCCCACAACAAGGAGTAACCCCATGAATGCACAGCAATTGCCGCAAGAACAACGCCAACGCTGCGAAGTCTGGACCCGCGTGATGGGCTATCACCGTCCGGTCACCGCGTTCAATCCCGGCAAGCAATCCGAGCACCTCGAACGCCAGCACTTCACCGAGTCGGCGGTGCGAGCGCGGGTTGCGTGAGCAGAGCGTTACGGGTCGGGGGCATGGTGCCCCTGACCACCCTGGATTACCCGGGACTGCTGGCCTGTGTGCTGTTCTGCCAGGGTTGCGCCTGGCGTTGCCGTTACTGCCATAACCCCGATCTGATAGCGGCCCGCGGCGAGCAGGAAATCCCCTGGTCGCAGGTTCTGGAATTTCTCCGCCGTCGTCAGGGTTTATTGCAGGCGGTGGTGTTCAGCGGCGGCGAGGCGACCCTGCAAGGCGGCCTGGTGCCGGCGATGGACGAGGCGCGGGCGTTGGGTTATCGCATCGGCCTGCACAGCGCCGGGATCAAACCTTGGGCTTTTTCCTGGGCGCTGAAGGCGGTGGACTGGGTCGGTTTCGATATCAAGGCCCTGGCCGAAGATGCCGAGCTGATCACCGGCGTCAGCGGCAGCGGCAAAGCCAACTGGCGCAGCCTGGACCACCTGTTGGCCAGCGGCGTGGATTACGAATGCCGTACCACCGTGCATTGGCACCTGTTGGATGTGGAAAAACTCTGGCGCATCGGCCAGCGCTTACACGCCTTCGGCGTCGAACGCTTTGCCGTGCAGCTGGTACGCAGTGCGCGCATGCTCGACGCGGATCTGCCCATGACCGCGACGCCGGATGAGGCGGGGGAGCTTTGGTTGCGTTTGGGGCAGTTGTTTCCGCGGTTTGAGTTGCGTGGGTAGTGATTTGATCAGTACGTCGTTGGGCTTCGCGGAGCTCAGCCCAACCTACGAGCTGTTTCCGCATTTCGAGCTGCGTGATCACTGATGGCGAGCTGATTGGCGTCAGTCCGAGATTGCTTTGGCGGGCGCGCGAGCTGCCCCTCACCCTAACCCTCTCCCCGGAGTGGAGAGGGGACTGATCTGGGTGAGCTTGGCATTCTGTGGTCTGTCCTGATTGATGGCTCCCACGCTCCAACATGGCAAGCAAGCCGGTGTGGCGCTGGAGGTGGCTAGATGGATTTCAACCCGGAGCACCATCTGCATCTTGATTGACCTCGATCAGGTACCGGGCTCGGACCCGCGTCTTACAATCGCCGCATATTCCAGCTATCGCAGCGGGTAGGGCGGGTATTTCCCTGTTCGCCGGTACGCGATGTCTATTCATCACCTCCCGTATCCGGTGCTTTGCGCTGTTTCCTCTCGGGAGGTCGTTTCACGTTATAGAGGTGGTCGAACATGGCCCAATCATTGAGTTTTGATCGTGCCCTGGTCGAGAAATACGATCGCCCCGGGCCGCGCTATACCTCCTATCCGACGGCGCCGCAGTTCCATCAGGCCTTTGCGATGGACGACTACCAGAGCGCAGCCGAGGCGAGCAATCAGGCCGTCGCGCCCAAGCCGCTGTCGCTGTATATCCATATCCCGTTCTGCAAGAGCCTCTGTTACTACTGCGCCTGCAACAAGATCATCACCCAGAAGACCCACCGCGCGGTCGAGTACCTGGATTACCTCAAGCGCGAGATCGCCATGCAGGCGGCGCTGTTCGACGGCACGCGCAAGCTGACCCAACTGCACTTCGGCGGCGGCACCCCGACCTACCTGACAGGCGAACAATTGGCCGATCTGATGGCCTGTCTGCACCAGGCGTTCGACATGGACGACAGCGACGAGCACGAGTTTTCCATCGAGGTCGACCCGCGCACCATCAGCCCCGAGCGCATTCATGAACTGCGTGCGCAGGGTTTCAACCGCCTGAGTTTCGGCGTGCAGGACTTCGATCCGCAGGTGCAGGCGGCGGTCAACCGCGTGCAGAGCGAAGAGCAGGTCTATGCCCTGGTGGCCGCGGCGCGCGAGGCGCGCTTCAGGTCGGCCAGCGTCGACCTGATCTACGGCCTGCCGCTGCAAACAGTGGCCAGTTTCGACGTCACCCTGAGCAAGATCATCGCCCTGCGCCCGGACCGCATCGCCGCCTACAGCTATGCGCACCTGCCGGAGCTGGTGCGCGCGCAACGCTTGATCCGCCGCGAGGACATGCCGCCGCCGGAGCGCAAATTGGAGCTGCTGGAGCTGACCATCGAGCGCCTGACCGCCGCCGGCTACGTGTATATCGGCATGGACCACTTCGCCCTGCCGGACGACGAGCTGGCGTTGGCGCGCGCCAATGGCACGCTGCAGCGCAACTTTCAGGGCTACTCCACCCATGCCGATTGCGACCTGATCGGCCTCGGCGTGTCTTCGATCGGCAAGGTCGGCGACAGTTACAGCCAGAGCGTCAAGGAGCTCTCGCAGTATTACGCGCGCATCGATCAGGGCCTGCTGCCGGTGCATCGCGGCTACCGGCTGAACGCCGACGACCTGTTGCGCCGCGAAGTGATCAGCGACCTGATGTGCCACGGCCGGATCGACTTCGGCAAAATCGAGGCGCGCCACGGCATCGACTTCAGGGATTACTTCGCCGACGCTCTGGCTGCACTCGATGAGCATGTGGCGGATCGTCTGGTGGAAATTCATGACGACGCGCTGGTGTTGTTGCCGCAGGGGCATTTGCTGATGCGCAGCGTGGCCATGGCGTTCGATGCCTATCTCGGCAAGGCGCAGAAGGGTAATTTCTCGCGCACGGTGTGAGGCGCTTATGAGCTATTCGCTGTTGCACGTGCTGCATCTGCTCGGCGCCATCGCCTTTATCGGCACGCTGTTCTTCGAGGTGATCATCCTCGCCAAGGTCAAGCCGCAGCTCGATGCCGGGGCGGTGGTCGAGCTGGAACAGGCCCTCGGCAAACGCACGCGTACCGTGCTGCATTGGGTGGTGCTTGTGGTTTACGGCGCCGGTATCGGCCTTGCCTGGTATCACCGCCAGGCGTTGAGCGAGCCCTTCGCCAGCAGCTTCGCCACCTTGCTGAGTTTGAAGATAGTGCTGGCGGTCAGCGTGTTTCTCAGCTTCGGTCTGGTCGCCATGCTGCTGCGCTCCGGGCGCATGACCCCGGCGCTCTACCGCAAACTGCATTGGGCCGTACTGGCGCAGATGCTCGGCATCGTGTTGCTGGCCAAGGGTATGTTTTATATCCAGTGGTGAGCCTCGCGACCAAGGCCGCGATCCCGTAGCCCGGATGAAATCCGGGGGGCTTTGGCGCCGGCAACACCGCTCCCGGATTGCATCCGGGCTACAAGAGCCAGTTTCGTAGCCTGGATTAGCGCCAGCGTAATCCGGGGAATCGGTCTCCCGGATTACGCCTAGGCTAATCCAGGCTACGGGTCTACAACTCCGTCCATTCCGTAGCCCGGATGAAATCCGGGGGGCTTTGGCGCCTGCTACACCGTCCCCGGATTGCATCCGGGCTACAAGAGCCAGTTTCGTAGCCTGGATTAGCGCCAGC
>NZ_CAMPHV010000070.1 GCF_946886105.1 uncultured Pseudomonas sp. | reverse complement strand
CCATGGAAGACGGCCTGCGCTTCGCGATTCGCGAAGGTGGTCGTACCGTTGGTGCTGGCGTGGTTGCCAAGATCGTCGAGTAATCGGCTGGTCTGATTCATAAAAAGCCCCCGCTTTGCGGGGGCTTTTTTATTGGGTTGACACCCTGGGGAGGCGTCTATAGAATCACGCCTCCTTTTAACGGGCGTAGTGCGTCCGTTGGGAATAGCAGCTTGGAATCTGAGGTCAAAATGCAAAACCAACAAATCCGTATTCGGTTGAAGGCTTTTGACCATCGCCTGATCGATCAATCAACCCAGGAAATCGTGGAAACCGCGAAACGTACTGGTGCTCAGGTGCGTGGTCCGATTCCTCTGCCTACCCGCAAAGAGCGGTTCACCGTACTGACCTCTCCGCACGTCAACAAAGACGCGCGCGATCAGTATGAGATCCGTACTCATAAGCGTGTTCTGGACATCGTCCAGCCAACGGATAAAACCGTTGATGCTCTTATGAAGCTCGATCTTGCGGCTGGCGTGGAAGTGCAGATCAGCCTCGGCTAAAACCTTGGGGTTTTAGTCGTGTAACGCTCTGAAATGGGCGGCCATAGCGGGTGAAAGCCCCGTACACTCATGAGGTTACAACATGACTATTGGTGTAGTCGGTCGTAAGTGCGGCATGACCCGCATTTTCACCGAAGAAGGTGTCTCCATTCCGGTTACGGTCATCGAGATCGAGCCGAATCGCGTCACCCAGTTCAAAACTGAAGAGTCCGATGGCTATCGCGCAGTGCAGGTCACTGTTGGCGAGCGTCGCGTTTCTCGTGTCAGCAAGGCTCAGGCCGGTCACTTCGCTAAGGCGAACGTCGCGGCAGGTCGTACCGTTATGGAATTCCGTCTTGAAGAAGGCGAGTACCAGGCCGGCGATCTGATCAACGCTGAAATTTTCCAAGCTGGTCAACTGGTGGATGTCACCGGTCAGTCCAAAGGTAAAGGCTTCGCCGGTACCATCAAGCGTTGGAATTTCCGCGGCCAAGACAACACTCACGGTAACTCCGTGTCCCACCGTGTTCCGGGTTCCATTGGCCAGTGCCAGACTCCGGGTCGCGTCTTCAAGGGCAAGAAAATGTCCGGTCACATGGGTGCTGAGCGCGTGACTGTGCAGTCCCTGGAAGTAGTGCGCGTCGATGCTGAACGCAACCTGCTGTTGGTCAAGGGTGCCGTTCCTGGCGCTACTGGCGGCAACCTGGTTGTACGTCCGGCAGCCAAGGCTCGCGGTTAAGGGGAAGCTGACATGCAATTAAATGTAAATGGCGCTCAAGCGATCGAAGTGTCCGAAGCGACCTTCGGTGGCGATTACAACGAGACCCTGGTTCACCAAGCAGTTGTGGCCTACATGGCCGGCGGCCGTCAGGGCAGCAAGCAACAGAAGACTCGTTCCGACGTATCCGGTGGCGGTAAGCGCCCTTGGCGTCAGAAGGGTACTGGCCGCGCTCGTGCCGGTACCACTCGTGGTCCGATCTGGCGTGGCGGTGGTGTGACCTTTGCGGCCCGTCCGCAGAATCACGATCAAAAGCTGAACAAGAAAATGTATCGCGCTGCACTGCGTTCGATTCTTGCTGAGCTGGTTCGTACTGATCGTCTGGTCGTGGTTGAAGACTTCAGCGTTGAAGCTCCGAAGACCAAAGAACTGTTGGGCAAGCTGAATGGCATGGGTCTGACCGATGTGCTGATCGTGTCCGATGCTATCGATGAGAATCTGTACCTGGCTGCTCGTAACCTGCCGCATGTCGATGTCCGTGACGTGCAGGGTTCCGATCCGGTCAGTCTGATCGCGTACGAGAAGGTGCTGGTCACCGTTTCTGCCGTGAAGAAATTCGAGGAGCTGCTGGGATGAACCAGGAACGCGTATTTAAAGTGCTGCTTGGCCCGCACGTCTCCGAGAAGGCCACGGTTCTGGCTGACAAGAAAAGCCAGTTCGTTTTCAAGGTTGCAACCGATGCAACCAAGCTGGAAATCAAGAAGGCCGTCGAAAGCCTGTTCAGCGTGAAGGTCGAGCGTGTCACTACTCAGAACGTTCTGGGTAAGAGCAAGCGCACCGCTCGCGGTCTGGGCAAGCGTAACGACTGGAAGAAGGCAGTTATCTCCCTTCAGCCGGGTCAAGATCTCGATTTCGCCAGCAGTGCTGAGTAAGGAAGGGGTGCATCATGGCAATCGTTAAATGCAAACCGACTTCCGCGGGCCGCCGTTTTGTGGTCAAGGTGGTCAATCAGGAGCTGCACAAAGGCGCTCCTTATGCACCGCTGCTCGAGAAGAAGTCGAAGTCTGGCGGCCGTAACAACAATGGTCGTATCACCACCCGTCATATCGGTGGTGGCCACAAGCAGCATTACCGTCTGGTCGATTTCCGTCGCAACGACAAAGATGGTATTCCAGCCACTGTCGAGCGTATCGAATACGATCCGAACCGTACCGCACACATCGCTCTGCTGATGTATGCAGACGGCGAGCGTCGCTACATCATCGCCCCTAAAGGCGTGAGTGCAGGCGATCAGTTGGTAGCTGGCATCATGGCTCCGATCAAGCCGGGCAACAGTCTGCAACTGCGTAACATCCCAGTTGGTAGCACTGTTCACGGTATCGAACTGAAGCCGGGTAAAGGTGCTCAGATCGCTCGTTCCGCTGGCGCATCCGCCCAGTTGATCGCGCGTGAAGGCGTCTACGTGACCCTGCGTCTGCGTTCCGGTGAAATGCGTAAAGTACTGGCTGAGTGCCGTGCGACCCTGGGCGAAGTCTCGAACTCCGAGCACAGCCTGCGTTCGCTGGGTAAAGCCGGTGCCAAGCGCTGGCGTGGCGTTCGCCCAACCGTTCGTGGTGTTGCCATGAACCCGGTTGACCACCCACACGGTGGTGGTGAAGGTCGTACCTCTGGTGGTCGTCATCCGGTGTCTCCATGGGGCTTCCCGACTAAGGGCGCGAAGACTCGTGGTAACAAGCGCACCGATAACATGATCGTCCGTCGTCGCAAGTAAATAGAGGGATACGACAGTGCCACGTTCTCTGAAAAAAGGTCCTTTTATCGATCTTCACCTACTGAAGAAGATCGAAGTGGCGATGGAAAAGAACGATCGCAAGCCGGTGAAAACCTGGTCGCGCCGTTCCATGATCCTGCCGCAGATGGTCGGTCTGACCATCGCTGTGCATAACGGTCGTCAACATGTCCCAGTTCTTGTGAACGAAGACATGGTCGGCCACAAACTGGGCGAATTTGCCGGCACTCGTACCTATCGTGGGCACGTGGCTGACAAGAAAGCCAAGCGTTAAGGGGTAAGGAAATGGAAGTAGCCGCTAAGTTGTCGGGCGCTCGAATCTCCGCCCAGAAAGCCCGCTTGGTCGCCGACCAGATCCGCGGGAAGAAGGTGGGCGAAGCGCTCAACCTGCTGGCTTTTAGCAGTAAGAAAGCCGCGGAAATCATGAAGAAAGTGCTGGAGTCGGCTGTAGCCAACGCCGAGCACAACGAAGGCGCAGATGTTGATGACCTGAAGGTCAGCACCGTTTTCGTCAACGAAGGGCGTTCGCTGAAGCGCATCATGCCGCGTGCCAAAGGCCGCGCTGATCGCATCGTCAAGCGGTCTTGCCATATCACTGTCAAGGTTGCGGACAAGTAACGGAGTCGATCAGATGGGTCAGAAAGTACATCCCATTGGCATTCGCCTGGGAATCGTCAAGGAGCACACCTCCGTCTGGTACGCAGACGGTCGGACTTATGCGGACTATTTGTTCGCTGATCTGAAGGTGCGTGAGTATCTCCAAGACAAATTAAAAAGCGCGTCCGTAAGCCGTATCGACATTGCTCGTCCGGCTCAAACCGCACGCATCACCATCCACACCGCTCGTCCCGGCATCGTGATCGGCAAGAAAGGTGAAGATGTTGAGAAGCTGCGTCAGGACCTGACCAAGCAAATGGGTGTGCCTGTGCACATCAATATCGAAGAGATCCGCAAGCCGGAACTCGACGGTATGCTGGTTGCGCAGAGCGTAGCTCAGCAGCTGGAGCGTCGTGTGATGTTCCGTCGCGCCATGAAGCGCGCTGTACAGAACGCCATGCGTATTGGTGCCAAGGGCATCAAAATCCAAGTGAGCGGTCGTCTCGGCGGTGCTGAAATTGCCCGTACCGAATGGTATCGCGAAGGTCGTGTGCCATTGCACACCCTGCGTGCCGATATCGACTATGCCACGTACGAAGCGCACACCACTTATGGTGTGATCGGTGTCAAGGTTTGGATCTTCAAAGGCGAAGTAATTGGTGGTCGCCATGAAGAACTGAAGCCGCAAGCACCCGCGCCTCGTAAAAAAGCTGCTAAGTAAGGGGTACGCCAAATGTTGCAACCAAAGCGTACGAAGTTCCGTAAGCAGATGACCGGCCACAACCGTGGTCTGGCTCAGCGCGGTAGCAAAGTCAGCTTCGGCGAGTTCGCGCTGAAGTCTGTTGCCCGCGGTCGTCTCACCGCCCGTCAGATCGAGTCCGCTCGTCGTGCTCTGACTCGTCACGTAAAGCGTGGCGGGAAAATCTGGATTCGCGTGTTCCCCGATAAGCCGGTTACCAAGAAGCCTCTCGAAGTGCGGATGGGTAAAGGTAAGGGTGGCGTTGAATATTGGGTAGCCCAGATCCAGCCAGGCAAAGTCCTGTACGAGATCGAAGGCGTTTCCGAAGAGTTGGCGCGTGAGGCTTTCGCCCTGGCTGCTGCAAAGCTGCCGCTCGCCACCACTTTTGTTAAGCGGACGGTGATGTGATGAAGGCGAATGAACTTCGTGAAAAATCAGCACAGCAGCTGAACGAGCAACTGCTCGGCCTGCTGCGCGACCAGTTCAATCTGCGTATGCAGAAAGCAACTGGCCAGTTGGGGCAGTCTCACCTGCTCTCGCAAGTTAAGCGCGACATCGCTCGTGTGAAAACTGTGCTCAACCAGCAGGCAGGTAAGTGATCATGGCTGAAGCCGAAAAAACAGTCCGTACGCTGACCGGCCGTGTCGTCAGCGACAAGATGGACAAGACCATCACCGTATTGATCGAGCGTCGCGTTAAGCACCCGATCTACGGCAAATATGTCAAGCGTTCGACCAAGCTGCACGCGCACGACGAAAACAATCAGTGCCACATTGGCGACAAGGTTTCCATCCGTGAAACCCGTCCCGTTGCCAAGACCAAGTCTTGGGCGCTGGTTGAAGTTCTCGAACGCGCAGTGGAAGTCTAAGGGCTAAGGGTCGGAGAAATTATATGATTCAGACTCAATCCATGCTCGACGTCGCTGACAACAGCGGTGCTCGTCGCGTTATGTGCATCAAGGTGCTGGGTGGCTCGCATCGCCGCTACGCTGGCATCGGCGACATCATCAAGGTGACCGTCAAGGAAGCGATTCCGCGCGGTAAAGTGAAGAAAGGCCAAGTGATGACCGCTGTAGTGGTCCGCACTCGTCACGGCGTTCGTCGCCCTGACGGCTCGATCATTCGCTTCGATGGCAACGCTGCTGTTCTGCTGAACAACAAGCAAGAGCCGATCGGTACCCGTATTTTTGGGCCAGTGACTCGTGAACTTCGCTCTGAGAAGTTCATGAAGATCGTCTCGCTCGCCCCTGAAGTGCTCTAAGGAGATCCGACATGCAAAAGATTCGTCGTGACGACGAGATCATCGTGATCGCCGGCAAAGACAAAGGTAAGCGTGGCAAGGTGCTCAAGGTTCTCGCTGACGACCGTTTGGTCGTTGGTGGGATCAACCTGGTGAAGCGCCATACCAAGCCGAACCCGATGTCGGGCGTTCAGGGCGGTATCGTCGAGAAAGAGGCGCCTCTGCACGCTTCTAACGTGGCCATCTTCAATGGCGAAACCAACAAGGCTGACCGCGTTGGTTTCAAAGTTGAAGAGGGTAAAAAAATTCGTGTCTTCAAGTCGACCCAAAAAGCGGTTGATGCTTGAACACTGCTAGGTAGAAGACCATGGCACGACTAAAAGAGATTTACCGGAAAGAAATCGCGCCCAAGCTTAAGGAAGAACTTAAGCTGGCGAACGTGATGGAAGTTCCGCGCATCACCAAGATCACCCTGAACATGGGCCTGGGCGAAGCGATCGGCGACAAGAAAGTCATCGAGCACGCTGTTGCCGACCTGGAAAAGATCACCGGTCAGAAAGTCGTAGTGACTCATGCCCGTAAGTCGATTGCAGGCTTCAAGGTTCGTGAAGGTTGGCCGATTGGCGTCAAGGTAACCCTGCGCCGCGAGCGTATGTACGAATTCCTGGATCGTCTGCTGTCGATCTCCCTGCCTCGGGTCCGCGACTTCCGCGGCCTGAATGCCAAGTCCTTCGATGGTCGTGGCAACTACAGCATGGGCGTGAAAGAGCAGATCATTTTCCCGGAAATCGACTACGACAAGATCGATGCCCTGCGCGGTCTGGACATTACCCTGACCACCACTGCCCGTACGGATGACGAAGGTCGCGCTTTGCTGCGTGCTTTCAAATTCCCGTTCCGCAACTGATTGGAGTAGGAACATGGCCAAAATGAGCATGAGAAACCGTGAGCTGAAGCGTCAGCAAACGGTAGCTAAGTTCGCTAAGAAGCGCGCTGAGCTGAAAGCTACTATCGCCAATCCGAACGCCAGTCCGGAAGCGCGTTGGGAAGCCCAGATCGCACTGCAGAAGCAGCCGCGCGATGCCAGCGCCTCGCGCCTGCGCAACCGTTGCCGCATTACCGGTCGTCCGCACGGCGTTTATCGCAAGTTCGGTCTGTCGCGTATCAAGCTGCGTGAAGCTGCAATGCGTGGTGATGTACCAGGCCTGGTGAAAGCCAGCTGGTAAAAACGAAGCCGGCCTAGTGCCGGCTTTGTCTTTGTGTGAATCAAGCCCCTTTGGGGCTTGATTCATTTTTGAGCAGTCTCTAGAATGTCCGGCTCGCCTGAGCCTGGGTTAAATCCCCACGTTCGGTGACTCTAGCCGTAAGGCTAATTCTTTTTGTATCAGGAGCGTCTAGCCCATGAGTATGCAGGACCCGTTAGCGGACATGCTAACTCGTATCCGTAATGCCCAGATGGCTGAAAAGTCCGTCGTCAGCATGCCGTCTTCCACGTTGAAGGTGGCTGTAGCCAAAGTTTTGAAAGACGAAGGTTATATTGCGGGTTATCAGATCAGCGGCGAAGCAAAGCCGCAGCTGTCCATCGAGCTGAAGTACTTCGAAGGCCGTCCGGTTATCGAAGAAGTGAAGCGCGTGAGCCGTCCCGGCCTTCGCCAGTACAAATCCGTCGATGATCTGCCGAAAGTTCGTGGCGGTCTCGGTGTATCCATCGTCTCCACCAACAAGGGTGTGATGACGGACCGCGCTGCGCGCGCTGCCGGTGTCGGCGGCGAAGTGCTTTGCACAGTGTTCTAAGGGGGGGGATAAGCATGTCTCGCGTTGCTAAGAACCCCGTTGTGTTGCCTGCTGGCGTTGAAGTCAAACTCGCCGGTCAGCAACTCTCGGTGAAGGGTGCCAAGGGCACTCTCGAACTGAACGTTCACTCGTCCGTTGAAGTCCTGCAGGAAGCTGGTGAGCTGCGTTTCGCTGCTCGCAATGGCGATCAGCAGACTCGCGCAATGGCCGGTACCACTCGCGCGCTGGTCAACAACATGGTGATCGGTGTTAGCGCTGGCTTCGAGCGTAAGCTGCAGCTGGTTGGCGTTGGTTACAAGGCTCAAGCCAAAGGTCAGGTGCTGAACCTCGCTCTCGGCTTCTCCCATCCGATCGACTATGAGTTGCCGGAAGGTGTGGTTGCCGAAACCCCGAACCAGACCGAGATCCTGATCAAGGGTGTCGACAAACAACTGGTTGGTCAGGTCGCTGCGGAGATTCGTGACTTCCGTCGTCCTGAACCTTACAAGGGCAAAGGTGTTCGTTACGCTGACGAAGTCGTCCGCCGTAAAGAAGCCAAGAAGAAGTAGGGCATAGCAAATGACCGACAAAAAAGTTACTCGACTGCGTCGCGCTCGCAAAGCACGCCTGAAAATGCACGAGCTCGAAGCCGTGCGTCTCTGCGTGTATCGCTCTTCGCAGCACATCTATGCCCAGGTCATCTCGGCCGACGGCAGCAAGGTTCTGGCCAGCGCCTCGACCTTGGACAAAGCATTGCGTGACGGCGCCACCGGCAACGTCGACGCAGCCAAGAAAGTTGGCGAGCTGGTTGCCGAGCGTGCGAAAGCCGCTGGTGTGACTCAGGTTGCATTCGACCGTTCTGGCTTCAAGTACCACGGCCGCGTCAAGGCGCTGGCTGATGCTGCTCGTGAAGGCGGGCTGGAGTTCTAAGTTATGGCAAATAACGACCAAAAGCGCGACGAAGGCTATATCGAGAAGCTGGTACAGGTTAACCGTGTTGCCAAAACCGTAAAGGGTGGCCGTATCTTCACTTTCACCGCATTGACCGTGGTGGGTGATGGTAAGGGCCGCGTCGGTTTCGGCCGCGGCAAGTCTCGTGAAGTGCCTGCTGCCATCCAGAAAGCGATGGAAGCTGCGCGTCGCAACATGATCCAGGTGGATCTGAACGGCACCACTCTGCAATACGCGATGAAGTCTGCCCATGGCGCCTCCAAGGTGTACATGCAGCCGGCTTCCGAAGGTACCGGTATCATCGCCGGCGGCGCCATGCGTGCCGTGTTGGAAGTGGCTGGTGTGCAGAACGTTCTGGCCAAGTGCTACGGCTCGACCAACCCTGTGAACGTGGTGCATGCCACTTTCAAAGGTCTGAAGGCTATGCAGTCTCCGGATTCGGTTGCGGCTAAGCGTGGCAAGAGCGTCGAGGAGATTCTCTAACCATGGCTAATACCGTCAAAGTCACGCTGATCAAAAGCGTGAACGGCCGCCTGGCCAATCACAAAGCCTGCGTCAAGGGTCTCGGCCTGCGTCGCATCAATCACACTGTCGAAGTTCTGGATACCCCGGAAAATCGCGGCATGATCAACAAGGCTTACTACCTTCTCCGTGTGGAGGGTTAAGACATGTACCTGAACGATTTGAGTCCTGCGCCGGGTTCCCGTCGCGAGAAGCACCGTCCGGGCCGTGGTATCGGTAGCGGTTTGGGTAAGACTGGTGGCCGCGGCCACAAGGGTCAGACCTCGCGCTCCGGTGGCACCATTGCTCCGGGTTTCGAAGGCGGCCAGCAGCCTCTGCACCGTCGTCTGCCCAAATTCGGCTTCGTCTCCTTGAAGGCTATGGATCGCGCTGAAGTGCGTACCTCCGAGCTGAACAAGATCGAAGGCGGCATCGTTACTCTGCAGTCGCTGAAGGATGCCAACCTGATCAACCAAAACGTCCAGCGTGTGAAAGTCATGCTGTCCGGCGAGGTTACTCAGGCGGTCACCCTTAAAGGTATCGCCGCCACCAAGGGTGCGCGCGCGGCTATCGAAGCAGCTGGCGGTAAGTTCGAGGAATAAATGGCTAAGCAAGGTGCTCTCTCAGCGCTCAGCAATGGCGGGTTATCCGAGCTCTGGGCTCGTCTGCGCTTTCTGCTCATGGCGATCGTCGTCTATCGCATTGGCGCACACATCCCAGTTCCAGGCATAAACCCGGACCGGTTGGCGGACCTGTTTCGGCAAAATGAGGGGACCATACTTAGCTTGTTCAACATGTTTTCCGGCGGCGCGCTGGAGCGGATGAGTATTTTTGCGTTGGGGATCATGCCGTACATTTCGGCGTCGATCATCATGCAGCTCATGACCGCTGTCAGCCCGCAGCTGGAGCAGTTGAAGAAGGAAGGTGAGGCTGGTCGTCGTAAGATCAGCCAATACACCCGCTACGGCACCCTCGTGCTGGCATTCGTTCAGGCCATCGGCATGTCCGTTGGTTTGGCGAGTCAGGGCGTAGCGTTCTCGGTCGATTTCGGCTTCCACTTCGTTGCGGTCACCACTTTTGTGGCGGGCGCGATGTTCATGATGTGGTTGGGCGAGCAGATCACTGAGCGCGGTGTTGGCAACGGTATTTCGATGCTGATTTTTGCGGGCATCGTAGCCGGTCTGCCGTCGGCGATCGGGCAGTCTTTCGAGTCTGCTCGTCAGGGCGATATCAATATCTTCGCGCTGATCGCCATCGGTTTGCTGGCAGTAGCGATTATCGGTTTCGTGGTGTTCATTGAGCGTGGCCAGCGTCGTATCGCGGTGCACTACGCCAAGCGTCAGCAGGGCCGTAAGGTTTTTGCTGCGCAGACCAGCCACTTGCCGTTGAAGGTGAACATGGCGGGGGTTATCCCGGCTATTTTCGCCAGCAGCCTTCTGTTATTCCCGGCTTCGCTGGGTTCCTGGTTTGGTCAGTCCGAAGGTCTGGGCTGGTTGCAGGATATTTCGCAGGCAATCGCTCCTGGTCAGCCGTTGAATATTTTGCTGTTTAGTGCGGGGATCGTTTTCTTCTGCTTCTTCTATACAGCTTTGATGTTCAACCCGAAAGACGTAGCGGAAAACCTGAAAAAGTCCGGTGCCTTTATTCCGGGTATCCGTCCGGGTGAGCAATCGGCGCGCTATATCGATGGCGTACTGACTCGCTTGACCATGTTCGGTGCCTTGTACATGACGGCCGTATGCTTGTTGCCCCAGTTCCTGGTGGTGGCTGCCAACGTACCGTTCTATCTCGGCGGGACTTCGTTGCTGATCGTGGTCGTGGTTGTGATGGACTTTATGTCGCAAGTACAATCGCACCTCGTTTCGCACCAGTACGAATCCCTGATGAAGAAAGCCAACCTGAAGGGCTACGGCAGCGGCATGCTCCGCTGAAGTGTCCATAAGGTTCGAGGAGTTGGTGATGAAAGTTCGTGCATCGGTGAAAAAGCTGTGCCGTAACTGCAAAATTATTCGCCGCGAAGGTGTCGTGCGAGTGATCTGCAGCGCAGAGCCGCGTCACAAGCAGCGCCAAGGCTGAGTGTGATCGAAGCGTTACAAGCCCGGCAGCTAGTGCGCTGCCGGGTTGATTATTTGTTTCTACAGCGTTAATATCTCGCGCCCTATTTCTTGGCTTCCGGGGCGTAGGTAGCTGTCAATTGGAGTTCCACTGAATGGCCCGTATTGCAGGCGTTAACATTCCGGATAACAAGCACACTGTTATCTCGCTGACCTACATCTTCGGTGTTGGTCGCACCACTGCACAGAAAATCTGTGCTGCTACCGGTGTTAATCCGGCCGCAAAAATCAAAGATCTCTCTGACGAGCAGATCGAGCAGCTGCGTGGCGAAGTTGCCAAGGTGAATACCGAAGGCGACCTGCGTCGTGAAGTGAACATGAAAATCAAGCGCTTGATGGACCTGGGTTGCTACCGCGGCCTGCGTCATCGTCGTGGTCTGCCGGTTCGCGGTCAGCGTACCAAGACCAACGCGCGTACCCGTAAGGGCCCGCGTAAGCCGATCCGCAAGTAATCGCATTCGCGCATCGACAGGAATCTAGTCATGGCAAAACCTGCTGCTCGTACTCGTAAGAAAGTCAAAAAGACGGTGGTTGATGGCATCGCCCACATCCACGCTTCTTTCAATAACACAATCGTGACCATTACTGACCGTCAGGGCAACGCTCTGTCCTGGGCTACCTCCGGTGGTTCGGGTTTCCGCGGCTCGCGTAAAAGCACCCCGTTCGCTGCCCAGGTGGCTGCAGAACGTGCTGGTCAAGCTGCGCTGGAATACGGCCTGAAGAACCTCGACGTCAACGTCAAGGGTCCCGGTCCGGGTCGTGAGTCCGCTGTCCGTGCTTTGAACGGCTGCGGTTACAAGATCGCCAGCATCACCGATGTGACGCCTATCCCGCATAACGGGTGCCGTCCTTCGAAGAAGCGTCGCGTGTAATCAGGAGACAGTGAGAAATGGCTCGTTACATTGGTCCCAAATGCAAACTGTCTCGTCGTGAAGGCACAGATCTTTTCCTGAAAAGCGGCGTTCGCGCGCTGGAATCGAAGTGCAACATCGAAGCAGCCCCAGGTATCCACGGCCAGCGCCGTGGCCGTCAGTCCGACTACGGCACCCAGCTGCGTGAGAAGCAAAAAGTTCGTCGTATCTACGGTGTGCTTGAGCGTCAATTCAGCGGTTATTACAAAGAAGCGGCCGGTAAGAAAGGCGCTACTGGTGAGAACCTGCTGCAACTGCTCGAATGCCGTCTGGATAACGTGGTTTATCGCATGGGCTACGGTGCTACCCGCGCCGAATCCCGTCAGCTGGTTTCGCACAAAGCGATCAGCGTTAACGGTAAGACTGTAAACGTGCCGTCCTACCAGGTTAAAGCTGGCGACGTTGTTGCAGTACGCGAGAAATCGAAGAATCAGCTGCGCATTGTTCAAGCTCTTGAGCTGTGTGCCCAGCGTGGCCGCGTTGAATGGGTAGATGTAGACACTGAGAAGAAGTCCGGCGTATTCAAAGCCGTACCGGTTCGCAGTGATCTCTCCGCCGACATCAACGAAAGCCTGATTGTCGAGCTCTACTCCAAGTAAGGGCTAGAAAATAGGTGCATCCATGCAGATTTCGGTAAATGAGTTCCTGACCCCCCGTCACATTGATGTGCAGGTGGTCAGTTCGACCCGCGCCAAGATCACCCTCGAGCCTCTCGAGCGTGGCTTTGGCCATACCCTGGGCAACGCGCTGCGCCGCATCCTGTTGTCCTCCATGCCTGGCTGTGCAGTAGTCGAGGCCGAGATTGACGGTGTACTCCACGAGTACAGCGCCATCGAAGGTGTTCAGGAAGACGTCATTGAAATCCTGCTCAACCTGAAAGGCCTGGCTATTAAATTGCACGGTCGCGACGAAGTGACGCTGAACCTGGTGAAGAAGGGCTCGGGTGTAGTTACCGCTGCCGATATTCAGCTGGATCACGATGTTGAAATCGTTAACGGCGACCACGTGATCGCGAATCTGGCCTCCAATGGCGCGCTGAACATGAAGCTCACTGTAGCTCGTGGTCGCGGCTATGAGCCAGCTGACTCCCGTCAGAGCGATGAAGATGAAAGCCGCAGCATTGGTCGCTTGCAGCTCGATTCCTCGTTCAGCCCGGTGCGTCGCGTGTCTTACGTGGTTGAAAACGCTCGCGTCGAGCAGCGTACCAACCTGGACAAGCTGGTTATCGACCTGGAAACCAACGGTACCCTGGATCCTGAAGAGGCTATCCGTCGTGCCGCAACCATTCTGCAACAGCAGTTGGCTGCGTTCGTCGACCTCAAAGGCGACAGTGAGCCAGTGGTAGTCGAGCAGGAAGACGAGATCGATCCGATCCTGCTGCGTCCGGTTGATGACCTGGAGCTGACCGTACGTTCGGCCAACTGCCTCAAGGCAGAGAACATTTACTACATCGGCGATCTGATTCAGCGCACCGAAGTAGAACTGTTGAAAACGCCGAACCTGGGCAAGAAATCCCTGACCGAAATCAAGGATGTTCTGGCTTCTCGCGGTCTGTCCCTCGGTATGCGCCTCGACAACTGGCCGCCGGCAAGTCTGAAGAAAGACGACAAGGCGACTGCCTGATCGTCATCATCACCGAACGTGAGTTTGGTAAGGAATTGAACCATGCGTCATCGTAAAAGTGGCCGTCACCTCAGCCGCACCAGCGCACACCGCAAGGCCATGTTCCAGAACATGGCGGTATCGCTGTTCGAGCATGAGCTGATCAAAACTACTCTGCCGAAAGCCAAAGAGCTGCGTCGCGTTGCCGAGCCGCTGATCACTCTGGCTAAAGAAGACAGCGTTGCCAACCGTCGTCTGGCCTTCGACCGTACTCGTTCGAAAGCTATCGTCGGTAAGTTGTTCAACGACCTGGGCAAGCGTTACGCCACCCGTCAGGGCGGCTACCTGCGTATCCTCAAGTGCGGCTTCCGCACTGGCGACAATGCTCCGATGGCTTATGTTGAGCTGGTTGACCGTCCGGTCGCCGGTGCAGCTGTAGACGCCGAGTAAAGTTGTAGGTTGTATAAGAAACCGGGCCTAGGCCCGGTTTTTTGTTTTTATGCCGAACCAATTTCTATGCGATCGGCTTGCCGGGTAGAACCCCTAGTTCTCCCGCACCAATCGGTAAGCCGTCTCGCAGAGTCGGTTGCTCCAAGTCCGATCCCTTCGTTGTCGCGCAACGGCCTGTCTGGATGAATCGGTCGAATCTACCCGCCGGTTCTGCTTCTGCCTATTGCGTCGTCTCTCGGCTACCTCGCCTAGATTTTCAACCGCCTGCGAAGTCTCTTCTTGGAAAAAGGGGGCAGGCAGTTGTTGGTTTTTATCGCCCATTTAAAAGATAAAATCTATTGGGCGCTTGCTTTCAATATATTGGTTCTAGCAAGAGTCACGGTCTACTCTCCTTTCATCGCCTGCTGGCGCTTTGCCTCGTTTCGAGGGCACTGCCCCGGAGTTGGTGACGACGATAAGCCATTGATTTCGCTTGATCAGTACTCGTTCTCCAGACGGGAGCGGGTAATGGAATGCAAACCACCTAAGGTAGAGAAGACATGACGAATGAAAGCAAATGCCCGTTTTCCGGTGGCGCCCTTAAGCAAGGCGCTGGTAGTGGCAACTCGAACCGCGATTGGTGGCCGAATCAGCTGAACCTGAAGCCGCTGTACCAAAACTCCGAGTTGGGCGATCCCCTGGGGGAGGGGTTCAATTACGCCGAAGCTTTCAAGAGTCTCGACTTGGCGGCGTTGAAGCAGGATCTGCAGGCGTTAATGACGGATTCGCAGGACTGGTGGCCGGCCGATTTCGGTCATTACGGTCCTCTGTTCATTCGCATGGCCTGGCACAGCGCCGGCACCTACCGTACGGGCGACGGTCGTGGCGGCGCGGGTTCCGGCAGTCAGCGTTTCGCGCCGCTCAACAGCTGGCCCGACAACGTCAATCTGGACAAGGCGCGCCGGCTGCTCTGGCCGATTAAGCAGAAGTACGGGCAGAAGATTTCCTGGGCCGATCTAATGATTCTCACCGGCAACGTCGCGCTGGAGTCGATGGGGTTCAAGACCTTCGGTTTCGCCGGCGGCCGCCAGGATATCTGGGAGCCGGAGGAACATATCTATTGGGGTTTGGAGAAGTCCTGGCTGGAGGACAAGCGCTACTCCGGCGATCGCGAGCTGGAGAATCCACTCGCCGCGGTGCAGATGGGGCTTATTTACGTCAACCCGGAGGGCCCGAATGGCAATCCGGACCCGCTCGCCGCCGCGCGGGATATCCGCGAGACATTCGCGCGCATGGCGATGGACGATGAGGAAACGGTTGCGCTGATCGCCGGTGGCCACACCTTCGGTAAGGCTCATGGTGCTGGCGATGCCGCGCATGTCGGTGTCGATCCGGAAGGCGGTGAGATCGAGGCGCAAGGTTTCGGTTGGAAGAGTAGTTTTGGCAGCGGTATCGCTGGCGATACCATCAGCAGCGGCCTGGAAGTGACCTGGACGAGGACTCCGACCCAGTGGAGCAATAACTTCTTCGAGAACCTGTTCGGCTACGAGTGGGAGCTGAGCAAAAGCCCGGCCGGCGCGCACCAATGGGTTGCCAAGGGCGGCACCGGTGCCGGCACTATCCCGGATGCCCATGACCCGTCCAAGCGCCATGCGCCGACCATGTTGACCACGGATCTGTCGCTACGTATGGATCCGGCCTACGAAAAAATCTCCAGGCGCTTTTTGCAGAACCCGGATCAGTTCGCCGATGCATTTGCCCGCGCCTGGTTCAAACTGACCCATCGCGACATGGGCCCGCGTGCCCGTTACCTCGGCCCGGAGGTTCCGGCCCAGGAACTGATCTGGCAGGACCCGATTCCGGCAGTCGATCATATGCTGATCGATGAGCGCGATATCGAGTTACTCAAGGGCAAGATTCTGGCGGCCGGTCTGTCGGTGGCGGAGCTGGTGTCGACTGCCTGGGCCTCGGCCTCTACCTTCCGCAGCTCGGATAAGCGCGGCGGTGCGAACGGGGCACGTATCCGCTTGGCTCCGCAGAAGGACTGGGAGGCGAACCAGCCCGTGCAGTTGGCTCGGGTGCTGAAGGTGCTCGAGGGCATTCAAGGCGCATTCAACGGCGCGCAGTCGAGCGGCAAGAAGGTTTCGCTCGCCGACCTGATAGTGCTGGCTGGCGGTGTAGGGGTTGAGCTGGCGGCGAAGAATGTCGGCCATACCGTCACCGTGCCTTTTGCGCCTGGTCGTATGGATGCTTCGCAAGAGCAAACCGATATCGAAGCCTTCACGGTGCTGGAGCCGATTGCCGATGGTTTCCGCAACTACCTCAAGGGCCGCTTCAGCGTGCCGGCCGAGGAGTTGTTGGTGGATCGGGCGCAGTTGTTGAGTCTGACGGCACCTGAGATGACGGTGCTGGTCGGCGGGTTACGGGTATTGGGGAACCATGTCGGACAAGCCGCGCATGGCGTCTTTACCCAGCGCCCCGGTGCTTTGACCAATGACTTCTTCGTCAATCTACTCGATATGCGCACGACCTGGACGGCGCTATCGGACGCCAAGGATGTGTTCGAAGGGCGTGACCGTAGCACGGGCGCGCCGAAGTGGACCGGCACCCGTGTCGATTTGTTGTTCGGCTCGAATTCGCAGTTGCGGGCGTTGGCCGAGGTCTATGCCTGTGCGGACGCGCAGGAGAAATTCATCCACGACTTCGTCGCGGCCTGGACCAAGGTAATGAATCTCGACCGCTTCGACCTGGGCTGATTCCTGTCCGGGGATATCGACAGCTCTCGCAGCGCCTCCTGCTCACGGAGGCGTTGCGCTTTTCGCTTGACCCGGAAGGGCGGGGCGCGGAGCATTCGAGAGTCCCGCAGTAGGTAGTAAGGATTCCGGCATGAAAGGCCATATAGAAGTCATCGATTATCTGAAGATGCTGCTCAAAGGCGAGCTGGCGGCGCGCGATCAGTATTTCGTGCATTCGCGTCTGTACGAGGATTGGGGCTTCGGCAAGCTCTATGAGCGGATCAACCATGAAATGGAAGAGGAAACCCAGCACGCCGACGCCATCCTCAAGCGCATCCTGTTTCTCGAAGGCACGCCGGATATGGTTCCGGATGCGTTCGTCTTCGGTCAAACGGTGCCGGAAATGCTCAAGCTCGACCTGGCGCTGGAGTATCACGTGCGCGCGGCGCTGAGCAAAGGCATTGCCCTGTGCGAGCAGCACCAGGATTACCAGACCCGCGACATCCTGCTGGTTCAGCTCAAGGACACCGAAGAGGATCATGCCTATTGGCTGGAAATCCAGTTGGGGTTGATCGACAAAATGGGTTTGGAGAATTATCTGCAAACGCAGATGTAAGACCCCTGCTGATACGAACGAAAAAAGCCCCGAACCATTCGGGGCTTTTTGGTTTCTCGCTACTCGTCGTGGGGATTGTCCAAGGGCTCGTCGACTTCCTGGCCCGGGCGCAGCAAGTGCTCCGCTTCGGCCGGATCCTCAGTCAGCAGGCTGCCGTCGGCGCTGGCCACGAGCAGTGCTTCGAGCATCTCCCTGACGTTGTTGCGCAGCATGCCGATGGATTTTTGCCCGCGGCTGTTGAGCCCGGTTATTTCCATCAGGATGCTGCCGCCCAAAGGTCCTTCGGCACCCTTGGCCAAGCGCTCGCTGGCCAGTAGCGCATACGCGTTGCGGGCAATGCCGGGCTCGCCGCCGCCACGGCGAATGCTGCCGTCCGGGCGCTGGTAGTAATAGTTGGTGACCTCCATATGGCCGATTTCCATGGAGCGTTTTTTCATTACCAGGGCCATCTGCTTCGACAGGTCGACCGCTTCTTCAGCGACGTCGGCGTTGGTTGGCCAGGCGATCGAGGCGGTTACCTGGCGTCCGGGACGATTGGCTTCGGGGTCGGCATCGTCGAGTACGACGGCGGGGTTCTGGTTGTGTACATCGACCATCCACATGGGTTGATAGCGCTCATAGGCGCTGCGAACCGCCGCGGCTTCCGGTACCGGGTTCCGAGTCGGATCGAAATGACGCTGATCGGCCAGCCCGGGGTTGCAGAGGATCTGGGTGCTCTGGCTCCAATCCGGCCAGTGGTAGCGGTTGATGTCGTAGCTCCATTTGCGCGGGCCGCTCTCCGGCGTATATGCCGTGACATTGGCGCCCAGGCCTTGGTCGAGCTTGGCGGGATCCAGGCTGCCGTCCGCGCGCAGGCAGCTGGCGGTGGTTTGCGGCGCGCTGAAATCGACATTGCCGCGGGTGGCGAGCGCAGTCCCGTCGGGATTGACGCGGGGAATGAACAACACTTGCAGATTGGCCAGCACCTGCTCGGAGAAGGCGCCGCCCGACGCCAATTTGCGAATCAGGTCGAGGGCCGCTTCGGTGCCGTGGGGTTCGTTACCGTGTTGCTGGGTGATGATCATCACCGCCGGTTTATCCGGTTTGCCCAGGCGCGCCAGCCAGATCGGCCGGCCCTCGCCGCTGATGCCGGTCTGTTCCAGGCTGAGCACGCCGCCGGAGCGACGGGCGACGCCGGCGAGTTGGTCGTACAGCTGGGCATTGCTCATAAAGCCTTCGAGCGAAACCTGTTGTTGCTCGTTGAGCCAAGGGCCATTCGGTTGGGAAGCAGCGGCAATCGTGGGGGTAAGACCTGCGCCAAGCAGGACGGCAGCTAAAGTCAGGCGCATCGGAACTCTCCTTGTGAAAGACGGGATGTCCCGCCAACACCGCCCGGGGGACTCCAGTTTGACCTGGCCCGGGCGCGGAGGTTGCGTCGCCTCGCAGGCCGTTGAAAAACTACCTGCGTTGGCAACACTGCGTTAAAAACGGCCTCAA
>NZ_CAMPHV010000069.1 GCF_946886105.1 uncultured Pseudomonas sp. | reverse complement strand
CGAGCGCCTCGTGCGTCCCGTCCGCAGCATCCCTATTCAGTAATTCACTGATTCATTCCTTCGCTTTTGCAGGTGATTCGCGGGGCCATCAGGAGTAGGTCAGACCAGAAGCGCGCCGGGAAGCGCCGGCCACCTGCACTTAATCAACAATCGCTCAGGAGTAACACATGAAGCGCGCAATGATCACCGTGAAACAAGGCGACATCACTGTGAAGGTGCCGGCGGATACCGTGGCGACCACCTTTATATCCGCGGCATTGGCGCAGATAGGAACACCAAGTTGCGCGGTAAAAAATCACGATTTACCAGCGCTCGGCGAGTACTGGCCCGGCGAAGGCGGCCATTACGCTGGCGTGATTCGGGGCGAGAACGGTCAGCCTGATTACCACCTGATCGTGGCCGCCGGCCCAGCAGCTGAATTTAAAGCCAAGTGGGGCGGTTATGAGCACGAAACACCCGGCGCCAAAAGCCCTGGCAACGGCATGGCGAACACCAAGGCCATGCTGGCGGATAGCGAGAACCACCCAGCTGCAACGGCGGCAGCGAAATTCACTGCCGACGGCCATGCGGACTTCTATCTGCCTGCGCGGCGCGAGCTGCAAGTGGCCGAGGCGAACGTGCCGGAACTGTTCAGCAAGGCGTATCACTGGAGCAGCACGCAGCGCTCCGCCAACGGCGCATTCAGCATGGGTTTCGGAGATGGCTGTCAGGGCAACGTCGCCAAGCGCAGCGAGTGGCTCGTCCGTCCCGTCCGCAGAATCCTCATTTGATCATTCAGTAATTTCTTGTGCGACGACTGCGAAATTAAAACCTCAGCAGCATCACCAACCGAGGTAGTCATGAGCGTTTCCGAACTTGGCCGCAAAGGCCTGACAGCATCAACGCATGCCGCTACCGAAAAGCTGCATACCGAGCTCAACGAAGCCCTTGACCGAGCCCAGGCGGCTGGGCTGGCCGTAGAGCTGGTCGTCGGCATGCTCGAACTCACAAAGGCGGCCGTGCTGGAGTCCTATTTTCGCCAGATGGAAGATATCCACGGCGAATAGAAGAGCCCGAAACACGACCGGGACGCCACCGCGCAACGCATGACGCAGCGCGCGGTAATGAGCAGGTTTGCCGCCTGGGCAGTAAGGCACCGATCACCTCGCAAGAGGCTGCATCGGAATGTCGGCGGGACATGAAAAAAGCGTCTCCAGAGTAATCAGATTGTGGCGAAGCCCGGACGTCGATTGCAAAAAATGGTGCGGCCCGACATTCCAATGCAGCTTCCACAGGCGAGCGCCCGCCACACACCAAAGGCGCGCCCAGCAGGAGGATTTGCAGCCATGTAACAAATACCCAAGCCCGCCCAGCAGGGCGGCAACCCGCTCGACATAAGGCGGCTTATTCGAGCAAAGAAAGCCCGGTTCGCCGGGCTTTTCATTGCGCATCCATACGCCGCGGCCTTGGCCGGCTGACCTTGCGGAAGAGTCTGCAACCAGTCAGGGCCGCGACCTATGCATGCCAACCCCACACAGGTGCCAACCATGAACGCCATCCAAAAAGCCAAAGACACCTTCCTCGAGCTGGCCGACCTCCTGCGCCTCACCAGCCAAGCCCGCATGGCCGCAGCCGCGCGGCGCACCAGCAAACTCCCGCCACCGCGCGCCACCTGGTTGCGCGCCACCGGCAACGGCATGGTCCGCGTGCTCGACGCCGACACCGGCCGCGTCCTTGGCTTCCGCCAAACCATGCGCGAGGCGCGCTGGCTCGCCCAAGCCCTGGAGCGCGGCGTGCACCCGGTTACCCACCGCTAACCCCACCAACCAGCGGAGCCGCCCCATGAACAACTACCAACGCGCCAAACGCCGCGTAACCGCCGTCACCCTCATCATGGGCGCCCTCTTCTACGCCATGCTCATCATCATCCCAGCCATCGGCGGCTACATCACCGCCGAGCAGCCCATCGCCAGCCAACAGCGCTAGCCAACGGAGGCAGCATGCTCGCCACCCCACACTACGCCAGCCACGCCGAGCAACAGGCCATGCTCGGCTGTGCGGCGGCCCTCGACCCTGTACGCCACCCGCGGCGCTGGGCACTGGAACAAGCCCGCAAGCGTACGCCCGGGAAAGCTCGCGCAGAACTCGGCCCGGCCCTGACCAAGCTCCAAGAGCGGCGCGCCGAGCTAGCCCCGCAAGTGCGCGAACTGGCCGCGAAGATGACGATCACCGAAGTGCAGCGCGAGTTAAAAATCTCCAAAACCATGCTGCGCACCATCGCCACCGAGCACGACATAACCTTCATCAAGCGCCGGCTCGAGGTAGAGCCGAAAGAGCTGGCCCGCATAAAACGCATGGCCAGGCTGATGACTCGCCGCAAAGCCGCAAAGAACCTGGGCACCAGCGAAGCCAGGCTGGGCCGCATTGCAGAGCACTACGGCTTTGAATTCCAGGCCTACCCCGGCAGCCCAAAGGGCCAGCGCGACATCCCGCCGGAGCGCCTGCAAATGTACCGCGAGCGCCTGATCGCCCTGCGCGATATTGGCATAACCCGCACCCAGGCCGCCCGCAGCCGCAAATCGCGAAAGAAAGCCAAAGAAACAGCCGAGCGCCTCGGCATCGTCAAACGCGAATGGCCCGTACCAATCGGCATAGACGCCATGCTCAAAGCCCTGTGCACCCAACACGACTTCAAAGACTGGCGCGAACTGATCGAAACCGCCATCCAGCGCCTGCACGAAAGCCCCGACCAAGCCGCCGCCTTCCTCGGCGTCACGCGACACAATTTCCAGATAACAGAAAAAGTAGCGCGCCACTTTCACAACGAAAGCCTGCGCGAACTCCGCCGCAACCCCGGCGACGAAAACAACGCCCCCACCCACTAAATCCAAGCCCAGCGCCAGCGGCGCAACGGGCTGCTATTGCCTGGAGAAAGCATGTCGGCCTATTTCGAGTTCTTGCGTCAAAAAATCCGCCTGGCTGACTTCGCTGGCTTCGAGGTCGATGACAGAGAAATCAACCCAATCCTCAAGCCGCACCAGATGGCCATCGTTAAGTGGGCGGTGCGCGGCGGATGCCGGGCGATCTTCGCCGCGTTCGGCCTGGGCAAGTCGGTGATCCAGATCGAGATCCTGCGCCTGATCCAAAAGCACGCGGGCGGCCCGGTGCTGATCTGCGTGCCGCTGGGTGTACGCCAGGAGTTCCGCCGCGACGGCCTGATGCTCGGCGTCACCTTCAAGTTCATCCGCTCTGCGGCTGAGATGGAAGATGGCCATGTCTTCTACCTGACCAACTACGAAAGCATCCGCGACGGCAAGCTCGACCCGAACATCTTCACCGCTGCCAGCCTGGATGAAGCCAGCGTTCTGCGCAGCTTTGGCTCCAAGACCTACCAGACGTTCCTGAGCCTGTTCGAAAACGTCCGGTACCGCTTCGTGGCCACGGCCACCCCAAGCCCCAACCGCTACAAGGAGCTGATCCACTACGCCGGCTTCCTCGGCATCATGGATACCGGCCAGGCTCTGACCCGCTTCTTCCAGCGCGACAGCACCAAGGCCAACAACCTGACGCTCTACCCCCACAAAGAGCGCGAGTTCTGGCTGTGGCTCAACAGCTGGGCGGTGTTCCTGCAACGCCCTTCCGACCTTGGCTTCAGCGACGAGGGCTACGACCTGCCGCCGCTGGAGGTCATCTTCCACGAGGTTCAGGCCAACCACGCGGCGGCCGGTACCGAGAAGGACGGCCAGGGCCTGCTGTTCAAAAACGTATCGCTCGGCGTGCAGCAGGCCAGCGGCGAGAAGCGCGACAGCCTGGATGCGCGCGTGGGCAAGATGGTCGAAATTCTCCAGGCCGACCCGGGCAGCAGCTACATCCTTTGGCACGACCTCGAGGACGAGCGTCACGCCATTCAAAAGGCCCTGCCGCAGGCAGTCAGCGTATACGGCGCCCAAGACCTGGACGAGCGCGAGCAGTGCATCGTCGATTTCAGCGATGGCAAGTTCCAGTACCTCAGCGCCAAGCCTGTGATCGCCGGCAGCGGCTGCAACTTCCAGCGCCATTGCCACAAGGCGGTATTCGTCGGCATCGGCTTCAAGTTCAACGACTTCATTCAGGCCATCCACCGGATACAGCGCTTCCTGCAAGCACAACCGGTCGAGATCCACATCATCCATTCCGAAGCTGAGCGCGAGGTACTTCGCTCGCTGATGGACAAATGGAAGGCCCACACCAACATGGTGAACAACATGACGGCAATCATCCGCGAGCACGGGCTTAATAGCCTGTCCATGCAAGACATTCTGGCCCGCACCATCGGTGTCGAGCGGCTGGAAGTCAGCGGCGATCACTTCCGTGTAGCCAATAACGACTGCGTGCTGGAAGCCCAGGCCATGGCCGACAACTCGGTCGACCTGATCGTCACCAGCATCCCCTTCGCCAACCACTACGAATACACCCCCAGCTACAACGATTTCGGCCATACCGAGAACAACGACCACTTCTGGCAGCAGATGGACTTCCTCACCCCGGAGCTGCTGCGCGTGCTCAAGCCGGGCCGCATGTACTGCTGCCACGTGAAGGACCGGATCTTGTTCGGCAACGTCACCGGCGCCGGCGCGCCAACGGTCAGCCCCTTCCACGCTGAAGCAATCGAGCACTACACCACCTGCCCAGATTGTCGCGACCGGCTCGCGCTCAACCGGATCCGGCGCAAGGAGGTCGACCGCTCCGCGAAGACGTCTCAAATCAAGGCAGCAATGCTGGCTGAGCTGAACTTGGACGAACGCAAGTGCACGCACCGGTTCGACTACATGGGCCTCATCACGGTTGTGACCGACGTGGTGCGCGAGAACAACCAGACCTACCGCCTGGGCTGGTCCGAGCAATGCAAGGACGGCAGCAAGATGGGCGTTGGCTCCCCTGAATACATCCTGCTGCTGCGCAAGCCACAAACTGACCGCACCAAAGGCTATGCTAACGAGCCGGTGAAGAAATCGAAAGACGATTACACCCGCGCCCAGTGGCAGGTAGATGCCCACGCCTTCTGGCGCTCCAGCGGCAACCGGCAGCTGACTGCCGATGACCTGTCAGGCCTGGGCCCGGACAAACTGGCCAAGGCCTTCACCGAATACAGCCTGGCCAATGTCTACGACTACGACCTCCACGTCCGCATCGGCAAGGAACTGGAGCTGCGCGGCGCACTACCCTCGACCTTCATGTCCCTGGCACCTGGCAGCCACCATGCCGAGGTCTGGCATGACGTGAACCGCATGATCACGCTCAACGGCAAGCAAGCGCAGAAGGGCTTGCAAAACCACGTCTGCCCTCTGCAGCTGGATATCGTCGAGCGCCTGATCAACCGCTACTCCAATCCTGGCGAGCTGGTCCACGACCCATTCGGCGGACTGATGACAGTGCCTTACTGCGCAATCCGGCAGGGTCGCAGAGGTAGCGCCAGCGAACTCAACACCGCCTACTTCTTCGACGGCATCCAATACCTGCAAGCCGCCGAGAAGGAGGTGGCGATGCCGAGCCTGTTTGATGTGCTCGGGCCAGAAGAATCAGCAGCATGAGCCACTATCACAAAAATCACGCCACTGGCGAGGACTCCCCATGAAACGCGACATGATCAAGATCGAAACGCCGGATGGCATCAAGCTGTCTGTTCCGGCCCATGTTGTGGCCACCACATTTATTGCTGCAGCCCTGGCCCAAGTTGGCGTTGCCCACCCGGTTGCAGCACCAGCAGCATCGCCGCCCGCTCACTCCATCCCGGCAGTCGGCGAATACTGGCCAGGCCAAGGCGGCATCAACGGCGGCTGGGTAGCAGCGCACGGCGATGTGCCGGCTCATTACCTGATCTGGGCGGCAGATGATGTTGGCGAACTCGAATGGGGTGTGCGCGGCAAAGAGTCAGCGGCCATCAGCAAGCGTGACGGCCGGGCCAACACCAAGGCCTTGCGGGCTGAGGGTGCCCACCCAGCGGCAGAGGCAGCGGCAAAGTACACCACCGATGGCCACAACGACTTCTTCCTGCCGGCGGCATCTGAGCTGTACCACGGCTGGCTCAATGTGCCGGGTATCTTCAACAAGGATCGCTACTACTGGTCGAGCTCGCAGCGCTCCGCCGACAACGCATTCGGCTTGAATTTCGGAGGTGGCTATCAGTACAACTGCGCCAAGGGCAGCGAGTGGCTCGTCCGTCCCGTCCGCAGATTGTTTATTTGATCATTCGTTAATTCATTCTGGCCGACAGGCCAGCAGCAACCCAGGGCGCAGCAGCGCCTTTTTTGTTGCCTTCAAAAAGAGGATGCACCCCATGCAAGCAGCACAACAGCAGACCCCTTCAGCAACCCTTCCAGAGATCGGCGCAGCCTACGGTGGTGGCTTCGTCACTGGTTTCTACCAGCAGGATGGCCAGCGCTATATGGTCATCACCGCCGGCCGTGAGCATGAGCTGGAAGGTGAATGGGGCGAGTGTGGCGTCAAGATCGATGGCGCGGACAGCTTCACCGACAGCCGCGCCAACACCGAGGCCATGGCCGCAGCGGGAAGCGAATTGGCGCAGAAGGTGCTGGCCCTGGATATCGGAGGCTTCACTGACTGGGCGATCCCAGCGCGCGACGTACAGGAGCTGCAATACCGCCACTTCAAGCCTACCACCGATCAGAACTACTGCTGGAATCGTGACGGCGACAACCCCAGCAGCCTGCCGGTGGGCACCCTGTACAGCAAAGAGTCGCCAGCCCAGACCATGCTGGCGGCCTTCCAGCAGGGTGGCTCTGAGGCCTTCCAGGCACGCTGGTACTGGAGCAGTTCGCAGCGCTCCGCCGTCTTCGCATTCCTCATGACTTTCGGAGGTGGCTATCAGTACAGCTTCGACAAGCGCAGCGGGTGGCTCGTCCGTCCCGTCCGCAGCGAGCTAATTCAGTAATTCGATTATTCATTCCGACCGCAAGCGGCCGGTGCTTTTAAGGAGGCAAGCATGGCCATGCACACGGATTTGGGTATCTACAAAGTAGCCTTTGACCTGCTCAGCTTCTCGACGGATATCACCCGCAACATCCCGAGGGATTTAAAGCAGGGCCTTGCGGCAGAGGTCAGGCGGGAATGCATCGCGGTACTGATGCTGATCGCCCGCGCCAACGCCGCCAAAGACAAGGCGGTCCACCTGGTGGATCTACTTGAGCGTGTGCAGGTCGTTGAATTCCTGCTCAGGCTGTTCAAAGAGAAACGCTTCATCAGCATCCCGCAGCATGCGGCGGCCATTGAGTTGACCGCCTCCATCGGCAAACAGGCCAACGCCTGGAAACGCCACACCGCAACCGCGCCCGCTACCTGACCGTCACGGCGATCAGGTCTGTGCGATTTGAATCTGGTCGTGCCGCTGGCCGATAGGCCACCGCCATGCGCATCCGAGATACCTCCGGTCTAAAGCGTCCGCGTAGGTCTCGCGCAGTTTCCGGCCTGATCGGCTTTGCCTTCGGCCCGGCGACGTAGATAGCACGACTGGTCGCAGCGCTCCGCCAACAACGCATTCAACATGAATTTCGAAGATGGCTATCAGAACAACAACGACAAGAACAGCGAGTGGCTCGTCCGTCCCGTCCGCAGATTCTACTGTTGCACCCTACCCGTTCCGCGATCTGGTCCAGGCCTACTACGACTGCCGGCGCTCCAAGCGCAACAGCGCCAGCGCGCTTGCATTCGAGGCAGACCTAGAGCGGAACCTAACCCAGCTGCACAGCGGCCTGACTGCCGGCACCTACCGGCCAGGCCGCTCTATCTGCTTCGTGGTTACCCGGCCCAAAGCCAGGGAGGTATGGGCCGCGGACTTTCGAGACCGCATCGTCCACCACCTGCTGTACAACCATGTGGCCCCGCGCTTCTACGCCAGCTTCATAGCGGACAGTTGCGCATGCATACCCGGGCGCGGCACCTTGTATGCCGCCAAGCGCCTGGAATCGAAGATACGCAGCATCACCCAGAACTGGGCGAAGCCGGTGCACTATTTAAAGTGCGATTTAGCTAATTTTTTCGTGGCCATCGACAAGCAGGCGCTGCGCCAGCAACTGGCCAAGCGCATCACCGAACCCTGGTGGCTGGCCCTGGCCGAACAGATCCTGATGCACGACCCGCGCACAGACTACGAAGTGCGCAGCCCTCGGCACCTGTTCAACCGGGTGCCGCAGCACAAGCGCCTTACCGCGCAACCGGCAAGCCTGGGATTGCCAATCGGCAACCTGTCGTCACAGTTCTTCGCCAACGTGTATCTGGATGCGCTCGACCAGTTCGTCAAGCACCGACTGCGCTGCAAGCATTACGTCAGATATGTGGATGACTTCGTGCTGCTGCATGAGTCGCCGCAACAGATGAACGCCTGGCTGGCCGAGATAGAGGCGTTTCTACCCTCGCTGGGCGCACGCCTCAACCCAAGCAAAACCATCCTGCAACCCGTTGCCCGCGGCGTGGACTTCGTTGGCCACGTCATCAAGCCCTGGCGGCGAATTACCCGAAAACGCTCTGTGGCACAAGCCATGAAGCGCACTGCTGCAGCAACTGCAGACGAACTACGCGAAACCGCCAACAGCTACTTCGGCCTGCTCAGCCAGGCCAGCCACAGCCAGAAAGACCGCGCCGCCCTGGCGCGCCTGATCCTCAAGCGCGGACATGCAGTCAATGGCGCGCTGACAAAGACCTACCAGAAGAGGTGAACCATGCGTATTGAACGCACCAGTGTTACCAAGCTGCTGATCAGCGACCTGATTGCAACCCAGCACAAACTTGACCCTGTAACGGTTTTCCTTGAAGACCTTGGCCCAAACAACAGTGGCAGCGACCCAACCAGAATCTCGCGCCGAGGCAAGATCATCATCGAGTGCTACGGCAAGTCCTGGTCGTCGTACTGGGGCGCAATGGGTGACCGCAAACTGGCCCACTTCTTTTGCGATTGCAGCGCCGACTACCTGATCGGCTGCCTATCGCCGCAACTCAACAGTTCGCGATTCAACGGCTACGCCCTGGTGGCGCTGGCAAAGAAGACGATCATCCTGCGTCGACAAGGTTGGAAAAACCGCGACCTGCAGTTCAGCTGTCTGGATAAGGAACAAAGCCGGCGCCTTTTTGATGCCGCTGACGAACTTAGCGGCACGGATACCTTAGAGCAGGCCATCAACTGGCATGGCGAACTGCTCGAGGAGATCTTCGACACCGCCGAGCCATGGCACTGCGCATCCAGCGCAACAGAGCCAAACCCGGACTACCAGTACCTGTGCCGGATCATCGCGGCCGTACAGGAAGCGCTGGGGTGCATCAATCAGCAGGTCGCAGCATGAGCATCACCAACCCTTACCGCGGCCCCAACTACGAATGGGGCAGCATCTGCGACCAGTGCGGCAGGCAGCGCAATGTCGGCGACCACAAGAAGTGCTCCAAGCGGCGCAAAGCCATCAAGCAACAGGAGCCCAAGCCGTGACCGCCCCAACCTACTGCCGCACCACCGGCAAGCCAATCGATCAGTGCCCCTGCCTACGCTGCAATCCGCCCAAGGAGTAACCCATGCACCCGCTCATCTACGTCGCCGGTAAATACCGAGCAGCGACCCGCGAAGCCGTGGCCGCCAACATCGAAGCCGCGCGCCAGCTCGGCACCCACGCCGCGCGCCTTGGATGGTATCCGGTCATCCCCCATTGCAATACCGCCCATATGGAATTAGATCTGCAGCACAGCGACGACTTCTGGCTGACCGGCACCCTCGAACTCATGACCCGCTGCGATGCCGTCGTGCTCGTCGACGGCTGGGAGAGCAGCGCCGGCACCCTGGGCGAAATCGCCAAAGCCGACGCCCTGCGCATCCCCGTATTCCGCGGCCTGCACCTGCTGCCCAGCGCCAGCGAATTCATCGCCTGGCTGTTCGCCGTAGAAGGCCGCCGCGCATAAGCGCCGCCCACGAACACAAACATCCAGGAGATCGCCGTGAACGAACCCACCCTAATCGCCAACGCACTCGAAGCAGAGGCGCAGCAAGAAGCAGAACACGGCATGGAAGCCGGCCCCGGCAAACGCCGCATCGACGCCCAATGCCGCAAACACGTGCCGCCAGCCCTGGCTGAATATGCGTTCGAAAAGATGGTTGGGTGCGATGCGATCGGCGAGGTCATCGCCGAGGATATTGTGCGGGATCGGGTGCAGACTGTGGCGGAGGCCAGCGCCGAGCCTGAGCGGGATGCTTTGGGTGAATACTCCATCGGCGGGTTCGAGCGGCTGCGGGCTGAGGTTGAGCGTGGGAAGCAGCAGTTCGACTGCATGCAGATACAGCGTGACCATCATAGCACGCTGGCGAACGCCTTGCGCCACTCACTTGTCGCCGAAACTCAGCGCGCCGATACGGCTGAGCGCAAGCTGGCCGAGCGGGATGCGATGTTGCGTCGAGCTAGACAGTTCGTAGAAGACTGGGACGACGATAGCCAGGAATGGATGGACCTTTGCGGTGACATCGATAATGCCCTGCTATCCGAGAGCGCAGAGCCTGTCAGGGAAGTATGGCTAGGCACTGAAGAGTTACCAGAACGAAAGATTGGCGCGTGCTACCGAATGATCCTCGACGACACTCCGCAGAACTGCGTCGAGATCGGTATGGATAACACCAACAAACGTTGGTTTCGCGGCGAACTGAACGGCGCTTATCCGATTGACGAGGCTCAGGCCTGGTTGCCTGCAAAACCTGCCAAGCCTCCGCTCGTCGAGTGCGGTCATGCCGCCTGCGAATCGCTTGGCGAGCCACACCCTTTCTGTGATTTCGTTCGATCTATCGAGGCCAACAAAAATGACTAACCACGATCAAGAGCGCGCGGCGTTTAATGCTGAATACGAAAATATCTGCAACCGGCAGATAACAGGACGGGAAATTGCCTGGCGTATGTGGCAAGCCCGCGCCGCACTCAACGCCTCCCGCGATGGGGTGGCGGTGCCGGACGGGTGGCGACTGGTGCCGGTTAAGCCGACTGAGCGGATGCTTATGGTCGCACGCGGACTCAGCAGATCGGTTGCTGAACGTCCTGGCGGTGAGTATCGCGCACTGGTAGCCGCCGCCCCAACCCCGCCCGCGTCTGACCATAGCGAGGATGCGCGCCAGATGGTGCCTGCCGATGTTCGCCGCGATATTGAGCGCCTTGTAAGCGAAGCGATTGGCGAATGCGGAGACAGCAGAACCGCGCCAGACCACGCCGTTAACGTCGGCTACTGGCTGGCCAATGGTGCATCGTCAGACGCTGTGCCGGTAAGCCGGGAGCCGGATGCGGTGAAGGTTCCGCGCGAGCTGCTTGTCAGACTGAACAACTTGCACGCAGTCGAGATGGATATTGATCACGAGGTCGGAGAACTCCGCGCGCTGCTGGCGAAGGGCGGTGACGTATGAGCGGGGTTAAGCGGTATAGCTCGCTCAAGACAGCCCTGTGCGAACGCCAGCCGTACGCAAGCCAAAACACTGTTGAGCTGGCGGAGTTGCTTTCAGGACTTGTCGACATAGCATCAAAACGCAATCGAGGGCGGCGAGGATCGCCAAACCATTCCCATTCTATCCCTGGAGTATGGGATGGCGACAACGGCGAGCTTGCAGGTAAGCCGTGCGCTGAATGCGCACTGTATGACCTTGCAGTAGCCAAGCTCGCCGCCATGCGCAAGGAGCCCCCAAATGCCAACTAACCAATGCCCAGCCTGCAAAGCCGGCATCCCACCCGAAAACGGCCGCCGCCGCTACGGATTGCCCGGCGGCTACCGCAACTACCAGCCGTGCCTCGCGCGCGTTACCGATCCAAACCGGCAGATAGCCGACTACCTGGTACGGCTGCCATGAGCTGCCCAACCTGCAACGGCCCAACCGTATGGCAGGGAACGCTGGCCCGCGGCCGGATGACCTGCATGGCCTGCGAGGCGCCGGATAGCGACGAGACCACATTCGTGTTCCCGCACGGCCAGGTGTCGCTCGTTCTAGCCCGCTACTACGCCGAGGTCAAAGGGTTTCACCGCAAATGGTGCGCATCCCGCGCCCCAGGCAACTCCCGCCCAGGCATCAAATCCGACCCCGCGCTGTGCGATTGCGGCTTCGACAAAACCACCACCCTCACCCAAACCGAAATCGAACGCCGCGAGCTGGATAGCTACGGCGCGATCAAAACGCCGTAATCCCCTACCCCATTAATCAACTGTGCCGGCGTGAGTCGGTGGAGAGGTATTCGCTATGTCTGAAGCAAACGTTATTCAGCCGGTTGAAGTAAAGCGCGACGAATACGGGCACTGGACACATCCAGCGTGGCCGGAAAGCGATGACGAGATGATTCCAAGGTCGTGGTTCACGTTTCACGGCCTTGAAATTGGCATTGTCGAATTTGAAAACGATGCGCCGGAGGAACTGACTGAAGCCTACTTCGAGTCAGGCGAGCCTGATTGTACAAAGTGGGAGCCGAGCAAGCCGGTCGGCGATGGTTGGTTCGTCTTTTCTATTCACGATACCGATGACGGCCCGATCTGCGTGTGGGTGAGGCACCGCACCTAGCCAATTCCCCACCTACCAACTGCCGCCGCTGACCGGAGGAGAGCGAAGCTATGTCTGATGCCCCAATCGAGCCGAAGGATTATCTCTACGGCCCAAAGGTTGTACAGATCGAAGACCTGCGGGTTGCGCGGGGCCTGACCAGGCGGCCGCTTTCTTCCTGCCGACATCGGCAGCTTGTATATGACGACACCGAGCGGCGCATCTGGTGCCAGGACTGCGAAAGCGAGATTGAGTCGTTCGATGCCTTTATCCAACTCTGTGCCGTGTTTCAGAAAGCCAAATCCGATATTAACCGCCGCCGTGCAGCCCTGGCCGAGGCTGAGGCATTCCAGATCATAAGCCGGGCGGCCAAGGTCATGGACGAGGCGTGGCGACGCAAAAACATGGCGCCACTCTGTCCGCATTGCGATAGGGCAATCCTCCCCGAGGACGTAGTCGGCGGCGTTGCGCTGACAGGAAAGAAGCTCGAACTGGCGCGACCGAAGACAACCTAACCCCTTCCAACCCTCCCCGGCATAGGGGTAGAGAGGTATCAACTTGCCCTTACCATACGAAAACTCAACCAGCGGCGATAAAGCCTTCGCCGAAATCCAGAAAATCCTTGGCCGGTTCGGGTGCGACAACTACGGGATCATGCAGAAAACCAGCGATCAGGTGACCCTGGTCCAGTTCGATTGGCGGGGCCGCACTGTTCAGGTGCCTGGCCACTGGGGCGGCTATGCCACGCAGTGGCTTAAAGAGCACCCGTATTCCAGCCGCATGCGCTGCACCCAGGCTGAGCACAAGCAGAAGGCCATGGAGATTGCCCAGGTAGCCGTCTGCTCGATCCTTCGCGACTGGGTAAAGGCGCAGGTGACCATGGTCGAGTGCCAAATGATGACCCTGGAAGAAGTGTTCATGCCTCACCTGCTGCTGCCAGACGGGCGGCGCATGGTGGAAGCAGCCCAGAAGCTACTGCCAAAGCTGGAAGGCCAGTAACCCATTCGTATGCCCGGCACCGGGTAGAGAGGTATCGTCTATGTTTCTGACAGCTGATGAAGTTGCCGAACTGACTGGCTACCAAAAGCCGAGCGCGCAGATACGCTGGCTGGAAGCAGAGCGATTCGGCTTTGTGGTGGGCGGCGACGGCGTACCCAAGGTGCTGCGCGAGGTCGTATTATCGCGCCTCGGCATGAGCACAAAAACGAAGAAGGAGCCGCGCCTGCGGTTGACGGGTCCTAAGAGGGGATACAGCCATGCGGCCGCGAAAGAAGGATCGGCACCTGCCGGCGTGCATGTATGAGAAGCACGGGGCGTACTACCTGGTGAAGAAAGGCAAGTGGACGCGCCTGGATTCTGATTTCCAGGTCGCCCTCCTGGCCTACGCGCGACATATGATGGCTCCACCAGAGGGAGCCATGGCGGCCCTAATCGACAAGGTGCTCAAGCACCACTGCCAGGGTCTGGCGGCCAATACGTGCGAGCAATACAAGCAGGCGGCGGAGCGGCTAAAGGATATGTTGGCAGAGATCGAGCCGCATGATGTTATGCCAAGGCATGTGGCTGCCATCAAGATGGACCTCTCTGACACGCCGAACATGTGCAACAGAATTCTTTCGTTTCTGCGCATCGTTTTCCAGTACGCCCTGGAGTGGCAGCTCGTTGACTCAAACCCATGCACCGGGATCCGGCGGCACGCCGAGAAAAAGCGCGATCGCTACATAACCGACGCTGAGTTTCGAGCGCTCATGAGTCATTGCAGTGACTATATGCGCTGCATCTTCGAATTGGCTTACCTTACCGGGCAGCGGATCAGTGACGTGCTCAGCATCCGGTATTCGGACATCTCCGATGAGGGTATTGAGTTCACGCAGAAGAAGACCGGCGCAAAACTGATCGTGCTGATGACGCCGGATATCAAGAAAGTCCTCGACGACGCAAAAGCGCTACCGCGCAAGGTGCGCGGCCTGACGTTGTTCTGCACCAGGGGCGGCGGCAAGCCGGTATCATACGCGACAGTGAAAGATGCGTTCGCGCGGGCTCGCACCGCCGCGGGAATCCAGAACGTCAAGATCCACGATCTGAGAGCGAAGTCGCTGACAGATGCGGATGGCGAAGGGAAGGACGCCCAGAAACTGGGGGGGCATTCCGATCGGCGAATGACTGCACGCTACATTCGAGGCCGAAAACACGCTGTCGCCCAGGCGCCGAACATGCCAAAAAACAACGACGAGTATTAGACAAATCGCCCATGTCAAAAAGACAGCCGCCGCGCAACCCTAGCGAAACCGAGCTTTCAAGCCACACGCCGATGATGCAGCAATATTGGAAGCTGAAGAACCAGCATCCCGATCAGCTGATGTTTTACCGCATGGGCGACTTCTACGAGATTTTCTACGAGGACGCGAAAAAGGCCGCCAAGCTGCTCGATATCACCTTGACCGCCCGCGGCCAGTCGGCCGGCCAAGCAATCCCCATGTGCGGCATCCCCTACCATGCCGCCGAGGGTTATCTGGCGAAACTGGTCAAGCTCGGCGAGTCGGTGGTGATTTGCGAGCAGATCGGCGATCCGGCCACCAGCAAGGGCCCGGTGGAACGCCAGGTGGTGCGGATCATCACCCCCGGCACGGTCAGCGACGAAGCCTTGCTCGACGAGCGCCGCGACAATCTGTTGGCTGCGGTGCTTGGCGACGAGCGCCTGTTCGGCCTGGCGGTGCTGGATATCACCAGCGGCCGTTTCAGCGTGCTGGAGATCGGCGGCTGGGAAAATCTGTTGGCCGAACTCGAGCGTCTCAATCCGGTTGAATTGCTGATTCCCGATGACTGGCCGCAAGGCCTGCCGGCGGAAAAGCGCCGTGGCGCACGCCGTCGCGCACCCTGGGACTTCGAGCGCGATACTGCGCACAAGAGCCTGTGCCAACAGTTCGCCACCCAGGATCTGAAAGGTTTCGGCTGCGAAAACCTGACCCTGGCCATCGGCGCTGCCGGCTGCCTGCTGGCGTACGCCAAAGAGACCCAGCGCACCGCCCTGCCGCACTTGCGTAGCCTGCGCCACGAACGTCTCGACGATACGGTGATCCTCGACGGTGCCAGTCGGCGCAACCTGGAGCTGGACGTTAACCTCGCCGGCGGCCGCGAAAACACCCTGCAATCGGTGGTCGACCGCTGCCAGACCGCCATGGGTAGTCGCCTGCTCAGCCGTTGGCTGAACCGCCCGTTGCGCGATCGCGCGGTATTGGAAGCGCGCCAGGAATCGATCGCCTGCCTACTGGAGCGCTACCGCTTCGAGACCTTGCAGCCGCAACTCAAGGAAATCGGCGACCTGGAACGCATCCTCGCGCGGATCGGCTTGCGCAACGCCCGGCCGCGGGACTTGGCGCGCCTGCGTGACGCCCTGGCCGCGCTGCCCACGCTGCAAATGGCCATGGCCAACCTCGAATCGCCACACCTGGCGGATCTGGCGGGCGTCGTCAGCACCTATCCGGAGCTGGCCGAGCTGTTGGCCCGCGCCATTATCGACAACCCGCCCGCGGTGATCCGCGACGGCGGCGTGCTCAAGACCGGCTATGACGCCGAGCTGGACGAGCTGCAATCGCTCAGCGAAAACGCCGGCCAGTACCTGATGGACCTGGAAGTACGGGAAAAAGCCCGCACCGGCTTGGCCAACCTCAAGGTCGGCTATAACCGCGTGCACGGCTACTTTATCGAGCTGCCGAGCAAGCAGGCCGAGTCGGCCCCGGCGGACTACATTCGCCGCCAGACCCTGAAAGGTGCGGAGCGTTTCATCACGCCCGAACTCAAGGAATTCGAGGACAAGGCGCTGTCAGCCAAAAGCCGCGCTCTGGCCCGCGAGAAGATGCTCTACGACGAATTGCTGGAGCGCCTGATCAGCCACCTCGGGCCATTGCAGGACAGCGCCGCGGCCCTCGCCGAGCTGGATGTGCTGAGCAACCTGAGCGAACGCGCACTGAACCTCGACCTCAATCGCCCGCGCTTCGTCGACGAGCCTTGCATGCGCATCGAGCAAGGTCGCCATCCGGTGGTCGAACAGGTGCTGACCACTCCCTTCGTGGCCAACGACCTGAGTCTCGACGACGACACCCGCATGCTGATCATCACCGGACCGAACATGGGTGGTAAATCCACCTATATGCGGCAAACGGCGTTGATCGTGCTACTCGCACATATCGGCAGCTTCGTCCCCGCCGCCGCTTGCGAATTATCCCTGGTCGACCGCATCTTCACCCGCATCGGCTCGAGCGACGACCTGGCCGGCGGGCGTTCGACCTTTATGGTGGAGATGAGCGAAACCGCCAATATCCTGCACAACGCCACAGAACGCAGCCTGGTGCTGATGGATGAAGTCGGCCGCGGCACCAGTACCTTCGACGGCCTGTCGTTGGCCTGGGCGGCGGCGGAACAGCTGGCCAAGCTGCGCGCCTACACGCTGTTCGCCACCCACTATTTCGAGTTGACGGTACTGCCGGAAAGCCAGCCAATCGTCGCCAACGTGCACCTCAACGCCACCGAGCACAACGAGCGCATCGTATTCCTGCACCATGTATTACCTGGCCCGGCGAGCCAGAGCTACGGCTTAGCCGTCGCACAGCTGGCCGGCGTGCCCAGTGAAGTGATCCTACGTGCCCGCGAGCATCTGGCGCGCCTGGAAACCACCAGCCTGCCACACGAACTGCCGACAGCAGCCCCCGGACAAACGACCATACCGCTGCAGAGCGACATGTTCGCCAGCCTGCCGCATCCGCTGCTGGAGGAATTACAGAAGATCAATCCGGATGATCTGACTCCGCGTAAAGCGCTGGAACTGTTATATACATGGAAGGCGCGAATCTAACGCAGGCCTGCACAAGCTGTTAGAATCGCGCGCGCTTTGTGATGCTGCCGCTATTAGCCTGGCGCCGCAGCCAATGCTTTCGAAGCAAAGGAGCTGCTTTCAGCAAAGCTCCCCCGCCGTAGCCTGAGGAGAGAACTAGAAATGACCTTCGTCGTCACCGACAACTGCATCAAGTGCAAATACACCGACTGTGTGGAAGTCTGTCCGGTGGACTGCTTCTACGAAGGCCCGAACTTCCTGGTGATTCATCCGGACGAGTGCATCGACTGTGCGCTCTGCGAACCGGAATGTCCGGCCCAGGCGATCTTCTCCGAAGACGAGGTGCCTGAGGACATGCAGGAATTTATCGAGCTGAACGCCGACCTGGCCGAAGTATGGCCGAACATCACCGAGAAAAAAGAAGCGTTGCCTGACGCTGAAGAGTGGGATGGCGTAAAGGAAAAGCTGGAACATCTGGAACGCTGAGACTCGAGCTCAGCCTTTCGCTAAAACCCGCCTTGCGCGGGTTTTTTATTTTTCGAGAGCGCATTTCACTTTTCTGCAGGCAAAAAAAGGGGCGGTATTACCCGCCCACTCTTTTGTCCCTACTCCCTTTATTTCCTATCCATCATCCTGATGAATCGCTTCCTTCGATCTCCTGGCCGTCATCCTTAACAACCTGTGCTTGTCCCTGAGCACGTGGTTGATATTAGCGTTTTCCCGGGCACCAACAAGTCGTAAAAATGCCGGCCGCACTCGCTTGCAATGACTCAAGTAAAAATAAAACCCCTATCTATCAATAAGATAAAAAATCACCTAGCTGGTGACGGGCAGGATACCGGCGCGTCTTTCCCGCAATTACTTACAAGCCTTGTAAGCAATGACTTACAACGCCGGACAGAAAAAACCCGGCCGTAGCCGGGTTTTCAATTCGCTGCCAGATCACTGGAACAAGGAGTCGCTCGAAAGGCCGTTTTTTTCCAGGATCTCCCGCAGCCGCTTGAGTGCTTCGACCTGGATCTGCCGCACACGTTCACGGGTCAGGCCGATCTCCTGGCCGACCTCTTCAAGTGTGCAACTTTCGTGGCCACGCAAGCCGAAACGCCGCACCACCACTTCGCGCTGCTTGTCCGTCAGTTCGGACAACCACTGATCGATGCTTTGCGAGAGATCGTCGTCCTGCAACAGCTCGCAGGGATCGGTAGGCCGGTCGTCGGTCAGGGTATCGAGCAGGGTCTTGTCCGAATCATGGCCGAGCGAGACATCCACCGAGGACATCCGTTCGTTCAGACCGAGCATGCGCTTGACCTCGCCCACCGGCTTTTCCAGCAGATTGGCGATCTCTTCGGCCGAGGGTTCGTGATCGAGCTTCTGTGTCAGCTCGCGGGCGGCGCGCAGATACACATTGAGCTCTTTGACCACATGGATGGGCAAACGGATGGTGCGGGTCTGATTCATGATCGCCCGCTCGATGGTTTGGCGAATCCACCAAGTGGCGTAGGTCGAGAAGCGGAAGCCGCGTTCGGGGTCGAATTTTTCCACGGCGCGGATCAGGCCGAGATTGCCCTCCTCGATCAAGTCGAGCAGCGACAGACCGCGATTGACATAGCGTCGGGCAATCTTCACCACCAGGCGCAGATTGCTTTCGATCATGCGTTTACGCCCTGCCGGATCGCCCTTCTGCGCAAGACGCGCGAAGTGCACTTCCTCTTCGGGAGTAAGCAGGGGGGAAAAACCGATTTCGTTGAGGTACAGCTGAGTGGCGTCTAGCGCCCGGGTGTAATCGATGTATTTGTGTTGCTTGGCGTTGGTCGCCGATTTTGCTTTGACTTTGGGTTTCGTCTTGCCACGCGCCGTTGGAGCTTCTGCGTCTTCATCGGATTGATCTTCCAAGACGATGCCGGTCTCCATCAGGAGGACTTCATCGTCCAGGTCAAAATCGGGCGCTTCTTTATTATTATTGGAAGCCATTTTTCTTAATCCCCTGCTGAGTTCTACTACAGCAAGCCCTGGCGATGCCAATCTCCCTGGCAGTCGTCGAGCCCGTCTATCCACGTGATGGACAGATCGGCAAAGGATCAGCGACGCGGCAGGTATTGCAACGGATCTACAGGTTTACCCTGGCGGCGAATTTCAAAATGAAGCTTCACCCGGTCGGCCCCTGTGGAACCCATCTCGGCAATTGTCTGCCCAGCCTTGACCCGTTGCCCCTCCTGTACCAACAGCCTGCGGTTATGTCCGTAGGCGCTTACGTAGGTATCGTTGTGTTTGATGATCACCAACTCGCCGTAGCCCCGTAAACCACTCCCGGCGTAAACCACTGAACCATCAGACGCAGCCGAAACAGGCTGTCCCAATTCCCCAGCGATATCAATTCCTTTATTCAAACTACCGTTTGAGGAAAACCGCCCGATTAGAGCGCCCTGAGATGGCCAAACCCAGCCTGCGGCACTGCGCTGCGCGGTGATTACCGGGGTGGCAACCTTGCTCGGCGGCGCAACCGGCGTGGTTTTGCTCGGGGTCGGCGCGGCCACGACCACCGGGGGGCGCGGGCTCGGTT
>NZ_CAMPHV010000068.1 GCF_946886105.1 uncultured Pseudomonas sp. | reverse complement strand
AGCGCGCCGGAAACCGCGGTCAGTGTGCAGGCCGCCTATAACAACAGCGGCGACCTGGCGATCGGCAACGTGATCGGCAGCAATATCGCCAACGTGCTGCTGATTCTCGGCATGACCGCCCTGGTCGCACCGCTGATCGTCTCGCGCCAACTGATCCGCCTGGACGTGCCGATCATGATCGGCGCCAGCCTGGTGGTTTACGCCCTCGCCTGGGATGGCAGCCTCAGCCGGCTCGACGGCGCCCTGCTGTTCGCCGGCGTCCTCAGTTACACCGCGTTTCTGATCGTCAGTAGTCGCAAGGACAAAACCGCACCAGCGGACGACGAATTCGCCAAGGAATTCGGCCTCGACGAGACACCGAAACCCCATGCCACGGCGATCAACTTTGGCTTGCTGGTCGCCGGCCTGGTGCTGCTGGTAGCCGGTTCCAACTTTCTCGTCGAAGGCGCGGTCGGCCTGGCGCGCGCCCTTGGCCTGTCGGAGTTGGTGATCGGCCTGACCGTGGTCGCCATCGGCACCTCGCTACCGGAACTGGCCACCTCGATCATGGCGGCCATCAAGGGCGAGCGCGATATCGCCGTGGGCAATATCGTCGGCAGCAACATCTTCAACCTGCTCTGCGTACTGGGCCTGGCCTCGCTGGTATCGCCGAGCGCCATCCCGGTGGCGGCCAACGCCCTGGCCTTCGATTTCCCGGTGATGATCGCAGTCGCCCTGGCCTGCCTGCCGATCTTCTTTACCGGCTACCGGATCAACCGCTGGGAGGGCCTGCTGTTCCTCGCCTACTACCTGGCGTACACCGCCTACCTGGTGCTCTCCTCCACCGGCCGACCCTTCGCCGAAGTATTCGGCGATGCGTTGATCGGCTACGCGCTACCGCTGACCGCGGTGACCCTGATCGTCATCGCTGGACGCTCCTGGCATAAGCACCGCACGTAGAGGCGATCACAGTGCGTGATCTGACGCTCAACCTGTATTAACGACAGAAAAACCCCAACCGGCGGGATAGCCGGTTGGGCATAATTACGCAGCCTTATTCGCCGAGTGTCGGCACTTTTTGCAGGGATGCTTATGTTCGCTTCGCTCCAGGCGTTCAACCGCCGTGTTATTGCTGTCTGTTCCTTCTTGTTTCTGGCTCTTTACGGCCTGGTTCGCTGGTTACTGACTGCCCTGTTCGGTCAGTGGCAACCGCCCTTCTGGTTGCACAAACTCTGGAAAGGCCTGTGTGCTGGCGGCCGCTGGTTGCGCGCGCGGCCCAAGCAGACCGCCGCGACCCTGGCCGGCCTTGCACTGCTCGGTGCTATCGGCGCCTACGCCTGGCATTGGTACAAGAACCTGCCGGTACCACATATGGTGGTCTACTCGGTGCATGCGCCGGAACTGACCGGGTATAAGAGTTCGCCGATCAGCGTCGATACGCTGCGCATCAATTTTTCCGAATCCGCCGCGCCGCTAGAGGCCATCGAACAGAAGGTCGAGCGCGGCATCGCCATCGAGCCCGAACTTCAGGGCAGTTGGCACTGGGCGAGCGATCGCCGCCTGGTATTCACCCCAGCCAACGATTGGCCAATCGACCAGACCTATCGCGTGATCATGGATAAAGAGCAGTTGCTCGCCGATGGCGTGCTGCTCAAGCAATACGACTTCGAATTCCACAGCAAAGCCTTCAGTGCCGACCTGGCCAGGCGCGAGTTGTATCAGGACCCGGTGGTCCCGAGCCTGAAAAAACTGGTCGCAACTTTCACCTTCTCCCACCCGGTCGATGAGGACAGCTTCCATCAACGCGTAAGCGTAAGCCTGGATTCCGGCCTGGAATACCGCGACAAGGACAGCTCGACCGCTCCGGAAATCAGCTTTAGCAAGGACAAACTGACGGCCTACGTGCATTCCGCACCCCTGGCCACACCGCTGGAAAGCAGCACAGTCAGTCTGGCTGTGGACAAAGGCGTCAAGGCACGCGTCGGTGGCAACGCCACGACCCAGCAGCTGCATACCTCGGCCACGGTGCCGGGGCGCTATCGCCTGACCTTCAGCGGCAGCTCTATCCAGTTCGTCGATAACGACCGCGGCGAACCCGAGCCGGTGCTGATGTTCAACAGCTCCAGCGCAGTCGACGATGACGCGATCAAGGGCAAGGTGCAGGCCTGGCTGCTGCCGCAACACAACGCTAGTGGCGGCGAATACTGGAGCGAGGAGTCGGTCGATGAAAAACTGCTGGCCAGCGCCGAGCGCCTGCCGCTGACTCATATCCCCAGCGTCGCTCCGCTTAACAGCCTGCATGCATTCAAGTTCAAGGCGCAGCCCAATCGCTACATCTATGTGCGCGTAGCGGCGCAGGTCGAGGCGGTGGGCGGCTACCTGGCGAAAGACCCGACCCGCAGCGTGTTGCAGATGCCGCAATATCCGCGCGCCCTCAGCTTCCTTTCCGACGGCGCCCTGCTCAGCCTCAATGGCGAGCAGCAACTCGGCCTGCTCGCCCGCGGCGTAAGCGGCGCCCATGTGGAAATCGCCCGCCTGCTGCCCAACCAGTTGCATCATCTGGTCGATCAGAACCATGGCAGCTTCGCCCGCCCGGCGTTTTCCAACGGCTATTTCGATCGCCTGGTCGAGCGCATGAACATCGAGTTGCCGATCGACGCCACAGATCCGTCGAAAACCCATTACGACCATGTCGACCTGGCACCCTACCTGAACGCCGAAGGCGGTCGCCGCGGCATTTTCGTGGTCAAGCTGAGTACGCCCGAGGCGCGCAACGACGACACCTTCGACTACTACTCCAGCGACAACTCGCCCACCGACCTGCGTTTTATCGTGGTCACCGACCTCGGCATCATCGCCAAGCGCAGCAGCGACGGCAGCCACGACCTGTTCGTGCAGTCGTTGTCCGAGGGCGGCGCGGTAGCCGGTGCCGAGGTGCAGATCATCGGCCGCAACGGCCTGGCGGTCGCCAGCGGTTACACCGATGCCAATGGCCAGGCGCACTTCGCCAAGCTCGACGAGCTGCGCAGGGAGAAGACTCCGCTGATGTACGTGGTCACCCTGGGCAAGGATCAATCCTTCCTGCCGGTGGCGCGTAACCAGCACCGCCTCGACCTGTCGCGCTTCGATATCGGCGGGCAATACGAAGGCGGCGTGCCGGATCGCCTCAGCGCCTATCTGTTCAGTGATCGCGGCCTGTATCGACCGGGGGAAACCGCGCACCTCGGCCTGATCGTCCGCGCCGCCAACTGGGCCGGGCAACTCAGCGGCTTGCCGGTCGAGCTGGACGTGCGCGACCCGCGCGGGCAAAGCGTGCTCCGCCAGCAACTGAAGCTCTCCAGCAGCGGCTTCGAGACTGTGGATTTTCACAGCAGCGAGGCCGCGCCGGCCGGCACCTACACCGCCAGTCTCAGCCTGATCGACGATCAGGGCCGGCGCAGCGAACTGGGCAGCAGCGAGTTCAAGGTGCGCGACTTCGAACCGGATCGCATGAAGGTCAGCACCACGCTGTCGAAGACTCCGGTCAAAGGCTGGATCGCCCCCGGCGAGGTCGAAGCCAAGGTCAAGGCCCTGCATCTGTTCGGCGCTCCCGCAGCCGGCAGGCGCGTTACCGCCGAGATGATCCTGGCGCCGGCCTATGCCGCGTTCGCCGGTTATGAGGACTATCGCTTCCGCCTCAACAACTCACTGAACGACAGCAGCAGCGAGGAACTGGCCGAGAGCAGCACCGACGACAACGGCGAAGCCATCCTCGATCTGCGCCTGCAACGTTTCGCCGCCAGCACCTACAGCCTCAATCTGCTGGCGCGGGTGTTCGAAGCCGAAGGCGGGCGCAACGTCGCCGCCCAGAGCAGCCTGATGGTGTCGTCCGCGCCCTGGCTGGTCGGGGTCAAGAGCGTCGACTCGCTGAGCTATGTAAGCAAGGGCGCCAAGCGCGAAGTCGAATGGTTGGCGCTTGGCCCGGATCTCAAGTCCCTGGCGGTCGAGGGTCTGACTACCGAACTGGTCGAACAGCGCTACGTCTCGGTGCTGGTCAAGCAGTCCAACGGCACCTACAAGTACGAATCGCGGGTCAAGAACATCACCCTGGAAAGCCAGCCGCTGAACATCGCTGCTGCAGGCAGCAAGCAGCGCCTGAACACCAGCGAGCCAGGCGATTTCACCCTGACCCTGAAGGCAGCCGACGGCACACCGCTCAATCAAGTCGGCTACAGCGTCGCCGGCAGCGGCAACGCCAGCCGTTCGCTGGAGCGCAACGCCGAACTGCAACTGCGCCTGGATCGGGACAGCTACGCCCAGGGCGACGAGGTCGAGATCAGCATACGTGCGCCCTACACCGGCGCCGGCCTGATCACCATCGAACGCGACAAGGTGTACAGCCATCAGTGGTTCAAGGCCGACAGCACCAGCAGCGTGCAACGCATCCGCCTGCCCAGCGAGCTGGAAGGCAACGCCTATATCAACGTGCAGTTCGTCCGCGACGGCGCCTCGCCCGAGGTCTATATGAGTCCGCTGTCCTATGGCGTGGCGCCGCTGCGCATCGAGCTGGACGCGCGGCGCATCCCGCTGCAGATCGAGGCGCCCGCGCATATCCAGCCGGGGCAAACCCTGCAGATGAGCGTACGCAGCGACCGCCCTGGCCGCGCGGTGATCTATGCGGTGGACGAAGGCATTCTCCAGGTCGCCCGCTACCAGGCGCCCGACCCGCTGGCGCAGTTCTTCCGCAAACGCGCCCTGGAAGTGCAGACCAGCCAGATACTCGACCTGCTGCTGCCGGAGTTCAGCCTGCTATTGCAGGCCGCCGCGCCCGGCGGCGATGCCGAGGATTTGCTCGGCGCCCACCTCAACCCGTTCAAACGCAAGCGCAAGCCGCCGGTGGCCTATTGGTCCGGCCTGGTCGACCTTGCCGAGGGCGACAACCACTTCAGCTATCCGGTGCCGGACTACTTCAACGGCAAGTTGCACCTGTTTGCCGTGGCCGTCGACGACCAGCGCATCGGCGTGGCCGAAGGTGCTAGCGAAGTGCGCGGCCCGCTGGTGATCACCCCCAACGTGCCGGCCTTCGTCGCGCCGGGCGATGTGTTTACGGTCAGCGCCGGGGTGTTCAGCAATCTGGAGCAGGACGCCAAGGTGCAATTCAGCCTGGAAACCAGCTCTGGCTTGCAGGTCGAGGCCATCAGCCAACGCGAACTGGAGTTGGCGCCGCGCAAGGAAGGGGTGGTCGAGATCAGCCTCAAGGCGCTGGAAGCCCTGGGTTCGGCGGATATGAAGTTCGTCGCCACCCTGGCCGACGGCAGGCGCGTCCAGATCGAAGAAACCACCTCGGTGCGACCGCTGGTGGAACGTCGGGTGGCCCTGAGTATCGGCCGTTTCAGCAGCGCCAGCGGTGAGGTGCCTATTACCCGCGAACTCTTCCCGCAACTGCGCGACGTGCGTTTCAGCGCCGGCGGTTCGCCGCTGGTCTGGGCCGATGGCCTGCAAAGCTACCTGGCCGAGTACGGCTACAGCTGTACCGAGCAATTGGTTTCCAAAGCCATGCCGGCGTTGGTCTGGGGCAGCTCCGCCAAAGGTGTCGAAGCGGCCGCGCTGTCGGCATTCAGCAACGCCGTGCGCATCCTCCGTCAACGGCAGAACCTCAGCGGCGGCTTCGGCCTGTGGACCGCTACGCCGGATGCGGCGCCGTTCGCCAGCCTGTATGCCAGCGACTTTTTGATCGAGGCCAAGGAGCGCAGCTACCCGGTGCCGGGCGACCTGCTGGTGCGTGCCAACAGCTACCTGTCAGAAGTGGCCAACGGCCCGAGCAACGGCCTGAGCGAGCTGCGCAACCGCGCCTACGCCAGCTACCTGCTGACCCGCCAAGGCGTGGTGACCAGCGGCGCCCTGGCCGATATCCGCGAGCGCTACGAGACCTACTACAGCAAGAACTGGCAGCAGGACATAGGCGCCGCCTACCTGGCCGCCAGCTACAAACTGCTAAAACAGGACAAACAGGCCGACAAGCTGTTCGCCGCTCAGCAATGGCGCAGCCTGGAAAAAACCTGGAGCAGCGACGGCCTCTACTATGACCCGCTGGTGCATGACGCCGAACACCTGCGCCTGCTCAGCAAGCACTTCCCCGGCAAGCTGGATAAGGTGCCACTGACCCTGCTCGACAGCCTCGGCAAACGCCTCAGCGAGCAGCGCTACAACTCGCTGTCGGCCGCCCTGTTGTTGCGCGCTTTGGACAGCTACGGTGAACGCGCTGAAGCCGGCCTCGAACTCAAGGTCAGCGCCTGGCTCGGCAAGCAACAGGGTGAACAAGCGCTGACGCTCAGCGGCAAACCGCCCATAGTCGAGGTGCCGATGGCGACGAAGATGCTGTTGTTGCGCAAAAGCGGCGATGCCCCGGCGTTCTTTATGCTCAGCGAAACCGGCTATGACCGCGCAGCGCCGAACAAGGTGATCAGCGACGGCCTGGAAATCTTCCACGACTACCTCGATCTGGAAGGCCAAGCGCTCAAACAGGTACGGGTCGGCGACGAGTTCCTGGTACGCCTGCGCATGCGCGCCAAACAGCATGACCAGGTGCAGCAGGTGGCGGTGGTCGATCTGTTGCCGGGCGGGGTCGAGCCGGTTTACAACCAGCCAGCGCCAGTCAGCGCCAGCGAAGACGAGGAAGAAGGCTATAGCGAGGAATACGGCGGCCAGCCGGCCTGGCAGCCGCCCATCGGCGAAAGTGCTATGAGCGACTGGGCGCCGGACTTCGCCGATGTGCGCGACGACCGCGTGGTGCTCTACGGCACCCTCTACCGCAACGCCTCGACCTTCACCTACCGCGTGCGCGCCACCAACGCCGGCACCTTCGGCACCCCGCCGGCCTATGCCGAAGGCATGTACGACACCAGCATGCAGGCGCGCGGCAAGAGCGGTACGCTGCAGATCATCAAACCTTGAACCAAAAGCCCCGCTGCCCAAAGGCAGCGGGGCACTTTCCGTGATTGCCAAAGCCATGCAGCCAACCGCTTTTATCCGGCGTCACCGGCGTGTCGCCGGCCTCGTTGCACTCTGCGCGTTTGCCCTGTTGCTGGCCCTGCGCCTATGGCCGCACGGGCCCTTGCGCGATGCCGCGCCCTTATCGCGGGTGGTGCTGGCGGAGAACGGCGAGCTGTTGCGCATGACTCTCGCCGAGGATGGTCAGTATCGTTTGTGGACGCCGCTGGAGCAGATCGCCCCGGCGATGATCGACGCGTTGTTGCTCAAGGAAGACCGCAATTTCTACTGGCACCCTGGGGTAAACCCCGCGGCGCTGCTGCGCGCGGCCAGCGCCACCTACAGCGGCGGTGTGCGCCAGGGCGGTTCGACCCTGAGCATGCAGTTGGCCCGGCGGCTCTATGGCCTCAACTCGCGACAGATCCCCGGCAAGTTGCAACAGATTTTCCTGGCGCTGTGGCTGGAGGCGCGTCACAGCAAACACGACATTCTCGAGGCCTACCTCAACCTGGCGCCCATGGGCGGCAATATCGAAGGTGTGGCGGCGGCCAGCCGTATCTATTTCGCCAAGAGCGCCGCCCAGTTGTCGCTTAGCGAGGCCCTGGCGCTGGCGGTGATCCCGCAGCAACCGGGACGCCGCGGGCATTTCGGGCCCTCGCTGCAAAAGGCCCGTCTGCATCTGATGAGCCTGTGGCTCGAAGCCCACCCCGACGATCCGCGCAATCAAGGTCTGCTCAAGCTGCCGCTGGAGGCGCGCAGGCGCCAACAATTGCCGTTCCGCGCGCCGCACCTGAGTGAACAGCTGCTGGCCAGCCACGACGAGCTGGAGCTGCGCAGCACCCTCGACCTACGCCTGCAGACTCAGCTGGAACAGTTGATCGAGCAGTTCGTCCACGAGCATCGCCGCCAAGGCGTGCATAACGCCGTAGCCATCCTGGTGGACAGCCGTGACCAGGCGGTAAAGGCCATGGTCGGTTCGGCGGACTACCACTCGCGCGCCATTCATGGCCAGGTCAACGGCGCGCAGGCACGGCGCTCGCCTGGATCGACGCTCAAGCCGTTTCTATACGGCCTGGCGCTGGATCAGGGCCTGATTCATCCGATGAGCATCCTCAAGGACGCGCCCAGCGCGTTCGGCGCCTTTCAGCCGGAGAATTTCGACGGCAAGTTCGTCGGCCCGCTGACTGCGCAGGATGCGCTGATTCGCAGTCGCAACGTACCGGCGGTGTGGCTGGCCAGCCAACTCGGCACGCCGTCGCTGCATGGCTTGCTCAAACGCGCCGGCGTTCAACGCCTGCGCAGCGAGGAACACTACGGCCTGGCCCTGGCCCTCGGCGGTGGCGAGCTGACCCCGGCCGAACTGGCCAAGCTGTATCTCATGCTGGCCGGCGACGGCCACTTGCGCAGCCTGCGCTTTGCGGTGAACGACGCGAGCGAAGTCGGCCCGGCACTGCTATCACCACAGGCAGCCTATATGGTGCGTGACATGCTGCGGCGCAACCCGCGTCCGGACGGCCTGCCCGCTGACGGTCGCGGCCGCGACTGGCCGGTGGCCTGGAAGACCGGCACTTCATGGGGCTTTCACGATGCCTGGAGCGCGGGCCTGGTCGGGCCCTATGTGCTAGTGGTCTGGGTCGGTAATTTCGACGCCACGCCCAATCCTGCATTTATCGGCCTGAAGACCGCCGCGCCGCTGTTCTTCCGCATCACCGATGCCTTGCCGCTGGCGTTGCCCCAGGGCCGACCGCTGCCGGACAAACCACCGGCGGGGCTGAGCCGGGTCGAGGTCTGCGCCGCCTCCGGCGATCTGCCCAATCGCTGGTGTCCGCAAACCCGCAAGACCTGGTATATCCCCGGGGTGTCGCCGATTCGCGTATCGAGCCTGCACCGCCCGGTGATGGTCGACCGCCAGAGCGGCAAGGCCGTCTGCCCGCCCTATGACCCGGCGACCAGCGAGCAACAGGTTTTCGAGTTCTGGCCGAGCGAACTGCAACGTCTGTTCAGCGCCGCCGGCCTGCCCCGCCGCACACCGCCCGACTCGTTGCGCGAGTGCCAGACAGCGCCCCACAGCGTAGCGGAGGAAGCCCCGCGCATCACCTCGCCCTTGACCCAGGTGACCTACAGCCTGCGCCTATCACAGCCACAGGAGAACATCCCGCTAAGCGCCAACGCCGCCAGCGATGCACGCCAGCTCTATTGGTTCGCCGACCACAGCCTGCTCGGCCAAAGCACACCGCAACAAAGCCTCGGCTGGCGCCCCACGCGCTCGGGGCAGTACCAGATCAGAGTCAGCGACGATCAGGGGCGCACCAGCAGTCGAGGCTTACGGGTGGAGTTTTTGCCTTAGCAGCCTATATCCACCCCGCCCACTGCAACAGCAGCAAGCCGAGATTGGTGGTGACCACCGAGGCCAGGGTGGTGATGACGATGATCGCCGCGGCCAGTTGATGGTTGCCGTTGACCGCCTTGGCCATCACGAAACTAGCGGCGGCGGTGGGGCTGACGAAGTACAGAAAGAGGATCGCCAGATCGGCGTCGCGAAAGCCCCAGAGCCAGGCGCCTATGGTCGCCACCAGCGGTAGCCAGAGAACTTTCATCAGGCTCGAACTGATCGCCACTCCACTGCCCTGGCGCAGGGATGCCAGGGTCAGGGTGCCGCCAATGCAGATCAGCGCCAACGGCAGGCTCATCTTGGCGAAGTACTCGGCGGAAACCATCAGCCAGCCCGGCAACTGGATTTGCCACCAGGCGAAGGGGATCGCCGCCAGCACGCCGATAATCAAGGGGTTGCGTAAAACGCTCTTGGTCAGGCTCCAGACATCGGTCTTGGCCTCGGGGCTATAGATCGCCAGAACGATGGCCGAGAGCGTGTTGTAGCTGAGGATCACCACCCCACCGAGCACCGCGCCCAGGGACAGGCCGTAGTCGCCATACATGGCGGTGGCCAACGCCAGGCCGACGATGCCGTTGTTACCGCGAAACGCGCCCTGGGTGTAAATCCCACGGTCCGCCTGCGGGCAGCGCCAGTTCGCCCAACCCCAGGCGAGCAGAAAACAGCCCAGGGTCGCCAACACGAAGTACAACAGCAACGCCGGCTGCAGCGCACTGTCCAGATCGGCCTTGACGATACCGAGGAACAGCAGGGTCGGCAGAGTGCCGCAGAACACCAGCGTCGAGGCGGTATTGATAAAAGCCGCATCGATCAAGCGCAGTCGCTTGAGCACAACACCCAAAAACAACATGGCGAACACCGGCGCGGTGATGGCGAGGGTTTGCTGAACGACGGCGAGCATGGCGGCCCCTGGCGAGCGATTACTTAGGGGGCTAATAATAGCAACAGAAGAGGTACGACAACCTAGCAGTATCTGCGCCGAAATCTCGCTTTGATCGGAATGTGCCGGCGATGCGATTCCCGGATCGCATCCGGGGTCATCGGAGCGCAACCTTGTTGGGTTACGCGGCGGCCAACGGCGATGTCGTTGCTCAGGCCGCGATAATCGCCGCTAACCCAACCTACCCATTTATCCGCCATCTTGGTGTTCGCTTAGCGCCGTACCGGGCGCTTCTGCAATTTGCGCTGCAGGGTGCGGCGGTGCATGCCCAGGGCGCGGGCGGTGGCGGAGATGTTGCCTTCGTGTTCGGCCAGAACGCGTTGGATATGCTCCCATTGCAAGCGGTCCACCGACATCGGGTTTTCCGGCACCAGGGTATCCAGGTCGGCATGCTGGGTCAGCAGCGCGGCGAGCACGTCGTCGGCGTCGGCCGGCTTGCACAGGTAGTTGCAGGCACCGCGTTTGATCGCCTCGACGGCGGTGGCGATACTCGAATAGCCGGTGAGGATCACCACACGCATTTCGGCGTCCAGCGCCAATAACTTCGGCAGCAGCACCAGGCCCGAGTCGCCTTCCATTTTCAGGTCCAGCACGGCGTAATCCGGCAGGTCCTGCTCGGCCAGCGCCAGGCCCTCTTCGGCGGAGCCAGCAGTGGACACGCGCAGACCGCGACGGCTCATGGCCCGCGCCATGACCCGGGTGAAGGTCGGGTCGTCGTCGACCAGCAACAGGTGGGGCTGCTCTTCGCCTTCGAACAAGGATTCCGCTTCGTCAGTCATCGTCGATTTCTCCTAGCGGGCATGCCGCCCTTCTCCATTGCCGCGTCGCCGTGCGACTGGTCGATCACGCCCGCCCATAGGCACGTGGCAGCTTCAGCTCGGTGAGCGTACCGCCGTCTTCGTGGTTATACAGTTTTACCGAGCCACCGGCACGGGTGACGCTGGCCTGGCTGAGAAACAATCCCAGGCCGAAGCCCTTGCCCTTGGTGGTGAAAAACGGCCGGCCCAATTGTTCGGCAATCGCCAGGGGCACGCCGGCACCGAAGTCGCGAATGCTCAGGCGCAACCACTGGTGATCCCAGTCGAGACGGATATCCAGATTTTCCGCACAGGCATCGGCGGCGTTGTTCAGCAGGTTGAGCAGCGCCTGGGTCAGATCGGTCGGCGGCATCATCCGCGGCGCAGCGCCCAAGCCCAGGCATTGGTAGCGATAACTTGCCTCGGGGCGCATCAAATGCCAGCGGTTGAGGGTGGCCTCCAGCCACTCGACGCAGGATTGTTCGACCACCGCCTGACGGCGCTCCGCCTCGGCAGCGCGCACCAGTTGCTGCAGGGTTTCCTTGCACAGTTTGACCTGCTCCTGCAGCACCGCCAGGTCTTCCTGCAGGGTCGGGTCCGGGTGTTCGCGGCGCAGCTCCTTGATCAGCACGCTCATGGTCGCCAAGGGCGTGCCCAGCTCATGGGCGGCACCCGCGGCCTGGGTGGCGACGGCGAGCAACTGTTGGTCGCGCAGGTTTTCCTCGCGGCGCTCGGCGCGCAGCTCCTCCTGATGGCGCAGTTCCTCGGCCATCTTGGCGACGAAGAAGGTGATCAAGCCCGCCGCCAGGGCGAAGCTCAGCCACATGCCATAAATCAGCAGGCTTTCCCGCGGGCCCGGCGGCAATTGCAGCGGGTGCGACCACACCAGCAGCACGGTGTAGCCGGTCAGCGCCAAGCCGGAGAGGATGATGGTGTAGAACCAGGGCAAGGTCGCCGCGGCGATGGTCAGCGGCACCAGGTAATAGGAGACGAAAGGGTTGGTCGAACCGCCGGAAAAATACAACAGCAGGCTGTGGATGATCAGGTCGCAGCCCAACTGCGCCGCGTACTCCTGCTCGGTGACCGGCCAGGGGCCGCGCAAGCGCAGCGCCGTGACCAGGCACAACACCAGCGACACCGCCAAGGTGAGGCTCAACTCCATCCACGGCAGCGGCAACGCGCCCGACTTGTAAGCCAAGCCGACCGAGCCGGCCTGGGCGGCCAGCACCACGATGCGGATCAGAGTAAGGCGCCAGAGATTTTGCCGGCTGGCCGATAACAGCTGCACGGGTGCGAGCATGGGCTCTCCAAAAAAGCGCGTTTGCCGAGCACCGCGAGTATAACCAAGGCAGAACCCGATCGACTGCGGCAACTGGCCGCAGGGCGCTATGTCAGCCACGCGTATCCGGATATTTTTTAACGAGCGGTTAACAGGCCGTTGAAAAACGTAGGCGACGACTGCATGGATGCAGGAGGTAGAGCGAAGCAGGAAGCCCGAGCCGAGGCAGGCAAGACAATACCGATGGCGGCCCCGCAAAAACAGGCGAGGAGCGACTGGGGTCGCACTCGACTTTACGTGTTGTAAATGAGCAGTCCGAGCCTGTTTTTAACGCCCTCTCTTTTATCAAGAGGGCCAACGCAGGTAGTTTTTCAACGGCCTGTTAACCCCAATGGTCCAATGGCTTCGTCTACCCTCAGCAACAGACCGTACCACTCATCCTCCGCTCGCATACAAGGAACCCCCATGCAGCCACTATCCCGTCTCGCCAGTGCCCTCCTCATCAGCGTCGCCGGCCTGCTCAGCCTCAGCGCCCAGGCCGACGAGGCGCGCTACAACCAAGTCTCCCTGCGCGCCGAGGTCAGTCAGGAGATCAACCACGACCTGATGCACGTGACCCTCTACAGCGAAGCGCAAAACAACGACCCCGCGGCGCTCGCCGCCGATATCACCCGCACCCTCAATCAGGCGCTGGGCCAGGCCCGCGCGGTCAAAGGCGTGTCGGTGGCGCTCGGTAGCCGTCACAGCTACCCGGTGTACGACGACAAGCGCGAAGGGATCAATGCGTGGCGCGAGCGCGCCGAAATCCGCTTGGAAAGCGCCGACTTCGCCGCGCTGTCGAAGCTGACCGGCGAGCTGCTCAGCGAAATGAAAATGGCCGGCATGGAATTCAGCCTCGCCGCGAATACCCGTAAAACCCAGGAAGACGCCCTGATCAAGGAAGCGGTGAACGCCTTCAAGGCGCGCGCGCAATTGACCACCGAAGCCCTCGGCGGCAGCGGCTACAAGCTGGTCAGCCTGAACTTGAACAGCGGCGGCTTCCAACCGCCGATGCCGATGCGCATGGCCAAAGGCATGGCGCTGATGGAGTCGGCGCCGACGCCGGAGATAGAGGCCGGCAGCAGCCATGTCACGGTCAATGCCGATGGCGTGATCGAAGTGCAAATGCCCTGATTCGCGTCAGGCTCGCACCATAAGGTCGCGCGAACGTCACGGCCCGGCGCCATCCAGCGCCGGGTCATAATTTTAAAAACATCAATAAAATCAAAGCGATATAAAAACATCAGGCATCCGGATCGGCGCTCGGAGCCAGATCATCAGCAAAACTCATAGAAAGATATAAAACCTGTTGATCCGGACAGGAAAACAGCGACTTTATGTCAAATATGCGACATCCACGGACAAACTCGTCACAGCTTCTACACTGACTGCCAGCAGACGACTTGCGCTCGGCACAGGCCCTGCATAGTTTGACTCCGGTTCGGCCCATAAGGCCGGTCCTCGACGATAATGACAACAACCTGAGGCCATCATGCGCAAACACGCCGTCATTCCGTTCATGCTCGCTGCTGGGCTGATCGCCAGCACACCGTTCGCCCACGCCGCCAGCAACCTGGTGTTCTGTTCCGAAGGCAGCCCGGCCGGGTTCGATCCGGGCCTGTACACCACGGGCACCGACTTCGATGCCGCCGCGGAAACCGTCTTCAATCGCCTGAGCCAGTTCGAGCGCGGCGGCACCGCGGTCGTTCCGGGTCTGGCGGAGAAATGGGACATCTCCGAGGATGGCCTGAACTACACCTTCCACCTGCGTTCCGGGGTCAAGTTCCACAGCACCGACTACTTCAAACCGACCCGCACCTTCAATGCCGACGATGTGCTGTTCACCTTCCAGCGCATGCTCGACAAAGAGCACCCGTTCCGCAAAGCCTACCCGACCGAATTCCCGTATTTCACCGACATGGGGATGGACGCCAATATCGCCAAGATCGAAAAGCTCGACGATATGACCGTCAAGTTCACCCTCAACGAAGTGGACGCCGCCTTTATCCAGAACCTGGCGATGAGCTTCGCCTCGATCCAGTCGGCCGAGTACGCCGACCAGTTGCTCAAGGCTGGCAACGCCGCGGAAATCAACCAGAAGCCGATCGGCACCGGGCCCTTCGTGTTCAAGCGCTACCAGAAGGATTCGCAGATCCGCTTCACCGGCAACAAGGAATACTGGAAACCCGACGACGTGAAGATCGACAACCTGATCTTCGCCATCAACACCGACGCCTCGGTGCGCATGCAGAAGCTGCGCGCCGGCGAATGCCAGGTCACCCTGTTCCCGCGTCCGGCCGACCTCGAGGCCCTGCAGAAGGACCCGAACATCGACATGCCGTCGCAGCCGGGTTTCAACGATGGCTATATCGCCTACAACGTCACCCACCCGCCGCTGGATAAGCTGGAAGTACGCCAGGCCCTGGACATGGCGGTGAACAAGCAGGCGATCCTCGACGCCGTATACCAGAGCGCCGGCCAGCTGGCGGTCAACGGCATGCCGCCGACCCAGTGGTCCTACAACGACAGCATCAAGGACGCCGGCTACAACCCGGAGAAAGCCAAGGAACTGCTCAAGGCCGCCGGCGTCGCCGAAGGCACCGAGATCACCCTGTGGGCCATGCCGGTGCAGCGCCCGTACAACCCCAATGCCAAGCTGATGGCCGAGATTCTCCAGGCCGATTGGGCCAAGGTCGGCATCAAGGCGAAGATCGTCACCTACGAGTGGGGCGAGTACCTCAAGCGTTCCAAGGCCGGCGAACACGACGCCATGCTGATCGGCTGGAGCGGCGACAACGGTGACCCGGACAACTGGCTCGGCACCCTGTACGGCTGCGACGCGGTCAACGGCAACAACTTCTCGAAGTGGTGCCATGCCGAATACGACAAGCTGATCAAGGCCGCCAAGCGTACCACCGACGTGGCCGAACGCACCGATCTGTACAAGCAGGCCCAGGTGATTCTCAAGCGCGAAGTGCCGATCACCCCGATCGCCCACTCCACCGTGTATCAACCGATGCGCAAGAACGTGCAGGACTTCAAGATCAGCCCGTTCGCGCTCAACTCGTTCTACGGCGTCAGCGTCGAGTAATACGTCCTTGAAGGTGTTGTCGAACGGGTTACCCACCCGTTCGACAACCGGACCACGGCGGCCTATCCGGCCCCCCGCACGTACCGAACCATCCAAGGACTGCCCACGATGCCAATCCCCGCACGACCCGCAGGGCTCGACCGCCCTGTTCATGCCATATCGGCCGATTGCGCCGAGCAGGCCATCGGGCCTTGTCGCCCTGTCCGACGTTCCGTCGTCCGGCCTCGCCCGCTAGCGCCTGCGCGCCCAGGCCATTCGGGCCGATCACAACAACGCCCGGCCATGCAGCCCGGCGCCGCCAGCCAATCCATGGAGCGCTGACATCCATGCTGTCCTTTATTGCCAGACGTTTGGGGCTGCTGATCCCCACTTTCTTCGGCGTCACCCTGCTGACATTCGCACTGATTCGCATGATCCCCGGCGACCCGGTGGAAGTGATGATGGGCGAGCGCCGCGTCGATCCCGAGATGCACGCCGAGGCCATGCACCGCCTGGGCCTGGATAAACCGCTGTACCAGCAATACCTCGATTACATCGGCAACCTGGCACGGGGCGACCTGGGCGAATCGCTGCGCACCCGCGAAAGCGTGTGGAAGGAGTTCATCACACTGTTTCCCGCGACCGTCGAGCTGGCCTTCGCCGCGCTGCTGTTCGCCGGCACCCTGGGCCTGATCGCCGGGGTGATAGCCGCACTGAAGCGCGGTTCGCTATTCGATCACGGGGTGATGGGTATCTCCCTTGCCGGCTACTCCATGCCGATTTTCTGGTGGGGCCTGTTGCTGATCATGTTCTTTTCCGTCTGGCTCGGCTGGACGCCGGTGTCCGGGCGCATCGACCTGCTCTACGACATCCAGCCGGTGACCGGCTTTATGCTGATCGACAGCCTGCTGTCCGATGAGGAAGGCGCCTTCGTCGACGCCTTGCAGCACCTGATCCTGCCCGCCATCGTGCTCGGCACCATTCCGCTCGCGGTGATCGCGCGGATGACCCGCTCGGCGATGCTCGAAGTGCTGCGCGAGGATTACGTGCGCACCGCCCGCGCCAAGGGCCTGTCGCCCGCGCGGGTGGTGTTCGTGCATGGCCTGCGCAATGCGCTGATCCCGGTACTCACGGTGTTCGGCCTGCAGGTCGGCGCGTTGCTCGCCGGCGCGGTGCTCACCGAAACCATCTTCTCCTGGCCGGGTATCGGTAAATGGCTGATCGAGTCAATCGGCGCGCGCGACTACCCGGTGGTGCAGAACGGCATTCTGCTGATCGCCTGCCTGGTGATCCTGGTCAACTTTATCGTGGACATCCTCTATGGCCTCGCCAACCCACGCATTCGCCATCAGCGCTAACAAGGAGCTTGCCATGTCCCTGCAGCCAGACTGCTCCACACCCGTAGCCTGGGTTGAGCGCAACGATACCCAGGATGCCATCTCCCGGGTGTCGCTGCGCTCGACCCGGGCTACGTCCTCCATTCCCAAAAAGGGGCCACGAGCATGACGTCGACCACTACGTCCCTCGACCAGGCGCTGTTCTACCCCTCGCCGCTGAAGGAATTCTGGCAGGCCTTCGCCCACAACAAGGGTGCGGTCGCCGGCCTGCTGTTCATGATTCTGCTGGTGATCTGCGCACTGTTCGCGCCCTGGCTGGCGCCGCACGATCCCAGCGAGCAGTACCGCGAGTTTCTGCTGACCCCGCCGGCCTGGCTGGACGGCGGCCAATGGCGCTTCGTGCTCGGCACCGACGAGCTGGGCCGCGACCTGCTCTCACGACTGATCCACGGTGCGCGGCTGTCGCTGCTGATCGGCCTCGCCTCGGTCTTGATGTCGCTGATCCCGGGCATTCTCCTGGGCCTGACCGCCGGTTTCTTCCCGCGCCTGCTCGGTCCCTCGATCATGCGCCTGATGGACGTGATGCTGGCCCTGCCCTCGCTGCTGCTGGCCGTGGCCATCGTGGCGATCCTCGGCCCAGGGCTGATCAACACCATCTTCGCCATCGCCATCGTCTCGCTGCCGTCCTACGTGCGCCTGACCCGCGCCGCGGTGATGGGCGAACTGAACCGCGACTACGTCACCGCCGCCCGTTTGGCGGGAGCCGGCTTGCCGCGTCTGATGTTCGTCACCGTGCTGCCCAACTGCATGGCACCGCTGATCGTGCAGGCCACCCTGAGTTTTTCCTCGGCGATCCTCGACGCCGCCGCCCTGGGCTTTCTCGGCCTCGGCGTGCAACCGCCGACGCCGGAGTGGGGCACCATGCTGGCCTCGGCGCGCGACTACATCGAGCGCGCCTGGTGGGTTGTGTCGCTGCCAGGCCTGACCATTCTGCTCAGCGTGCTGGCGATCAACCTGATGGGCGACGGCCTGCGCGATGCGCTCGACCCGAAACTCAAGAATGCCGTATGAGGATGCCGACGATGACTATTCAAGTAGCCCGGATGCAATCCGGGAAGAATCTGCCGGCCACCCCCGGATTACATCCGGGCTACGGGAGCGGTGTAGGGTGGATGACGCCTTTTTCATCCACCATCGCAATGGGTGGATGGGTAAAGCGTCATCCACCCTACGAGGTCGCAGGCCTTACAGATAAACATGGGATCTACGCTGCGGAGGGCCGCCCATGAGCCTGCTCGATATCAGCAACCTCAGCGTACGCTTCGGCGACGCCAGCGCCGTACCGGTGGTCGACGGTCTCGACCTGCATGTCGACAAGGGCGAGGTGCTGGCGATCGTCGGCGAATCCGGCTCCGGCAAGTCGGTAACCATGATGGCGCTGATGGGCCTGATCGACGCCCCCGGCATCGTCAGCGCCGACAGCTTGCGCTTCGACGGCACCGACATGCTGCGCCTCAAAGGGCGGCAGCGCCGGCACATCGTCGGCAAGGACCTGTCGATGGTCTTCCAGGACCCGATGACCGCGCTCAACCCCAGTTACACCGTCGGTTTTCAAATCGAAGAGGTGCTGCGCCAGCATCTCGGCCTCAAGGGCAAAGCCGCGCGCCAACGCGCCCTGGAGTTGCTCGAACGGGTGGAAATCCCGGCCGCCGCCAGCCGCCTCGATGCCTACCCCCATCAACTCTCCGGCGGCATGAGCCAGCGCGTGGCGATTGCCATGGCGATTGCCGGCGAACCCAAACTGCTGATCGCAGACGAACCAACCACCGCCCTCGATGTGACCATCCAGGCGCAAATCATGGAGCTGCTGCTCAACCTGCAACGCGAGCAGAACATGGGCCTGGTGCTGATCACCCACGACCTCGCCGTGGTCGCCGAAACCGCGCAGCGCGTCTGCGTGATGTACGCCGGGCAAGCGGTGGAAATCGGCAGCGTGCCGCAGCTGTTCGACGCGCCGACCCACCCCTATACCGAGGCGCTGCTCAAGGCCGTTCCTGAGCAAAACTGGGGCGAACACAGCCAGGGCGAGCGCCGTCTGGCCACCCTGCCCGGCATCGTTCCCGGCCGTTACGACCGGCCGCAGGGCTGCTTGCTGTCGCCGCGCTGTCCGTACGTCCAGCCGCATTGCCGCGAGCAGCGGCCGAGCCTCGACGCCCATGCGCGCGGTGCGGTGCGCTGTTTCTACCCCCTTAACCTGACATCGGAGGTGGCGTGATGACTGCTGACAACAGCGTGCTGCGCGCCCGCGATCTGGCGCGCCATTACTCGGTGTCGCGCGGCCTGTTCAAACCCCACGCCAACGTCCAGGCCCTCAACGGCGTGTCCTTCGACTTGCAGGCCGGCAAGACCCTGGCGGTGGTCGGCGAGTCCGGCTGCGGCAAATCCACCCTGGCGCGCGCCCTGACCCTGATCGAAGAGCCCAGCGCCGGCTCGCTGCAAATCGCCGGCCAGGAAGTCGCCGGCGCCAACCAGGCGCAACGCAAGCAACTGCGCCGCGACGTGCAGATGGTGTTCCAGAACCCCTACGCCTCGCTCAATCCGCGGCAGAAGATCGGCGATCAACTGGCCGAACCGCTGCTGATCAACACCAAGCTGTCGCGCGGCGAACGCCGCGAACGGGTGCAGGCGATGATGCAACAGGTCGGCCTGCGCCCCGAGCACTACCAGCGCTACCCACATATGTTCTCCGGTGGGCAACGCCAACGCATTGCCCTGGCCCGGGCAATGATGTTGCAGCCAAAAGTGCTGGTGGCGGACGAACCGACCTCGGCGCTCGACGTGTCGATCCAGGCGCAGGTGCTCAACCTGTTCATGGACCTGCAGGAAGAGTTCGACACCGGCTACGTGTTCATCTCGCACAACCTCGCGGTGGTGCGCCACGTCGCCGACGAGGTGCTGGTGATGTACCTCGGCCGCCCGGTGGAAATGGGCCCAAGCGAACTGATCTACAGCCGCCCGTTGCACCCCTACACCCAGGCGCTGCTCTCAGCGACCCCGAGCATCCGCCCGGACCCGAACAAGCCGAAAATCAAAATCGCCGGCGAACTGCCCAACCCGCTCGCCCCGCCCAGCGGCTGCGCCTTCCACCAACGCTGCCCCCACG
>NZ_CAMPHV010000067.1 GCF_946886105.1 uncultured Pseudomonas sp. | reverse complement strand
AATTCCTCGAGTTTTTTCTTGTCGCCGCATTCGATCCAGCGCGCGGACCACACGGTGATCGGCTCGTAGGCGCATTCGACCTTGTATTCCTCTTTCAGGCGGCTGGCGACCACATCGAACTGCAGCACGCCGACCGCGCCGAGGATGATGTCGTTGCTGCGTTCGGGGAAGAACACCTGGGTCGCGCCTTCTTCGGCGAGCTGCTGCAGGCCTTGGCGCAGTTGCTTGGATTTCAGTGGGTCTTTCAGGCGAACGCGGCGGAACAGTTCCGGGGCGAAGTGCGGGATGCCGGTGAAGCCGAGGTTCTCGCCCTCGGTGAAGGTGTCGCCGATCTGGATGGTGCCGTGGTTGTGCAGACCGATGATGTCGCCGGCGTAGGCTTCCTCGAGCATTTCGCGCTCGCTGGAGAAGAAGGTCAGGGCATCGCCGATGCGTACGTCCTTGCCGGTGCGCACGTGACGCATTTTCATGCCCTGGCTGTACTTGCCCGAGCAGATGCGCATAAAGGCGATGCGGTCGCGGTGTTTGGGGTCCATGTTCGCCTGGATTTTGAACACGAAACCGCTGAATTTCTCCTCGACGGGTTCGACCGTGCGCTCATGGGCGACGCGCGCCAGGGGCTTGGGTGCCCAATCGACCACGGCATCGAGCACGTGATCGACGCCGAAGTTGCCCAGGGCGGTACCGAAGAACACCGGGGTCAGCTGGCCGTTCATGAACTCGTCCTGATCGAACTCGTAGCAAGCCCCTTGCACCAGTTCCAGCTGCTCGATAAAGCGCTCGTACTCGTCGCCCAGGTGCGCACGCGCTTCGGCGGAATCGAGCTTCTCGATGATTTTGGTTTCGGTGCGTTCGTGGCCGTGGCCGGGGGTGTAGACGATGATGTAGTCGCCGGCCAGGTGGTAGACGCCCTTGAAGTCGCGGTAGCAACCGATCGGCCAGGTGATGGGGGCGGCCTTGATCTTCAGCACCGCTTCGATCTCGTCGAGCAGTTCGATGGGGTCGCGGATGTCGCGGTCGAGTTTGTTGACGAAGCTGACGATGGGCGTGTCGCGCAGCCGGCACACGTCCATCAGGGCGATGGTGCGTGGCTCGACGCCTTTACCACCGTCGAGCACCATCAACGCACTGTCCACCGCGGTCAGGGTGCGGTAGGTGTCTTCCGAGAAGTCCTCGTGACCGGGGGTATCGAGCAGGTTGATCATGTGCTCGCGGTAGGGGAACTGCATCACCGAGGTGGTGATGGAGATGCCGCGCTGCTTTTCCATTTCCATCCAGTCGGAGGTGGCGTGGCGGTCGGACTTGCGCGACTTCACCGTACCGGCCACGGCAATCGCCTTGCCCATCAGCAGGAGCTTTTCGGTAATGGTGGTTTTACCGGCGTCGGGGTGGGAAATAATGGCGAAAGTGCGGCGCTTGGCGACTTCGGCGGCCTGAGTGGTCATGGGTGCGTGCCTGCAGGAATCGGATCGAGGGGAGGCTGGCTCCCGAAAAAGGTCGCGATTATAGCCGGAAATCGTGCGGCGCAGGCGCTTGCCATCGGCAGGGGGGGCTTGGTATTTGCCGCGCGGGTGCGCGCGGCCCGAGGGAATACGAGCGCGTACCGGTCGCTCGCTTGAGCGACCGGTACGCGACGGGTTACAGGGTCTTCAGGTACTCCAGCAGTGCCCGTTTGTCGGCGTCCGGCAATGTGGTGCCGAACTCGTGGCCGCAACGGCTATTACCCGAGTTGCGTGCGCTGCAGTCGGTTGTGGTGAGGCTGTAGTCGCCGAATTTGCTCTGCTCGGCAGCCAGGCCGACGGCCTGAATATCGTAGGCCGGGCCGACCTTGAACGAGGCGACGCGCTCGGCGGCCGGTTTCAGCAGTTCCGCCAGGCTCGGCACCGAACCGTTATGCAGATAGGGCGCCGCAGCCCAGATGCCTTGCAGCACGCGAGCCTCGTACGGGTAGTCGCCGCTCGGTTTGATCGCCGTGGAGCGGAACGCACCGCTCAGTGGGGCGGTGGTCGGCGCATAGAGGACGTTGGTGGTGGTGATGGTCTCTTTGCCGAGAAACTCCCGTGCGTAGTGCTGCAGAATCGAACCCACCACCGAGGTGCCGAGCACGTTGAAGGCGGTGTCGGTGGGTTTGAGGGGTTTTTCCAGGAAGGGGATTTTCGCGCCGTTGAGCACGCCGGTATTCACCGTCCATTGCAGAATGTCGTGCTCGCGCGAATCGGTGCCGACATCCTGCACCGGTGTGGCCCAGGTTTCGTGAGTCAGCGAGCGGAAGGCGCCGCGCTTGATGCCGTGGCAGTCGTTACAGCCGCCTTGTGCCTCGGGTAGGTTGTAGATGGCTTCGCCCTGCTTGGCGAGCGCCTGGTCGACCGGCCATGGCCACTTCGGCGGGCCGATTTTAGCGATGTTTTTCTCCTGGGCGGCGAGCCCGGAGAAATTCGCCGAGTTGTTCGACAGGTAGTCGATTTTCAGCAGATCCTTGGAGTCCTTCTTCGGGTGGAACACCGCGAATACGCCGTACACCTCGCCTAGGTTGCGGGCCAGGCCGAGCAGGTCGTTGCCGTTATCGGCGAAGCCGGGCCACTGGGTCTTGTCCTGCCGGTAGGCGTTCCACAGGAAGGGGTAGCGCACCGGCGCCACGGCTTCGCGGATGTTTTCCGGAATCATATAGGACGGCGGTGGGCCGATATCCAGGCCGGTCAAGCGGTTGAAGATCATCGACACCGCATCCAGGCGCGCCGGCCCCCACGGATCTTGCGGCAACGCCCGCGAGATCAGGGTGTGGTAGCGCTGGTACCAGTCTTCCACGGCCAGGCGCAATTCGGCTTTGTGCGCGGGCGATGAGACGGTGCCGAGCACCGAGGCAGCGAAGGCGTCGAATACCGCCGGGTCGGCGATCACCCGGCCCATGGCCGTATCGAGGTCGGCGAGAAAGCTCTGGAAGTCGCTGATCGCCGGGCCACCGTCGATCCGGTAAGCCTGGCCGTCGACTTCGATCTGGCGGGTATGGCAGGCCGAACAGGTCATGCCCAATTGCTGGCCGGCGCTGCTATTGGCGGCGGTGAAACCCACCGGCAGCCCGGGCGGATTGCTTTGCGGGTTCGGCAGGTAGCCGTAACGGCTCAAACTGCCGGCCATGAAGGGTGAGCCGTCGGGTTGCTTGAGGGCGATCGCCCAGCTCAGCGGCATGATCTGCGAACCCTGGTCGCGGCTGTAATAATCCTGCCGGGTGCTGTCGGTCCAGGCGCTGCCCTGGTCCATATAAATAGGCGCGGCGGCCTGGCTTTGGCTAACCGACAACAGCGCGCTGGCGCCAAGAATTGCGAGGTACGAGGTGCGGAGTATGGCGTGCATATCTACTTCCCTGTATGAGAGGACTACCGATTTTCTAAGCAGTTAAGCAGCGGTTTTCTCAATTGCAACAAGCTTTGATCACTGAGGTGCAAATGAAGCGCGGCCATGGCGCCGCTCGGTTGGGGGTAGTGGGGCGAGGTGAAGTGTGGCTAGTGGCTATTGTCGGGAAAAGAGCTTTATTCATCCCCGATTTGTGCAGCATTTCGGACGTTTTGTTGAGGATAAAAGACGATCGGCCGCGCTCGGGAAAAAGCAGGGCAAACCAGTGCTTTTTTGATTGATCTCAGGGGCTGCTGGTCCTAAAGTTCGCGGCCGAACGTCCATGCTGGCAACGATCCATCCGGCTCAAGTACTGACGACGAGAGACCGCTAAGAATTTGTTTACGAGCTCGCGAGCTAGAGCCCTACAAAAAAACAGGCGAGGAAGCGGAGTTTACTGGTGTAAATGAGCATTCCGAGCCGGTTTTTAACGCGGTAGGGCCGACGCGCAGCAGCTCGTAGGCAGGTTCGAAGGTACTCGGCGACATGCCTTGGGAAGTAGGCGAACCAAAGTGGGGAAACTGATCAGACGTTCGCGCTTTGCTATTACTTAGTAAGGCACCCCCTAACCACCTTTGCTTGTTTTGCCAATGGAGTCCCTCGCATGTCGATTGAGGTTGAAGATTATTATCCGCGCGAAACCTTCAAAAAGATGAAGGCGTTCGCCGACCAGCATGAAACCCCGTTCGTGGTGATCGACACACAGATCATCAGCAAGGCCTACGACGACCTGCGCGCCGGTTTCGAATTCGCCAGCATCTATTACGCGGTCAAGGCCAACCCCGCGGTCGAGATCATCAACCTGCTGAAGAGCAAGGGCTCGAATTTCGACATCGCCTCGATCTACGAGCTGGACAAAGTGATGGGCTGCGGCGTGGGCCCCGAGCGCATCAGCTACGGCAACACCATCAAGAAATCCAAGGACATCCGCTACTTCTACGAGAAGGGCGTGCGTCTGTTCGCCACCGACTCGGAAGCCGACCTGCGCAATATCGCCAAGGCCGCGCCGGGTTCGAAAGTCTATGTGCGCATCCTCACCGAGGGTTCGACCACCGCGGACTGGCCGTTGTCGCGCAAGTTCGGCTGCCAGACCGACATGGCCATGGATTTGCTGATTCTCGCCCGGCAATTGGGCCTGGTGCCTTATGGCGTGTCCTTCCATGTCGGCTCGCAGCAGCGCGACATCGGTGTGTGGGACGCAGCCATCGCCAAGGTCAAGGTGATCTTCGAGCGCCTCAAGGAAGAAGACGGCATCGTCCTCAAGATGATCAACATGGGCGGCGGCTTCCCGGCCAACTACATCACCCGCACCAATAGCCTGGAAACCTACGCCGAGGAAATCATCCGCTTCCTCAAGGACGACTTCGGCGACGACCTGCCGGAAATCATCCTCGAACCGGGCCGTTCGCTGATCTCCAACTCCGGCATCCTGGTCAGCGAAGTGGTGCTGGTTTCGCGTAAATCGCGCACCGCCGTGGAGCGCTGGGTGTACACCGACGTGGGCAAGTTCAGCGGCCTGATCGAAACCATGGACGAGGCGATCAAATTCCCGATCTGGACCGAGAAGAAGGGCGAGATGGAAGAGGTGGTGATCGCCGGGCCGACCTGCGACAGCGCCGACATCATGTACGAGCACTACAAGTACGGCCTGCCGCTCAACCTGGCGATCGGCGATCGCCTGTACTGGTTGTCCACCGGCGCCTACACCACCAGCTATAGTGCGGTGGAATTCAACGGCTTCCCGCCGCTGAAGGCTTACTACCTGTAAGCAGCTCATATCGATAAACCGCTACGGCGGTCATGCCGCTCACTTGGCGCAAGTGAGCGGCATTTTTTTTTGCGCCTCGTTTCGGTACTCCACAGGCATGGGCTTGCGCCGCCGCGCCATGCGTTCTCGCTGAATCCTGCAGCGGCAAGTCGCATCGAGGAGCGGGTGCGGTTCGTCGGCAAGGTGATGGCGTTTTGTCGAAACGATAATGCAAATGATTATTATCTGATGTACCGTGCCGGCCCCTTGTTGACCCATAAGGAGTCTGTCCTGTGTTCTGTCGCTCCCGCCTCCACCTCTCTATTTCATTGGCTTGCCTGGCCATGCCCGGCCTGCCGACCTTGGCCCAGGAAGCCGTAGAGCTGGATGCTCTGACCATCAGTGCCACCCGTGCAAGGAGCGAAGCGGGTAAAACACCGCAGAAAATCACGGTGATCAGTCGCGAGCAGATCGAGCAGCAGCTAGCGATCACCTCCGACCACGGACAGGTGCTGAGCAACCTGATTCCGTCCTACTCGCCGAGCCGGCAGAAGATGACCAGCTCCGGCGAGACCTTTCGCGGACGTTCGGCCCTGGTGCTGATCGACGGCGTGCCGCAATCCACGCCGCTGCGCGACAGTGCCCGCGACGGCTACACCATCGACTTGTCGATGGTCGAGCGTATCGAAGTGATCCACGGCGCCAGCGCCGAGCATGGTCTGGGCGCCACCGGTGGGATCATCAACTACGTCACCCGGCGCCCCGCCGGCGGTACCTTCAAGCAGCACGCCGGAATCAGCTTTAACGGCGCGACTGACTATGAATCCGAAGGCCTGGGCTACAAGCTGGATTACCGGGTCGAAGGCAATCAGGGCAGTTGGGACTATCTGGCCGCTGCCAGCTGGCAGACCCGCGGCATGTTCTATGACGCCGATGGCGAACTGATCGGCGTCGACGACACCCAGGGCGACATCATGGATTCGACCAGCAACGACCTGTTGCTCAAGCTGGGATATTGGTTCGATAGCGATCAGAACCTCGAACTGATGATCAACCGCTTCCAGATCGAGGGCGAGCACGAATACGTCAACGTGCCGGGCGACCGCGCCAGCGGCACCCCGGCCACCTCGCGCAAGGGGCAACCACAGGGCGAGGCGCCGCAGAACGAAGTGCTGGCGACCAGTTTGAACTACAAGCACGACGACCTGTTCGGCAATCGCCTGTCCGCGCAGCTCTACAGTCAGCGCTTTCGCGCACGCTTCGGCGGCGGCAGCCATGACACCTTCCAAGACGCCTCCATTGCCACGGTTGGCACCCTGTTCGACCAGTCGCAGAACGAGTCGGACAAGTACGGTGGCAAGTTCAGTATCGGTCGCGAGGGCATGTTCGACGGCTTGCTGGGGGTCACTGCGGGCTTCGATGTGCTGCAGGACACCACCAGCCAGATGCTGATCGAAACCGGTCGCGAATGGGTACCGGAAACCCGTTTCCGCAATTTCGCACCCTTCCTCCAGGCTGAAATCCAGCCCGCCGAGCGGCTGACTTTGCACGCCGGCGTGCGCCACGAGTTCGCCCGGCTGGACATCGACGATTTCCACACCATCGCCTCGACCACCACGCCTGCGGGCGGCGTCAGCGTCAAGGGCGGTAGCCCGAAGTTCGAAGAAACCCTGTTCAACGCCGGTCTGGTGTTCCAGGCCAGCGACTGGGCACAGGTATTCGCCAACTACTCGGAGGGCTTCGGCATGCCGGACGTCGGTCGGGTGCTGCGTGGTATCAAGGATCCGGGCCTGAGCGTCGACAGCTTTCTCGATCTGCAGCCGATCGTCACCGACAACCGCGAGATTGGCCTGCGCTTCAATCATGGCCCCTTCGACGCGGAAATCAGCTACTTCGAATCCGACGCCGAGCTGGGCTCGCGCTTGGAGAATGTCGGCGGCTTCTATCAGGTCAAGCGCGAGCGCACCGAAATCGATGGCGTCGAAGCCACGGCTGGTTGGCGGTTGAATGCTGTCCACCGTTTGCAAGCGACCTATGCCCAGGTCAACGGCCAATCCGATACCGACGGCGACGGCAAGGTCGACACCGATCTGGATGGCGCCAATATCTCCCCCGACCGTTACGGTCTGAGCTGGCAGGCCAATTGGACCGACAAGCTCAACACCCGTCTGCAGGCCAACCATTACGCCAGCCGCGGTTTCGATGATGCAGCGCTGGATTTCGACGGCTACAGCCTGGTCGACGCCTCGCTCGGCTACCGCTTGCCGGTGGGCGAAGCCAGCCTGGGCATCGAAAATCTGCTGAACAAGGACTACCTGACCTACTACGCGCAGGCCGCCAGCAAGCGTGACGATCAGCTGTTCAAGGGTCGTGGGCGTACCTTCACCCTGGGTTATCAAGTCAGCTTCTAACCGAGAAGCCAGTCGAACCCATAGAAAAGGCTATGTCCCAGCTACCTGTTGCACGCAGTTTTTGTAGGGTGGGTTAGCGGCGCTGGGGCTGGTTATGGCAGGGCACTACGCATTTCGAGCGCCGCGTAACCCACCATAGCGGTTTATCGGTGGACCGCTATGGTGGGTTACGGCGCGTTGAGGGTTGATGGTGTTTGCCTGAGCCCGGTTCGCGCCTAACCCACGTTTTACCGCTCCTCATGCACCTCATAGCTCTTCGGGACGACTCAGCACATAACGGGTACAGAGCCATAGAAAACGCCGCGAACAATCGTGGCGTTTTTTTTATGAGAGTTTGCCGTCTGTCGGATGCATGGCAGAACGCCACAATGGACTATCGATAATCAATTGCATTTACATTTAGCAATGATTAGCATGCGCGTCGTTTCACGCCACCTACCTTTCTCCTCCCATCGATCGCCATTTGCGGTGCAGGGAGGAGACCTCTTCCTGTCGGGGATAAGCATGACCATTCGCAGTCGCAAGCATCAAAAAGTCAGTCATCTGGCAGCGCTGATCGCCGCCGCTATTCCAGGGATGGCATTTGCTCAGACGGAAGAGGCAAAGGGCGAGTTGAGCTTGCCGGAGATGGTCGTGACCTCCAAAGCCGAGGTGCCGTACAAGGCCGATAAAAGCGCCAACAGCAAGCTGACCCAGCCGCTACTCGATACGCCCAAAACCGTGCAGGTGATCAAGAAGGAAATGCTCCGCGAGCAGGGCGCCAACAGCCTGATGGAAGCGTTGCGCAACACTCCCGGCATCACCATGCAGTTGGGCGAAAACGGCAACACCTCGGCCGGCGACACTTTCATGATGCGCGGCTTCTCCACCCAGCAGTCGACCTTCGTCGACGGCGTGCGTGACCTCGGCGCGGTGAGCCGCGATGTGTTCAACCTGGAGCAGGTCGAAGTGGTCAAGGGAGCCACTGGTTCCGATATCGGTCGCGGTGCGTCGTCCGGCTATATCAACCTGATCTCCAAGCTGCCGACCCTGACCGACGAGATCTTCGCCACCGTCGGCTACGGCACGGCGAACAAGAGCAGCCTCACCGCCGATATCAATCAGCAACTGGGCGACAACTCGGCCTTTCGTTTGAACCTGATGCGTCGCGAAGGCGATGTCGATGGCCGCGATTACGTCGATAACAGCAGCTACGGCGTGGCGCCTTCCATCGCCTTCGGTCTGGACAGGGCGACCCGCGTTTATCTCTATTCCCAGCATGTACGCCAGGACAACACTCCGGATGGTGGCATCCCGACCATCGGCATGCACGGCTTCTATAACGCCAACGCCAATATCGATGCCGGCGGCAAGGTCGACAGCGAGAACTATTACGGCTCGAAAAACGATCAGGAAAAGATCGACGGCGACATGTTCACCATCAAGGTCGAACACGACCTCAATGACGTCCTGACCCTGCGCAACCTGTCGCGCTGGGGCCGCAGTAACAACGATCGTACCCTCACCGGCATCAACGCCATCAGCGCGCCGACTGCTGATCCCGCGAGCTGGACCGTAGAGCGCCGGCTCCAGGTGGTCGATCAGGAAAACGAGATTCTCGCCAACCAGACCAGCCTGAGCGCCAGCTTCGACACCTTTGGCCTGCGCAACGAGCTGGCCGCGGGCCTCGAGCTAATGAGCGAGAAACAGCTCAACCGCAGCTACGCCACCGCCGCCCAGACTATCGACGGCGTGGCCTACCCGGAGGTAATCGTCACGCCCGCCAACCTCTACGACCCGAGTGCCCACGACGCCCTCGGCGCTCCCTACAAGACTGGCGCCTACACCGACGGCGAGACCAAGACCGCCGCGCTCTATGTCTTCGACACCCTGCACCTGAACGAGCAATGGGCGCTCAACGGCGGCGTGCGTTTCGAACACTTCCGCACCGAGACCGACAGCGCCGCAGTGGCCAGTAACGCGCTGGTGCCGGGCAGTGCTTACGAATCGGGCGATCTGACCAGCTGGAATGCCGGCGTGGTGTTCAAACCGCTGGAAAACGGCAGCATCTACCTGTCCTACGCCAACTCGCTGACCCCGCCGGGCAGCAATAATTTCAACCTGGCCGCCAGCTCCTCCACCTCCTCGTCCAACGAACAGGTTGGTCTGGACCCGCAGGAAACCGAACACGTCGAACTGGGCACCAAGTGGGACCTGCTGGATCAGCGCCTGGCGCTGACCCTGGCGGCCTACCGCACCGAGAACGAAAATCAGGTTAGCTACGACGCCTTCGCCGCCCGCTATTTCCAGGAAGGCAAGACCCGCGTCGATGGCGTCGAGTTGGGCCTGGTCGGCCAGTTGAACAACTTCTGGCAGGTGTCCGCCGGTATCGCCCATATGAAAACCAAGCAGCTTGATCAAGTCAGCCGCAACAACTCTGGTGTGATCAGCGAGAACACCGGTGTGCGCTGGTCGCCGGACCTGACCGCGACCCTGTGGACTTCCTACACCTTGGGCGATCTGACCCTGGGCGGTGGTGCGCGCTATATTTCCGAGCAGGATCGGGTGGTCACCTCCGGCACTGATCTGAGCACCCAGAACATGCCGAAAATCCCGTCCTACTGGGTGGCGGATGCCATGGCCGCTTACCGCGTCAACGACAACGTCAACCTGCGTTTGAACGTGTATAACCTGTTCGACGAGGAATACATCGAAACGTTGAACAATGGCGGCTCGCGGGTTCGCATGGGCACGCCGCGCTCGGCAATGCTCACCACTGAGCTGAGCTTCTGATAGAGCGATCCGCTGCCCCCGAAGCCCGCGCGTAAGCGTGGGCTTCTTGCGTTCTGTATTTATGGAGGAGATGTCGATGCTGCTGCATATCCCCGAAGTGTTGAGTAAACAGGAAGTCGCCGCGCTACGTGCCGAGCTGGCGGCCCATGCCTGGGTCGACGGTGTGCAAACCTCCGGTGCGCAGGCGGCAAGCCTCAAGCAGAATCTGCAATTTCCGGCGGATTCGCCGGCCTTTGCCGGTTTAGCGCAGCGCGTGGCCGATGCGCTGGCGCGCCATCCGCTGTTCGTTTCCGCCGTGCTGCCGCGGCATATGCTGCCGCCGATGTTCAATTGCTACAGTGGCGGCGGTCGTTACGGCAACCATGTGGACAATGCCTTGCAGCGCGATCGCTTCAGCAATGATCAGGTGCGCACCGATGTCTCCACCACGGTATTTCTCAGCGAACCGGACGAGTACGACGGCGGCGAACTGATCGTCGAAGACACCTACGGCGAGCACGAGATCAAGCTGGAGGCGGGTGATGCCATCATCTATCCCGCGACCAGCCTGCACCGTGTCGAACCGGTGACCCGCGGCGCGCGTATCGCCTCCTTCCTCTGGACGCAAAGCCGCGTGCGCGATGCCTGGCAACGCAAAATGCTTTTCGACCTGGACATGACCATCCTCAAGCTGCGGCACGAACTGGGCGATAGCGACGAGGTGGTCAGCCTGACCGGCACCTATCACAACCTGCTGCGGCAGTGGGCGGATTGATATGGCCTTGTGCGAACCCCTGAGCGCGATCCCGGCCGACCTGGTCGCCGCCTGCGATTATCAGCGTTATGCCCTGGAGCGCCTGGATGCAAATGCACTGGCCTACCTGCAAGGCGGCGCGGCGGATGAGCTGACCTGCCAGGCCAACCTGGATGCCTGGCGCGACTGGGCGATAGTGCCGCGCATGCTGCGCGACCTGCGCGGCGGCCATACCCGTTGCCAACTGCTCGGCGATGAGTTGCAGCACCCCATCCTGTTGGCGCCGGTGGCCTACCAGCGCATGTTTCATGCCGAGGGCGAGTTGGCCACTGTGCTGGGGGCCGGGGTGATGGGCGGCGGCGCGGTGCTCAGTTCGTTCGCCTCCACGCCGTTGGAAGCGGTCGCCGAAGCGGCGCCCGGCCCGCTGTGGTTCCAGCTGTATTGGCAGGGCGACGGGGCCGCGACCCTGGCCTTGGCGCAGCGCGCCGAGGCGGCCGGCTATCGCGCCCTGGTGCTGACCGTGGACGCGCCGGTGTCGGGGCTGCGCAATCGTGAACAGCGCGCGGCCTTCGCCTTGCCGGACGGCATAGCCGCGGTGAATATCGCCGAGCCGCCAGTCCTGCCGCAGGTGTCGCCGGGAGGCAGTGCGGTATTCGACGGCATGCTGGCGATCGCGCCGACCTGGGACGATGTGCGCTGGCTATGCCGACAGACCTGTCTGCCGATCCTGCTCAAGGGCATTCTGCATCCCGAGGACGCGCGCTTGGCGATGGACGCGGGAGCGGCGGGCGTCATCGTCTCCAACCATGGCGGCCGGGCGCTGGACTCGCAATGGCCGGCGCTCAAGGCCTTGCCCGGCATTCGCGCGGAACTGGGCGCGGCTGCGCCGATTCTGGTGGACGGCGGCATCAGGCGCGGTACCGATGTATTCAAGGCCCTGGCGCTGGGCGCCAATGCGGTGCTGATCGGCCGGCCCTATATCCATGCCCTGGCCACGGCCGGCGCCCTGGGCGTGGCGCACCTGCTCAAGCTGCTGCGTGAGGAGTTGGAGGTCAGCATGGCCTTGAGCGGCTGCCGCGATCTGTCCTGCATCGGGCCGGATGCGTTGCAGCCGCTCAGGGGCGGCAATGAGTAGGGTGCGCTGCGCGCACCGGCACCTGCTGCAGAGTCTTGGTGCGCAAGGCGCACCCTACGATGGCGTTGGGCGCATGGATGCAACACCTTCTTGCGAGATCGCTGGAAGAGCGCCTGTGTAAATTAGAAGTAAAGCCGCGATCCGCGAAAACAAATGCAACTGCTTCTCAAATAGAATTGCGCCGCAGTGATAACCGCGGTGGTCGTCGCTTCTGTCAGGTGCCTCTTCGTGTTCAAGAAAACCCTCTTTCAATTGCATTGGCTGCTCGGCATCAGCGCCGGTCTGGTGTTGGCGCTGATGGGGCTGACCGGTGCGGCCTATTCGTTTCAGGACGAACTGCTGCGCGCGCTCAATCCCGAGGTATTGCGGGTTGAGGTGCGCGACGGCGGGGTGTTGCCGGCGGATGTGTTGTTACCGAAGATCGAGGCGGCCAGCCAGCAGCGGGTGGTGCGCTTGAACGTCGAGGCGGCCGCCGATGTGCCCGGACGGGTGATGTTTGCGCCGACGCCGGGCGAGCGGCGCGGCGAGGTGCGCTACTTCGACCCCTATAGCGGCGAACTGCTCGGCGAGCCGAGCGGCCAGGGCTTTTTCGACCTGATGCTGACCTTGCACCGCTTTCTCGCCATGGGCGAATACGGCAAGCAGATCACCGCCGCCAGCACCCTGGCGCTGATCTTCTTCTGCCTCTCCGGCCTCTATCTGCGCTGGCCACGCCAAGCCCTGAACTGGCGCGCCTGGCTGACTTTGGATTGGGCCAAGCGTGGCCGCGCGTTCAACTGGGACCTGCACGCGGTGGCCGGTACCTGGTGCCTGGCGTTCTACCTGTGCGCGGCGTTGACTGGCCTGTATTGGTCCTATGACTGGTACCGCGAAAGCCTGACCGGCCTGCTCAGCAGCGAGCCGGCTGGAAAGCCGCGCGAACGCGGCGGTCGCGGCGCTCCGCCGAGCGGCGAGCGCATGCCGGCGGTGAACCATGGGGCGCTTTGGGCCGGTTTGCAGCAAGCCGCCGGGCCGCAATTGAGCGGCTACAGCCTGCGTCTGCCGGCTGCGCCCGGTCAGCCGGCAACGGTGTTCTACCTGCGTGACGACGCCCCCCATGAACGTGCCTACAACCAACTCAGCCTGGATGTGCAAAGCGGCGCGCCGGGCCAGCACAAGCGCTACCGCGAACAGGCGTTCGGCGATCAGTTGCTGGCCAGCAACTATGCCCTGCATGTCGGCAGCTACTTCGGCCTGACCGGGCGCATTCTGATGTTCCTGGCCAGCCTCAGCATGCCGCTGTTCGCGATTACCGGCTGGCTGCTGTATCTCGATCGCCGGCGCAAGAAGCGCGCCGCGCTGGCCGCACGCGGGGCCTTGCGGCCGGCCGGGCAAGGTCTGCACGACTGGTTGATCGGCTTTGCCAGCCAGAGCGGTTTCGCCGAACAGTTGGCCTGGCAAACCGCCGGGCAATTGCAGGCGGCGGGGCACGGCGTGCGGGTCGAGCCGCTCGGTCTTATCGACCGGCAGATCCTGAGCGAGGCGCAGCATGCGCTGTTCGTGGTCAGTACTTTCGGCGATGGCGAGGCGCCGGACAGCGCCCGCGGCTTCGAGCGCAAATTGCTCGGCCAGGCGCTGGGGTTGCCGAATCTGCGCTATGCCATGCTCGCCCTCGGCGACCGCCAGTACCAGCATTTCTGTGGCTTTGCCGAGCGCCTGCACGGTTGGCTCGGTCAGCAAGGCGCACGCACGCTGTTCGATCCGGTGCAAGTGGATGCCGGCGATAGCCTGGCCCTGGCCGATTGGCAGCGGCAATTGAGCGACTTGACCGGCGCTCGGCAAACGAACCAGACGGGCAACGCCTATGGGCTGTGGACGCTGCACCAGCGCGAACTGCTCAACCCCGGCAGTCAGGGCGAACCCACCTATATGATCGGGATGCGCGGCGAAGCGGCCGACGACTGGCTGGCCGGCGATATTCTGCAAGTGCTGCCACGCCAAGCCGATGGCGTGGTGCGGGGCTGGTTGCAGCGCTTCGGCCTGGATGGCGACGAGTCAGTCGATCTGGGCGGCATGCGCCAATCCCTGCGCCAGGCGCTGGCGAGCAAACAACTGCCGGAGAGCTTCGCCCATCTGCTCGGCCTGCATGCCCAGGCCCTGCTCGATGCGCTGGCGCCCTTGGCACCACGCGACTATTCCATCGCCTCCTTACCCAGCGACGGCATGTTGCAATTGATTGTGCGCCAACAGCGGCACGCCGATGGCGCACTGGCTATCGGCTCCGGCTGGTTGACCGAGATCGCGCCCCTGCAGCAGCCCCTGCTGGCGCGGGTGCGGCGCAACAGCGCCTTTCACCTGCCCGAGGGTGAACGCCCGCTGATCCTGATCGGCAACGGCACCGGTCTGGCCGGCTTGCGCAGCCTGCTCAAGGCGCGTATCGCCGCCGGGCAGCGGGATAACTGGCTGCTGTTCGGCGAGCGCAATGCCGCCCATGACTTCTATTGCCGGGACGAGGTGCAGGGCTGGCTGGCCAGCGGCGAGCTGGCGCGCCTGGATCTGGCCTTCTCCCGCGATCAGGCGCACAAGCGCTACGTACAGGACTGCCTGAACGAGGCCGCCGAACCGCTGCGCGAGTGGTTGGCGCGCGGTGCGGCCATCTATGTCTGCGGCAGCCTCGAAGGCATGGCCGGCGGCGTCGACCGGGTGCTGCGCGAGCAGCTGGGTGAAGCGGCGGTTGAGACATTGGTGGAACAGGGGCGTTATCGCCGTGATGTCTATTGAGTCGTAGCCTGGATAAGCGCCAGCGCAATCCGGGGTGGCATTCCCGGATTGCGCCAAGGCTTATCCAGGCTACGGGCTGCGGTTTTTTGCTTGTAACAACAGGATGTTTTCAATCGTTCAATGGAGAGTTTTTGCATGAAAGCAGCAGTCACCCTAATCCTGAGCGCCGTTTTCCTTGCCGGCTGCGCCAGCCATTCCGTGGATATGCAGCCGGCCGACGAGCTGGCCCGCGAAGGCCATGGCTTGGCCGAACAGGGGCGCACCCAGGCGGCGCTCAAGGTGCTCGATCAAGCCTTGGTGCTCGATCCGCAACATGCCGGCGCGCGCTTCGATCGCGGGCAGATCCTGCTGAGCCACGGTCAGGTGCAAGAGGCTTTGGCCGATCTCGATCGCGCCGTAGCACGGCAGCCGAACAATCCGCGCTATCTCGGTGCGCGCTGTGTGGCCAGGGTGGTTGCCGCGCCGGCTGCTGCGCAACTGGCCGATTGCAGCAAGGCGCTGGCGCAACCTGGGCCGCAGGGCAGCGCACTGATCGCTCGCGGGCAGGCGTACTTGGCGCTGCAGCGTGATCGGGACGCCTTGGCGGATTTCGAAGCGGCGTTGGCGGCGAATCCGGCGAACATGCGCGCGTTGTATGGCCGGGGCGTTGCCCGTCAGCGTCTGGGGGACGCTCGGGGGCTGGATGATCAGCAGTTGGCAGTGGCTCGATTGTCTGGCGCCGGCCGGGAGTTTGTCGTTCCTGCATTGCAGTAAGACGGGGCTGATCAGGTGTTGGGCGATGTCTATTGAACTCGCCCTTGGACAAGCGCAGCCATCCCGGATTGTGCTGCGCTTATTTTTCAGTCAGCCGCGCGCCCCTGGAAAAAACCACAACCCCGAGCTATATCCGGCTGGTGTCGTCCCTGCTCTGGTTCTAAGCTTGGGGCCATGAAAAGAATCCTGCTGAATTGCGATATGGGTGAAAGTTTCGGCGTCTGGAAGATGGGCGACGATGCCCATGCGATGCCGCTGATCGATCAGGCGAATCTGGCCTGCGGGTTTCACGCTTCCGATCCGCTGACCATGCAGCGAACCGTCGAACTGGCGGTGGAGCACGGGGTGAGCATAGGCGCGCACCCGGCCTATCCCGATCTGCTCGGTTTCGGCCGCCGCCATATGGCGTTGTCGCCTGACGAGGTGACGGCCGTGGTGCTCTATCAACTCGGCGCGTTGGACGCCTTTTGCCGCGCCGCCGACACCCGGGTGGCCTACGTCAAACCCCATGGCGCGCTCTATAACGAGCTGGTCTGCAACGATGCGCTGTTCGCCGCGGTGCTCGAGGCCTGCGCCAGCTATCGCCAGGGCCTGCCGCTGATGACCCTGGCGCTGACCGACAACAGCCGCGAGCTGCGTTTGGCCGACGAAGCCGATGTGCCGCTGCTGTTCGAAGCCTTCGCCGATCGCGCCTACCTGGCCGACGGACAACTGGCGCCGCGGCGCCTGTCCGGCGCGGTGCACCGCGAGCCGCAACGGATTCTCGAACAGGGGCTGGCGATCGCCCGCGGCGAACCCTTCGCCGATATCGACGGCAAGCCGTTGCAGTTGCGCGCCGACAGCCTCTGCGTGCATGGCGACAATGCCGAGTCGTTGGCCGTGTTGCGGCGTTTACGGGCGATGCTGGACGCCACATGATCCGCCTCGAACCGGCCGGCGCCGAAGCCCTGTTGCTGGTGCTGGCCGAACAACCGGACGCCGCCCTGGCGCCGCGCATCGCTGTGCTGGCCGAGCGTATCCGCGAGGAACTGGGCGCGCTGCTCACCGACCTGGTGCCCGGCTGGACCAGCCTGTTGCTGCATTACGACCTCACCCGCACCGATCATCAGGCCCTGGCCGCGCAACTGACGCCGTTGCTCGAACAATGGCTCGCACAACCCTGCGCCGCGCCGCCCGGGCGCCTGCATGAAATTCCCATCTGCTATATCGGCGAGGACCTGCCGGAGGTCGCCCGGCTCTGCGGGCTCAGCGTCGCCGAGGTGATCGCCTTGCATGTCGGTGCCGAGTACCGGGTCGGTGCCATCGGTTTCGCCCCCGGCTTCGCTTACCTCGGCGACCTGCCCTCGCCCCTGGCGCTGCCGCGTCGCGCCACACCGCGGGTGCTGGTGCCGGCCGGCAGCTTGGCGATCGCCGAGCGGCAGACGGCGATCTACCCGCACAGCTCGCCGGGCGGTTGGCACCTGCTGGGGCACTGCCCTTGGCCACTGTTCGATGCCCGACGCGAGCCGCCGTGCTTTCTGCAACTGGGCGACCGGGTACGCTTCCGGGCGATCGACGAGCGCAGCTTCTGCGCCGAGGGTGGGCGCTTGTGAAAGGCTTGCTGGTGCTCAAGCCCGGCCCCCTGAGCCTGCTGCAGGACGGCGGCCGGCAGGGCTGGCAGCACCTCGGCGTGTCGCCGGCCGGGCCCTTGGACCTGCAAGCGGCGGCCTGGGCCAATCGCCTGCTGAACAACCCCTGGGGCACGCCGCTGCTGGAAATCGCATTGGGCGACGTCGAGTTGCAGGCGCAACTCGACACCTGGGTCGCCTGCTGCGGCGCGGACATGCCGCTGAGCATCGACGGCGAATCGCAGCCGGGCTGGTCGCGCCTGCTGTTGCGCACCGGTCAGCGTCTGCGCCTGGGCTTCGCCCGCAGCGGCCAGCGTGCCTACCTGGCGGTACCCGGCGGGTTTCGCGCGGCGCCGGTATTGGGCAGCGTCAGCAGCCATCAGCGGGAAAACCTCGGTGGCCTGCACGGGCGTGGCGATAAGTTGCAAAGCGGTGATCTGTTGGCGTGCCGGCCAGCGTCTTTCGCACTCAGGGCCAGCGTGCCTTGGCCGTTTCAGCCGGATTACACCGCTCGACCGTTGTTGCGGGTGATCACCGGCGGCGATGCGGCGAGTTTCGATGAGGATCAGTTGCAGGGCTTCTTTGCCCGCTGTTGGCGCGTCAGCCCTCAGTCCGACCGCATGGGTGTGCGCTTGATCGGCGAAGCCCTGCAAGCGCCCAAGCGGCAATGGTCGCTGGGCGTCAGTCGCGGCGCCATCCAGGTGCCGCCCGATGGCCAACCGATCGTCCTCCAGGCCGATCACCCGACCATGGGCGGCTATCCGCTGCTTGGCTGGCTGCACCCACTCGACCTCAGCCGCCTGGCCCAATGCCCCACCCACCACGACCTCTGCTTCACCCCGGTCAGCGTCAGCGATACCCAGGATGAATTGCGCGAGTTTTACCGGTTTTTTGGGCGTTAAGGCGGTGGGGTAATAGCTTGTTTTCCGCAAACTTCTAATCAGGGAAGAAAAAATGAAGCTGCAAGAGTGTGCCCAGGCTGGCGATATTGCTGGTATGAGCCGTGCGTTGGACCTGGGGGCTCGAATAGACGCAACGGATCGTGATGGTTTCACTGCGCTGATGCGTGCCGCTGCATCGCCTGCTGCCGGTGTTGCCGCCATAGGTTTTTTACTTGAGCGGGGGGCGGATGTACGCCTCGCAGGCAAAAGACGCGTACCCCCTGCGCTGATGCATGCAGTGCGTGCCGGCAGTCTCGAAAAAGCCGCCGTGCTGCTCGATACCGGCGCCGATATTACCGAGGCGCTGGCCTATGCGGTATCCAACTGGCGTGCTGATTTGCCGATGGTCGAATTTCTGCTTGCGCGCGGGGCCGATATAGCGACGGTAAACCATGCGGACGTTGGCCCTTCTCCTTTGCTTTCCGCTTCGAGGAATGGCCACGTCGAAATAGTTCGCCTATTGCTGACGGCGGGTGCCGATCCACTACCTTTGGTGTGGACGCCGTTGATGCAGGCTATTGCCTGGGGCAACTTGGCGGACGTGCAAGCCCAATTGAGCGCAGGTGCTGATCTGGTAGCGCGAGACTTTTGGCAGCGCACGCCTTGGTTGCTCTCGTTGCAAACCGCTAGCGTGGCGAAAGCCGAGCTGATGTTGAGTTCTGGAGCGGATCGCTCGGATCAAGGGCGATGCGGCAGGCAGCCGCTGATGTACGCGCTCGGCGAAGATACCGGCATGTTGCTTTGGCTGATCGGGCAGGGTTTCGATCTCGAAGCCAAGGACGAGTTCGGGACGACCGCTTTGGCGGAGGCCGTTTTGTACGGGTACTGCACGTCAGCCAAGGCACTGTTGCAGGCCGGCGCACAGTGGGATCGAAAGATCATTGCGAGCGCCCATTCGCTTGAAATGGCCAACCTGCTGCTCGATCACGGCGCCGGGCTTGAGGAACTCGACTTCGTTCTCCGTAGCCAGATCATCGGCTGTCGGGGGGATAAACGGGTGCGAGCCAATGAAGCCGATTACCGCGCGGCCCGGCACCGTCGCTTTGGCAGTAGCAATCCAGAGCTGTTTGATGAGCCGTTCTGGCTGGATATGGTGGACTGCCGAGCCGGAGCCTGGGAGCCACGGTCTGCCTTCGAAGGCAAAGGAGGCGATGAGGACAGTGAGCCCATCTGGTGCTTCGATCGCTTTGGCTGCTCGGTTAGCCGTCTGGCGGATGGCCGCTATATCGAGATCGCTGGCGAGCATGAGGACTACTATGACCCGGATTTCTGCATCTACAACGATGTGGTCGTCCATGATGGGCGTGGCGGAATCCGCATCTACGGCTATCCGCGCGACATATTTCCGCCCACCGATTTCCATACCGCCACAGTGGTTGGCGACTACATCTACATCATCGGTTGTCTGGGTTACCGCGCTGATCGGATACCTGGATACACACCGGTTTTCCGCCTGCATTGCGACACCTTGGTCATGGAGAAAATCGACACCCATGGCCAGAACCCCGGTTGGATTTATGAGCACAAGGCATGTGCGCTAGGCCAATCGGCTATCCGTGTCAGCGCCGGTGAAATCTTTTCTGCAGAGGGCGAGGAAACGGCAAATGGCGGCACCTACTTGCTCGACCTGACGACCATGACCTGGAGCCGTTTGTCCTAGGCCGCTCGGGAACCATATGCTCGCTTGAACGATGTGGATCGCGGCCAAGGCCGCTCCTGCAGGTCGCGTCGCCTTTGTAGGAGCGGCCTTGGCCGCGATTTTTTGCGTGAGCCGGTACGCTCAGCCGTTAATCGCCTCCGCATGGTGACAGGCCACTTGTCGGGCATCGAGCAGGCGCAGTTCTGGGCGTTCGGCGCTGCAACGGGGGCTGGCGTGGGGGC
>NZ_CAMPHV010000066.1 GCF_946886105.1 uncultured Pseudomonas sp. | reverse complement strand
TGAGCACTTCCAGCAGTTCGGCCAGTTGGGCATAGGGCTCCAACAGACGTTCGTCGCGGCTATGGTAAAAGTCGTTCCACACTGCGGGCAATCGCTCGACCAACCTGAGCATGCGTTCCTGCTGGCGATAGAGCTGCTCGCGGGCCTGCTCGCGCTCGGCATGCAAGGTGGCTTTCTTTAGCGCTGCAAGATCGATATGGCGCTTGAACTCTTCTAGAGGGCCATTGGCGGGCATGGCCTCCTGGTAGAGCAGCTCGGCGTAACGACCGAAGGGTTGGTGCGGCACCAGGGCGTTGAGGGTTTGCAGCAGTTCGGCGCATAGCCGTGATTGAGCTAGCGCATGGCGCAGGGCGAAGACGGGGTCATCGAGCATTACCCCAACCAGCTGCGGATAGTCGCGCAACTTGTATTCATTGAGCAGGTCTTTGATTGCTGGCAGTACGGGCAGAGGATCGGGTGGCGTAGTGCGCATATGGCCAGCCAACTCCTTTTGCCGCTGCTCGAGCTGCTTAACCAAAGAGGTAGCGGGCAACTCCGTGAGGCCGGAATTGAATAGCAGGGGGTCTTCGAGCAAGGTTTCAAGGTGCAGTTCGCGGGCGCACATGCCTTTGCTGATGCGCGTGATCGGGATGACAGGCATCGTCTGGGTGGCTTTCCATTGCTCAGGCCCTACGACCGCGGCGGCCCAGGCGGGCGCTATGCTCTGGCAACGTTGCTTGATGCGCCCGGAGCTGGCCTCCAGCCACTGGATGTACTCCCATGTCCAAGGCAGTTCGCTATAGGCCATGGCGAGCTGATCACCGACAAAACGCCCTTGCAACAGCATGGGCACAAGAATCAGATACTGCTTGGCACCGACAGGTATGCGCTGATCCGCATTGCCGCCGCTCTCTGCGGTTTTACGCCAGTGTGCGACGTCCACCTCGAAAAACTGACCCTGGCCGTCACTTTCCAGCTCGCGCCAGAGTTTGCCTTGGCGGAATACATAAAGGCGACCAGGGCGCAGCAGTCCGCCTTTAGGCGTCTCATCGTATTTCTCATAACCTGGCAGGCGCCCCATGGGCATGACGGCGAGGAAGGTATTCTGCTGAATATTTTCTTCTTCCTCATTGCTGCGCATATCCACTTCGACGGGGATCTGCAGCTCGCCACCGTCGCTGCGCCCGATATTCAGCGCCAGCCGCGCACGGCGGGCATTGTCGTATTCAGCGCGTTTGCGGGTGCCCTGCTTGATGGGCTGATCCTTTAGCTCGCTCATGCGTCACCTTCCGGGTCGAGCAGTTGTACTTGACCACCCAAGGCAGGGTCGCCCCATACATCGACAATCAGTTGTTGTGGCCCTAGTTCGCCCAGGCTCGCCAGTGGCAGCAGCGGGTTGATATTGGCCTTACCGGTTTTTTCGCCGGTCGGTGCGGTATCAGCAGGCTTGGGGATGATCGGCAATACCGGCGCCGCCCCCGACCCACTTCCCGGCCCACCGCCGGAGTTGAACTTGATAATCGGCCCGACCATGGTGATGCCGCTGCCGTCGAGCTTGATAAAGCTGCCGGCGGCTTTGAAGGTCAGTTCGCTGCCGGCTTCGAGGACGACTTTCTGGCCGCTGGATAAATGAATCTCGCTGCCGGCGTTGATGAATTGGCCGGTGCCGATCTTGATGTGCTGGTTGTTGCCGATGGTCAGGTGGTCGTTGGCTTTGATTTCGCTTTTGCGATCCAGATGGGTGGTGCGGTGTTCTTCGGCTTTGAATTCGCTGTAGCTGTTGGCTTCGACGGTGTCGTGGCGTTCGTGGCCGATGCGGATCTTTTGGTCGTGCTCGATGTTCTCGTCCCAGTCGCGCTCGGCGTGGATGTAGATCTGTTCCTCGCCCTTTTTGTCCTCGATGCGTATTTCGTTGTAGCCGCCACCGCCGGGGCTGCTGAGGGTCTTGAATACCGTGCGGGTCTTGTTCGCCGGCAGGTCGTAGGGGACGACGTGTTCCTTGTGGTACAGGCAGCCGGTGACCAGGGGTTGGTCGGGATCGCCTTCGAGGAAGGTCACCAGCACTTCCATGCCGATACGCGGGATGGCGATGGCGCCGTAGCGGTCGCCGGCCCAGCTTGAGCTCACACGCAGCCAGCAGCTGGTCTTGTCGTCGGCCTGGCCCTCGCGGTCCCAGAAAAATTGCACTTTGACCCGGCCGTATTCATCGCAGTGGATTTCTTCGCCGGCGGGACCGGTGACCACGGCGCTCTGGCTGCCGAGGATGCGTGGTTTCGGATGGTCGAGGCTGGGGCGGTAAGGCACCGTCCAGGGGGTGGCGGTGAAGTGGTTGCGGTAGCCCTGCTGGAAGCCGCCGCCGGCTTCGCTGTGCTCGGTCACCGACTCTTCCAACACCTGCGGCTGTTTGCCTTCGTGGTGGATTTCGGTCAGCAGCCAGAGGTCGTTCCAGCTGGGGCGCGGGTGGTCGGTGAAGGCGAGGAAATGCCCCGATACCAATAGCGTCTGATCGCTTTCGCCCTGGGCCAGTTCGAAGTCGTGACGGTGGCGTTCGAGAGCGCGCTGGCTAAGGTGCTTGCCGCGCTCGCGCTCGACGAAACGGCCGGGGTAGTCGTAATCCTCCAGATCCGGGACGAATTCGCTCTTGGCCTCGGCCTCCATCAGCAGCTTGGGCTTTTCGAAGTCGTAGTCGCGGCGGGTCACCCGGCTGGTGCGGGTTTCCACACGCACGCCGAAGCGTTTGATCACCGGCTTGTCGGCGACCAGGCCGCTGTCCTGCTGGTAGGCGGTGGGGGCGAGTTTGGGGAACGGCGTTTGGTCGTCGCCGAAGACCAGTACATGGCCTTGGTCGCTGTGCTGGAAGTGGTAGTGAATCCCTTCCTCTTCGCACAGGCGCTGAACGAAGTGCAGGTCGCTTTCGTCGTACTGCACGCAGTACTCGCGCTCGGGGTAGATCGAGCCGAGTTGGAATTGGTAGGCGTTGGCCTGGATGCCGTGCTCTTCGAGCACTTGGCCGATGATCTTCTCCACCGTCAGGTGCTGGAAGATCCGTTGATTGGTGCGGTGCGCCAGGTAGGCCAGCTGCGGGCGCAGGGTCAGGTGGTAGCGGGTCAGGCGTTTGCCGGATTCGCCCTGGGCGATGCGGTAGATCTGCCCGTGGATGCCGTTGCCGGCTTGCGATAACGCCAGGAATGCCGACTGGTGCAACAGGCTTTCCAGATCGAGGTCGGGACGTTCGCTGACCAGTTCCAACTCGAACGCGAATGGCTGGCTGATCGCCTCGCGGCCGCTGAATTCGAGGACCTGCAGATCGTGGCTGACGCCTTCGATGCTCAGGCTGAAATGGGTCTGGTTGGCAGGGGCGAACATTCGTTGTTCCTCTTCTTTCGATCCATGAATGAGCCAGCAATTTTACGAGCACATCGAGCGGATAACCGGTCGTATTCGACGTTTATCGCCTGACGTATGAAATGCCATGGTGGACAAGGCTGCGCCATGTCACACCCTACGGGGCTCGCGCGCGTAGGTGCCAGAACTGAAACGCAACGGCCAGGACGATGCCTGGCCGAAGCGGTATAGCGCGAACTCAGCCAGTTCTTAGGCGGAGATCGGGGTACGCCAGTCGTCGGAGCCGGAAGTACCGGAGACTTCGTGGGTCCAAACGATTTTGCGGTAGGTGAAGTACACGTCTTCCAGGTGGGTGAAGTGCGCCAGGCCTGGGTCTTGGCAGTTCGGCATGCGCGACTGCACGTCGACGATCACGGCATCTTCCAGCTCGATGGTGAAGTAGTGCTCTTGAGTACCGGTGGAGGAAGTGCGGTACCACTCCAGACGACACTTGCTCAGACGCTCACCGGAGGTCAGGGAGTTGAAGATCAGCGGCGAGGACTTGTCGAAGACCTTGGTGATCATCAGCGGCTTGTGCACGCGCTGGCCAGTCGGCTGACCGGACTGCGGATCGCGCGGGATGATGACCTGGTGGTTGAAGGCTTGAACCAGGATCTGGTCTTCATGACCTTCCTGGAAGATGTTACCGACCGAGTCCTCGGTGAAGGTGCCGGCGGTGATCAGGCCTTGTTTGGTGCCTTCGAGGGACAGATACGCGGGTGTTGGCATGAGTGCTTTCCTTGCCTTGGGTCATGGATCTGAAGCGATCCGGGAGCCCAGGAGAAAGCCAATAGCGTGCCATACTTATAAATATCAATCAAAACAATCAGTTAGCGTGACCATTAACTACACTAAAGTCACTAAGTGCGCCAAATCACAAAAAGATGCGCAACTTCCTGCGCAGCGCTGCGCAAGAAGTTGCGCACCCGTCTAGAAGACCTTAGTGGCCTAGCCTGTGCAAATGTATCCACAGGCTTATCCACATTTTAATGCGCAACTAATTGCGCAGTGGGTCTGCAAAACGAGAGCGATTGGAACAGCGTTTCAGACACTCGCCAGCACCTTATGGGGCTCGCGACGCCGGCGCTGCAACCAGACCACCAGGGCGAACAGCAGCAGGCCCGGCAACCACATCAGCTCCTTGACCCAGCGATCGGTCGGCGCGCGCACCAGGAGAATCTCCTGATCGAACTCCAGACCGGCTTCGGCGGCGGGGCTACCGAAGGTGACGCTGTCGATCAGCAGCTTGCCGTTTTCTTCATAGGTCAGCAGGCCGAGTTTTTCCATCCGCGCCTCGCCGGTCGGCCCATCGGGCACCGGCAACAACAGGGCGAACTCGCGTGGATCGCCGACCGCATCCTCACCCCTGATACGCAGGCGCAGCTGGCTGCCCTCCTCGACTTCGCCGAGCGCCTGAACCAGTTGGGTCGGCGCGATATCGCGATAGGGGTCATGCACCAAGTCCATCCAGAAACCCGGACGGAACAGGGTGAAGGCGATCAGCAGCAACAGCAGACTCTCGTACCAACGGCTACGCACCAGGAAATAGCCCTGGGTGCCGGCGGCGAAGATCAGCATGGCGATGGACGCGACGATAAAGATCAGCACGCCGTGCCAGAAGTCCACATCGATCAGCAGCAAGTCGGTGTTGAAGATGAACAGGAACGGCAGCGCCGCCGTACGTAGGCTGTAATAGAAGGCCACCAGACCGGTCTTGATCGGATCGCCCTTGGACACCGCGGCGGCGGCGAACGAGGCCAGGCCGACCGGCGGCGTGACGTCGGCCATGATGCCGAAGTAGAAGACGAACAGATGCACCGCAATCAGCGGCACGATCAGTCCGCTCTGCTGCCCCAGCGCCACCACCACCGGCGCCAGCAGGCTGGACACCACGATGTAGTTGGCGGTGGTCGGCAGGCCCATGCCGAGGATCAAGCTGAGCAAGGCGGTGAGCAACAACATCAGCAGCAGATTGCCCATCGACAGCAGTTCGACCACATCCGCCAGCACCAGGCCGACGCCGGTCTGCGATACCGCGCCGACGATCATCCCGGCGGCCGCAGTGGCGATGCCGATACCGATCATATTGCGCGCGCCGGCGATCATGCCTTCACGCAGGTCGATCAGCCCATCCTTGAAATTGCCGTGGGCATGACTGCCATCGGTGCGCAGCCAGCTCAGCAATGGCCGCTGGGTGAGCAGGATAAAGATCAGCATCACGCTGCCCCAGAACGCCGACAACCCGGGCGACAGGCGCTCGACCATCAGGCACCAGACCAACACCACCACCGGCAGCAGGAAATGCAGGCCGGACAGCAGCACCGGGCGCGTCTCGGGCAATTTCTCCAGCGGCGCGTCCGGGTCTTCGGCGGGCAACGGCGGCACGCTGGCGGCGATTTTCAGCAGGCCGATATAGAGCGCCGCAAGCAGCGCTCCGACCACCCAGGCGAAAGCCTCGCCGAGCGCCGGTTTGAGCCAGCCAAGACCGTAATAGACAGCCAGGGAAATCCCGCTGATCAGCGCCGCGCCGAAGGCCAGGCCGGTCAGCCGGCGCAGCCAGGTATGACTCGGGCCACTACGCGGCAGGGCCGTGAGGCCAAGCTTGAGCGCTTCCAGATGAACGATATAGACCAGCGCGATATAGGAAATCAGCGCCGGCAAAAAGGCGTGCTTGACCACCTCGACATAGGGAATGCCGACGTATTCGACCATCAGGAAGGCCGCAGCGCCCATCACCGGCGGCATGATCTGGCCGTTGACCGACGAGGCGACTTCCACCGCACCGGCCTTCTCGGCGGAGAAACCGGTGCGCTTCATCATCGGAATGGTGAAGGTGCCGGTGGTCACCACGTTGGCGATCGACGAACCGGAAATCAGCCCGGTCATGCCCGACGCCACCACCGCCGCCTTGGCCGGGCCACCGCGCAAATGCCCGAGCAGGCTGAACGCCAGTTGGATGAAGTAATGGCCAGCACCGGCGCGCTCGAGCAGCGCCCCGAACAGCACGAAGAGGAACACGAAGCTGGTGGACACGCCGAGGGCGATGCCGAACACGCCTTCGGTGGTGATCCACTGGTGATTGGCCAGGGCGGTGAAACTCACGCCGCGGTGCGACAGCAACCCCGGCATATAGGGCCCGGCCAGGCTGTAGACCAGAAACACCAAAGCGATGATTGCCAGCGGCGGGCCGAGGGCGCGACGCGTGGCTTCGAGCAGCAGCGGTATGCCGATGCAGGCGGTGACCAGATCGGCAGTGGTCAGGCTGCCGGGGCGTTGCGCCAACTGTTGATAGAACACGAACAGGTAGGCCGCGCTGGCGGCGGCGACCAGGCCGAGCAGCACATCCGTCATCGGCACCCGATCGCGCGGCGACCGCTTGAACGCCGGGTAGGCGAGAAAGGCCAGCAACAGGGCGAAGGCCAGGTGAATGGCGCGGGTTTCGGTGTCGTTGAGCACGCCAACGCCAAAGACGAAGGGCAATGGCGAGGCGATCCACAATTGGAACAACGACCAGAGCAGCGCCAGGCCGGCGATCACCTTGGCCATGGGGCCAAGCGGTGTACGCGCGCCGACGTCCTGGGCGATGAGTTCTTCGGTGGACAATTGCTTGTCATGCATGGAGAGACCTGCATTCGAATAGTCGGGAAACGGCAAAACCCGCGGCCTTGCGACACGCGGGCTGGTTTCAAGCATAGGCGAGGCGGATATAAGGGTTCGTCCGCCCGATTCAGCACTTGCGTAGCCCGGATGAAATCCGGGGAAATATGGCGTCTACAAAGCCTCCCCGGATTGCATCCGGGCTACGGGATAAGGCTTACATCCAGCCACGTTCCTTGTAGTAGCGAACGGCGCCTTCATGCAGCGGCGCGGTCAGGCCGACTTTGATCATGTCTTCCGCCTTGAGGTCGGCGAAAGACGGGTGCAGGCGCTTGAAACGGTCGAGGTTGTCGAATACCGATTTGACCAGCTGATAGACCACTTCCGGGCTGGCTTTGGCGGAGGTCGAGAGCACGGCCTTGCCGCCGATCGACGGGGTCGCGGCGTCGTTGCCCTTGTAAAGGCCGCCGGGGATTTCGGTCTTGGTGTAGTAGGTTTTTTCCGCCAGCAGCTTGTCGATGTCCGCGCCGGTTACCGGCACCAGCACCGCGTCGGTAGTGGTGGTGGCTTCCTGGATGGCGCCGTTGGGATGGCCGACGAAGTAGGTCATCGCATCGATATTGTTGTCGCCCAGGGCGGAAGCCTGCTCGGCCGGCTTGAGCTCGGAGGACAGGGCGAATACCGACTTGTCCCAGCCTTTCACGCGCATGATTTCTTCGAGGGTGTCGCGCTGGCCGGAACCGGGGTTGCCGATGTTGACGCGCTTGCCTTTGAGGTCGTCGAAGCTGGCGATCTTGGCATCGCGACGGGCGAGCACGGTGAAGACTTCGCTTTGCAGGGAGAACACGGCGCGCAGGTCGTCCATCGCGCCTTCGGCCTCGAACGGCGCCGCGCCCTTGAGTGCCTTGTACTGGTGGTCGGACTGCATGATGCCGAAGTTGAATTCGCCGCTACGCAGACCGTTGACGTTGGCCACACCGCCGCCGCTGGCCGGGGCGTTGCACTTGATACCATGTTCAGCCGAGCCGCGATTGACGAAACGGCAGATGGATTGACCCGCAACGTAGTACACGCCGGTTTGCCCGCCGGTACCGATGGTCACGAATTTTTCTTCGGCCTGTACCGCGCCGCCCAGGGTGATACCCGCGAGTGCGACAGACAGGGTCCATGCCAAGGATTTGCCTTTCATGGGAGAGTTTCCTTAATTGATTGTGGTGAAACGGTCACACCTTGTGGGCGTCGACCGCGGGCGGAAGTCTAACCGCTCGAATCCGCCTTGCGGGAACAGAAACCTCGACGGGCACCAGCGCAATACACTTTATCACCCGTCATAGCCTAGACCGCGCAGCGCTGGCCGCCAGCAAACACGCCAACAAACGATCCACCGCCGGTTGCTGCTGGGCACGACGTATCACCGCGACCAATTCGCGCTCGAAGCCCAACTCGCCGAGCTCGATCACCCGCAAGCGCACTGCGCGCTGCAACCACAAGCCGGCACGCGGGATCAACGAAACGCCGAGGCCGCACTCGACCATCCGCACTATGGCTTCCAGCTCGTCCAGCTCCAGCGCTTCGCGCACATTCAGGCGTTGCGCACGGAGAAAGGCACTGACCTGCCGCCCACCAAAAGAGCGGCGGTCATAACGCACCAACGGTTGCTCCGCGAGCAATCGCAAAGGCTCATCGCCGGGCACATCCAGGGGTGCGATCAACACGAAGGGTTCCCGCGCCAAGCTGATTTGCCGCAGCTCTTTGGGCAGCTCGAACGGCGGTTTGATCATCAGCGCCAAGTCGAGTTCACCAGCATCCAGTTGGCTGAGCAGTTGCAAGGACACCCCCGGCACCAGTTTCAGCTCGACGCCCGGTGCCGCCGCACGAAAATCCGGCAAAGCATCGGGCAGCAAACCGGATTGCACACTGGCGATGGCGCCGATCTTCAATTCACCGCGCCATTCCGTCGCTGCGGTGGGCAGAGCCATCTGCGCATAGAGCGCGAGCATCTGTTCGGCCAGCGGCAATGCGTGCCGGCCGGCGGCATTGAGCACTGCGGCGCGGCCGCTGCGGTCGAACAAGCGCACCCCGAGCCCCTGCTCGAGCACCCGCATCTGCGCGCTGACCGCCGATTGGGTAAGGCCGACCTGCTGCCCGGCGGCGGCGAAAGTGCCATGACGGGCGACCATCAGAAAGGTTTTCAATTCACGCAGCATCGGTGCCTCGACTGATCGATTTTGTTTGTGCTCGTGACTAAATATATTCGCTTTTAATCGCAATCATTGTTGCTGAAAATCGGCGGACACCCTCTATTCAGGAGTCAGCGCATGGCACTCGCCCCTTTCCACCTGGCAATCCCCGTTCACGACCTGGGCGCCGCCCGGCATTTCTACGGCGAGGTATTCGGCTGCGCCGAGGGCCGCAGCAGCGCGCATTGGGTGGATTTCGATTTCTTCGGCCATCAGCTGGTGATTCACCAAGCGCCGCAAATGGACTACCAACGGGCGGCGCCTAGCAATGCGGTGGATGGCCACGACGTGCCGGTACCGCATTTCGGCGTGGTGCTCGGCTGGGACGACTGGCAAACCCTGGCCGCGCGTCTGCAAGCCAAGGGCACCGCCTTCGTCATCGAGCCCTATATTCGCTTCCAGGGCCAACCCGGCGAGCAGGCGACCCTGTTCCTCCTCGACCCCTGCGGCAATGCCCTGGAATTCAAGGCGTTCAAGGATATCGGTCAGCTGTTTGCCAAGTAGCCCGCGAGCGATTGGCTATGTACCTGATCTCGTAGGGTGCGCCGTGCGCACCAACCCTGACTGCAGACTCTTGGTGCGCACGGCGCACCCTACTTTCTGCGGCCGAGTGGGTTGCCTATAGCGTTTTCATAGATAGTTGCAATGGACCGGTCAGGCCGCGGTCGAATCCCCCGTGCCGGACGCTGTATCCCGGCAAAAAGCGGCCCGGCCCGAAAAAACGCAAAAGCTGGAAACATTCTGTCGCTGGCCTTCGGCGCTCGCGCCGGGCAAGATGCCGCGCCAGAGTACCAACAATCCAGAGACAGCCGATCATGCAACGTTTCCTCAGTATCGCCCTGGCCATGTGCCTGGGCCTGACCTTCAGTTTCGAGGCCGATGCCAAGCGCCTGGGCGGCGGCAAATCCTTCGGCTCCGCGCCGAGCCATCAAACCACCACGACCCGCCAGACTCAGACCCAACAGGCGGCACCGGCGCCAACGGCTGGTCGTCAGCCCGCCGCCACCAGCGGCGCTTCGCGCTGGCTCGGCCCCCTGGCCGGCTTGGCCGCCGGCGGTCTGCTCGCCTCGATGTTTATGGGCGAGGGTTTCGAAGGTTTGAAGATCATGGACCTGCTGATCTTCGGCCTGATCGCCTTCGTGCTATTCCGCCTGTTCCGCATGTTCGCCGCACGCCAACAAACTGGCCCGGCAAGCGCCAACGGCGCACCGATGCAGCGTGAAATGCCCGGCCAGGCCGCGCCTGGTTCGATCTTCGGCGGCACCAGCGCTGCGGCGATCAAGCCGGTGATCAACGCCCCGGCCTGGTTCAACGAGCAGAGCTTCGTCGCCGCCGGTCGTGAGCATTTCCTCAGCTTGCAGCAGCACTGGGATGCCAACGAGATGGACAAGATCGGCGAATTCGTCACCCCGCAGCTGCTGGAGTTTCTCAGCCGCGAACGTGCCGACCTGGGCGATGGCTTCCAGTCCACCTACATCGACGACCTCGATGTACAGCTCGACGGCGTCGACGACCTCAGCGACAAAACCGTCGCCACCCTGACCTTCACCGGCGTGGCCAAGACCTCGCGCTTCGACCAGGGCGAAGCCTTCAGCGAAAGCTGGCGCCTGGAGCGCGCAGTCGGCGACAACCAGCCCTGGCTGGTCGCGGGCATTCGTCAGAACGGCTGATCATTAGCCGGATTCGAACAAAAACCCGGACATGTTCCGGGTTTTGTTTTTATACGCCGCAACTTGGTTTTGCGCCTGGGTATAGTCGCCAGAGCGAACGCCAAAACCGGGCCGGCGTGCCATGACCGCTGGCATTCACCTTGCGAATATTCACCTTGCAATTGTTCGGCAAGCCAACTAATCCAATTGTGGCCGGTCCTACCACGTCGGGGCCGCGCTGCTGTATAAGCGCACTATTTCTGGGAGGCTGTCGTGGAAGAAGTCATCGAACAATTGCGCGAACTGAACGAGCCGGTGCCGGTGGCGCTGGAATTGCCGGAAGAGGAGTTGCTGGTGGAGATCGAGGAGCAGATCCTGATCAATCTGCCGTTCGAGCTGCGTGAGTTTCTGCTCAAGGTCAGCGATGTGGTCTACGGTCGTCTGGAGCCGGTGACCGCCACCGACCCGCAATCGCACACCTACCTACCGGAAGTCGCCTCGGTGGCCTGGTCGCTCGGCGTGCCGCGTGAGCTGGTACCGATCTGCGAGAGCCGCGGCGATTACTACTGCGTCGAGCAGGACGGCACCGTGGTGCTCTGGGAAGGCGACACCGGCGAAGTCAGCGAAGAAGAAACCTGGGATTCGGTGTGGCACTGGGTGCGCGACGTCTGGCTGGAAAGCTGAGCGTCGACCACCTCAAGCTCGATGCTGCCTCGCACTGCTACTGCTCGGGCGAGGCGCTGACCTTGTAGTAGCGCCCGGCAACACTGATACCCGCCCCGCCGTATTGCTGGCAATCGTCGTCGGCGAACACTTCCAGCACCCGGATATCCAGGCCTTCGGCGAGCAACTCCACCGAGCACCGCGCGGCTAGGCCGGCATCCTGTAAGACGTAATGCGCACCCTGCCCCTGCAGTCGCCCTTCGAGTTCGCCGATCGCCGCCGGGCCGTATTCTTCCACCTGGGCACCCGCGCGTAAGGGGAAAAAGCTCACGCGCAGGTGGCCGTCAGCCTGACGACGAATATCCAACGAACTCCATACCGCCTGGCCGCCATAACGCAAGTAATGGCCCTCGACAGAGCGGGTCATGGCTGGATAGTCGAACGCGGCGGCGACCTTCGCCAAGTTGTGCCGGGTGGAGGCACCTTGCATCTGTTCATCCAGCGCCAGGTTCAACCAGGCCCGGGCCATACCGCTGCGGCCGGCCTTGAGGTTGCTCAGGATCAGGTTGTTCAGCGCCAGCTCGCGGCTCTCGCCATCGGCATCTTCCGCGCGCCGCAGTTGACGCTCGAACAGCTCGATCGCCTGCGGGTAACGCCCAGCCTGATAGGCGGCCGTACCCATCTGATTGCAGCGCACGGCGCTGTCGCAGTCGATCTCGGCCAGGGCGCATACGGGCAGCAGCGATGTAGCCAGAAAGAGCCAATGAATTCGGGGCATGACGGCTTCCTTGCAAAAAAGAGTGCCTAGCTTAAACCTTCGCGACGTCGCATAACCTGTATTGCGCCGCTTGGTGATGCCCAGCGGCTATCGTGTAAAGACCCGCGTCGTTTTGACCTTTTGCTTCGAGAGTCCTATGGAACCCGGAAACGCCCAACTGTCGATGACCGTGCTGATGACCCCGGATATGGCCAACTTCTCCGGCAAGGTGCATGGCGGCACGCTGCTCAAATACCTCGACGAAGTCGCCTATGCCTGCGCCAGCCGCTATGCCGGTTGCTACGTGGTGACGCTGTCGGTGGATCAGGTGACGTTTCTCAAGCCGATCCATGTCGGCGAATTGGTGACCTTTCTCGCCTCGGTCAACTATTGCGGGCGCACGTCCATGGAGATCGGTATCAAGGTGATCACCGAAAACATCCGCGAACGCTCGGTGCGCCACACCAACAGTTGCTTCTTCACCATGGTCGCGGTCGACGACCAGGGCCGCGCGACAGCGGTGCCAGCACTGACGCCGAGCACCCCGGACGGGCTGCGCCGGCAGCGTCAGGGTTTGCAACGCCGGCAGATTCGCCAGGAGCTGCAACAACGCTACCAGGCCTTGAGCCAGGTTAAATCCTGAGCGGTTACATGCCGCTGGCGAACCGCCACTCGATCTTGCCGGCCAACCCTTGCAGCGCCTCGGCATAGTGCAGCAGCACTTGCAGCGCCCAGTCGGCGCGGGAGCGAATGCGTTCATCGGCCTCGTCGGCCGCTTGTGCGGCGTTGAGTACCTGCTCCACCTGGCGCACGATCAATTGCTCGGGAATAAAGCAGATGCGGCAATTCTTGTAGCTGGAAGCGCGCAGCTCGCTGAGCGGATAGGCGCCGCCCTGGCCGGCCGAAACCCCCACTAGTAACGCCGGCTTGTGCGCCAACTCGGCGCGGCCGGCGTAGACGAACAGATTCTTCAAGGCCGGGCTGGCCATGCCTTGCCATTCCGGGCTGATCACCACCAGCGCCTCGGCCGTACGCAGGCGCTCGGCCATCGCCTGCCAAGCCAGGCAGGGCTGCTCCGCCGGCCACAAGGGTAGCGGCGTGGCGCCCAGGTCCAGCACTTCCGCGCTGGCGCCCAGTGCTTGCAGGCGCCCGGCCAGGTAATGCGCGACTTTGGCGCTCTGGCTATCCGCGCGGGAGGAGCCCGCCAACAACAGAATCCGCCGGCTCATCGGGCCACCTCCTCGGCAGCCACCACCGGTGTCTTGCGCGGACGCCGCACCAGTGGCCAGAACAGTTCCTGCTGCCAACTCACCGCCTTCAGGTGCTCGATGCCATAGGCATCCGGGCGACGCCGGGTGATCTTCGCGGTGCCGAAGAGGATGTCCCAGAAAAACAGCAGATTGCCGTAGTTGCCCTTGTAATGGGTCACGCCGTCGTCGGCGCTGAGGCCATGGTGCGCGGCATGGGTCGAGGGCGTGGAGATGGTCCGCTCCAGCAGCCACATCAGCGGCCGCAGCGGCGCCAGCCGGTAGAGTTTTTCGTCCCAGGGCAGGCTGCTGTGGGCGCCGAAGATCACCAGCATCTTGATGATCAGGTAGACGTAGTACACCGGCGCCAGCCCCAGGTAGACCAGGCCGGCCGAGAGCCAGATACCGGGCATCAGCAAGTAATAGAAGCTGTTGTTGCGGTAGACGATGCGCACGCTCATATAAGGCGCGGAATGGTGCGCGCGGTGCAGACTGTAGAGCACCGGCACTTTGTGGCTGAGGCGGTGCCACCAATACTGGGTCATGTCGTCGAACACCAGGAACAGACCGAAACCGAGCAGCCAGGGCATATCCGCCAGGGCATCGCGCCACTGCGACGCCACGCGGTGCAGACCGGCATCGGTGATCAGCATGATCAGCGGAACGGTCAGGCCCAACAGCAGGCTCGAGCCCACGACTTCGAGCAGCACATCGCGGTGCTGGGCCTTGGGCTGACGCAGGCAGCCGGCGATGGCTTCGAGCAGAATGAAAGCGACGAAAATCCCCAGCACGATCAGGCCGGGATTCTCCATCAGGTTATCAATAGCGTTCTGGTTCATGGCAACCTCTTGGCAACGACAGGAGCAACAGGCCTCCATCAGAATCCAAAGACAGTGAGCCGACCATGCGCGAACCGGACAACAAACTGCTCGAAGTGGCCAAACCCGGCGCTCAACGTTTTCACCGCGGCGCCATGGGCCGCGTGTTGCAGCGATACCTGCAATTGCACGGCGCTCGCCAGGCCTACAGCCTCGGGCAGTTGGAGCTGCTCTGGCAGCAGGCCGCGCAACTGGACCCGGCCATCGGCCTGCACCTGTTCGAGCATTTCACCCCGGCCGACTGGCACGTGCTGGCCCACCTCGCGCTGTTCAGCGCCAACGTCGGCGAAGCGATGCGGGTCTGGCAGACCTATGCCCGCCTGGCTTCGGATATGGATCGATTGCAGGTGTACGAAAGCCATGGGCAGATGGTCATCGAGTTGGGTCTGGATATGCCGGACACGGTGCAGCAATACTTTTGCGAGCATTACCTGACGATGTCGCTGAGCCTGCTGCGCCTGGGTACCGGGCAGAGGCTGCTACCGCTAAGCGTCGAGTTCCGCCACCCACGCCCGGCCTATCACGCGCTCTATGCCGAAACCTTCGGCGACAAGCTGAATTTCGACGCGCCGCACAATCGCCTGTTCCTGCCCGCCGCCACCCTCGAACTGCCGATCCGCCAACACCACCCGGTGCTGGCCGAACTGATTTGCGAGGGGCTGGATCGACGTCTGGCCCAGTTGCAACAGTTCAGCGGCTGGGGCGCGCGTCTGGCCGAACAGTTGCGCCGCGATCTGCAACGGGGCCTGCCGGTCAGCCTGGAGCAGGCCGCGGCGGCGCTGCACCAGAGCCCGCGCACCTTGCGCCGACGCCTGCAGGAGCAAGGCCTGGGCTTTCGCGAAATTCTCGACGGGGTGCGCGCGGAACTGGAGCAGAGCCTGGAGCTACAAGGGCTGAGCCGCGGACAGATCGGCGAGCAGCTGGGCTACGCCGACCTGCCCGCCTACCTGCATGCGCGCAAACGCTGGCAGACGACGGGCACCTGAGTGGCGGGTTGAGCAGCCCGTGCCGCTCAATCGTGGCCGATATAGAACAGTAATTCGCGGCGTTGCGGGTGATCTTTCAACCAGGCGCGCACCTCGTCGGCACGCTCAATCGCCTCATCGCCGGCGAGACGCTTGAAGCGCTGCCGACGGGAGTCCTCGGATGCTTCCTGGCGCACCTGACGCTGCCAGGCTTCGGTGAAAATGGCCGGCATCTGACGGCTCAACTCCAACGCCTTGAGCAGTTGCCATTCACCGCCATCCAGCCAGGCTTCATCACAGGAGTTGCACAGATCCAGGCGGTTGCCCCGGGTGCCGCTGATCTGAAACTTGCTCATCAACTTGCTGCACTTCGGGCAGGTCAGCGCCGTGTGGGTTTCGCTCGGCTCGCAGCTCGCCACCTCCGTCGCCGGTTGATCGTTTTCGGCACTGCGCTCGGCCCAGTCGCGGTAATACAGCAACGCAACCAAAGCGCCGGAACATTGCGCACAGCCATGGGCGAGCAAGCCGTCATCCAGCTTGGTGGGTTTCAGTTCAACGGTTCTACATGCGGGGCACTGCATTCTGATGTCCTTGTCGTCGTTCACAGCCTGGCAGGCTGTTGAGCCACGCACGCTAGCCAAGATCGGTGCGGGCGGCAAGCATTGGGCCGGGCCGAACGTACTAACTAGGCCCGCCCACGGTCGACCGGCTGCTCCAGATCCAACAAGTTGAGCAGAAACTGGCCGAAGTAGCGCAGATCCTGCTCGATCGCCGCTCGCGCGCCCTGGCCGTCCCCCGCCGCCAGCGCCGCCAGCGCCTGCCCATGGAAGTCATTGAGGCGCAGCGACAGATCGGCCTCGGTAAACAGTCGGTTGAAGAAGGGCCCGACCTGCAACCACAACGTCTCGATCATGCGCAGCAGAATCGCGTTGTCGCAGCCCCGGTACAGCCGCAGGTGGAAGGCACTGTTGGCGCGCAAGTAGCCCTGCACGTCGCGTACCTCCAGCGCCTGCGCCATATGCGCGCTGAATTCGGCCAGCGCGGCCAGATCCGCCGCATTCAGCTGCGGCGCGGCCAGCTCCACGGCCAAGCCTTCCAGGCTCAGGCGCACCTGCAGAATATGTTCGAAGCGCGCGCGGGTCATGGCGGGCACCCGCACCGAGCGTTGTGGCTCGCCCTCCAGCGCACCTTCCGCCACCAGGCGCTGCAACGCTGCGCGCACCGGCATCGGGCTGGTGCCCCATTCGCTCGCCAGATCACGGATCTTCATCCGCTCGCCGGGCTGGAAACGCCCCGCCAGCAAGCCTTCGCGAATCCGTTGGTAAAGCTGTTCCTGCAGATTGTCGGCCATGGTCGATCAGCGCCCTCGTGCTGGCGGGGCAGGTAATTGGCTCAGGGTGAGCAAGCAGTCACGCATGGGAAACACCTCCTGTTCAGTGGTCGCTGATGGTGGAGCGGGCGGCAGCGGCCCTCGGCTGCCGGGAGTGTACTCCGAGGTACGGCCCGGTCGATCGCGCTGCAGGCCATCGACGATCCAGACCAAGGCCCGAATCGAGCGGGAACAGCTCGCCCTACGGCGTCACACGGACTCAGCCGGCGGTGCCAATCCGCCCTTGTTGTGATCACAAAATTTACAAATATGGACCTCACAAACATAATTTAGCATCTATTGCTTTATTTGTGATCACAAAATACCATGTTCGCAAATTCGAACGAGGTGTTCAAAAATGACTAGCAGTGGCATCAGCTCCGGCGCGGTAGAAACCTTTGTCGTCCGCGAACGGGCGCGCTTTCTCGAGCGCAATCCGAAGTCTGTGGCCCTCGCAGAGCGCGCCCGCCAGTCGCTGTACGGCGGCGTACCGATGCACTGGATGGCCGATTGGTCGACCCCCTGCCCGTTGTTCGTCGAACGCGCCAGCGGCGCACGCTTCTATGACGTTGACGGCCACGAATACATCGACTTCTGCCTGGGCGATACCGGCAGCATGTTCGGCCACTCGCCGGCGCCGATCGCCAAGGCCCTCGCCGAGCAAGCCAGTAACGGCCTGACCACCATGCTGCCCGGCGAAGATGCGGTGGTTTGCGGCGAGCTGCTGGCCGCGCGCTTCGGCTTGCCGTTCTGGCAGGTCACCGCCACCGCCACCGACTCCAACCGCTATGTGCTGCGCTGGGCGCGCGAGATCACCCAGCGCAAGACCCTGCTGGTGTTCGACGGCTGCTACCACGGCACGGTGGATGACGTGATGGTGCGCTGCCGCGACGGTGAGACCGTGCCGCGCTCCGGCCTGGTCGGCCAGGCCTATGACCTGACCCAGTACAGCCGCTCGATCCCGTTCAACGATGTCGAGGCACTGGAAGCCGCGTTGGCCCAAGGCGACGTTTGCGCGCTGCTGTGCGAGCCGGCGATGACCAATATCGGCATGGTGCTGCCCGAGCCGGGCTTTATGCAGAAGTGCCGCGAGCTGACCCGTAAATACGGCGCGCTGCTGATCATCGACGAGACCCACACCATCTCCACCGATATCGGCGGCTGTACGAAGCTGTGGAACCTTGACCCGGACTTCTTCGTGGTCGGCAAACCGATCGCCGGCGGCGTGCCCTGCGGGATATTCGGTTGCAGCGCGGCGATGGCCGAGGCCATGAGCGCCGCCCGCCAGCGCGACCGCGAGGACAGCCACGGCCATGGTCACAGCGGCATGGGCACCACGCTTTCGGCCAACGCTCTGGCCATGCACTGCATGCGCGCCAACCTGGAGCAGGTGATGACTGCCGCCGCCTACGCCCATATGTTGCCGCTGGCGGGGCGCCTGGCCGACGGCTTCCGTCGCCTTATCGGCAAGCACGACCTGAAGTGGTCGGTGACCGAGCTCGGTGCGCGTTGCGAGTTCCAGTTCTGCCCGGTGTCGCCGAAGACCGGCTTTGATGCCGAGGCGGCGTTCCACGACGAACTGCAGATGGCCCTGCACCTGTACCTGATCAACCGCGGCATCCTGATCACCCCATTCCACAACATGACCCTGTGCTGCCCGGATACCACGGCGGCCGATGTGGACCGGCTGATCGCGACCCTGGATGAGGCCCTAAGCGAACTGCTGGCCATCCCCGGCCCCCGCGAGTAAGCCGCAGGGTGGATGACGCTCTTTTTCATCCCCCCCCATCCTGGCGGATGGATAAAGCGCCATCCACCCTAGGTTACTGTGGGAGGCACTTCAGCGGCGATTGTCGCGGCTGAAGCCCCTCCCACGGGATGACTGGCGCCCCCACGACCTTTTGCGAGAACGACCATGCAATTCGCCGATCCCCAAGAAGCCCGCGACTTTCTCAACCAGCACCCCGAGGTGCGCCTGATCGAGCTGATGCTGATCGACGCCAACGGCATTCCCCGCGGCAAGCTGCTGCACCGCGACGAGCTGCTGGCTCTCTATGAAAACGGTCGGCCGCTGCCCAGCTCGATCCTCGCCCTGACCATCCAAGGCGAGGACGTCGAGGACAGCGGCCTGGTCTGGGAAGTCGCCGATGCCGACTGCTGGACCTACCCGCTGCCCGGCAGCCTGTGCCTGCAACCTTGGCGTACCCAGCCCACCGGCCAGTTGCAGGTGAGCATGCACCCGACCCGGGGCCTGCCCGCCGCCCCGGCCGATCCGCGTCACGTACTGATCCGCGCCATCGACCGCCTCAAGGCCGACGGCTACCACCCGGTGATGGCGGTGGAGCTGGAGTTCTACCTGCTCGACCAGCAGCGCGATACCAAAGGTCGTCCGCAACCGGCATTGCAGATGAACGGCGTGCGCCCGCAGGCGCCGCAGGTCTATGGCGTATATGAACTGGAGCAACTGCAGCCGTTTCTCGACGACCTTTATGCCGCCTGCGAGGTGCAGGGCCTGCCGGTGCGCACGGCGATCTCCGAATACGCCCCCGGCCAGCTCGAACTGACCCTGGAGCACCGTTTCGATGCCCTGCAGGCCATCGACGAAGGCCTGCGCTACAAGCGCCTGGTCAAGGGCGTGGCCAGCAAACACGGCCTGCAAGCCTGCTTTATGGCCAAGCCGTTTGGCGACCAGTCCGGCAGCGGCTTGCACCTGCACGTCAGCCTGGCCGATGAACAGGGCAACAACCTGATGGCCAGCGACGACCCCCAGGGCACGCCACTGCTCAGGCACGCTATCGGCGGCATGATGGCCACGCTCGACGATGCCCTGGCGATCTTTTGCCCCAACGCCAATTCCTACCGACGCTTCCAGGCCAACAGCTACGCGCCGCAGGCCAAGAGCTGGGGGGTGAACAACCGTACCGTGTCGTTCCGTGTGCCATCCGGGCCGGCGCTCAGTCGCCATATCGAACACCGCATCTGCGGCGCCGATGCCAACCCCTACCTGGCCGCCGCCGCGGTCCTGGCGGGCATTCATCGGGGTATCCAAGAGCAGATCGATCCAGGCGAGGCCACCGTCGGCAACGGCTACCAGCAGCTTCACGACACCCTGCCCGTCGATTGGCTAAGCGCGCTGCACGCGCTGGAAAACTCCGCCTGGGCCAGAGACGCGCTGGGCGAGGACTTTCTCAAGGTGTTCCTGGCGATCAAGTGGACCGAGTTCCGCCAATTCATGGGCGAGGTCGGCGAGCAGGATTGGCGCTGGTATTTGACCCACGCTTGAGCGAGGCCCGGATGCCGGGGCGAAGCTTGGCGAACGCCCCCGGCATCTGCTGCGACAACTCGGCCGGGCGCTGGAATGCCCGGCAGATAGGGTAAGCTCCGCTTATTCAAGCGGGAGTTACGATGATCGATCTATTCGATGTATTCCTAGTCATGTTGTTCGCCAGTGTGCTGGCCTGGCTGTGGCACGGCCACGGCATCCGCGAGCGTGCCTTGCTGGCGGTCAAACAGCACTGCGGCAAGCTCGATGTCGAATTGCTCGACGGCAATGTGGCGTTGCAGAAGTTCGCCCTGCGCGCCGATGCCCATGGCCATAAGCGGCTGGCGCGGGTCTATGGGTTCGAGTTCACCGTCACCGGCGAGCAGCGCCACAGTGGCAGCATCGTCATGTTCGGCCGCCACCCCGGGCGCATCGAACTGGCGCCCCATCCCTTCCGCGAGCCGGAGCGCGAAAGTGCGCAGGTCATCGAACTGGATCGCTGGCGCAGCAGGCCGGACGAACGTCAGCGCCACGAGTGACGTTTACAGCAACCCGAGCGCGTGCAAGCTGGCCTTGCCCAGCTCGACGCGCTTGTTGGCGTCGGCCAGATCTTCCATCGGCATGTTCAGGGCGAAACTGTAGAGCCTGCCGTCCCGCTCCAGCCAGCCGACCCACCAGCCGATGCCCGGCTTTACCGAGGTGGCCCAACCGGTCTTGCCATACAGGGTCCAGCCGTCGCCTTGCTCGAGCTGGCTGATCTGCCGAACCTGGGCCTGAATCGCCGATGACAGGGGCAGTCGGCCCTGGGCCAGGCGCGCAAGAAACTGCGTCTGCTCCACCGCGCTGATCGCCAAGGGCCCGCGCAACCAGAACTGATCGACGACCTCACCGACCTGACCATTGCCGAAGCCCAGCGGCGCCAGCTGCTCGCGCATCCGCGCCAGGCCGATACGCCGCGCCAGCTCTTGATAAACCGGGACATTGGACAGCTTGATCGCCTCGCGCAGGCCCATATCGCGCTCCCAACTCTTGAGGAAGCGCGGCTTGCCGTCGTAGGCGAAGACCTCGTCGACACTGCTCACCGCGCCCGTCGCCAGGCCGATCAGGCTATGGGCGATCTTGAACGTCGAAGCCGGCACATAGCGGGTTTGCGCGCGGGTGCGGTCATGCCCCAGGAGCAGATCCCGCTCGACATCGTAGAGCACGAAGGTACCCGGCACCCCGGCTTGCGCGAAGACCTGCGTAAGCGCCGGGCTATCGCGCCATTCCAGCGTCTGCGCCTGGCCGACGAGCAGCAACAGCAGGCCGCCGAGAATCCATTTGCTGATCGGATTCTTCATTCGCGTTGCAGCAGAAAGGCGCTGATCCGCTCGGCGCTGTCCTGCGGCTGCTCCTGCATAAAGCAATGCCCGCCCGCCACCACCTGGGCGCTGACATGGGCATTGCCGGCACACCAGCGCGCCACCGATTTGGCGACGAAGGGATAGCTGCGCTGGCCGTAGAGCACCTGTGTCGGGGTCGTCACCTTGGCCAGCGATGGCCACAGGCGCTTGGGAAAGGAGCCGAAGATTTCCGCCTCGCGACTCGGCCGGCATTTCAATTCCACGCCCTGTTCGCTGTCTTTCAGCGCATGGGCGATATAGGCGGCGAAGGCGGCATTGCTCCAGCCGCGAAACATGCCGCGCCCGCAGAGCGCGGCATGCGCGGCGGCGCGGTCCGGCCAGACGCTGCGACGCTGACGGGCCTTGCGCGCCAAGGTCGTGCGCTGGCTCAGGCCAACCACATCGGAAAGCGCCATCACCCCGATCATCGCCGGGCTGAACAGTACCGGGTCGAGCAACACCGCGCGCCGGAACAGCTGCGGTTGCTGCGCCAGCATCAGCCCGGTCAACACCCCGCCGAAGCTATGCCCGAGGGCGAAAACCGGCACCTCGGGGAAGCGCTCGCGGCCCACGGCGAATGCCTCCAGAGCCAGTTCGGCGCTGCGGTTCCAACCGTGGAAACGCCCGCCATGTTCGCTGTCGCCATGCCCCTGGCTATCGCACAGCCAGAGGTCGAAGTCCTCGGCGAGATCGGCCAGCATCGGTTCGTAGACCCGGCCGCAATAACCGTTGCCGTGGAGAAAATGCAGGAGCGGTTTACCCGAGGGCGGCGAATGCCAGCCGCGCAAGGTGAAACCCGCGGAGCTGGCGTGGGACCAGGATTCCAGATGCATGAAAGCGCTCACTATTGACCAGGCGGATAGGGTCTGTTGCCGTTTCATCGCGACCGCGCCGGAGCCTGTTTTAGCGCGAGGC
>NZ_CAMPHV010000065.1 GCF_946886105.1 uncultured Pseudomonas sp. | reverse complement strand
GGCACCCTTTCCCGGGTGTCGCTGCGCTCGACCCGGGCTACGGATTACCTGTGTTTTAGCCCCGTAGCACGGATGAAATCCGGGGAGCGATGCCTGCCCTACGCAAATAGACCTTGGCCTTCAGCTCAACTGGAAGCGACTGGTATTGCGCTGCAAGCCCTGGCTGCCGTTACGCAACTGCTCAGCGGCGGAGCTGACCTGCTGCGCGCCGTCGAGCAGCGCGGTGGCGGCTTGGTCGACCTGCTGGATATTGCCGCTGACTTCGTCGGCGGTCGCCGCTTGTTGTTCGGCGGCGGTGGCGATCTGCGCCAGACGGTCGCTGACCAGTTGCACCGATTCGACGATCCCGGCCATGTCCTCGCCCATGGCCAATACGCTTCCGACATCGCCTTCGGCTTGGCGCACCGCCTCTTCCATCAGAGTCACCGACTGGCCGACCACCCGGTGCAGATCGCTGACGGTCTGGGCGATTTCCGCGGTGGAGTTCTGCGTGCGCTGCGACAGCGAGCGCACCTCGTCGGCCACCACGGCGAAACCGCGGCCCTGATCGCCGGCACGCGCGGCCTCGATCGCGGCATTGAGCGCGAGCAGGTTGGTCTGCTCGGCGATGCCTTTGATCACATCCACCACCCGGGTGATCTGTTCGGTTTGCGTACGCAGCTGCTGCAACGCCGCGGCGCTCTCGCCGAGCCGGCTGCTGAGCTGACGCATGCTGGTGCTGGTACGGGCGCTGCGCTGGTTGCTCTGGTCGGCGATCTCGCGGGTCTGCCCCGCCTCCACCGCGGCCTGCTCGCAGCTCTGCGCGACGCTTTGCGCGGTCGCCGCCATCTCGGTGGCGGCGGCGGCGATCTGGCTCATCTGCCCCTGCTGCTGCTCGACCGCCTGCAGCGCGCCCTGCGCCTGGCTGCTCAGCAGTTGCACGGTGCCGTCGAGGTTCTTGCTCTCCTTATTGACCCCTTGCAAGGTCTCGCTGAGCTGCGTCACGGCGGCATTCAGCGCCACCGCGATTTCGGCCAGATCGTCCTGACCATGAACCTGGATCTGCTTGCGCAGGTCGCCGTCGCGCAAGGCGCCGGCCGCATCGACGATACCCGCGGTGCTGCGGCGGATCGAAGCGTTCAGACACAGCAGCACATAAAGCGCCAGGCCGGTGAGCGCGCCGAAGCCGCCGATCACCTGCCACATGCCGACCAGGTTGTTCTGCCGGTATTCGCCCTGACTGATTTCGAACTGGCGGTGCAAAGCCTGTTGCAACGCATTCAACTGCCCCTGCAAGGTGGCCACGCGCTGGACGAACTGCTCCGGGCTGACCGCCATCGGGCTGGATTCGAAAATATCCCGGTCGATTTCGCTGAAGAACAGCTCCAGCCCCTGCTCGGCTTCGCGCATCGGCGCGTCGAGATTGGCCATGACGCCCGGCGCGCTTTTCCTCAGGCTGACGCCGGCTTTGAGCACCTGACTGCGGGCTTCGTCGAGGTTACGCCGCAAGTCGCGCATCAGCACCCGGCTCTGCAAGGTGAAATGCTGGGAGAACACCGCGCCGTAGCCTTCGCTAACGAAACTGCCGAGGTTCTCGCGCAAGCGCGGCAGGGTAAAGGTCAGCTGTTCCATGATCAGATAGGTGTCGAGATTCGGATCGAGGATCAGACCACTGTCGGTCGCTACCTGTTCGCGTAAGGCCAACAGCTGCAACAGGGTTTTTTGGTAACGCTGCAGGGCTTCCGGTAATGCCATTTTGCCCACTTTGGCCACTGCGAGATCGCCGCGCATCGCTTGCAAAAGCGTCAATTGTTCGCGCGCCGTGTCGCTGACCGCGTCGGTTTCCAGGCGCTTGGCCGCCTCCGCCAGGGCCTCGTCGAGTGCCCCGGCGCGCTGTTGCAGCAGTGCTTCGGCCGCCTTGTCGGTACCCTTCCAACGCGAATACAACGTGCGCTGTTCGAGCAAGGCGTCCTGCACCTCGCCGAGCGCTTCGATCGCGTACATGCCCTCCAGCTCGTGATCGATCATCCGTAAACGCTCCATGCGGTCGCTGCTGATCGCCCACAGGGCGTAGCCCAACGGCAGGATGAACAGGACGAACAGCAACTGGAATTTACGGGCGAAACTGAATCGCTCCAATACGCGCACACCCGGCGTAAGTAACGCAGTCATAGAACACACCTCAACAAGTCCCTTGCGCACCCGGTCGGGCACTGCAATGAATTACCCGAAGCAAGAATTGCGCCTGAACGCGCCGAGGCTAAAAACGCAAGCGGCTCAGGTGACTAAGCTGAGCATAGAGCATGGTGGCTCAACAGCGAGGAGTGGAAGCGGTGAAGCGTTGCGCGGGGTTGACCGCCGCATCGAATTCGCTCAGGGCGGAGGCGCCGATCAGCAGCGGATAATTGAAGTGACTGCGGTCGGTCAGGTTGACCTCGACGGTCCGCTCCACGTCTCCCAGACAGACGTCCAATTCGATCACCGGCCGCTCGCTGGGCGCAGCGCGGGGCTCGTCCGAGTCGCTTTCCTCGTTGCGGCTTTTGATCTTGCTGACCCGCGCCAGGGGTTGTTCGAAAAGCGTGTCATCGGCGTTTTCGGTAGCCAGGCGAAAGCGTACCCAGGGCTCGCCGTCGCGCTTGAAGCGTTCGATATCGGTGGCCGACAAGGACGCGGTCTTGGCCCCGGTGTCCATCTTGGCTTCGAGGGTTTTGCCGATTTGCGGCAATCTGATTTTTTCGTAACGGCCGTAAAGGGTGGGTTGCTCGGCTATTGCCGGTACAGCGAATAAGGTCAATAGAAGGGTAACGGTCTTCACGTAGTCGGTTCTCCGAACGGTAATGGTCGATTCTCCGAACAGCGGGAGCTACCCAGTCCGACTCATACGGGCGCGGAAGGTTCGATGAGTCGTTGGCTCAGCGCGGCAGGCCGGTCCACAGTTCATCAACGTTGCGAAAGCCCCAATCGACCGCCGATTCGCGCGCGACTATCTTGTCGCGGCCGACCCATTGGGCCAGGTCGAGCACTTCCTGGGGGATCGGCATTTTCGCCTTGGCGGAAAAGAACACCTTGACCTTGGGCGTGAGCAAGGACGTCGGGCTTTGATCGAGCACCACCGCGATACGCCCGCTGGCCAGGCGCACCAGCGAGCCGGTGGGATAGATGCCCATGACCTTGACGAAGGCCTGGAACACGCGGTCGTCGAAATGGCCCTTCCATTCGGCCATCTTGTGAATCGACTCGGCTGGGCTCCAGCCCTTTTTATAGGGGCGGTCCGAGCTGATCGCGTCGTACACGTCGCACACCGCGCCCATGCGCGCGAACAGGCTGATCTGCTCGCCGGCCAAGCGGTACGGGTAACCGCTACCGTCGACCTTTTCGTGGTGATGCAGGCAGACATCCAGCACCAAGGCGTTGGCCTGCTTGCCCGTCAGGAGAATTTCCCGGCCCGCCAGCGGGTGCTTGCGCATGATGACGAATTCATCGTCGGTGAGTTTGCCGGGCTTGTTCAGCAGCGCCCAGGGCACCGCCATCTTGCCGATGTCATGCAGCATGCCGGCCAGGCCGGCGTCGCGCACTTGCGCCTCGTCCAGGCCGAGTTGCCGGGCCAGGGCGATCATCAGCGCGCAGACCGCCACCGAATGCATGTAGGTGTATTCGTCGACATTCTTCAGCCTGGCCAGGCTGATCAGCGCATTGGGATGACGCAGCAGCGAGTCGGAAATCTCCCCCACCAGCTCTTCGGCCTGCTCGAACTCCAAGGCGCGGCCCATGCGCGCATCGCTGAACATGCTCACCACCGCCTGCTTGGAGCGTGCACAGAGCTTGGAGGCCCGCGCGATCTCTTCGTCCAGCGCACAGTGCGCGCCAAGCGGCTCGGCGACAACCGCCGACAGCCGCTCTTCGACTTCGGCCTCGACTTGCTCGGCACTCTCGCTGTGGATTTCGGCGCCGACATCCAGCCCCTTGCTGGCGTCTATCCACAACTCGCGAATGCCGCTGACCTGAATGCGCTGCAGATCCTTTTCCGACTGCAACAGAAATTTATTGCGCCAGAACGGATGATCCATCCACGTGCCGCAAAATTCCTGGATATACATGCCGACACGTAAGTCGGCGACTGCAATACGTTTCAACATCGACTGCACTCGGATGCGATAACGGGTTCCAAGCGGTGGCTTGCCTGGCAATATTAGGCCATCGATAGCGGGTAATCAGCATCGTCCCAGATGCTGGCAATATGGCATAAGACGCCGCCGACGTGGAGTCGCCCGACATGACTGCTTATCATCGCCCAAGCCAACCCGCGCACCCCAAGGAGCCTGCATGCGCCCTCTGTTGACTGGCCTGTCCGTTACCCTACTGCTGCTACTCAACACATTGACCCTGATCGGGCCGATGCTGTTGATCGCCCTGGGCAAGCTGGTTCTGCCCGGCAAAGCGCTGAAGACCGCCTGCTCGCGCGGCGTGATGTGGATAGCGGAAACCTGGGCCGAATTGAACAAGCTGATTTTCGCCACGCTGCTGCCGGTGCAATGGGATATCCGCGGCGGTGCGCAACTGCACCAGAGCACCTCGTACCTGGTGATCAGCAATCACCAGTCCTGGGTCGACATCCCGGCCCTGGTGCAGGCGTTCAACCGCAAAACGCCGTACTTCAAATTCTTCCTCAAGCAACAGTTGATCTGGGTGCCCTTCCTCGGCCTGGCGTTCTGGGCGCTGGATTACCCGTTCATGAAGCGCTACAGCAAGGAATTTTTGGCCAAGCATCCACAGCTCAAAGGCCAGGATCTGCTGATCACCAAACTCGCCTGCGAGAAGTTCAAGGAACTGCCGGTGACCGTGGTCAACTACCTCGAAGGCACCCGCTGCACGCCGGCGAAACAGGCACAGCAGGGTTCGCCCTACCAATACCTGCTCAAACCCAAGGCCGGTGGTGTGGCCTTTGTGCTCGCCGCACTGGGCGAACAACTGGATGCGGTGCTGGATGTCACCGTGGTCTACCCCGGCGAACGGATTCCCGGTTTCTGGGATTTGATCAGCGGCCAGGTGCCCAAGGTGATCGTCGATATCCAGACTCGCGCGCTCGATCCGGCACTGTGGCAGGGCGACTACGAGAACGACGCGGAATTTCGCCAGTACGTGCAGGCTTGGGTAACGCGGCTGTGGGAAGAGAAGGATGCGCGGATTGCGCGGATTCGCGCGGAGCTCTGAAGGAGTTCGCGGCTAAAGCGGAGTGCCGCGACGGTTTAACCACCGACGCAGGGTGGCAGGGGCAAACACGGTTGGGCGTGCCGTAACCCGCCAGCGGTGACAGGCAGGAACGCCGCGATGTTGGGTTACGCGGCGCCCGACTTGCGTTGTTGTGACCAGGTTTGCTGGATTGCGCCGCTAACCCAACCTACGGAGGTTATGGGAAGCGGCGCTACCGTGCATTAGGCCGCGCTGAACATCTTGTGCGGGTCGATGACGAATTTCTTCGGCACCCCGGCATCGAACTCGCCGTAACCGCGCGGTGCGTCGTCCAGGCTGATCACCTGCACGCCAACCACTTCGGCGATGTTGATACGGTCCCACATGATCGCCTGCATCAGCGCACGGTTGTACTTCATCACCGGGGTTTGGCCGGTGTGGAAGCTGTGCGACTTGGCCCAGCCGAGGCCGAAGCGGATGCTCAGGCTACCCATCTTCGCCGCCGCGTCCACCGCGCCCGGATCTTCGGTGACGTAAAGGCCGGGGATACCGATCTTGCCGGCGACGCGGGTGATGCCCATCAACGAGTTGAGCACGGTGGCCGGGGCCTCGTGCTGCACGCCGCTGTGACCATGACCACGGGCTTCGAAGCCCACGCAATCGACCGCGCAATCGACTTCCGGCTCGCCCAGCAGTGCGGCGACCTGTTCGTGCAGCGGAGTGTCCTGGGACAGATCGGCGATCTCGAAGCCCTGGGCCTTGGCATGCGCCAGACGCACCGGGTTGACGTCGCCGACGATCACCACCGCCGCACCGAGCAGACGCGCCGAGGCGGCAGCCGCCAGGCCGACCGGACCGGCACCGGCGATATACACGGTGCTGCCCGGGCCGACGCCGGCGGTGACCGCGCCGTGGTAACCGGTCGGCAGAATGTCGGAGAGGCAGGTCAGGTCGCGGATTTTCTCCATCGCCCGGTCGCGATCCGGCAGTTTCAGCAGGTTGAAGTCGGCATAGGGCACCAGCACGTATTCGGCCTGGCCACCGGTCCAATCGCCCATGTCGACGTAGCCGTAGGCACCGCCGGCACGCGCCGGGTTAACGGTAAGGCAGACGCCGGTGTGCATTTCCTTACAGCTGCGGCAGCGGCCGCAGGCGACGTTGAACGGCACCGAAACCAGGTCGCCGATTTTCAGGTTCTCGACGTCGCTGCCCTTCTCGATCACCTCACCGGTGATCTCGTGGCCCAGCACCAGGCCGGTTTGCGCCGTGGTCCGCCCACGCACCATGTGCTGGTCGGAGCCGCAAATATTGGTGGATACCACCTTGAGAATTACCCCGTGTTCGATCTTGCGACCGCGCGGGTCCTGCATTTTCGGATAGTCGATTTTCTGCACCTCGACCTTACCCGCGCCGAGATACACCACACCACGATTACCAGACATAGATAGTTCTCCCTTCTTGTTGTGAAAACAAAGGCGCGGCCAACGGTCGCGCGACCTTGCATTGGAGTTCGTTGCCGCTGTTGCGAATGGCCCGATGAATTGGCAGTCGGTCCACCCGCAGCCCGGATGCAATCCGGGGAAAATCTGTACGAAGACTGCGCCGGTCTTATGCTAACGGCCGGCCCCAGGTGCGAATGACGCGGCGGCCAGATAGCGGTCGCTGTTCGCACCGAATCTGTCGCTCGTAGCCCGGGTTGAGCGAAGCGATACCCGGGTGTCGCTCCGCTCGACCCGGGCTACGGATCACTTGGTGTTCAGTGTTTTAGGCATGCAGCACCACGGTGCGGTTGGCGTTGAGGAACACCCGCCGTTCGAGGTGATAACCGATGGCTTTGGCCAGGGTCTGGCATTCGATATCACGACCCTTGGCGATCAGGTCTTCGGGGTAGTGGGCATGGTCCACCGCCTCCACGCCCTGGGCGATGATCGGACCTTCGTCGAGGTCGTTGTTGATGTAATGGGCGGTGGCGCCAACCAGCTTGACGCCCTTCTGATAGGCCTGGTGGTAAGGCTTGGCGCCCTTGAAACCAGGCAGCAGCGAGTGGTGGATATTGATCGCCCAACCATCCAACTTGCGGCACAGCTCCGGCGACAGCACCTGCATATAGCGGGCGAGTATTACCAGTTCGGCACCGGTTTCCTCGATCACCTGCAACACCTTGCGCTCCTGCGCCGGCTTGTCGTTGGGGTCGAGGGCGAAGTGGTGGTACGGGATGTCGTGCCAGCGCGCCAGCGGTTCCAGATCCGGGTGGTTGGAAATCACCGCGACCACGTCCATCGGCAACTGGCCGATACGCTGGCGATAGAGCAGATCGTTGAGGCAGTGATCGGCCTTCGAGACCATCAGCACCACCTTGGCCCGGTAGCCCGGCGGGGTCAGCTCGACCTGCATGCCGAACGGCGCCAGACGCTCCTGCACGCCCGCGCGGAACGCGGCCTCGTCGAAGCCCTCCGGCTGACGGAACTCCACGCGGATAAAGAAGCGCGAGGACAACCGATCATCGAACGAGTGGTGTTCGGTGACGTAGCAACGCTGCTCGAACAGAAAGCGCGTCACCGCATCCACGGTGCCGAGCACGCTCGGGCAGTGGGCGGTGAGGATCCAGGTGTCGGGAGTGCGGCTCATATCAATCTCCAAAGCGGAGTGACCGTAGGACGGAGGGTGGATGGGCTTTATCCATCCACCTTCGCGGCGTCGCGGTGGACGAAAAAAGCGTCGTCCACCCTACAGTTCAGGCCTTGATGGCCAGGCCATACTCGGCGCAGGCATCCTGCAGCCACAGCCAGATGTAGTCGGAGAAGCTGCGGCGCACCAACAGCTCCCAGGTCTCCTCGCCGGTACGGCGGATCACCAGCTGCGACTTGGCGAACGCGGTGCCGACGGCCTTGCCGACCGGGAAGTTGCTCGGGTGCACGTCGTAGGGGGTCGACTTCATCAGCACTTCGCGGGCCTTGGCGCCGCTCAGTTCGAGAATGGTCTGGCCGCCGCTGACGTTGACCACCGAGATGTGCTGGCCGGCCAGGGCCTCGCGCAGCTTCTGCTCGGTGGCGAACTCCGCGCCGCTCGGCACGATCAGCAGCCACTCGTCCGGGCCCATCCACTGCAGCGAGCTGTCACCATTCGCCACCAGGGTCAGGGCCACCGGCAGCTCCAGGCCGAGGGCCTTGTGCACGCCGCCGGCGAAATTGGCGTCGTCGGCGTCGCCGCGCAGGATCAGGTGACCGAGCAGCTTCTTCTCGCGCAGGATCACCCCGGCGCTGCTCTTGCCCTTGCGCGCCATCTCGTCGAGGCCGGCGTGGAACAGCGGCGACTCGGCACGGCCGCTGTCGGGGCGTTGCTTGTAGACATTGACGTTAGACATTCTGGCGATCCCCTTTCGGGTCAAAGAACACAGGGCTGACGATTTCGGCTTCGATCACGCTGCCATCCACCAGCGGCGCGAACACGCGCTCGCCGATGCGCTTGAGACCGCCCTTGACCAGGGCCATGGCGAAGGAATAGCCCATCGCTGCGCTCATGTAGCTGGAGGTGACGTGGCCGACCATGGTCATCGGAATCGACTGCTTCGGGTCGAACACCAGCTGCGCGCCTTCCGGCAGCACTTTGTTCGGGTCAACCGGTTTCAGCCCCACAAGCTGCTTGCGGTTTTCCTTGAGGCAGTCCTCGCGGTTCATGCCGCGCCAGCCGATCCAGGAGAAGGGTTTAGTGCGACCGACACACCAGCCCATGCCCAAGTCGTCCGGGGTGACCGAGCCGTCGGTGTCCTGGCCGACGATGATGAAACCCTTCTCGGCACGCAGCACGTGCATGGTCTCGGTACCGTACGGGGTCAGGCCGTGCTTCTTGCCCGCCTCGATGATCTGTTCCCACACGGCCAGGGCGTAGTCGGCCTGGACGTTGACTTCGTAGCTCAGCTCGCCGGTGAAGGAGATGCGGAACACCCGCGCCGGTACGCCGCCGACCTTGCCTTCCTGCCAGGTCATGAACGGGAAGGCGTCCTTGTCGAGATTGATATCCGTGACCTCGGCCAGCAGCTTGCGGCTGTTGGGGCCGGACAGGGTCATGGTCGCCCAGTGGTCGGTGACCGAGGTGAAATACACCTTCAGCTCCGGCCACTCGGTCTGGTGGTAGATCTCCAGCCATTCCATCACCCGTGCCGCACCGCCGGTGGTGGTGGTCATCAGGAAGTGGTTGTCGGCCAGACAGGCGGTCACGCCGTCGTCGAAGACCATGCCGTCTTCCTTGCACATCAGGCCGTAGCGGGCCTTGCCCACGTCCAGCTTGGTCCAGGCGTTGGTGTAGACGCGGTTGAGAAACTCGCGCGCATCCGGGCCCTGGATGTCGATCTTGCCCAGGGTCGAGGCATCGAGGATGCCGACCGCATTGCGCACCGCCAGGCACTCACGGGCCACGGCGGCATGCAGGTCTTCACCCTTTTTCGGGAAGTACCAGGGGCGCTTCCACTGACCGACGTCCTCGAACTCGGCGCCGTTCTGCAGGTGCCACTTTTGCATCGCGGTGTAGCGCTTGGCCTCGAACAGCTCGCCGCAGTGACGGCCGGCGAGCGCGCCGAAAGTCACCGGGGTGTAGTTCGGGCGGAACATGGTGGTGCCCATCTGCGCGATGCTGATGCCCATCGAACGCGCGGCAATGGCCAGGCCATTGATGTTGCCCAGTTTGCCCTGATCGGTACCGAAGCCCAGCGCGGTGTAGCGCTTGACGTGCTCGACCGACTCGAAGCCCTCGCGGGTGGCCAGCTCGATGCCGGCCGCGGTGACGTCGTTCTGCAGGTCGACGAACTGCTTGGGCGCACGCGCCGTGGACTTGTCGTGGGGCACCTGGAACAGCGCAACGGTTGGTTCTTCGAAGCGCTTCTCGACCTTCGGCAGGCTGCCGGAAACCGCCTTGAAGCCGGCTTCAGCGGCGGCCATGGCACCCGATTCGAAGCCATCGGCAAGGGCGTCGCCGAGGCTGAACACGCCATTCACCGCGCCAGCGCAGAAGCGCTTCTGGAAGCCTTCGCCGGGGACGAAAGCGAGGATGTCTTCGCGCCAAGTCGGACGTCCGCCTAGGTGCGAGGCCAGGTGCACCACTGGGCTGTAGCCGCCGGAGCTGACGATCAGATCGCAGTCGAGCACTTCGCCGGGGCTGGTGACCTTATGGCTGACCAGATCGATGGCACAGATGCGTGCGCCGGTAACGCGCTTGCTGCCGCGCGCTTCGACCACCGCACTGCCGGCGAGAATCCGCACGCCACGCCGGCGCGCTTCCTCGACCCAGGCACCGCGCGGATTGCTGCGTGCATCGGCGACGGCGACCACCGGCAGGCCAACGTCGAGCCAGTCGAGCACCACGCGGTAGGCGTAATCGTTGTTGGTCGACAGCACCAGCTGACGGCCCGGCGTTACGCCGTAACGGCGCACGTAGGTGGACACCGCGTCGGCGAGCATATTGCCCGGCACGTCGTTGTTGGCGTACACCAGCGGCCGCTCGTGGGCGCCGGTGGCCAGGACCACGCGTTTGGCGCGCACGCGGTGCATACGCTGACGCACCATGCCCATGGGCGCGACTTCGCCGAGGTGATCGGTAAGGCGCTGGTGAATAGTCAGAAAGTTGTGGTCGTGGTAGCCGTTCACGGTGGCGCGCGGCAGCAGGGTCACTTCCGCCATCTGCTTCAGTTCGGCGATGGCCTTCGCGGCCCAGTCGGCGGCAGGCTTGCCGTCGAGGGTTTCGCGGGTGCCGAGCAGGCTGCCACCGAACTCTTCCTGTTCGTCGGCGAGAATCACCCGCGCGCCGCTGCGACCGGCGGCCAGGGCCGCGGCCAGACCGGCGGGGCCGGCACCGACCACCAGCACGTCGCAGTGCTGGTTCAGGTAGTCGTAGCTATCCGGATCGTTTTCCTTGGGTGCACGCCCCAAACCCGCGGCCTTACGGATGTACTTCTCGTAGGTCAGCCAGAGGTTCTGCGGGTACATGAAGGTCTTGTAGTAGAAACCGGGCGGCATCATGCCGCCGCCGACCTTGCCGAGAATGCCCATCAGGTCGGTGTTGACGTTCGGCCAGCCGTTCACGCTGTTGGCGGTCAGGCCGGCGTACAGCGCCTGCTGGGTGGCCCGTACGTTGGGGATCTGCGCGGCCTCGGTGGAACCGATCTGCAGCACCGCGTTCGGCTCCTCGGCACCGGCGGCGACGATGCCGCGCGGACGCGAGTACTTGAAGCTGCGGCCGACCACGTCGACGCCGTTGGCCAGCAACGCGGCGGCCAGGGTATCGCCGGCGTAACCCTGGAAGGTCTGGCCGTTGAAGCTGAAGGTCAGGGGCTGGCTGCGATCGATACGGCCACCCTGGGAAAGACGATTGACCTGGCTCATGCCGTTACTCCTTGGTCGACGGCCTTCTTCGCGGCGATCGTTGCCTCAGTCACGCTGGGGCGCTCGCCGATCTTGTAGGTTTCGAGGATTTCGTAGCTCACCGTGTGACGGGTGACGTTGAAGTACTGGCGGCAGCCCGCCGCGTGGATCCACAGCTCATGGTGGATGCCGCGCGGGTTGTCGCGGAAGAACAGGTACTCGCCCCACTCCTCGTCGGTGCAGGCGTTCGGGTCCAGCGGGCGCGCGATGTGCGCCTGGCCGCCGGCGTGGAATTCTTCTTCGGAACGCAGTTCGCCACAGTGAGGGCAGAAGATATGCAACATGCTCGGTACCTCCAGAAAACCGTCCTCCCTCTCCCGCCGGGAGAGGGGGCCAAAATCAGTGTGCGACCCCTGCCGCGCCGTGCTCGTCGATCAGCGCGCCGTTGTGGAAACGCTCGATCGAAAACGCCTTGGCCAGCGGATGCATTTCGCCCTTGGCCAGGCTCGCGGCAAACACGTGGCCCGAACCCGGGGTGGCCTTGAAGCCGCCGGTGCCCCAACCGCAGTTGAAGAACAGGTTCTTCACCGGGGTTTTGGCGATGATCGGGCAGGCGTCCGGCGTGGTGTCGACGATGCCGCCCCACTGGCGGTTCATGCGTACCCGCGAGAGCACCGGGAACATCTCGACGATGGCCTGCAGGGTGTGCTCGATGGTCGGGTAGGAACCGCGCTGGCCGTAGCCGTTGTAGCCGTCGATGCCGGCGCCGATGACCAGGTCGCCCTTGTCCGACTGGCTGATGTAGCCATGCACGGCGTTGGACATGATCACGGTGTCGATAATCGGCTTGATCGGCTCGGACACCAGCGCCTGCAGCGGGTGGGATTCGAGCGGCAGACGGAAGCCGGCGAGCTTGGCCATATGCCCGGAGTTGCCGGCGGTGACCACACCGACGCGCTTGCCGCCGATAAAGCCTTTAGTGGTTTCCACGCCGATGCACACGCCGTTTTCCTTACGGAAGCCGATCACTTCGGTTTGCTGGATCAGGTCGACGCCCAAGGCGTCAGCGGCGCGGGCATAGCCCCAGGCCACGGCATCGTGGCGGGCGACACCGCCGCGACGTTGCAGCGAGGCGCCGAGGATCGGGTAACGGGTGTTCTTCGAGCAATCCAGGTAGGGGATCATCTCCGCCACCTGCTTGGCATTCACCACTTCACCGTCGATACCGTTGAGGCGGTTGGCGCTGACGCGGCGCTCGATGTCGCGCATGTCCTGCAGGGTGTGGCCGAGGTTGAATACGCCGCGCTGGGAGAACATGACGTTGTAGTTGAGGTCCTGGGACAGGCCCTCCCACAGCTTCATCGCGTGCTCGTACAGGTGCGCCGACTCATCCCACAGGTAGTTGGAACGCACGATGGTGGTGTTGCGCGCGGTGTTACCGCCGCCCAGCCAACCCTTCTCGATCACCGCGACATTCTTTACGCCGAATTCCTTGGCCAGGTAATAGGCGGTGGCCAGGCCGTGGCCGCCACCGCCGACGATGATCACGTCGTAAACCGGCTTGGGCGTGGGATTGCGCCACATGCGCTGCCAGTTCTCATGGTGGCTGAAGGAGTGCTTGAACAGGCCAAAGCCGGAATAACGTTGCATGGGATGCTCCTGAAATCTGGGTACTGCTTGCCACCGATCGAAACGAGTCAGAACCTAGGGTGGATCGCGTTTTATCGATCCACCGATCTCTGGTGGAAGGGAACAGCGCCTTCCACCCTACAAGTCAGCGGTAGACTGGGTAATCGGCGCAAAGCCCGGCGGCCAGGGTGGCGACTTGCGCTTCCACGTCGGCATCGCCGAGGTGGTCGAGCACGTCGCAGATCCAGCCGGCCAGATCGATGCTCTGAGCCTCTTTCAAGCCGCGAGTGGTGATCGCCGGAGTGCCGATGCGCAGGCCCGAGGTCACGAACGGCGACTGCGGGTCGTTGGGCACGGCGTTCTTGTTGACGGTGATGCCGACGCGACCCAAAGCGGCGTCGGCGTCTTTACCGGTCAGGCCCTGCTTGATCAGGCTGACCAGGAACAGGTGGTTGTCGGTACCGCCGGAAACCACATCGAAACCGCGATCGATAAATACCTTGGCCATCGCCTGGGCGTTCTTGATCACCTGGGCCTGGTATTCCTTGAAGCCCGGCTCCATGGCTTCCTTGAAGCACACCGCCTTGGCGGCGATCACGTGCATCAACGGGCCGCCCTGGGCGCCGGGGAACACCGCGGCGTTGAGCTTCTTCTCGATTTCGGGGTTGGCCTTGGCCAGGATCAGGCCGCCACGCGGACCGCGCAGGGTCTTGTGGGTGGTGGTGGTGACCACGTCGGCGAACGGAATCGGGTTGGGATACAGGCCAGCGGCGACCAGACCGGCGACGTGGGCCATGTCGACGAACAGCAGCGCCCCGACCTTGTCGGCGATGGCGCGGAAACGCGGGAAATCCAGGGTCTTGGAGTAGGCACTGAAACCGGCGACGATCATCTTCGGCTTGTGCTCGACGGCCAGGCGCTCGACCTCGTCGTAATCGATCAGACCGGTGGCGGTGTCGATGCCGTACTGCACGGCGTTGTACAGCTTGCCCGAGGACGAGACCTTGGCGCCGTGGGTCAGGTGACCGCCGTGGGCCAGGCTCATGCCGAGAATGGTGTCGCCGGCATTGATCAGCGCCAGGTACACGGCGCTGTTGGCCGAGGAACCGGAGTGCGGCTGAACGTTGGCGTAGTCGGCGCCGAACAGCGCCTTGGCGCGATCGATGGCCAGCTGCTCGACCACGTCGACGTGCTCGCAGCCGCCGTAATAACGCTTGCCCGGATAGCCTTCGGCGTACTTGTTGGTCAGCCCGCTGCCCTGGGCCTGCATAACGCGCTTGCTGGTGTAGTTTTCCGAAGCAATCAGCTCGATATGATGCTCCTGGCGCGCCTCTTCGGCGTTGATGGCAACGAGCAATTCATCGTCGTAGCCCTGGATCTGGTCGTGTTTGCTGAACATCGCGTATCTCCTGAGGCCCCTGGGCGGCGCCTGTCTATCGGTTCTGGGAACTAGCCCAGTTGCCAGAGATGGTATGACTCGCCCTTGAGGGCCAGATGCCTATGCACGCCACAGGGGGGTTCGTTTGCGACATGGCTGTTTTCACCACAGGCACATTGGCGACATGCGGGAAGCCGCCCCGGACGCGAGATGCCCGAGCACGGCAGCCCGGAGGAAATCCGGAGAAATTTCGGGACCGACATATCGCTCCCGGATTGCATCCGGGCTACCGGAACCAGCGCGGTATCCGTAAACGCTTATCAGCTGTAGCCCGGCTAAGCCTTGGCGCAATCCGGGGAAATCTCGGGCCAGCAAATCGCTCCCGGACTGCACTCGAGACGACCGTCAGCGCAGCCACTCGCCTATCGCGGCCAGCAGCAGAAAGTGCCCGGGGTAGAACAGGTAGGCCCAGCGCCGCACCGGCGGTACGGCCAGCCTCAGGTGCTGGCGCAGCAACCAGAGGCCGAGCAACGGCGCCGCGGCGCAAACGAGAATCACCGTCCAGGCGAAGGGGTCGCCACGTAGCGCATCGATATAGAACGGCGGCCAGTAGTTAGCGAGCAGGCACAACAGCAGCGGCCAGAGCCAACCGAACGCGGGTTGCCGCAGGGCATGCAGAAACGCCGCCGGCAACAGCGCACCGGCCGCGCCGAACATCAGCCAGGGATGCCCGAGCAGCGCCAGCGACAATGCCGCCAGCGCCAACCAGCGACGCTGGCCGTGCGGGTGCTGCAGGCCGGCAGCGATCAGCAACCCCAGAGCCAGCGTTGGCAGCACGTTAAGCGACTGCGGCGCCGGCACCAACAACCGATAAGGCCACTCCGAGAGCAGCGCGAAACCCAGCAGCAGCGCGAGATAACGCAGCGGTATCGCCGAATGCACCGAAGCGGACCGCGCCAGATTGGCGGCAATCGCCAGGCAGAAAAACGGGAAGGCCAGACGGCCCGGGATATACACGGGATAGAGCTGCGGCCAGACGTGGCGCAGGTGGTCGATCAGCATGCTCAACAGCGCCAGCCACTTGAGCAGATCCAACGTGCGGTCGCGGCTGTGAGGTACCTCTGCGGCTGAGTCGGGCATGGCGGCTATCGGAGCGACGAGGGTGTCGCTCACCTTAACCCAAGCACGTCAGCCCAAGCACGGCCGACCTGCCGCGGCCGGTTATTGCTGCAACTGCGCTTCGCAACTGCTCGACGCGTCGATCAGCCGCTGCCGCAGCGCCGGGTCTGGGGACGCTTGCCGGCCGAGCTCACGCAATTCGGCTTCGCTGAACTCGCTGCTGACCTTGGTCGCCGCGCACTCGCAGTAAGCCTGCAACTGCGCTTTGCTGTGGCCGCTCTGGGCACTGGCGATGCACTCTTCGGTGAACTGATTCTTGGCGCCCGGCGGCCAATCGGCGGCGGCCGGAAGGGACACGACCAAAGGGACGCATGCTGCAAACAACTGGGCAAGCAAATAGCGATAGCTCATGGTGAACTCCATTAAGGTCAGGACCCGGCACGCACTGCCGGGCCTGTATTTCTGAGGCCGCTGCCGGCCATGAGTTCCTTGTCTTTCGCCGCTGCCGGGTGGATTGAAAAGCGCCGGATAGCGCCTGGAATAAATAAGATGTCGCCGCAACGTCCGTAGGCCGGCCTGCGCGCAGGTAAAGTAATGCGATCCGCCGACGCCTCGTCTCGGCGCCCGACGCCCGAATAGAAGGAACTAGCAATGCCCGATCTCTCGCAACAGTTCGCCAGCGACAACTATTCCGGTATTTGCCCGGAGGCCTGGGCCGCGATGGCCGAAGCCAATCACGGCCACGACCGCGCCTATGGCGACGATCAGTGGACCGCACGCGCCGCCGACCACTTCCGCCGCCTGTTCGAAACCGATTGCGAGGTGTTCTTCGCCTTCAACGGCACCGCGGCCAACTCCCTGGCCCTGGCCGCCCTGTGCCAGAGTTATCACAGCGTGATCTGCTCGGAGACCGCCCACGTCGAAACCGACGAATGCGGCGCCCCGGAGTTCTTCTCCAACGGCTCCAAACTGCTGCTGGCCAGAACCGAGAACGGCAAGCTGACGCCTGAGGCGATCCGCGAAGTGGCGCTCAAGCGCCTGGATATCCACTACCCCAAGCCACGGGTGGTGACGCTGACCCAGGCCACCGAGGTCGGCACCGTCTATCGCCCCGAGGAGATCGCCGCGATCAGCGCGACCTGTCATGAGCTGGGGCTCAATCTGCATATGGACGGCGCGCGCTTTTCCAACGCCTGCGCCTCGCTCGGCTGCTCACCTGCCGAGTTGACTTGGAAGGCCGGCGTCGATGTGCTGTGTTTCGGCGGCACCAAGAACGGCATGGCGGTGGGTGAAGCGATCCTGTTCTTCAACAAGGCTCTGGCCGAGGACTTCGACTACCGCTGCAAGCAGGCCGGCCAGCTCGCTTCGAAAATGCGCTACCTGTCGGCGCCCTGGGTCGGCATCCTGCAGGACGGCGCCTGGCTGCGCTACGCCAACCACGCCAACCATTGCGCGCGACTGCTCGCCGAACTGGTCGCCGACGTGCCGGGGGTCAGCCCGATGTTCCCGGTGGAGGCCAACGGAGTGTTCCTGCAGATGTCCGAAACGGCCCTGGAAACCCTGCGCGCCAAGGGCTGGCGCTTCTACACCTTTATCGGCGCCGGCGGCGCGCGCTTCATGTGCTCATGGGATACCGAAGAGCAACGGGTGCAGCAGTTGGCGGCGGATATCCGCGCGGCCATGGCGGCGGCCTGATCGTGCAGCTCGTCCGCTCGCGCGTGCGCCCTGGGAAACCAGGGCTAATCTGTGTAGGTACAGGCCAATTGCCTGCATGCGCACGCACAAGCGGAGGAGCACGCCAATGGCAACCGACGACAGCTTCGAACTCAGCCTCGAGGACCTGAGCCTCGAACCGCTGGAGCCGATCGCTCCGCCCCCCGCCCCCGCCAAACAACCGGCGTCGTTCAAGATCGATACCCGCGGCAAGCGCGAACGCCGCAACCATGCCGACAGACGCGACGCTATTCGTTTCGAAGAAGACCGCCGCGCCCACAAAGACCGCCGCGCCGACGCTAACGGCTGGACCCTGGGAACGGATATCTAGCAAGTCGCCAATGTAGGGCGGATATGGCGGAGCCTTGTCCGCCCTACGAAAAGCACGTCACCTTGTAGGGTGGACATGCCGAAGGCTTGTCCACCACTACGCCTGCGACCATCAATAATCGATGGTCACATCGCCCTGGGCGACGCTGCAGCAGGAGAGGATGTAGCCTTCGGCGAGGTCTTCGTCGGTGATCCCGCCGTTGTGTTCCATGGTCACCTCGCCAGAGGTTTTCATCACCTTGCAGGTGCCGCAGATGCCCATGCCGCAAGCCTTGGGAATATGCAGGCCGAGCTTGGCGGCTGCCGCGTGCACGGTTTCGCCGGGGTTGATGCGGATACTCTTGCCGGTGGCGGCGAAGGTTACCTGGTGTTGATCGGCGGCCGGCACCGGCGGCGCGTCGGCGGCTTCGGCGGCCAGCTCCGAGACCTCGGCGCGCACTTCCGGCGGCGTCGCGCCGAAGGACTCTTCGTGGTAACGCTGCATGTCGTAGCCGTTGTTCTGCAGCAGGTGCTTGACCGCGTTCATGTAGGGCGTCGGTCCACAGCAGAAGATTTCCCGCTCCAGATAATCCGGGGCGATCAGCTCCAACATCTTCTGGTTGAGATAACCGCGGTAGCCGGCCCAAGCTTCGCCCAAGCCGTGCTTTTCGCAGATCACGTGCAGGCTGAAGTTATTGATCCGCGCAGCCATATGTTCCAGCTCGCGGTGGTAGATGATGTCCTTCGGCGAGCGCGCGCTGTGCACGAAGACCATATCGACAGCGCCGTTGGTGTCATAGAACCAACGCGCCATCGACATCACCGGGGTGATGCCGACGCCGCCGCTGAGAAACAGCACCTTTTCCGCCGGGAAGTCCATGGCGTTGAACAGCCCGACCGGGCCGTGCACCGGCAGCACCGTACCTTCCTGCAGGTTGTCGTGCAGCCAGTTGGAGACCTTGCCGCCCGGCACCCGTTTGATGGTGATGGAGAAGCTGTAGGGCACCGAAGGCGAGCTGGAAATGGTGTAGGAACGCATGACCGGCTGGCCGTCGATCTCCAACTCCAGGGTAACGAATTGCCCCGGCTTGAAGAAAAACAGCACCGGCTGATCCGCCATAAAGCAGAAGGTGCGTACATCCCAGGTTTCCTGGATAACCTTGACGCAGCGCACCAAGTGGCGGCCGTTGCTCCAGGTCTGGGTGGTAACCGGATTGAGGAAGTCGTTCGACATGGTCGTTCTCTCGTGCACGGGGCCTGTTGCCGGCCTGATGGGGCGATTGTGCGTAACGCTCAGGATAGCCACTTATCTACCAACGACACTGACATACTTATCGCGACCTGCCGCTGAGCACGCGGCTTACCGCGTCGGAAACGGATGCAGCCATGTCGCCCATGGATAAGGTCGCCAGCACGACCAACTCCACACTCAACTCATGCCGAAGAAGCACGCCGCGGTCAGGTGCACCCTCGCCCCAGCCCGCAGGACATACAGCGACCTTGCGCAGCAACCGAATAGCCACTTTTTGCGGCAATCGCAGGTGCGATTGCCATTGAGGAGTCACCGATGGACGTCACTTCCACCCTGAGTTTGGGCGACCCGCTGGAACCAGCGCGCAAGGCCACCGCCGAAATGCTGCAAACCCGCGAGCGCACCTTTTCCCTGCCGCAGCCGTTCTATAACGACGAGCGACTGTTCCAGATCGACATGCAGGAAATCTTCCATAAGGAATGGTTGATCGCCGGCATGACCTGCGAAATCCCCGCCAAGGGCAACTACCTGACGCTGCAGCTGGGCGACAACCCGATCATCGTCATCCGTGGCGCCGAAGGCGCGGTACACGCCTTCCATAACGTCTGCCGGCATCGCGGCTCGCGCCTGTGCGTCAGCGACAAGGGTAAGGTCGCCAAGCTGGTTTGCCCCTACCACCAGTGGACCTACGAGCTGGACGGCCGCCTGCTGTTCGCCGGCAGCGAAATGGGCGAAGACTTCAAGCTCAGCGATTACAACCTCAAGCCGGTGAACTGCAAGACCGCCGGCGGCTTCATCTTCATCTCCCTGGCGGAAAATCCGCCGGCCATCGATGAGTTCCTCTCCACTCTGGCTCACTACATGGAGCCTTACGACATGGAGAACACCAAGGTGGCGGTGCAGAGCACCATGCGCGAGCAGGCCAACTGGAAGCTGGTGATCGAGAACAACCGCGAGTGCTACCACTGCAACGGTTCGCACCCGGAGCTGCTCAACACCCTGCTGGAGTGGGACGACGTCACCGATCCGCGCGCCAGCCAGGAATTCAAGGACCATGTAGCCGACTCCGCCGCCAAGTGGGACGCCGAGAAGATTCCTTATGCCCACGCCAGCTTCGGCCTGCGTAACCGCATCGTGCGCATGCCGCTGCTCAAGGGCACCGTGTCCATGACCATGGACGGCAAGCAGGGCTGCAGCAAGTTGATGGGCCGAATCCAGAACCCGGACCTCGGTTCGATGCGCATCCTGCACCTGCCGCACTCGTGGAACCACTGCATGGGCGATCACCTGATCAACTTCACCGTGTGGCCGATCAGCGCCCAGGAAACCATCGTCATCACCAAGTGGTTGGTGCACAAGGATGCGGTCGAAGGCGTCGACTACGATGTCGCGCGCCTGCGCCAGGTCTGGGATGCGACCAACGATCAGGACCGCCGCCTCGGCGAGGAAAATCAGCGCGGGATCAACTCCACGGCCTACCAGCCAGGCCCGTACTCGAAGACCTACGAGTTCGGCGTGGTCAATTTCATGGACTGGTACAGCGAGCGGATGCTCAGCAACCTCGGTGCTGCGCCCGCCCCCTATTTGCGCCAGGTAGGCAGCGAATAACCATGTCCCCGAGCCTGTGGCTGCTGATTGCGCTGACGGTCTACGGCCTGTTGGCCGCCCGTCGCAGGTCGGAAACAGCCGTCACACACTGAGACCCTCGCAAGGGTCACCTTGGCCTCTGCCCGTAACCCGGGCAGGGGCTTTTTTTGGGCTATGTCCCAGTTACCTGTTGCACGCAGTTTTTGTAGGGTGGGTTAGCGGCGCTGGGGCTGGTTATGGCAGAGCACCACGCATTTCGAGCGCCGCGTAACCCACCATTGCGGTTTATCGGTGGACCGCTATGGTGGGTTACGGCGCGCTGGGCATTGATGGTGTTTGCCTGAGCCCAGCTCGCGCCTAACCCACCCTACGTTTTACCGCTCCTCATGCACCTCATAGCTGCTCGGGACGACTCAACACATAACGGGTACAGAGCCTTTTTTGGGACTCTTATCGCATGCGGGAAGGGCTGTAGCCGCGAACCGCCGATCAAAAGCATCGCTGCTAAAGCACCTCCCACGGCCTTTATCTGAGGCATATCTGCCCGCGACCCGGCATTGACGCTTTCGGCAATACCCCGGTCGTTTTTGCACCGGGTCGCCGCGCCCCTCGGCTATATGCTCAACCCAACGCGCCAACGACCGATTTGGCGATACCAGCTAAAAAAGGGGACAGCCTGATGAGCCCAGCCGAAGTACACGCCGACAGCATCGTCATAGACGGTCTGATCATCGCCAAATGGAACCGCGAACTGTTCGAGGACATGCGCAAAGGTGGCCTCACCGCCGCCAACTGCACGGTCTCGGTGTGGGAAGGTTTCCAGGCCACGGTGAACAACATAGTCGCCAGCCAGAAACTGATCCGCGAGAACAGCGACCTGGTGATCCCGGTGCGCACCACCGCTGACATCCGCAAAGCCAAGGAGCAGGGCAAGACCGGCATCCTCTTCGGCTTCCAGAACGCCCACGCGTTCGAGGATCAGCTGGGCTACGTCGAGGTGTTCAAGCAGCTCGGCGTGGGCATCGTGCAGATGTGCTACAACACCCAGAACCTGATCGGCACCGGTTGCTACGAGCGCGACGGCGGCCTGTCCGGCTTCGGCCGCGAGGTAGTCGCGGAGATGAACCGCGTCGGCATCATGTGCGACCTGTCCCACGTCGGCTCGAAAACCTCCGAGGAAGTGATCCTCGAGTCGAAGAAGCCGGTGTGCTACTCCCACTGCCTGCCATCCGGCCTGAAAGAACACCCGCGCAACAAGTCCGACGAGGAGCTGAAGTTCATCGCCGACCACGGCGGTTTCGTCGGCGTGACCATGTTCGCGCCCTTCCTGGCCAAAGGCATCGACTCGACCATCGACGATTACGCCGAAGCCATCGAGTACGTGATGAACCTGGTCGGCGAAGACGCCATCGGCATCGGCACCGACTTCACCCAGGGTCACGACAAAGCATTCTTCGAAATGCTGACCCACGACAAGGGCTACGCCCGCCGCCTGACCAGCTTCGGCAAGATCATCAACCCGCTGGGCATCCGCACCGTGGGCGAATTCCCCAACCTCACCGAAACCCTGTTGAAGCGCGGCATGCCCGAGCGCGTGGTGCGCAAGGTGATGGGCGAGAACTGGGTAAGGGTCCTGAAAGACGTCTGGGGCGAATGATGAATACCTGCGGAGCCTACTGCGCACACCGATAGCTGCGTCGCGTCCTCGCGACAAGCTCGCCGTACATGCGTACTGCTCTCGCTTGTCGCTGCGGGTCTCCTTGCTCTCGGCGCGCTCGCTACGGCTCCACAGGCATTCATTGGCAACTTTCATATGTCCGGGCGTTGCCCGGTCAAACGCAAAAAACACGAATTCCGGAGTACCGAACACATGTCCACCCATGCCCCCGAAATGCCCATCCAGGTCGACGACGAAACCGGCGTCTGGACCACCGACG
>NZ_CAMPHV010000064.1 GCF_946886105.1 uncultured Pseudomonas sp. | reverse complement strand
CCTCGCGCTAAAACAGGCTCCGGCGCGGTCGCGATGAAACGGCAACAGACCCTAGACGGCAGGACAGGCGGTTAGCCGTTTCTTTCCTATACTGACTCTTCCCGCTCGAAAGGAGAGTAACCATGTCGACAGTAACCGTGCGCCGCCTCGCCGCCCTCTTCACCGCCGCCCTGTTCAGCACATCGCTCTGGGCCATGCACTGCCCTGCCGACATGGCCAAGATCGATGAGCTGCTACAAAGCAACCCGCCCAGCGATGCCACCGTGCTCGCACAGGTGCAACAGCTGCGAGCAGAAGGCGAAACCCTGCATAAGGCTGGCAATCACGCCCAGTCGGTGCAAGTGCTTGGCGAAGCCCTGGAATTGCTCGAAGCCAGCGAATAACCGGCGACGCGCTTGGCGGGAGGTGCCCGCCAAGTGCTTGGTTACCAGCCAGCCCGGCTGTTCAACGGCCCAGCGGGCTGCCATCAAGATCAAGCGCTTTTACTGAACCACCGGCCTGGGCCCCAACAGGGTCAGGGTGATACGGCGCACCTGAGCCAGGTCAATCGGCTTGGCCAGACAAGCCTGCGCTCCACGCCGACGGGCCTCCTCGAATATCTGCTCATCGGCCGCGGCACTTATCACCAACACGGGTACGGCACGCAAACGCGGGTCGCGGCGCATGGCGTCGAGCACCTCCATGCCGTCGCCATCCGGCAGATCCAGATCCAGCAACAATAAGGCCGGCGTATCGCTTTGCAGCTCGTTAAGCGCCTGCTGTATGGTGTCCGCCCCACGCACCTCGGCAAACCCGCGCAACGCCTCCCGCACCACCTTCATGCAGACGGGATGGTCTTCGACACAGAGCACATTGGCCAAACTGCGCGCTTCGACGGTTCCGGCCCGGCCCGGTGGCGCAGTTTGCGCAGTGGGCACGGGCGCCCCCGGCAGATCGATCCAAAAGCGGCTACCGCCGCCAGCGATACTGCTGAAGCCCATCTCGCCACCCATTAGATTCGCCAACTCACGACTCAGTACCAGACCAATCCCGGTGCCGGGGATATTCGAGTTCTCACGCCCCAGCCGCTGGAAAGGCTGGAACAGCTGCCGCTGCTGCTCGGCGGTCAGGCCCGAACCGCTGTCCTCGACCCATAGGCGAACGCAGTCGGGACGTAGCTCATAGCCGATATTGATCAGGCCTTGCGGGCTGTTGTACTTGATCGCATTGGACAGCAGATTGAGCAGCACCTGACGCAGGCGGCGCACATCGGCCTGCACATACAAGCCGGTGTCCGCCTCGGCCAGCACATGCAACTGCAACCTTCGTTGCTGCACTTCGGGCTGGACCAACTCGGCGCAACCGTGGATCAGCGCGCCTATTTCCACTGGTTGCAAATGCAATTGTTGACGGCGGCTTTCGATGCTCGACAAGTCGAGGATGTCATCGACCAACGAGGTCAGGTGACGGCTGGCGTTGACGATCTCCCGCGCATAATCGGCCTCTTGCTTGGCATCCGGCTTGTCCTGCGCCTCCATCTCGATCAACTGGCCAAAGCCGTAGATCGCATTCAAGGGCGTGCGCAGCTCATGGCTCATGCTCGAGAGGAAACGGCTCTTGGCTTGGCTCGCCGCCTGGGCTTCGAGAGTCGCGCGACGCAGCTCCTCCTGGACTTTCTTGAGCCGGGTGATATCCACGTGGGTACCGGCAACGCGCAGGGCATGCCCCTCGGCGTCGCGTTCCAGCACCCGGCCGCGGCTGAGTAACCAGACATAGTCGCCGTTGGCGTCGGCATACAGGTATTCGGCCTCGAACTTGTCCTCGCCGCTGACAATGAATTGCTGCCGCAGATGGCGAATACGCTCCAAGTCGTTGGGGTGCACCCGCTGATTGAATTCGCTGAGGCTCATGTGCTCGCGGGGCAAACCGAAGCGCGTGGCGAAACGCGTGCTGACCCGGATGTTCAGGGCGGATACATCGACCTCCCAAAGGCTTTCGGTGGTGCTGTCGAGCACCAGCTGCAACACCTGCTGCGCTTTGCGACGCTCGTTCTCGCTGGCCTGCAGCTGCTCGCCGGTGTGCTGCACCGCTTCGGCCATGCTGACCAGTTCCTCGATCTGGCTATCGGGCGCCGCGGGATGGAAATCACCTTGCCCGAGGCTGCGCATCATGCCGACGACGCCATTGATCGGCCGCACCAATTGCTCGCTCAAACGCCGCGAGCGCGCCCACATCCAGGCGAAAAACAGCACGTAGAACAGCATCAGCCCGGCAATCAATAGATACCCGATTTGCAGATAGCGTTTGGCCAGACGGTTGGTCTCGCTGAATATGCTCTCCTCGTCCACCACCAACAGCAGGCGCCAGCCGGTTTGCGGAATCTCGCTCCAGGTCACCAACTGCCTGCGCCCGCCCAGCATCAGCTCTTGCACATTGCGCTGCCCGGCAGCCATGGCCTCCAACAACGGGCGCATTTCACTGTGTTTGCTCAGGTTGAAGTCTTCCGGTTTGAGCACTTCCCGGCGAACCGCCTCGGCATAGGAGTATTCGGTCAGTTCGCGCAGACCGAAATCTTTCTCGCCGCTGCGCGGCAACGCCATGATGTTGTGGTCGCGACTGACCAACATGGCATAGCCCTGCCAAGGCACATCCAGCTCGCCGATCTCACGGAGCATCTGGCCGATGGTGATATCTATGCCGACCACCCCTTCGAGGAAATCGCCACGGTACACGGGCGCTATCGCCGACATCATCCATCCCCCACCGGCCGGGTCGAGGTACACATCGGTCCAGACCACCTTACGTTCGGGGTTGTGCTTGGCGTCGGCGAGGTAATAGAAGTTGTAATCGGGTATCACCATGTCATGGGGATACTGCTCGGGCGTCATGAAAAACGGATAGATGCGGTTGTAGCTGTCCCAGCTATTGAAGTAAGTCGCCGCGGCCAGTGGGTTGGCCGACTTTATCGAACGCATCAACGGGTCGAGCTGTGATAGGCGTAAGACCTTGGCGTGATCCTGCTGCTCTGGCGGGGTGCTGTTGGAATAGAAAGACGCGGCGCGGCCATCGTCACTGTGGCTATAGAACACCCCGCTATCGGTCAGCGTATGGCGCTCACGCTCCACCTTATCGGGCTGGAAGTCTTGATTTTGCAAGGCGTGAGCCGTTGCATCGCGAAATATTCGCACCAATGCCTCGACCGAGCGCAGACGGCTATCGACGACCTGCCCCTCACGTTCGACCGCGGTAGACAAGTCGTCCAAAGCACTCTCCTGCAAATGCTCGATCTGCGAATCGCGAATCGCCGCGTTGGTCAGCAGATACACGCTGATCAACACAGACTCGACCAAGATCAACGGGATCAAGGCACTCTGGACAAAGGCGCGCCAAATCCACTGACGCAAAGGAGAACGAAGCTCGCGTGGCATAGTCGGGTCTAGTCCTAGGACATGCAGGTTGCAAGATGGCAAGCATAGCCGGCCGTGTCTACTAGTCAGCACATTTCTTGCAGCGGTGGGCGACGAGAGACGCCTGGCGATCGCCCTGCAATGCCGGGTCGACGGCATGGAACCTTTGCCGTAAACTCGCGTCTCAGCAACAGGATCAAAGTTTTGGGGCCGATTAGGATTCGACGCCGGTAGTGAAACTCTAGGTGCATGCCGACTTGGTAACAGAAGTCGTAAATCCACTGTTGCAACTTTTATAGTTGCCAATGACGAAAACTACGAGGGCTACGCTCTCGCTGCGTAAGCGGCGCGACTAGTCCTTCTGGTAGCTTCGGCTCCAGCGATCACTAGGGGATGCCTGTAAACCTGAAGTGATTGTCATGCAGAACAGGATCGCCGCGTAGTACGTTGTGGACGAAGTGGCTAAAACTTACACAACTCGTCCAAAGCACCCTGCCCGTCGGGCGGCTGCGGATTAACTCAATAGACACGGCTAAGCATGTAGTACCGAAAGCGGAACACTGGCGGACGGGGGTTCAAATCCCCCCGGCTCCACCATTACATCATCTAAAGACGTCCACGGACGTCTTTTTTTGTGCCTGAATCCCAGCAAAATCAATAACTTACGTACCACTGGCATCTACCGACGCTTTCCAAGTTCTTGTCCATTTGGTATTCCAAATTGCTCACCAAGGCATCCGGTGCTATTTTTTGGAATACCAAAACGGCGTCAGAGGTAGCTCTCATGCCTGCTTCAGCCCTCCGCCTATCCGACCGTCAGCTCAAGACAGTCAAGGCGAAAGACAAGGATTACGTCCTCAGCGATGGTAACGGCCTCCAGCTCCGGGTCAGGAGCAACGGCTCGATGCTGTGGAACTTCAACTACCGCGATCCGGTAACCAATAACCGTATCAATATGGGGCTCGGCCCGTACCCCGACCTCTCGCTGGCGAACGCCCGGAAGAAAGCGGTTGAGGCTCGCGAGCTACTCGCACAGGGGATCGACCCCAAAGTTCAACGCGATGAGCTGAAGCAAGCGAAACGAGCGGAGACGGAACACACGCTCGAGAATGTGGCCACCGCATGGTTCGAGTTGAAGAAAGATTCCGTCACGCCGGCGTATGCCGAAGATATCTGGCGCTCACTCACGCTGCATGTATTTCCAGACCTGAAAACAACGCCGCTCTCGCAGATCAGCGCGCCAATGGTCATCAAGCTCCTTCGCCCGATCGAGGCCAAAGGCAGCCTGGAGACGGTGAAGCGACTGAGCCAACGGCTCAACGAAATCATGACCTACGGGGTCAACTCCGGGCTGATTTTCGCCAACCCCCTCAGCGGTATCCGGGCGGTATTCAAGAAACCGAAAAAACAGAACATGGCGGCGCTACGACCTGAAGAGCTGTCCGAGTTGATGATGGAACTCGCCAACGCCAGCATCAAGCGCACGACCCGCTGCCTGATCGAATGGCAATTGCACACCATGACCCGCCCCGCCGAAGCGGCCACCACCCGGTGGGCAGACATCGACTTCGACAAACGCATCTGGACCATCCCAGCGGAGCGCATGAAAAAGCGTCGCCCGCACAGCATCCCACTGACCGAACAGGCACTCGCGTTACTGGAGACGCTCAAGCCCCACAGCGGCCACCGGGAGTACGTGTTCCCGGCGGACAGAAACCCGCGCACCCATGCCAACAGCCAGACCGCCAACATGGCGTTGAAACGCATGGGCTTCCAGGACCGTTTGGTCAGCCACGGCATGCGCTCCATGGCCAGCACCATCCTCAACGAGCATGGCTGGGATCCGGAGCTGATCGAGGTCGCCCTCGCCCATGTCGACAAGGACGAAGTCCGAAGCGCTTACAACCGAGCGGACTACATCGAACGCCGGCGCCCGATGATGGCCTGGTGGAGTGAACACATCCAGAACGCGGCCACGGGCAGTCTGTCGGCATCTGCGATCACTCGAACCAAGGACCACAACGTCGTGCCCATACGCTAAGCGTTCACCGGATGACGCCGGCAGCCGTAAACGACGCCCCGATACAACGATGGTTCTTTTGGCGACTGCGGCGACACCGGCGACAACCCGCGTAATAGGTGGCGTTCGGCATGGCGACAGCCGTAGCGACTGTCGCCGCATCACCTGAATGCCCGCGCTCCTCCGGCCAAGCCCCTGCCCATGGGAAGGCTCCGCATTCCCATGGGCAGGGGCTAACCTTGAGAAGACGACGGACGGCAAATCGTCCATCCAACACCACTCACGACCAAGGGCCTCCAGCACCCGCTGACTGGCGCAAGCGACTGCGCGCAACACGGTTGACCCCGCCATACGCGAGCGATAGAAAGAAGCCGCAAAGCGCTGTCGTTGACAGCAAACCCAGGTAGCCAGAACCTTTAAGGCTACGCCGCTCCCGCGGTGGTTCTGCCCAAGTGCGATTAGCGTTCGGAAGCTCGCACGGTCACTCGCCCGAGTGATGAATGCCCACTTCACACCGTGCCCATTGCGGCAGCACATACCTGCGCAGCTGTTCTGCAGCCACCTATCCCATTGGCCGTTAAGTTTGCGCCAACCCGCGCCCGTCTCTTTCTCCCGGAAAGAGACGGGCGCTCCTACCCTTGCTGCAGCCCACGCAGTACGAGGCGTTGCGGCAACTCCCCGCGTGACAATCGGCGTGACAAACGCCGACGTCACCCGCAACAGCGCTACCGATGATGGTGCCGCAGCCCAGGGAATGGACTGCACCTGACTGACAGTCAGGCATGCCCCGGTCATCGCACCGCTGCCTTCACCCGACTCAGGATCTCGCGGCAATGGTCTCGTCAGCCAGTGCAGCCTCCACCCGCCCACCGTTCTCGGTGTTCAGGAGGCCAGATCATGAGATGCCCGAGCTCTTGGGATGCGATCCCCGGTCGTAAAGAGCCGTCTGTCCCGCGTCAGTGGACAACCCTCACAGGCCGCAGGGGCCTTGATCCCTGATAACACTCAACAACCGTGGCGGGATGAGTGAGGGCGAAGTCGACAACCTCAGGAGAATGACGATGCAACCGTGTGAAGCCTTCGCGCCACCGCAACCCTTGCTCGAATACCGGCAGGCGCCCCTGCCCTACCCGGTCGACGCACTCGGGGATCTGTTGGGCCCCGCGGTCGAGCGACTGGCCGAGGTGATCGGCGTGCCCTGCGCCATGGCCGCGCAATCGGTGCTGGCCAGCGCTGCTCTGGTGAGCCAGGGTCATGCCAATGTCCAACTCGACGGCCGAACCTATCCGCTGTCCCTCTACCTACTGACGGTGGCGCCCTCGGGTGATCGCAAAAGCGCGGTGGATCAGCTGGCACTGAAGGCCGCGCGCGATTGGGAGCGACAGCAGTGGACCCTATACGCGGAAAAGCTCAAAGCCTATCGCGCTGCGACCCGCCTCATGAGCAAAGCCAACACCTCAAAGAAGCTCTCGGAGGCGGAAGGCGCCGAGCTAGCCGAACCGGCGCCGCCGAGACTGATCATCGCCGAGCCCACCATCGAGGCCCTGGTCAAAAGCCTGTGTCATGGCTTGCCCAGCATGGGCTTGTTCAATGATGAAGGGGGTCAGTTCCTGGGGAGCAGCACCATGAGCAAAGAGAATCTGCTCAAGGCGATCACCACCTTGTCGACGCTGTGGGATGGCAGCCCGATTGACCGGGCCCGCTCCATGGCCGGCGAAAGCCTGCGCGCCTATGACCGCCGCCTCAGCCTGCACCTGATGCTGCAACCCTACCTGGCCAACCAGCTGTTCAAAGACCCGGTGATCAATGGCCAAGGCATCCTAGGCCGTTGTCTGATCAGTTGGCCCGAGCGCCTGGCCGGCCAGCGGCTCTACAAGGCAATCGATCTGACCCGAGATGCCAAGGTCCAGCGCTACCAACAGCGAATCACCGCCCTGCTGCAAAAACCCTGGTCGCTTCACCAGGATGGCGCACTCAATCCCGCCACGCTGGAACTGACGCCCCGTGCCCGGCGTGCCTGGATCGATATTCACGACACCATCGAGTGCCAGTCCGGCGAGTTTGGCGAGCTGGCTGGCGTCCAGCCCGCCGCGGGCAAGGCCGCGGCAAATGTGCTGCGCATCGCGGGTGTACTGGCCATGGTTGAAGAGACCCGTCAGCTGGATGAAGCACACATTCAGCGCGCCTCCACATTGATGGATTACTACCTGGCCGAAATTCAGCGTCTGACCGAACAGCAGCCGGCCAATAGCCGACTCGAGGAAGCGGATCGGCTGCTGCGCTGGTTGGCGCAGAAAGGCTGGACCCACTTCAGCGTCCGCGACGTCAATTGCAACGGCCCTCGTTTTGCCCGTAAGAGCAGCCGCCATACCGCCACGTTATTCGTCGAGCTGATCACGCATCGCTGGCTGAGCAGCCGCGACGGAAAAACTTTCGAGGTTCGCCATGTTCCGCCTCAATGACGCGGTGCGCCGCCACCAGGCGCTACATCGATTGCAGCCGGAATCGCGGCCTGTCGCCGCCTCCGTCGCCAGCCTGTCGCCTCGCGCCCGGCCAGAAACGACGCAGGTTGTCGCCACTGTCACCACCGTCGCCACACCCGCGCTGGAGCCTGCCCAGATAGCCCTGCTGATCACTCAATTGCGTGAGCAAGGCGCGCACCTGCAGCACCAGGGGAACGCCCTGCTGATCCGCCCGACCCACTGGCAACAGCTCGACAGACTCAGCCCCTACTGGAAAGCCCTGCTGCTTTTTCTGCAAACGAACGGAAACGGTGGTGGCGATGACCTTGGTCGGTCGGCGTGAGGGTCGCAACTTTGGCTACGGCCGCCAGCTGAGCTACGCCGGCCCGCAAGCGCTCAAGGATCTGTTTACCGGCGGCCACTTCGCCACGGTCAAAGCGCATAGTGATCGCTGGCAAGCGTTCGTGCGTTGGTGTCGGTCAGAGGACGGCCCCGGTTACAACGACGCGCGCCAGATAGACCGACAGACGCTGCAAGCCTACGCCGCCTACCTGCGCCAGCAGATCCAACGCGGTGAACTCGGCATCGCCACCGCGCAGAACCGCTTGAGCAGCGTCAACCGCACCCTCGCAGCACTGCGTGGTGATCAACATGTGAGGCTTGCCAGCCCGAGCCAGTCGCTAGGGCTGCAGCGCTCGAGCGTCCGCACCCGCGCGTCGGACGGCCAAGACCGCCAACAGCTGCGGCGAGTGCTTGAGCGGCTTGGCGACCAGCAACACGAGCGAGTGGCCGCGATTGTGCTGTTGACCCGAGCCACCGGCATGCGCCTGCGCGAAGCCATCCTGGCCGACCTGCCACGCTTGCAGCGCGAAGCCGAACACTTAGGCCGCATCAACATCCAGGACGGCACCAAGGGCGGCCGCTCAGGAGCTTCGGCGCCGCGCTGGATCGTGGCCAATGAAGAGGTGAAGAATGCTCTGCAGTCGGCTCGCCATACCGCGCCGACCGGTAGCCGCAACCTGCTGGCCCGAAACGAAAGCTACGCCGCATTCCTGCAACAGACCGTGCGCCCCGCCCGCGAAACGCTGCATAAACAGGGGCTTAAAGGTTTTCATGAACTGCGCGCGGCCTACGCCTGCGAGCGTTACGAACAGCTCACGGGCCACGCCGCCCCCGTCAATGGCGGCCACTGCTATCGCATTGACCGCGACCTCGATCAACAGGCGCGGCAACAGATCAGCCAGGAGCTCGGGCATAACCGGATCGATGTGGTTTCGGCCTACATTGGAGGTCGAGCGTGACCAAGCCCTTCGATATGGCGCTGTTCCTCAGCGGCGTACTGACCGGTTCGAAGGTCACCCAGCAACGCCACCTACGCCAAGCCCAAATCATGCAAGCGGCCATCCAGCAGCGCTGGCAACGCGGCAACCCCTGGACCTGGCAGCTCAAGCATGTGCGCTGGTTTTTCACTCAGCACCTGAAAGACCACTCCGACGCCAGCCGGTATTACTATCGCCTCACCACGCTATTGATCTGGAAACGATTAGGGCATGACCGGGAAATGCTGATCCAACGCTCGAATCGTGGCTAAGCCTTGGATCGGCAGAGATGATAGCGTGTAGCCAATGCAGCTTCATGACAGACGCTATTGCTGGGGGTTGGCGGGGGTTACTGGCTTTCGCTTGACGTACTTATAGCAAATGATGCCGCGGTCGACGACCACCTGCTGAGTGGGCTCAAGGCTTACGTCGGTGCCGACCTGTTTGATGATCGCAAGCCCGCAATAGCCTTGCTCCCGAGATTTACCAATAACGGGTATTAGGGATTCTACGGTTTTACTCCAAGTACCCGTTTTGAAGGTGTAGATGGCGTTCTCCTCGGGCGTGAGGGCGACGAGAATCCCGCAATACTTGTCGCCGATTATCTCGTTGTAGGTCAGCACCATTTCTTTGCCCGTGGCGACCCTGGTGCCGGGCTCATCCTCTTTGTAGGCAAACGATGTGGCGCCGGCCCAGCATCCTTCATCGTTAAGATTGATTACGCCGACACTGGCACTGCGCGGCTTCTCAACACGCAGCATCGCCGAGGGCTCACCCGCCTTGGGGAACGCATACTGCTTCTTCGCCATGATCGAATCACAGCCGCCAAGCAGTAGCACCGCTAACAACACCACATACCTGCCGCCACAGCTTTGAATAGCCAACATCAACCGCTCTCCGGAATTGCACGCCCCACCAACCTATTAGCGGGTAAAGCTAGTGAAGAAAGGGCGTGATGATACGGGAACTTGCAAAGGCGCAGGCGACTTGGTGAGGCTACAAAAGCGTTGTGGGGCACGCCAGCAGCTTCCGGCCTGCGGACGACCATCCTTGGCGCCTCGCTCCTTGCCCTACGGGGTTATCCGCAGTTACCACACGGCCAGTGTCAGGGATACTCATGGCACAGATCATTCAGTCCACGCTTCGCTGCAGCAACTGCTCGTAGCGTTTGCCACCGATGACATAGGCTCTGAGCAGCTTACCGCCAGCAACAGGCTCTAGGGTCATGGGTGTTTTGGTCTTGTGGTAGGGGTGTCGGTACAGGGACTGCTTTTCCGAGTAGGCAAAGCTCTGGTAGTGCAAGATTTCACCCTCCCAGCGCACGTTGTTGAACAGGTAACGCCAGTTCTCGTTAGCGGGCAGACCCAGGTAAGGCTTACCCTTCGTGTCACGCAGGATCTGAATCGTCCCTCCATCCTCTTTGTTCTCCCACTTACCGAGGTAGCGTTCTATCCCGGCATGCTCGGGGATGGCCGGTGCAGGGGTGAAATCGTCTGGATGGTAGGCGGTGCGCCGTGCGGCTTCGGCCTTAGCGTTCGAGTAGAGGTCACACAACGGTTCGACCTTCTCGACCTTTTTGTACATAAACTTCAGCTGTGAACCCCCGACCGACATGCCCAGCACCATTAGGTTGTCGCTGAACGCCAGAACCTCTAGGTCGAAGGCGCGCATCGGCGAGTCGATGCGAATGGACTTGCCATCGGCTGCGACCGAATAGTCCGAAACCTCGACATCCTGATCACTGCGTTCCACGCAGTTGAAAGAGTGCAGCTGTACCTTGCCATCAACCTGGTACTCGGCCACGTTGGCGATGCCGTTCGCCAGCGGCATCATGGCCCAGATACCGACGAGATGGGGCTTGTCGAGTGGCGGTGTGCTCTGCTGGCTTGCACAGCCGGCAAGTAATGCAGCGGCCAGGGTAAAGGGGAAAAGCGTCTTCAACACGATAAACATCCATGGTTATGGGGTTCATACCCGCCATTTACGGCGGGGCAACATGATATCCAAGCCACCCGACCATCACCATGGATATTCTGCTAACGCGCCACAGTGGCTAAGCGTCTCCCGCACCGTTAGCTGTCCGCCACTAATGGCCGGAGCGGGTCGGCAGCTATCGATCATGATCGGCCCAAGCGATTTCGAGATGGGGTTCGGTAGGTGAGTTGGGGGCCACCTAGCTTTTCCACGCCTTTGGCCACCAGGTCGCTGATATGATCTGCGTCCGGATCCGCCTGCTGGAGGCGGTATGTTTGAGCACAGGAAGTCCTATGAAAAGAATGCTGTTTGGTGTGTGTCTGCTATCACTGGCCGGTTGCGTCAGCTCACCCGATACCACCTTCGCCCAGGCCACTCCGGGCTGCAAATCGGCCACCGCTGAGGTCAATGGAAAACCGGTCGCCACACAGTTCTGCATCAAAGCCATCGCTTTCAAACCGTCACAATACCGCGTGACGGTCAACGAGCAGGTGCTGTTCGCCGGTACGGACTACCAACGCGTCGCCTTCACCAAAACCATCAAGGAAGGTCCGGCTAAAGGTGCATGCAACGAGCTGATCGAGTTACAGGGCGGTGGCTCAAAGGCAGTGCCATTGGATGAGTTGCCCAACGAGTTGGTTGCAGGTTGCCGGATTACCGCCGACGCGGCCGGTAACGCACAAGCCTTCAGCAAGGACACCGCCTGTGATGAGGTGTTTTACAAATCACTGGCGCCGCTGCTGGGCAAAGCAATGCCGGTTGAAGTGGCCCGCCAATGCACCGTAACGGTCGGCGAGCAGACAGTGTTTGACCAGCGTTTCAATTTCTAGAGAAGAAACTTTAGCTAAGAGCAGATTTGCTCCCTCTGCCCTGACCTCTCATCGGTGCTCACCGATGAGAGGCTTAAGAGGCATCGATATAAATGCTTCAGGGATGTCTGCTATGGGTCACTGCTGCCGGTCGCGGCCGGAGCCGCTCCATAGCCGATGGTCGGCGCAGCTTATCCGCGGCGTGCGCCAAGCTTCATGGGTGCAGCAAGGCCAGTTTTTTCTCTAGCGATACCAATAGAGGGTCTGCTTTGCTGCCTTCGAGCTAGGGAATCGACTATGCAAAAGAGTGAAGGCAGCTCGCCCGCTGGGTAGCTGGCCCAGCATGCCGCCATCTTCTCTGCGGTTGAGCCGGACTACTTGGCTTAGGGCTTGCGCCATCAGTTCTTGGTCAATAAAGAGTCGTTTCAACCAATTATCCGACTCGCTATTGGCCCACTCGACGATATCGCGGCTGACTGCATGGCTCAGGCCATTTCCCTCGACTAGCCGGGGTAGTTCATTCCAGGCGATCCAGTGTTCGATGTAGCGATTCGCTGAGCCCGGAGTTGTCTTGAACAAAGCTGGTGCTGTGACGGCGGCTGGGGTAGTTCGAGCCCTGGAAGCGTGGATTCGATCCAGAGCGTTCAGCGTGTATCCGTGCATGCCGGCGAATCTGTACCACTTCTCCGGGAGCAATAACCAGGTTTGCAGATCTTGCTCGATGGCCCGGGTTTCAGCGAGTTCGCGCGGCAAATCTCGTCGTGGCCGGGAATTGCGCAACATGATGCCTACATCATCGTAATTCTCGTCCGCTGTCACCAGCCAGGTGGACAGTTCCGGATTATCGAGCACTATCAAGTCCAGTCGAATCTGTGGCGGCAGGTCTTGTCGGAGTCGCTTCTCAATGTTCGATACATGCTCCGGGGCAAGTTGCTTCAGTTGGGCGATCAGCTTTCGCGCTTGTGCGGCATTCCCCAGGGCCACGTGCCGAGTGAAAGCTGTCATCACCAGGGCCTTGCGCATGTCAGGGCTAAGCCCAGGAGTCTCGGACAGACGCGCCATGTCTGCAGCTGACAACAGGTTGAATGCGCGCGCCGACTTGGCTTCCACCTTGTGATGCTGATGAATTTCCATCAGTTCCTCGAGAGTGGATGCCAGGTAGGTTCGGGCAACATTGACCCAGGGTGTGATGTTGGCGGGAGAAGAGTCGGCGAGCTTCGCAATGGCTGCCAGCCGGGGAGCAGCATCGGCCGCATGATAGGGCTTCAAGCCCCCAAGCAGGGTGGTCCAGGACAAGTTGCGAATAGCAAGGCGCTGTGACGCAATGGGTAGCTGCTGGAACGGAAGCGCAAGGCCGGCAATCGGCTCTGCGCCGATACCCCTCGATGCCCAGCGAAAGGGAGCCGTAATAGCCCAGGCGGCGTATTCGCCTTGAGAGGCGTCGCAGCTTTCCACCTTGGCTTGCCAGCGCTGGAATAGATAATCGGCTTGTTCGTCGGCATCCCCAGGCGGAGTCAATATCTGGGCCGCCACTGCCCACTCGATGCCGCCGCTTTCTTCATAGCGTTTCCAGGCCACGTCTCTCAGGCGCGCATAGGCCGGCAACCGTACGTCATTCGCCAGAGCCAGATGGGGAGCTATGGCCCAGGGTGCGTCAGAAGCGGTCATCACCAGTTGCAGCCAGAGCCACTGAGGGGAATGGCTGGCGGCATCATCCAACCAGGCGTCAGCGGGCGTAGTGACGCTGCCGGCGAGGTCCAACCCGACAATAGCGTCAAATTTCTGCTGGGGCTGCAAATTCGCATCGTCGACTTGTTCGGCAACCCATTGCAGCTGCTCCGCGGCTCTGGGAATGTCTTGCGAGTAAATGTCGTAGTCCAGCTCGGCGCTACCAAGCTCGCGGAGGCGCCAGTCCGGCAGATTGCGCCAGAGGCGATATATATCCAGGGTTGCGCCTATGTCATCGATGCCATGCCAGTGGTCACCGCCGGAGTAGAGGGAGTCATATTTGTGCAGGGCAGCATGAACCATCTCACCGACGTTTTTGTATTGCCCTGAGCAAAACTCGGCAGACCAGCCCAATGAGGGCAGCAAGAGCAACATCACTACGGTGGTCAGGCGCGACATGGGATCTCCTTGAAGGTAAAGCAATCGTCCTTAAGCACAGAGTGCTCATCTAGCCTGCTGGCGGGGTCTACGACCCGACAATAGTGGGAAACCATAAAATGGTTCCAGCTTCGCAGATACGCCCAAACTAGCCCATTAAACGTGACTACGAAACTAGGGGCGATTCACCTGGCAATGCCATCATCCCGAGACACGACGGTACTGTTGTACCGGGCTTCTGGGCGACGCGGGGTCGGTCATTTCGATCAGGCCAGCCTGTAAAGCTGGCTTGAGGTAGTTCTTGGTAAATGTCGGGCGGTGCGACAAGCCCAAGCGCTGCATCAGCTCATTGGACTTAAGCGCAACCCCCAGTGGGAGTACCTGCAGTAAGCGCGCTACTTGATCGCTTACTTGATCGCCAACTTGATCGCTTACTTGATCGCTCTGGCTGGTTTCAAGCAGCGCCTCGCGCAACACTTCCAGCATAAACTCAACAAAAGGCGTCGCCTCGGCGGCCTGGTCCGCTGCAGCCAATGCCGCGTAGTAAGCCTCCTGCTGTGCACAAATCACTGTTTCTACCGGTAGGTAAGCCAACACCGGCCGCCACTGACTGAGAATCAAGGTCTGCCACAAACGCCCCATGCGGCCATTACCGTCGGCAAAGGGGTGGATAAACTCAAACTCGTAATGAAACACGCAACTGGCAATCAACGAGTGCCATTCAGTCCCGCCTAGCCAGCGCAGCAGATCCTGCATCAAAGCCGCAACCCGGCTGGCCGGCGGTGCCATGTGCAACAAGCGCCCCCCGCGATAGATTCCCACTCCGCCCTGGCGATAACGCCCGGCATCGTCGATTAGCCCCTGCATTAACAGTCCATGGGCAACCAGCAGATCGGCTTGGTTGTCCGGCCGCCAGCCAGGCATGGCGTCGTAGGCAGCAAAGGCATTGCGCACTTCCTGAATTTCTCGCGGCAGCCCCAACACCCGCTTGCCGTCGAGCACCGCCGTTACCTGCTCCACGCTTAGGGTATTGTTCTCAATGGCCAGCGACGCCTGGATAGTGCGGATGCGGTTGCCTTCCGACTCTGGCATTGTAAATGTCGGGCAGTGAGGCCGTTTTTTTGCGAGTGGACTTGAAAGTGAATTGGGGAAAATTTGGGCTGGATACACATGAACAGGGCTCGCTGGGCACGTCTATGTTTCCCCAGCAATGGGGCGCACACCTGCATGAACTGGCTCCAACAACCGTACATTCGCAGCACACTCCATTGGGGGCATCTCCCTTTTCATTCAGCGGCATGAGCGGGGAGCAATTCGAACAGTTCTGTTGGTGGCTACTCAATAAGGACCATGACCTGGTTGGGTGCCAGGTGCTGGGCAAACAGGGAACAAGATCTCAGGACGGAATCGATTTGTTTGCCTTCCACCGGTCGCGCCCGGACGTACTGCGGGTCTATGAATGCAAATGCTGGAAACGATTTACTCCTGGCGTGTTAAAGGACACCGTGGACCGTTTTCTATCTGGACGATGGGCCAGCACCGCCCGTGCATTCACCTTGATTCTTTCCCGAAGTGGCACGCAGGGTTTAAGTGGCGAGTGGATTGAGGCTCGCAGAAAACTGGCCGACCGAGGGATCGAAGCGGAGCTCTGGACCGCCGAGCATCTGTCGGTAAAGCTGCAAGCAGCTCCTGACGTGATCAGTCGATTCTTTGGTGAGATGGCTGCGGCGCGGTGGGGGGCAGATTGGATGCGCCGGGTGGCTTTTCACGACTCGCTGCTTCAGGCACTTGAAGATCCACGGCCACATGTCTCCGGGCTGGCCCGTGATTTTATCGGCCAGGATCGAGGTGCGAGTGAGGCGCTGGTTACCTACCATGTCACTGACCGAAGCTGGTTCATGAGGAGGCCTTGGATCGAAATTTCGGCGCTGCTGCCCCGAGGCAAAGAGTTTCAGTATCCGGGTTCTGCCATCATTTCGTTAAAACTTCCCGACACCGCGGGCGTGGATGTGGTGCTGGACCAGAAGTGGATGCTAGAGAATTTGCTTGGGCATTCTGGAAGCCCCGTCTCGTCTGAAGCCAGGCCATTCTTCAAGGGGCCCCTGGGCCGGGACAAAACTGGCGAAATCGTCGATTTCAATCATTGCCGGTTCATTATCCCTCCTGAGGCGCTGAAGGAGATCATCACGGCTTCAGATGCGCTTTCTGACGCGTATCTCAGCGCATTGCAGCAGCAAGAGTCTGAATGGGAGTCAACGGGCTTTCCGGTTGTAACCTGGAACGGGCCGCAGGTGGCACTCTGCAAAGTGGATAGGAGGGCCTGGGATTGCATTCTCGCGTTCGCTAATCACCATGACGTACGTAAAGGCACAACCGTGTGGCATATTTTCCATGAAGCGCGGGATCGGCTGATGCCATATTGTGAATTGGGTTACAGGGGTATGTTCTGGGGTGTAAATATCCCCGAGTTTTGTGACGAAAACGAAATAGCCATTCTTTGGGATCCGTCCTTTCTTGATGGGCGCTCGGACCGCAGGGCCGCATGGTCCTGCGTTGAAACCTACACCTGGATTTATAACGAGCTGTTACCCGCCATCGGCAGATGGGCTTCCGCAAACCGCTTTACGCGGTTGTACCGCTGGTTGCATCCGAAAGCAACGCGAAACGAGATGGCACAGATCGTAGAATCCTGGAACAGCGCTTCGATGTTGAATGAAGTCCGGAGCGTTCATCTGGTGTATGGAGAGGCCTTCCGCAACCTTGGGCTCTTCCAGACATTAAGTCGACTGCAGAGCTTCTACAACACCGCAGGACGTTGTAGCCGGGCGCATTTTAGTCTCGAAGTTTGTATGGGGTTGTATCGGACGCTGCTCTGCTTGCTTGAGGGAGAGCGTGGATATGCGCCTTACATGGCAGCGAATCTGGGACTAGGCGCTAACTGTCAGGATCACGCCGAGCTCAAAACCCAACTAGTCGAGCGAATGAAGAACAGGGCAATCATCACCGGACCGACTACGGTCGAATATGTGATGCGAGCCATGCTCGAGGCAATCAGCGAGGATGATGGCTGGATTGATCCGCGAACACGCGATGCGGCGTTCGACTCACTAATGCCTTGGATGGTATTTCACGATAGACAATTGCTGATTGAGCGACACAGCCGATACATCTGAGACCGTCCATTTCATTATCGACTGCACGCGGGGCTTTCCAGTGACCGCTTTTGCGCCGGAAACGGACATCAGTTCATCTGCCCAAAATTCCATAGATTCCGTTTTTGGCCGGGAGCAGCCCATCGCCAGCGCCCCCCCCCTACCGGCCAAAAGCGGACGGCCAGCAACATCAATATCGTGGTCTGTCCCCGATTTTTGTGTGTCCCCGATTTTTCATCGCAAAAAACGCCCCATATCGGCTGGTACCGACAGGCAACAACCGGCCAACAGCGGCCAAAAGCAGACCTTCTCTCCTATAGATCCGGCCCTTAAACATTCGCCGGTCAGTAGTTCTTCGCGTCAGTTTTACAGCGCCAAGGACAAAAGAAGTTCGGACTGAATAAGGGCCGGATCAATAGATGTCGTGAAGCCTCTAGAAAATCGAGACCGGCTCCCAGGCCCCAATCGGGTAATGCTAGCTTTGCATCGCAACTCGTTCTGATAGCTGAATTGTGGCCTTGGACAATTCCATGCGCGGGCTTTCGCGATACTGCTCAACTGGTACTTCACGGATGACTTCAATCCATCTCTAGTGCACTGGCTTGTACCTCTAGACTCTTGCGCTACCCTCAATCGACAACGGACAGGAGCACACAAGCAGTAGCCCCAACAAGCGATTTGCTTTTTCTCCACGCTGATCTTTACTGATACAAGCATAATGCCACCACACAACTCAAGGACGAGAGAAGGCCACGATTGGCCTGGAGCCTCCGTCCGGTAGCTTGCGGAGCCTCTATGAACAAACATGCATTTGCAGGACCGGCAGTGATGATCGCAGCGCTCATGTTGGGTGGCTGCTCTGTGAAGGTGCTTGAAGCTGACAAGCGAATCGTTTCCTTCACAACAAAGCAAGAACAGGTTGGACAAGAGTGGAATGAGTTCGAAGTGGTCTGCCCCGAAGCTAGCCCAGACGCTCTCACGCTAATTGCAGGAAGCATTAGTGGGGAAACAGAAGCGGGCGTGAATCTTGCCGCTGCATACTCTGAGAACGGCTCAAACATTGGTCTCCGCACACATACCATTCAAATACTTCGCGACCAACTATATGCAATCTGCCAAGGCTATGCCAATAGAGGGCTATCCGCATTTGCATATCAATCGTTGCTTGCGCGCAATCAGCGCAACACAGTAATTCTCATGACGATAGAGCAGCTAACTGGAGTTCTTAAGACTCCAGAGGTTAATATAACCACGACCGCAACGGCTGATGCTGCATCGCTTACCAGGCAATCTGAGGAAATCGAAACGCTTAAAGAAAAATACAAGGCCATGGATAAGGCCTCAGAAGAAGGAAAGAACACCGCAAAAAACATTGCCGCGCTGGAAGAACATCTAAAGAATGCACGTGGATCATTAGCCAAGGCATCTGGAACAGAGAAATCAACTCAACAACAGAGCAACCCAGCTCTCGATCCTGCAAGCGTTACTGCTGTCGTGGATGCCGTGAAAGAGCTTGCTCTAAGCATCACCAAGGAAGGCGCGAGCGAAGATAATTTGATGACATGCATGCAGCACTTGCAAACAGCGCGGACAACACCTGGAACAACCATCTCAACCGCGACGCTAGAAAAAGCCTGTTCAAACTTGGTCCTAGCGATGGCTAGCAAGGCTGAAGAAGTACAAAAGCTTGGAAGCAAAGCAGCGACTGAAGCTATATCAGGCAAGCCAACAGCAACCAGCAGTGCCGCAATATATAAAATTCTATCTGATCAAGAGAGGGGGCAGTAGTTAAAGCACCAATAGACACCTCTAAACATGAGAAAGGCCGCTAGGCGGCCATTCTTAATTGATTTAACATGCGAGGTTTAGCTTTGATAACTGTCACCTCATACTGAGGAATTGAGCCGCCACTTATTACCCTGAGTCGGAATTTAATCGAGTCTAGTCATATGTGTTAGCAAAAGAAGCTTTTGTAGCGCGATCACATTGTGTAATGTTGCCCGCAATCTGCATTTATTTCTGAAGCAAGCTCTTCCATTGAGCTGGACTCGCCGTCGGATATAATTTTCTGAATCATTGCGACGGTTCCCCTTGAAATCGGTCATGTAGCCAGTAGCTCCACCGCGATTTCCTAGAACTGCGATTCTAAGGCTGCTTTTGGCCGCTTAGAGCCTGTCGTATCAGGCTGAAACCGGCCAAAAGCGGATGCCTGCTTCCTACCCTTCCTCTTCCAAAAGCTCATCGTCCGGCTGCATCTGGCCGTTTGGCAGATTCAGTTTGGCAATCTCGGCAAGGCAGACGGCGATGTAAGCTTGCTCCTGAGTCAGCTCATCTGCCCGCCTGCGCAAGAGTCTCAGGCGCGCCTCCGCGTCCTTTTGCACCCCTTCTGGGGCCTGAGCAAGCTTGGCAAGCTTCCCTACCCACTGATCGATCTTATCGTTCACTTCAACCAGCAATGCCTTACATGCAATGTCCTTTTTGAAAGGGAAAAGCTGGCATTCAAGTAAGCGAATCGCATCGTAGATCCTGACCACTTCCTTGCTGGTTTTTGAATGTACGAAGTTCAAACTTCCCTCATCAAATGCGTGGTGTTCCTGGTTCTGGCCGGTCCAGTTCACCAGATCATTTTTGATCAGATTGAAATGGACAGGATCGTAAGCGAGCATCGGCTCGATCAGTGAGAAGGTTCTCTCCAAACTGACCTGCAGATATACGTTCTTCTTCAGCTGAGACTTACCGAACTGAGCAGTGATAGACACGGCATTTTCCAGGCAGTACTCGATCACGATTGACTCGAACCAAATCCGGCAATAGATCAATGCCTGCCTCACGTCATAAACGCGCAATGCATCGTGCACCTTGCCTTGAAACCCACCGGAGTGGTCGACCACCACGATGCCTTTGTTCGTATAACTCAAAACGCAACTTGTATGCTGATCGGCTTGAGGGTGCCTATCAGCGATGATGCAGAAGCGCTCCCAGAACAGACGGTCATGTGTTGTCACGACCATCTGAGTACGCCGAAGGTAACGGTCAGAGAAAAACAGATCGATGATGTTCGACCGGTGATCGCTATCGATCGCGTTCACGACGTCATCGAAGACAATCAGTGGGAGCTTATTCTTCTCTGCCATTGCCAGCAGAAGCGAAAGGCCGAGCACACGGAGGTGCCCTTCGCTCAACACCGAGAAAGCGTCCTGCACTGTGCCGTTCGCAGCGTTGATCTTGATTCGATAGCTGTCGTTGATCTTCTCGAAGCGGATAGCATCAATACGCTCATGCTCATCGTCATGATCGTTGATGGCTTTGTAGTACTCAGCCGCTTTCGTCTCGATCCCAGTAATGCGTGCCTTCTCAAGGTGCAGTTTGTACCCCAGCAGATCTTGATAGAGGTTGCCGTACTCATCCTGCAACTGACGAATGAGGGTATTGAACCGCGCCGTATCGGCATCATCACGTTTTAAACTATTTCGTCGATCAATGAGGCCCGCGATTTTTTCGCCTGCAGTCTCAATCAGTTTTCTACAGGTATTTTTGGCACCAAACAGATCTTTGATTGCATCTTGCTTCTGCTGGAGTAACTCGGCCGATCTACCCAGGCGGGAGATCTCCTTCGAAGCTTGCGCGAACACTTCGTCCTTCTGTTTACAAGCCTGTAGGTAAGTCTCGATCTCGGCTGCCTCATCTCTAACAAGCGAGACAAAGTGACTTAGCACGGATGCCGCACACGCTCCTCGGTCGGCGGATGTCTGGAGGTTGGCCAGTTCGCTTTTGAGGTCGTCTAGATGAAGACGACAAGGGATATCCAACCGTGTGTTCTTTTCGACTCCCGCAAGCCCAGCGGCCACCGCTCTAACGACTTGAAGAATTTTCTCGTCATTGCGCTGGTCAGCGGCTCTTAAACGCTCCAGCCGGCTTAAGGCCTGAAGCTCTCGTTTTGCCTTTTCAAATGGGTTCTCCACGACGAGTTGCAACGGAGTAGAGCATGCTGGACAGGTGTCATTTTCTTCCACTTGGCCCAGGTCTTGAATGGCCAAGTAAATGGCTTCGTAGTTAACATCCTTGGCACTTTTTAAAAACAAAGCCTCGATCATCGACTTTCGGGCAAGGAGGTAGCGAGCGGCACGTGCTGCGCGCTCAATTCGAACGAAAGAATCAACGACCGGAGCTTCTGCAAGTTTCAGTTGCTCCGCCTTGCGGATCTTGAGCTCGATCTCGCTCTTCAGCCGCAAAAATCTAATTCGAACAGCAGATTGCTGATCCGACTGCAGGCCGAGCGCCTCGCATACTTGGTCATTGATCTCAGTCATGCGGTTGAAGTGACCCTGGCGCTCGGCAAGGAGGTCTTTTCGGCCTAATTCAACCTGGGTCAACGCTTCGGCCTGGTCCGGCTTCAAGTACTGGGTGAGATTGAAGCTCTCCGGTCTCACGAACCGCCCGATGACCTCTTGGAGCTCTTCAAGGCCGAAGAGGCTGGCCACTACATCGCTTTCAGCGCTCCCAGTATCCTTAGAGCCGAGCAATGAGAACTCTTGCAGACGGTTGCGATCAATGAAGCAAGCTGACCAAGCTAGACTCTTGGTCACGGCTTTTCTGTCCCGGCCCACCAACGACAGCGTCGGCTTTGCACTGCCCCTCGCAATATAGGCCTTCACCTTCGTTTTCCGGCGATCTGCTTCTTTGATATGCCCGGTCGCGCCGTACTCAATCGCCTCGCAAAGCGAAGACTTCCCCCCACCATTAGGTGCGTAGAAGATGTTCTTCATTTTGCTAAAACCCAGAAAGCATCCCCTGTCATCCGCAGACAACTCGCCGAAGCCCCTGAAGTTTTTAACCTGCAAATCCAGCAATGGGCTGAGGCCTGAAGGCGCCACCCAGTCCAGTTCCGGCCTAGACTCCAGCCCCCTTTTAAACAGCGAACCGGTACGCTGAAAATTAGTGTTCAGTAGTTGGTCAGCGTTCGACGCGAGATAGGACTTGATGTGGTCTGAATAGCGTCCGCGATCCTGGCTCGCCTTGGCCATGCACCAGAGAAGGGCCAGATAGCCATCCGATTTGCCACTCAAGTGGCTTCTGGCAAAGCTCAATAGATACTGACTCATTCGCCTGCCCTCCCTGAAGTATCTTCAGCCTAACCGGAGCGGGGGCATTTCGCCATCAGGCAGACACCTGCAGTAACTCAGCTCAGCAGCCCCTCCGGCCGCTTTTGGCCGATTCTGTTGAAAAAGTAGCTTCAGCGGCATCCTGCCGGTCAGGTGT
>NZ_CAMPHV010000063.1 GCF_946886105.1 uncultured Pseudomonas sp. | reverse complement strand
GTGCTAATCATGTTTCGTGGATGCTTTTGTAGCCCGGATGCAATCCGGGGAGCGGTGTCCGCCACACATATTCCCGGATTTCATCCGGGCTACGAAGTGCGCTTCTGGACCGAATGCAATTCAGCATGCATCCGCTCTAACAGGCCGTTGAAAAACGTAGGCGAGGCAGCCGAGACAAGGCAAAAACGGCCGAAAAAGCGCAGTTTACGTGCTGTAAATGAGCATTTTGAGGCCGTTTTTAACGCAGTATCGGCAACGCAGGTAGTTTTTCAACAGCCTGCTAAATGTCTTGCTGCGATAAACGAGTTGGGTGTGGCTCTTAGCCGCGCGGAGCGGTAGGCGCCGAACCGTCGGCCATGGCCCGTTCGGTCAGCTCGCTCCAGCGCGCGAGAAATTGCGGCGGCTGGCTGACGCGCTGCGGCGCCTTGGCCAGGAACACCCCGAGATCGTTGAACGAGTACACCGGCAATAGATCGCTGCGCTCGCTGGCGGGGCGGATCTGCGGGTCGAGGTTGTCGAGGATCAGCGGTTGTGCGCCGGGGCTGGGGTAGTAGGTCAGCACCATATGCGCCTGGTTCTGCTTGAGCGCTTTGACGAAGGTCAGGCGCAGCTTCTCGCTTGGCACGCCCATGCGCACCAGGCTGAAGTACTTGGCGATGGCGAAATCTTCGCAGTCGCCGAGGCCGCGGTTCAGGGTTTGCGCCGGCGTGGCCCAGTAATCTTCGGCGCCCCAGGCCTGTTGGTCATCGACGAAGGTTATCGAGCGATTGATAAAGCGATTGACCCGCTGCAGCTTGGCGCTTTCCGCATCGTTGCCAGCCGTGTCCAGCAGGTTCTGCCAACTGGCCATGCGCGCGTCACTCAGCGCTTGCGGCAGGGCAGCGCCGGGCAGCTCGGCGACCAGCGCCGGGCTGAACAGCCAGCAACTGGCCAGCAGGCAGCGCAGCTTATGCGGGGCAAGGCGAGGGGCGCGAATTGGCATCAAAGGGCAATCTCCGGCGTCGGCTCTTGATAGCCTTTTGCCGTGAAGGAATTTTGTGGTGCCATCCTATGGGCGTCAAAGACTCAGCAACTGTGACGCCGGCCACTATTCGAGCTATTCGGTGACAATAAACCGACGAGCTGTCGTCGATTCTCCCGTACAGCAATTTTTAGAAGCACTCTTGCGGTAGGGCGCGTGCGCCCGGCTGCCTAGAATGGGCCCCTACGTCATTCGCAGACCCAGTGGGAGAAATTGCATGAATAGTCGCGGCTTGCTCGATCAATTACTGAAATCCGGCCAGGACTTGTTGCAGAAGCAATCCGGCAACAAATCCGGCAGCAGTGCCGGCGGTGGTTTGAATAGTCTGTTGACCGGGGCTGCCGGCGGTGCGCTGGGCGCAGGCGCCTTGGGTCTGCTGCTGGGCAACAAGAAGGCCCGCAAATTCGGCGGCAAGGCGCTGACCTATGGCGGCTTGGCGGCGCTCGGGGTGATCGCCTACAAGGCTTACGGCAATTGGCAGGCGCAGCAAGCGAATGCGCCGCAAGGCGAGCCGCAGACCCTGGACCGGCTGCCGGCGCCGCAGGTCGAGCTGCACAGCCAGGCGATTCTCAAAGCCTTGGTGGCGGCGGCCAAGGCCGATGGCCATGTCGATGCGCGCGAGCGCCAGTTGATCGAGGGCGAGTTCAGCAAATTGACCGGCGACGCCGAGCTGCAAGGCTGGCTCGAAGCCGAACTGAACAAGCCCCTCGATCCGGTCGACGTTTCCCGCGCGGCGACAACCCCGGAAATGGCCGCTGAGATGTACCTGGCCAGTGTGTTGATAGTCGATGAAGAGCACTTCATGGAGCGCGCCTATCTGGACGAACTGGCCCGCCAGCTCAAGCTCGACCCGGCGCTCAAGACCGAACTGGAAACCCAGGTGAAGCTGCAACAGAACGCCGGCTAAGCTGCCCCCGCTGGTGCTGACAGGCCGTTGAAACCTCCACTCGGTGTTCGACGGCCCGCTAGCAGGCTGTTGAAAAACTACCTGCGTTGCCGATACGGCGTTAAAAACAGGCTCGGATGCGAGCCCAGTCGGAATGCTCATTTACAGCCCGTAAAGTCGAGTGCGACCCCAGTCGCTTCCTCGCCTGTTTTTGCGGGGCCGCCATCGGTATTGTCTCGGCTGCCTCGCCTACGTTTTTCAACGGCCCGCTAAACCCCACACAATCACCACCGCGGCTACAAACTCCCATCATAAAGCGACCGCAGCATTGCTCCCGTGTTTTGCATAACTCACGGGGAGCGTCGCCATGTTTCATTGTTTATCCACTACCAGAGCCAGCATCGGTCGCAGGCTTGGATTGCTGATCGCAGTGGTCCTGCTGCAGCCTGCGCTGGCCAATGCGCAAACCGCCGCCGAGCGCAGCGAAAGCCCGTATTTCGCGGTGCAGAGCGACGATCCCACGGTCGATCGTTTGCCGCTCAAGTCCACCAAGGTCGAGGTGCGGGTGCTCGGGGTGATCGCCGATGTGCGGGTCGTTCAGCAATACCGCAACGAGGGCACGCGGGCGCTGGAGGCGCGTTACGTGTTCCCCGGCTCGACCCGCGCGGCGGTGTACGGCATGACCGTACGCCTGGGCGAGCGCGAGTTGCGGGCGCAGATCCGCGAGAAGCAGAAGGCCAAGAAGGAATATCAACAGGCCAAGAGTGCCGGCAAGACCGCGGCGCTGCTCGAACAGCACCGCGAAAACGTCTTCCAGATGAATGTCGCGAATATCCTGCCCGGCGATGTGGTCGATGTGGAGCTGCGTTATACCGAGTTGCTGTTGCCCACCGATGGCGTCTACAGCTTCGTCTTCCCCACGGTGGTCGGGCCGCGCTACAACGGCAGCGTCGGCAGTGAGAGCGATAAGGCCGGGCCTTGGGTCAGCACACCTTATCTGCTCGAGGGCGAAGCGAGCCGGGACGCTTTTTCGCTCGCGGTCGAGTTGCAGGCGCCGGTGCCGCTGGCCGCTATCCGCTCGCCAAGCCACCACATCGAGGTGCAGCAGGCCAAGCCGAGCGAGGCGACGGTCAGCCTGGGCGCCGACGCGGGGCAGAGCAACAACCGCGATTTCATCCTCGACTATCGCTTGAGCGGCGCCAGTTTCGAGAGCGGCGTGTTGCTCTCCAAAGGCGCCGACGAGAATTTCTTCATGGCGTTGATCGCACCGCCGGCCAAAGTGCAAAGCAAGATGCTGGTGCCACGCGAATACATCTTCGTGGTGGATATTTCCGGCTCCATGCACGGCTTCCCGCTGGATACCGCCAAGCGCCTGCTCAACGATTTGATCGGTGGCCTGCGCCCGGCCGACAGCTTCAATGTGCTGCTGTTCGCCGGCAGTAGTCGCATGCTCGCCGCCGAGTCGCAGGCGGCTACGCCGGAGAATATTCGCCAGGCCCTGGACATGCTCGATACGCAGATGGGCTCGGGCGGCACCGAACTGTTGCCTGCATTGCGCCAGGCCCTGGCGGTGCCGGCCGATCCCGAACGGGCACGCAGCTTCGTGGTGGTCACCGATGGCTTTGTGACGGTGGAGCGCGAGGCCTTCGAACTGGTGCGCAGCAACCTCGACAAGGCCAATCTGTTCGCCTTCGGTATCGGCACTTCGGTCAACCGTCAGTTGATCGAGGGCTTGGCGCGGGCCGGGCAGGGCGAGCCCTTCGTGATTATCAACGAGGCGTCGGCGGACCAGCAGGCCGAACGCTTCCGGCAGATGATCGATGCGCCGGTGCTGGCCGACCCGCAGGTGCGTTTCGACGGGCTGGAAGTCTACGACGTCGAGCCTGTGGCCTTGCCGGACCTGTTCGCCCAGCGGCCGCTGGTGGTGTTCGGTAAATGGCGCGGCGAGGCGCGCGGCAACTTGCAGGTGTCGGGCCGCGGCGCCGCCGGGCCGTACCGGGTGAGCGTGCCGATCAAGCCCGAGATGGCCCGCGAGAACAACCAGGCGCTGGGCTATCTGTGGGCGCGACACAAGGTCGCCAGCCTCACCGATCAGGAAACCCTGGAAGGCGGCTACAGCCATAGCCAGGCGATTCTCGATATTGGCCTGAAGTACAGCCTGCTGACGCCCTACACCTCGTTTATTGCGGTGGACGAACGGGTGCGCAACACCGATCCAGCCGCTGCCGCCAGCGTCAAGCAGCCATTGCCGCTGCCCCAGGGCGTGAGTAACCAGGCGATCGGGGCGGTGGTGTCGGGCACGCCCGAGCCGAGCGCCTGGCTGATGCTGCTGGTCGCGGCCCTGGGTATGGGCTGGCTGGCGCGCCAGCACGCCCGCCAGGAGCAACTCTGAATGGACGCCGTCTGGCGGATCGGCGCGGCGCGCGGTTTTGTCGAACCGCCCGCGTGGCTGTGGTTGCTGCTACCGGCGCTGGCGCTGTGGCCGGCTTGGGAATGGAGCGTGCGGCGGATGGGCGATGGCTCCGATGACCCGTTCGGCATAGTCGCGCTGCTCGCTTTGGCACTGATGCTGTGGCGCGAACGCCGGCAATTGTCGGCTGCACCGCGGCTGCCCTGGTTGCTGTCGGCATTGCTGCTCTGCGCCCTGGTCGCGCTGGCGCCGGGGTTGCCGCCTCTGTTGCGCGCGGTGCTGGCGGTGTTGGCGCTGTTCGGCGCGGTGCTGGCCCTGCGCACGCCGGGCCAGGCGCTGCTGGCCTGGCTGGGGCTGGGATTTTTGGCGCTGCCGATCATGTCGTCGCTGCAGTTCTTCGTCGGGTATCCGCTGCGGGTGCTGACCGCCGAGGTCAGCGCCTGGCTGTTGCGTGCGGGTGGGCTGGAGGTATTGCGTCAGGGCAGCACGCTGGAAGTGGCCGGGCAATTGGTGATGGTCGATGCGCCTTGTTCGGGTATCCAGATGGCTTGGGTCGCGTATTTCACCGCGTTCGCCACGGCCGCCTGGCTGCGCTTGAGCGATCGTCAGTTGCTGCGGCGCCTGCCGTGGCTCGGTGGGCTGGTATTGGTCGGCAATATCCTGCGCAACAGCGTGCTGGTGTTGCAGGAGACCGGGCGCCTGGATTGGCCGGGCTGGATGCACGAGGGCACCGGTTTGCTGGTGTTCGTCGCGGTCTGTGCGCTGGTGCTGCGTTATGTCGCCGCCGGGGCCACAGGTGCGCCGCCGCTTGCCGCAGCGCTGGACAGGCCACGGCTCGCACCGTTGGTGCAGTGCCTGTTGGCGCTGGCGTTCGTGGCGCTGGCGCTTTGGCCGCTGCTGAAGCAGCCGGCGGCGCCCGAGCCGCGCAGCGGTAATTTCATCGAGTGGCCCACTCGTTTCGCCGATCAGACATTACGGCCGCTGGCGCTGTCGGCGGTGGAGCAGCGTTTCGCCACGCAGTTTCCCGGCGCCATCGCCCGTTTCAGCGCCGGCCCGCGCCTGGTCACGCTGCGCCATGTCACCCGGCCGACACGCAAATTGCACCCGGCGGCGGATTGTTACCGCGGCCTGGGTTATCGCATCGAGGCCATGCATCTGGAGCAGCGTACCGAGGGCGCCGGCCTGCAGCGCTGCTTCATCGCCGACGGGCACGGGGTGCGCTTGCGGGTCTGCGAATACATCGAGGATGCCAGCGGGCAGACCTTCAGCGATAACTCGGCCTGGTACTGGGCGGCCCTCGCTGGCGATTCGCCAGGGCCCTGGCGCGCGGTGAGCACGGCCGAGCAATGGTGAAACGCTCCTGCCCACCGCAACGGACAAGGCTCCACCCTACGCCGTGGGCGGCCCGGTCTGTTCAGCGGTGCCGACTTCGCTGCGATTGCGACCGGTCGCCTTGGCCCGGTAGAGCGCGCGGTCGGCGATTTGCAGCAGTTGCGCCGAGGTTGTGTCGCTGCCCGGGACCAGGCAGGCGACGCCCAGGCTCAAGGTCACCCAGGTGGCGGTGGGCGAGGCGACATGCTCCAGATGCAGGGTCTGCACACCTTCGCGCATGGTTTCGGCCAGGGCCAGCGCGGCCTCGATGGCGGTATCCGGCAGCACTATGACGAACTCCTCACCACCGTAGCGGGCCACCAGGTCGGTGGGTCGCTGCACCTTCGCCTGCAGCAGTGCTGCGACCCGTTGTAGGCAGCGGTCGCCGGCTTGGTGGCCATAGTGGTCGTTGTAATCCTTGAAATGATCGATATCGGCCATGATCAGGCTGATCGGGTTGGCCAGGCGCTGGGCGCGCTTCCATTCCAGGGCGAGGGTGTATTCGAAGCAGCGGCGATTGGCGATCTGCGTCAGCGGGTCCTGATGGGTCAGCTGCAGCAAGGTTTCGTTGGTGGTGCGCAGGTTGTGTTCGGCCCGATGGCGATTGGTTATTTCCCGCTGTAGCGCCTTGTTGATCAGCTCCAACTCCTGGCTCAGGCACTGCGCTTGCTCCCGGGCGCGGTGCAGGCGCCCGATGATCAGGGCGAGCAGGGCGCTGAGCAGGGCAAGGAGCGCCAGGGTCACACCTGCCATTTCGAACAGCAGTGGGCGGGCATTGAGCGGGGCTATATCGAGGGTTTGATCCACCTCCAGAACGCCGCGCAAGTCGCCGATCTGCCAGTCGCGTCGGGGCGAATCCGCATGGTTGTTATGGCAGTCGACACAGGCGGCGCGCATGCGGTCGGCCGTGGCATAGCGCAGTATCAACTGCTCACCCTGCTGCTCGAAACGATAGAACGGCTGCTCGGGGTTGGCTTGCAAGGCTTGCCAGGCCTGTTCGGCGAAGCTATCGCGCAGGCCGCCTTCCTGCGTTCGCCAGGGAAACGGATAAGGGCTGTAAAGGCGGGTATGCAGCGACGAACCCTGTTTGCCCAGGCGATTGCCGAGCAACATGCTCATGGTCGCCGGCAACGGGATGGCTTGCGGGTCGTTCTGGTAGTCGTGGCTGATGGTCATACCGTGCTGGCGAGCCCGCATGACCACCTCGGAGGTATAGAGGCTGCGGAATTCGGTGAGGGCGTTGGTATACAGCTGGGCATTCTTCAACGCCGCATTGTGCAATTGTTGGCTGAACATCTGCTGCAGATGCCAGCTCAGTCCGCTCAGGCTGAGTAGCAGAATTAGCGTCATGCCGAGCACTGCGTGGGCCTGGAATAGATCGAGGCCCTGGTTCAGCCAGCGACGGAGGAGCGGCATCGTCCGGTAATCTCCAGGGGGAAGGCATGAGTGCTTTTGCAGTATAGAGAGCCCGACAGCGCTCCGCCGATCCGCTTGGCCAGTGGCGGGCTGCCAGCCAGGGCGGAGTGGGGTATACTCGCCGGCTTTTCCGAAAAGTTTGACCTGTGAGTGCCGCCAGCCATGGAAATCAACCCGATCCTTAACAGCATCAAGGACCTGTCCGAGCGCACCCTGACCATTCGGGGGTATCTTTGACTACGATCAAAAGCATGATCGCCTGGTCGAAGTAAACCGCGAACTCGAAGACCCGAACGTCTGGAATAACCCGGAATATGCCCAGAATCTGGGGCGCGAGCGCGCTTCCCTGGCGCTGATCGTCGAAACCATCGACGACCTCGACGGCAGCCTTGCCGACTCCCGCGACCTGTTGCAGATGGCCGCTGAAGAGGAAGACCAGGGCGCCGTCGACGACGTGGCCGCCGAAGTCGAGCGCTTGCGCGACATCCTCGAAAAAATGGAATTCCGCCGGATGTTCAGCGGCGAGATGGACCCGAACAACGCCTACCTGGACATCCAGGCCGGCTCCGGCGGCACCGAGGCCCAGGATTGGGCCAACATGCTGCTGCGCATGTATCTGCGCTGGGCCGACAAGCGCGGCTTCGACGCCACCATCATGGAACTCTCCGCGGGCGAAGTCGCCGGTATCAAGGGCGCCACCGTGCATATCAAAGGCGAATACGCCTTCGGTTGGCTGCGCACCGAAATCGGCGTGCACCGCTTGGTACGCAAGAGCCCGTTCGACTCCGGCAACCGTCGCCACACCTCGTTCACCGCGGTGTTCGCTTCGCCGGAAATCGACGACAACATCGAGATCGAAATCAACCCGGCCGATCTGCGCATCGACACCTACCGCTCCTCCGGGGCCGGCGGTCAGCACGTCAACACCACCGACTCGGCGGTGCGTATCACCCACGTGCCGACCAACACCGTGGTCAGTTGCCAGAACGAACGCTCCCAGCACGCCAACAAAGACACCGCGATGAAAATGTTGCGGGCCAAGTTGTACGAGCAGGAAGTGCAGAAACGCAACGCGGCTTCGCAGGTGCTGGAAGATTCCAAATCGGATATCGGCTGGGGCCACCAGATCCGCTCCTATGTGCTCGATCAGTCGCGGATCAAGGATCTGCGCACCGGTGTCGAGCGTAGCGACTGCGTCAACGTGCTCGATGGCGACATCGACGAGTACCTAGTCGCCAGTTTGAAACAGGGGCTGTAAACCTAACTCTGTAGGAGCCAGGGGGACGCCTAGTCCTTGCTGGCGATCCGGCGATCTGAGATACCGCCGATTCGCCACGAAAGAGCATCGCCAGCAAGCTGGCTCCTACCCCAGATCGCACTACACGCCAGGCAGATAGAAAAGACCATGAGCGACCAACAACTCGACCACCACGAACTGCAACAGGAAGAAAACAAGCTGATCGCCCTGCGCAAGGAAAAACTTGCCGGCGCGCGCCAGCTGGGTAACGCCTTCCCCAACGACTTCCGCCGCGACAGCTATTGCGCGGCATTGCAGAAAAAGTACGTCGACAAGACCAAGGAAGAGCTGGCCGAAGCCGCGATTCCGGTCAAGGTGGCCGGTCGCATCATGCTCAATCGTGGCTCCTTCATGGTCATCCAGGACATGAGCGGGCGCATCCAGGTCTACGTCAACCGCAAAACCCTGTCTGAAGAGAAGCTTGCCGAGGTCAAACATTGGGACTTGGGTGACATCATCGCCGCCGAGGGCACCCTGGCGCGTTCCGGCAAGGGCGACCTCTACGTGGAAATGACCGAGGTGCGCCTGCTGACCAAATCGCTGCGCCCGTTGCCGGACAAGCACCACGGCCTGACCGACACCGAGCAGCGCTACCGTCAACGCTACGTCGACCTGATGGTCAACGAGGAAGTGCGCGAGACCTTCCGCGTGCGCTCGCAGGTCATCGCGCATATCCGCAGCTTCCTGATGAAGCGCGATTTCCTCGAAGTGGAAACGCCGATGCTGCAGAGCATTCCCGGTGGCGCCGCGGCCAAGCCGTTCGAGACGCACCACAATGCCCTGGACATGCAAATGTTCCTGCGTATCGCGCCCGAGCTGTACCTCAAGCGTCTGGTGGTCGGTGGTTTCGAGAAGGTCTTCGAGATCAACCGCAACTTCCGCAACGAAGGCGTTTCGACCCGGCACAACCCCGAGTTCACCATGCTCGAGTTCTACCAGGCCTACGCCGACTACGAAGACAACATGGACCTCACCGAGGAACTGTTCCGCGAGCTGGCCATGCTGGTTCTGGGGACTACCGACGTGCCTTACGGCGACAAGGTGTTTCATTTCGGTGAGCCCTTCGCGCGTTTGTCGGTGTTCGACTCGATCCTCAAATACAACCCGGACATCACCGCCGCCGACCTGCAGGACATCGACAAGGCCCGCGAGATCGCCAAGAAGGCCGGGGCCAAGGTGCTCGGCTTCGAGGGCCTGGGCAAGTTGCAGGTGATGATTTTCGAAGAGCTGGTCGAGCACAAGCTGGAGCAGCCGCACTTCATCACCCAGTACCCGTTCGAAGTCTCGCCGCTGGCCCGTCGCAACGATCAGAATCCGAGCGTCACCGACCGCTTCGAGCTGTTTATCGGCGGCCGCGAAATCGCCAACGCCTACTCCGAGTTGAACGACGCGGAAGACCAGGCCGAACGCTTCCATGCCCAGGTGGCCGACAAGGACGCCGGCGACGACGAAGCCATGCATTTCGATGCCGATTTCGTCCGTGCGCTGGAGTACGGCATGCCGCCGACCGCCGGCGAGGGCATCGGTATCGATCGTTTAGTGATGTTGCTCACCAATGCGCCGTCTATTCGGGATGTAATCCTCTTCCCGCATATGCGACCGCAGGCCTGATGGTCCAAAGCCGCCTACGGGCGGCTTTTTATTGCCTGGAGATGGGTTGCCGTGGCTGACTAATCAGTCATCCCTTTGCCAGTCAGAAAGGACAGTCCCACCGTGATTCCCAACCCCGTTCAGGAAAGCGCCACCCACGTGGCTAACGCCGTCGCCGAAAGTGTTCAGTACCACGGGCGCAAAGCCAGCAGGCACGGCAGCGAACAACGGCGCCAAGCGATTCTCGATGCAGCCATGCGCATCATCGTGCGCGACGGCGTACGTGCCGTGCGCCACCGCGCGGTGGCGGCCGAAGCGGAGGTGCCGTTGTCGGCCACCACTTACTACTTCAAGGACATCAATGACCTGATCACCGATACCTTCGCCCTGTTCGTCGAGCGTAGCGCGGTCCATATGGCCAAGGTCTGGAGCAGTACCCAGGGCTTGTTGCAGCAGCAGGTCGGACGGCTCGATGGCAGTGTCGAGGCGCGTCGGCGTCTGGCCAATGAAATCGCCGGATTGGCGGTGGAATACGTGCGCGATCAGTTGGTCGAGCACCGTGATCACCTGCTGGCCAAGCAGGCCTTTCATCAGGAGGCCTTGCTCAATCCTCGTTTGCACGGCCTGGTGCGCGCCTATCAGAAGATACTTTTGCAGGGGGTCAACCAGTTCTTCGAGGTGCTGGGCTCGCAACAGCCCGAGCAGGATGCCAAACTATTGACGAGCATTATTGTGCGGATGGAGTATCAGGGCCTGCTCGATGGGGTCGAGCATCTGGATAAAGAAGATATGCTGGCTAACCTCAAGCGCTATATGCACTTGGTCTTGGGGCTTTGAATTAGCCCGCGGTTTGGGGCAAGAGCGTGAACCGATTGCACAAGGAGAACACGATGAACGCTTGGCGCCTACTTGCCGCCTTGTCCTTTCTGCTGTTGAGTGGTTGCCTGGTTACCTTCAAAGACCCGATTCCGGCCAATGAGCCGGCGCCGATCCCATTGCTCGGCGAGTGGTCGCGCAAGAACGAATGGGGCGAACAGATCTACCTGTACGTCAGCCGCGCGGGATCCAACGTCTATAAAGCCAAGGCTTATGTGGACAGCCCGGACAATCTCGACAGCGTCGAGGAGTTCGGCTTCACCGTGGCCCACCATGGCCAGCGTTGGTACCTGTCGGCCGGGCTGTCGAAGAAGTACGGCGCCAATTTCGCCATCGCCGGCTTCGAGCTGACCGACGACAACGAACTGGTACTCTACAACCTGGATATCGACCGGGTGTTGCAGGAGCTGGAGCAGGGCGAGCTGCGCGGCGAAGTCGTGGACATGCCGCAAGGCGATGGCGTGTTGATCACCAGCCCGCTGGAACAGGTATTCGCGTACCTGGACGACCAGGCGAACTCGGACGTGTTTATCGAGGTTGCGCGCTATCAGCGTGTGGGCCAGTAAGTTTTACGGGGTACGAGGGGCGGATGAACAGTCATACCGGGTTGGACGATTACCAACTGATCGTTCGGGCATTATCCGATCGCATTGTCGAGGCGCAAACGCCGATCCGCGTGTTGGACGCGGTGAAGTGGGATGAAAGCATCCGCAGCGAGTTCCTCAAACACAAAGGCCGCAAGTTGCCGGCGGTCGATCGCGCTTATTACGACAGCCGTCCGTTGGCCTTCGATGCGGCGGCGAAAAAACTCGAATTCCAGAATATCGAGCGCGATATCACCCGCCAGCTCGGCCAGTTCAACCCGGTGGGGCAGATCATGCGGCGCATGTGCCGCGAATACCGCATGGTCGTGCGTATGCTCGAGGCCCGCGGCACCGAGGATTTCGGTCTGATCTCCCAGGAGCTCTACGGCGCGGCCTCCGATGCCTTCCATGCCGGCGACCCGACGCTGGCCGACCTGGGGCTGATGTTTTCCGACTTCCTGAACAACATCGACAGCCGCGGCGACCTCAAGGACGAACCGAAAAATCTCAGCGCCCGCGAGGCCGTAAGCCTGCTGCAAAGCCGCTTGAACAAGGTATTCGGCGAAGCGGAAAGCACCATTCGGGTGTTCGAGTCCGACGGGATTCTCGCCGACGCGGCGGCGGGCGCCGACTACATCAAGATCCGCGCCGATGCGCTGTTCAACGAGCGCGATGTGAAAGCGCTGGAAGTGCACGAGGGCCTGGTGCACGTGGCGACCACGCTGAACGGTTTGAGCCAGCCGGTCTGTACCTTCCTGGCCAAGGGACCGCCATCTTCGACGGTGACCCAGGAAGGCCTGGCGATCCTGATGGAAGTGATCACCTTCGCCTCCTACCCGACGCGTCTGCGCAAGCTGACCAACCGCACCCGCGCCATCCATATGGCCGAAGAGGGTGCGGATTTCCTGCAGATTTTCGAGTTCTACCGCGAACAAGGTTTCAGCCAGGAAGAGAGCTACAGCAATGCTAACCGGGTGTTTCGCGGCTCGACGCCCAACGGCATGCCTTTCACCAAGGACCTGTCCTATTTGAAAGGCTTCATCATGGTTTACAACTACATCCAACTCGCCGTGCGCAAGGGCAAGCTGGAACAGATTCCCTTGCTGTTCTGCGGCAAAACCACCCTGGAAGACATGCGCATCCTGCGTCGCCTGGTCGATGAAGGCTTGGTCGCGCCACCGAAATACCTGCCTCCGCAGTTCAGCGACCTGAACTCGCTGTCGGCCTGGATGTGCTTCTCCAACTTCTTGAATCACTTAAGCCTGGATCGGATCGAAGCCGACTACGCGAATATCTTGTAAACCGTAGGTTGGGTTAGCGGCGACTTTCGCGGTGTAAGCAACGACATCGCCGTCAGCCGCCGCGTAACCCAACAAGGCCTCTATGCGGTGTAATGGCTTATCAGGCGTTGTCTATCCACGACACCGCGCCGGCCTCTTGTTGGGTTACGCGGCGTTCATTTACGGTGTTGTTGACGACTAACTCGGCCGCCGCTAACCCAACGGACTGAAGGAACCTCCATGCCCAGCCACCAACTCGACTACGAAATCCTCGGCGCTTCGGCGCAAAGCGTTGAAATCATCCTCGACCCCGGCGAAACGGTGATCGCCGAAGCCGGGGCGATGAATTACATGACCGAGGGCGTGCGTTTCGAGACGCGTATGGGCGACGGTTCGAGCAATGGCGTGCTGGGTAAGTTGTGGGGCATGGGCAAGCGCATGCTGACCGGCGAATCCTTGTTCATGACGCACTTTTCCAATGCCGGCAAAGGCCAGGCGCGGGTGGCCTTTGCCGCGCCTTACCCGGGTACCGTGGTGCCGATCCGGCTGGCGGAGCATGGCGGCACGCTGATCTGCCAGAAGGACGCCTTTCTTTGCGCGGCCCATGGCACGGCGGTCGGCATCAGCTTCAACAAGCGTCTCGGCGCCGGCTTCTTCGGCGGCGAAGGGTTTATCCTGCAAAAGCTCGAAGGCGACGGCCTGGCGTTCGTGCATGCCGGCGGTACGGTGATCCGCAAAGAGCTGAACGACGAAACCCTACGTCTGGACACCGGCTGTCTGGTGGCCTTTACCCAGGGCATCGATTACGACATCGGTCTGGCGGGCGGGTTGAAAAGCATGTTGTTCGGCGGCGAGGGAGTTCTGCTGGCGACGCTCAAGGGCAGTGGTACGGTGTGGATACAAAGCCTACCGTTCTCGCGGTTGGCCGAGCGGGTCTACGAGGCGACCTTCAAGGCCCGCGAAGAGGTACGCGCTGGCGGCAAATAGTCGCGCGGGCTGGCCAAGTGGGCGCGCTTGTATCAAGCTGCGCGGCTGAGTCCGCCGGCATGCTCCGGGCGCTGGCGACTGTTTCCTTTTCCGAGAGTCCGTAATGCGTGAACTGAATCCAATTCCCCTGATCCTCACCGGCGTCGTCAGCGTCTGCGCCACCGTGGCGGTGCTCGGCTACTACGGTTATTTGCACATCGCCAAGCCGGAGGACGCCTTGCTGCTGGCGGATTTCACCATGCTCAAGACCGTGCCCGGCGAGGACTACAAAGTCTCGCTGAAGCCCGCCAGCCAAGTGGCGCAGTGCATCGATGGCGTGCTGGTGCTGTTCGACCTGGAGCAGAAGGGCTTGAGCGGCGTACTGGTCGACAAGCGTAAGCAGGCGGTTCGCTGCACGGCCGAGTAACGGCGCCGTCAACGAATCTGGCCGATGACCGGTCCCTCCTCGGAGGGGCCGGTATGGCCGGGGGCTCAAGTCGCGCTGGCTGCCGAGCGCGGGGCGACCGGTTGATCGTCGTTGGAAATGGTCACATCGACCCGGCGGTTCATCGCCCGGCCGGCCGGGGAGTCGTTGCTCGATACCGGGTACTGCTCGCCATAACCCTTGGTGACGATGCGGTCGGCGCTCACGCCCATGCGGATCAGCGCGTCGCGCACCGAGTTGGCCCGCTGTTCGGATAGGCGCAGGTTATAGGTGTCCGAACCGCTGCTGTCGGTGTAGCCCTCGATTATTACCTGGCGGTCCTGGTGTTGTTTGAGGAAGTTGGCCAGCTTGCCGATGTTGTCCATGGCTGTGGGCTTCAAGGTGGCGCGGTCCAGATCGAATAGCAGATTACCGAAGGTGACCAGCATGCCGCGGTCCGTCTGTTTGGCATTGAGTTGGCTCTGTAATTCCTGAATCTGCCGCTCGCGTGCCTCAAGGCGCGCTTGGTCGCCCTGGGCCGAAATCTGGCTGAGCTGTTGCTCTGCGGCGCCTAGGTCGATGGTCTGTTCTGCGACCTTGATGCTCTGGTTGGCGAGATACGCCAGATGGTCGACGCGAGCCTCGTCGGCATCTTGGCGATGGGCCTGTTCGGCTTTCTCGAGCATTTCGCCGGCTTTTTTGGTTTCCAGCGCAGCGAATTTGCTGGCTTTTGGTTCGGCTTGTAGTTGCTGGTAATTGCTGCGCGCTTGTTCCAGGTTGGGGTTGGGCTGCGACGAACAACCGGCGAGGCCGATGCACATCGCCAGCAAGGTGCTAAGCAGTATGGAGGTACGCATAGTGGTCATCCTGTTGGGTGGGCGGAAGCGAGTGCGGGCTGGGCTGTTTACGGATTGCCGCTGGGCGCCGACTGGGTGCCGCGCAGGGTTTCGTTACCCAGTTGCTCGATCGTTTTCTGGGCTTCCTGCAGCGTATTCTGCGCCTTGGCCGCGCGTGCCTTGCGCTCAGCCAGACGGGCATCCCACTCGGCTTGTTCTGCAAAACGTTCGGCTTCCTGGTAGTTCTCTTCCTGCATCGCCAATTCCGCTTCTTTGAGCTTTTCCTGCGCTTGTTTCATCTCCAGGGTGGCGAACTCGGGAGCGCCGGCGCTGAAGGCGCTATCGACGGCCATTTGGCTAACGGCGATTTGCTCATCGGGTGGGTTGCTGGCGCAGCCGGCCAGCAACAGGCTGGCACCGATAGCCAACAAGGCGAGTTTCCATTGGTGTAGTCGAGTCTGTGGCTGTTGATTGTTCATGGTTTCACCTCCTTGGTCGTTTTCCGGCGCGCATTCGCTACCGGTCGATAAGAACCGGCCCTGGCGCCGAAGGCATGCGTCAGGAGGCAAATACCCGTCGTTGAAGACGTCGGGCCCGGGCGGTATGTTTTTTGTGAGTCAGGTGCGGACAAAAATGTTCAGGAAAAAGCACGTCGCTTACGCGCATCTGGCGTTTTTACCGATGATCGTTGCTCTAATGTATTTTTTACTGAACAAGATGGCGGGCGAAGCTGTCCCCGCGGCCAGCAGGAGCGGGGCGGCAGCCTTGCCGAGGGCGGGGTGTCAGTGGTTGGTGTTGTCGAGCTGGGCGCTCAGTTCGCGCAGGTATTTGCGCGCCAGGCTGAGAAAGCGCGGGGTCGGGCCGATGTCCTCGTACAGCGGGTCGCCTTGCTCGTCGGTCGCCACCACCTGGCTGCCCTGCACATAGGGCATGCTCGCTTCGAGTTCTTCGAGCGCGGCGCCGATCAATTCGCCGAGCAGTTCTTCGGGGCTGCGTTTGGGATACATCTCGGCCAGCGCCGCCAGGCGCGCGGCGGCCTCCACGTCGAGATGCACCTGGTAGGGTGTGGCGGTCAGCCGGCCTTTGGCGTGTTCTTCCCAGTTGCTGACTAATTCACGAATCTTCATGGCTTGTCTGTCCTTGGGCCCATCGAGAAAGGCCGTTGTGCGATTGGCTTAGTGGCTGCTAGCTGAGCCGTTCTCTAAGCCTAGATCGCCTTTGTACAGGTAGAGGGTTGGAGTCGCGCCCTTGTAAGAAGTTGCCGCGCTGGGCACTCTTGGGCTTCAAGGATCAGCGGAGACAGTGGTCATGGCGGAAATCGATGCGCGTTTGCGCGAAGACGTGCACCAGCTCGGCGAGCTATTGGGCAATACCATCAGCGCTCAGCGCGGCCCGGTGTTTCTCGACAAGATCGAGCGCATTCGTAAAAGCGCCAAGGGCGCACGGCAGGGCTCCGCGACGGGTGCCGAGCAGCTCAGTGCGAGCCTCGATCAACTGGCCGACGACGAGCTGTTGCCGGTGGCGCGGGCCTTCACCCAGTTTCTCAACCTGGCCAATATCGCCGAGCAGTACCACCGCGTACGGCGCCGTGCACCGGGCGAGCCGGAGCCTTTCGAGACCCATGTGCTGTCCGAGTTGCTGCAGCGTCTGCAGGCCAGCGGCCATGCCGGCGAAGCCCTGGCGCGGCAGTTCGGCCGGCTGGATATCGAACTGGTGCTGACCGCCCACCCGACCGAAGTCGCGCGGCGTACCCTGATCCAGAAATACGACGCCATCGCCGAGCAATTGGCCGCGGGCGATCACAGCGATCTGTCCGCCGCCGAGCGCGATCAGGTGCGGCAGTGCTCGCATCGGCTGATCGCCGAGGCCTGGCACACCGAGGAAATCCGCCGCAGCCGTCCCAGCCCGGTGGACGAGGCCAAGTGGGGCTTTGCGGTGATCGAGCATTCGCTGTGGCAGGCACTGCCCAATGTGTTGCGTAAAGCCGATCAGGCGCTGCATGCGGCGACCGGCTTTCATCTGCCGCTGGAGGCTGCGCCGATCCGCTTCGCCTCCTGGATGGGCGGCGACCGCGACGGCAACCCCAATGTCACCGCGGCGGTCACCCGTGAAGTGCTGTTGCTGGCGCGCTGGATGGCCGCCGACCTGTACCTGCGCGATATCGAGCAATTGGCCGCCGGGCTGTCCATGCAGCAGGCCAGCGCCGAACTGCTGGCGCGGGTCGGCGACAGCTCGGAGCCTTACCGCAGCTTGCTCAAGCAATTGCGCGAGCGCCTGCGCGCCACCCGCAGCTGGGCCCAGGCGGCGTTGCACGAGCAGGTCGAGCCGCCTGCCGCGGTGCTGCAGGACAACCGCGAGCTGCTGGAGCCGCTGGAGCTGTGTTATCAGTCGCTGCACGACTGCGGTATGGGCGTGATCGCCGAAGGCCCGCTACTCGACTGCCTGCGGCGGGCGGCGACCTTCGGGCTGTTTCTGGTGCGTTTGGATGTGCGTCAGGATTCCAGCCGCCACACCGCCGCCATGAGCGAAATCACCGATTACCTGGGCCTGGGCCGTTACGCCGAGTGGGATGAAGACACCCGCGTGGGGTTCCTGCTGAGCGAGTTGGAGAATCGCCGGCCATTGTTGCCCCGGCACTTCAAACCCAGCGGCGAAACCGAGGAGGTGCTCGCCACCTGCCGCGAAGTGGTCGCGGCGCCGGCGGCTTCCCTGGGTTCCTACGTGATCTCCATGGCCGGTGCGGCTTCCGATGTGCTGGCGGTGCAGTTGCTGCTCAAAGAAGCCGGTTTAGAACGGCCGATGCGCGTGGTACCGCTGTTCGAAACCCTCGCCGATCTGGACAACGCCGGCCCGGTGATCGCCCGCTTGCTCGAATTGCATGGCTATCGCGCGCGCTTGCACGGGCCCCAGGAAGTGATGATCGGCTATTCCGACTCGGCCAAGGACGCCGGCACCACCGCCGCGGCCTGGGCCCAGTACCGCGCCCAGGAAACCCTGGTGCGGATCTGCCGCGAACATGACGTCGAGCTACTGCTGTTCCACGGTCGCGGCGGCACTGTCGGCCGCGGCGGCGGCCCGGCCCATGCGGCCATCCTGTCGCAGCCGCCCGGTTCGGTGGCGGGGCGCTTCCGCACCACCGAACAGGGCGAGATGATCCGCTTCAAATTCGGCTTGCCGGATATCGCCGAGCAGAACCTCAATCTGTACCTGGCCGCCGTGCTCGAGGCCACCTTACTGCCGCCGCCGACACCGGAGCCGGCCTGGCGCGAGCTGATGGACAAACTGGCCAGCGATGGCGTCGCGGCCTATCGCGGCGTGGTGCGCGAGCATCCGCAATTCGTCGAGTATTTCCGCCAGGCCACGCCGGAACAGGAGCTCGGTCGCTTGCCTTTGGGCAGTCGCCCGGCCAAGCGCCGCGAGGGTGGGGTGGAGAGCCTGCGCGCGATTCCGTGGATTTTCGCCTGGACCCAGACGCGCCTGATGTTGCCGGCCTGGTTGGGCTGGGAGCACGCCCTGGCCAACGCCTTGAAACGCGGCGACGGCGAACTGCTGGGGCAGATGCGCGAGCGCTGGCCGTTCTTCCGCACCCGCATCGATATGCTGGAGATGGTTCTGGCCAAGGCCGACGGGGCCATTGCGCATCTATATGACGAGCGCCTGGTGGAACCGAAATTGCGACCTTTGGGTGCGCATTTACGCGACCTATTGTCGCAGGCCATAGCCGCAGTGCTGGGTTTGACCGGGCAGTCGCAGTTATTGGCCCATAGCCCGGAGACGCTGGAATCGATCAGCGTGCGCAACACCTACCTGGACCCGTTGCACCTGCTCCAGGCCGAGCTGCTGGCCCGTTCGCGCAGGCGCGAAAACCAGGCCGACAGCCCTCTGGAACAGGCGTTGCTGGTCAGCGTGGCGGGTATCGCGGCGGGCTTGCGCAATACCGGTTAACCGCCTCGCGACCCGCTCCGGGCCACCCTGGGCGTGGCCTGGAGCCCGCGCCTATCGACCCTTGGGGGTGGGTCTCAGGGCGCAGGGCTATCCGACTTTTGGTGGCTTGTGCGCCAGGGGTGCGCTGTGTATCTTGATCGGCCTTTCGACGCTCTGGCACCCAGGCGCTGTCCAAACAATTCCGAGATTGGCCCCAAGAGGCGAGTCCTACGACGATTTCTAGTTAAATTTGAGGAGCACATCGATGCGCGTGATTCTGCTGGGTGCGCCCGGTGCCGGTAAAGGTACCCAGGCTGGTTTCATCACCAAGAAGTTTGGTATTCCGCAAATCTCCACGGGCGATATGTTGCGCGCCGCGGTCAAGGCGGGCACCGAACTCGGTCTGCTCGCCAAAAGCGTCATGGACAGCGGCGGTCTGGTCTCCGACGACCTGATCATCAACCTGGTCAAAGAGCGCATCGCTCAGCCGGATTGCGCCAATGGTTTCCTCTTCGACGGTTTCCCGCGCACCATCCCGCAAGCCGAAGCGATGAAAGAAGCCGGTGTGGATATCGACCATGTGATCGAAATCGCCGTCGATGACGAAGAGATCGTCAGCCGCATCGCCGGCCGCCGCGTACACCCGGCCTCGGGTCGCGTCTACCACACCGAACACAACCCGCCGAAAGTCGCGGGCAAAGACGACGAAACCGGCGAAGAGCTGATTCAGCGCGAAGACGACAAGGAAGAAACCGTGCGTCATCGCCTGTCGGTCTACCACTCGCAGACCAAGCCCCTGGTGGATTTCTACCAGCAGCTGGCCGCCGCCAACGGCACCCCGAAGTACAGCGCCATCGCTGGCGTCGGCTCGGTGGACGAAATCACCGCCAAGGTGTTGGCTGCACTCAACTAAGCAGCTATTCACAGTTAGCCAACGGCCCGCATTTGCGGGCCGTTGTCGTTTCTGCGGTTGGCGCGCTGGAACCGCTCAACGTCGTTCACAGAACAGTAACCTTGCTCGCCTAGGCTAGCATCGGAATCTGGTCTATACCACGGCGAGATGGTCGTAGACTTCAGGTCTTAACCCATACTAAGAAAGAGAGCGCGTTCAATGACCGAAAAAACAGCAAAGAGTGCTATCTGGTTGGGCCTTGCGCTAGCGCTGGTGGGGAGCCCCGCGGCCTTCGCCGATGCCAAGACGCAAGCCAAGGCGGACTGTGCCGTCGCCGAGTTCGCCATGGGGCTGCGCTTTCAGCAGCAGTCGGCGGAAGTTCAGGCCCTGCAGCTGCAGGCCTACAATATCGCTACGCTGAAGCTGGATGCGGCAGTGGCCGCCGCGAAAGACCCATCGAAGTTGGCCATCGTTACTGACCTCGATGAAACCGTCATTGATAATAGTGCCCTGTTGGCGCGGGATCTTGCCAATTGCCACACCTATGACGCTTGGGACACCTGGCTGCCCTGGGAGCGTGACGGGACTCCGCAGCTGATCCCCGGCGCCAAGCAATTCCTGCAGCACGCCGACAGTCTGGGCGTGACCATTCGCTACATATCGGACCGTGCCGACAAGCAGAAGCCACACACCCTGGCGACCCTGAGCAAGCTCGGCCTGCCCCAGATTTCGGCGGAAAGCGTGCTGTTACTGGGGCCACCCAAGGTCGAGCGGCGCGCCATCGTCAGCGCCGATCATCAGATCGTGCTGTTGCTGGGCGATACGCTGCATGACTTTGATGGTCGTTTCCGCAAGACGCCGCTGGCCGATCAGCGCGCCACCGTGGCCGCCGAATCGGGCAAATGGGGCACCGAGTGGATCGTCTTCCCCAATGCGACTTACGGCACTTGGTCCAAGGCGCCCTTGCAAGGCTGGGAAGCAGAGACCGTCATCGAGCCCTGGTAAACCGCCGTTTACCGAGGGGGCACCGGGCTGTTCTGGCCCGGTGCGTGCTTGTTGCCAGACAGACCCTAGGGGTCTGTCTGTTGCCGTTTTGAATGGCCCAATTGATCTATAAGAGCAAACTCATATCGTTGAAGCATTGGCCCAGATTCGTGGGGCAGTTGCCTGTTGCGTTTGTCCGTCTACTCGTCGTGCCTGGTGCGGCGTGACCGACCATCGGCGCAACGCCATCCGTCGCCTGGTGGGTTACGCGGCGCACGACCTGCATCTGCGCCTGGAGGACTGGCATTCGCGCCACTAACCCACCCTACGGAAGCAGCGCCCGGCGCCTCTTACTCAAATGGCGACAGGCCCTAATGATTAGGCTGGAAAAAAAAACCTCAAGCCGTTTTAATGCCCGCCCACTCGTCAATCTGCCTGAATAACGATGACCACTCTGCTGGCCCTGGATACCGCGACCGAAGCTTGCTCCGTCGCCTTGCTGCACGACGGCAAGGTGATCAGCCATTACGAAGTGATTCCGCGTCTGCATGCGCAACGTCTGCTGCCGATGATCAAACAGCTGCTGGCCGAGGCCGACGTGCCCTTGTCGGCGCTGGATGCCATTGCTTTCGGCCGTGGCCCGGGTGCTTTCACCGGCGTGCGCATCGCCGTTGGCGTGGTCCAGGGCCTGGCTTTCGCCCTGGATCGCCCGGTGCTGCCGATTTCCAACCTGGCGGTATTGGCCCAGCGCGCCCAGCGTGAGCACGCCGCCATGCAAGTGGCCGCGGCGATCGATGCGCGAATGGATGAGGTCTACTGGGGTTGTTACCGTGCCGAGAACGGCGAGATGCGTTTGCAGGGCGTCGAGGCGGTATTGGCGCCCGAGCAGGTCGAGTTACCCAGAAGTGCGAGCGGCGAATGGTTTGGCGCCGGCACCGGCTGGGGCGCCTTTGCAGAGCGGCTTGCGGTGAAGGTCACCGGGCGGGACGCCGCCATGTTGCCGCATGCCGAGGACCTGCTCAGCCTGGCGGGCTTCGCCTGGGCGCGCGGCGAGGCGGTCGTGGCAGACCAGGCGCAACCGGTGTACCTGCGCGACAAGGTCGTCGTCGCCAAGCAGGTGGGTTGAGCACATCTGTGCGAATTGCCCGTATGGAATGGCCATTGCGCCCGTGCCGCACACCTTCCGTCGCATGCCTGACGTCAGTTTTATGTCTCGCATTGCCAAGGCAGGCCGGGGCGGCTAGATTGCCATTACTTCCATCCACAGTTGACTGACCAGGCCGAGCACTAGCCGATGCGTATCGACGCCTCCATTCCTTCCTTTGCGCCGGATCGCGGCCCCCGTTCGGGGACGGCGGTCACGCCTTTTCGCGAAGCGCAACGCGAGGTAGAGGCACGCCGCGAACAACCGGCGGCCCCGGCCAGCAGCCAAGGCTTCGAACAAACCCCGCAACTGCGGCGCGTACAGGCTTCCAACGCCAGCAGCGATAGCCTGCCGGCGACCCTCGATCGCGGTTACCAGCCAGCCCTGAGCAACCGCGCCGCCCAAGCCATCGCCAGTTACAGTTCGACCGCCGCCTACGCTCAGGATGCCGGTGCCCAGGAAGTATTGGGTCTCGATCTCTACGCCTGATGTTGCCTTATTTCCTCGGTTGCCCTTCATGGAGTGAGCCCGCCTGGCGCGGTTCGCTGTATCCGGATGGCGCGCGCACCGCGGATTTCCTGCCGCGTTACGCCGAAGTGTTCAATGCGGTGGAAGGCAACACCACGTTTTATGCCCGACCGTCGCCCGAGACGGTCGCCCGCTGGGCTGCGCAGATGCCGGCGCATTTGCGCTTCTGCGCGAAGCTGCCGCGCGATATCAGCCATAGCGGCGATCTGCGCGAGCAACTGAGCGCCGCCGATGACTTTCGCCACTTGCTCACGCCGCTGGGCGCGCGCGTTGCACCCTTCTGGTTACAGCTCCCGGCCAGCTTCGGTCCGTCGCGCATGGCCGAGTTGGCGAGCTTTATCGAGCACTGGGCGGGCCAGCCGTTGGCCGTCGAGGTCCGCCACCCGGCGTTCTTCGCCAAGGGCGAGGAAGAACGCGCGCTCAACCGCTTACTGCTGAACCAGGGTGTGGAGCGAATCTGCCTGGATTCGCGGGCATTGTTCAGCTGCGCATCGAGCGAGCCCGCGGTGCTGCATGCGCAAGCCAAGAAGCCGCGCCTGCCATTGCGCCCGACAGCCTTCAGCCAGGCGCCGCAACTGCGTTTTATCGGCCATCCAGAGTTGGCCGCCAACGACAGCTTTATCGCGCCCTGGCTGGATAAAGTCGCCGCCTGGATCGAGGAGGGGCGCACGCCCTATGTGTTCCTGCATACCTCGGACAACCGCCTGGCACCGCAATTGGCCATGCGCTTCCATCAGCAGTTGATGCTGCGCCTGCCGGGTTTGCCGGCTTTACCCGAACCGATGGTCGCGCCGCACGTCGAACAATTGGGGCTGCTCTGAGGCTGTCGCGGATGACGGGGCTGGGCTAGGGTCTGTTGCCGTTTCATCGCGACCGCGCCGGAGCCTGTTTTAGCGCGAG
>NZ_CAMPHV010000062.1 GCF_946886105.1 uncultured Pseudomonas sp. | reverse complement strand
AGGGACACCTGACCGGCAGGATGCCGCTGAAGCTACTTTTTCAACAGAATCGGCCGACTGCCGTCTCTCACGACCGGCTGTTGTTCTGACTGTTCATCCTCTGCGCGATGCTCCGCTGCTACAGCCGAACCTGCAGCGACATAACCCTAGTAGCGGTGCGAGTGGCAAGCCGGCCGTGGCACGTCGCCGTTGCACGCCGCCAGAGTTTTCATACACTCTGCCTCTTCCTTATTTAGCCAAGGCCAGCCCGTGCAACCGGTGATTTCGATCCAGCAACTGAGCAAGACCTACGCCTCCGGTCATCCGGCGCTGCAGAGCATCGACCTGGATATCCGCAAGGGCGAGATCTTCGCCTTGCTCGGCCCCAACGGCGCCGGCAAGACCACGCTGATCAGCATCGTCTGCGGCATCGTCAATCCCGGTTCCGGCAAGGTATTGGTGGGCGGCCACGATATCATCGCCGACTACCGGGCGGCGCGTTCGCAGATCGGTCTGGTGCCCCAGGAGCTGTTCAACGACGCCTTCGAAAGCGTTTGGTCGACGGTCAAATTCAGTCGCGGCCTGTTCGGCAAGAAGCCCGATCCGGCTTATCTGGAACGCCTGTTGCGCGACCTCTCGCTATGGGAGAAGAAGGACGCGCGGCTTTTCGAGTTGTCCGGCGGGATGAAGCGCCGGGTGATGATCGCCAAGGCGCTGTCCCACGAGCCGCAGATATTGTTTCTCGACGAGCCCACCGCCGGCGTCGACGTCGAGCTGCGCCGCGATATGTGGAACATGGTGCGCGGCCTGCGCGAGCGTGGGGTGACCATCATCCTCACCACTCACTACATCGAGGAGGCCGAGGAAATGGCCGATCGTATCGGGGTGATCAGCAAGGGGCGGATCGTCCTGGTCGAGGACAAGCAGGTGCTGATGCACAAGCTCGGCAAGAAGCAGTTGTGCCTGCAATTGCAGCAACCCCTGAGCAATCTGCCGGCCGAATTGGCGCGCTACCCGCTGGAGCTGACCGACGAGGGCCACGCCCTGGTCTTCACCTTCGACACCCAGAGCGAGCACACCGGCATTGCCGAACTACTCAAGGACCTGGCCCAGCACGGCATCGACTTCAAGGATTTACAGTCCAGTCAGAGTTCGCTGGAAGATATCTTCGTAACCCTCGTGTCAGGTCGATGAGAAGCTACTGCGCTCGGCTATGCCGCGTTGAAGTCAGGCTCGGCCTGCTCATGTACAACTCGTACACTCCGCGGCCTCGCCTGACTTCGCCTTGCCTAGCCATCGCTCGCGACGCTTCTCAACGACCTGAAACGGAGTCACGTGCATGAATTTCTATGCGATCCGCGCCATCTACCTGTTCGAACTGGCCCGCACCTGGCGCACTCTGTTGCAGAGCATCGCCACCCCGGTGATCAGCACCTCGCTGTATTTCGTGGTGTTCGGCTCGGCCATCGGTTCGAGCATGACCCAGGTGCAGGGCGTCAGCTACGGCGCCTTTATCGTGCCGGGGCTGATCATGCTGGCGCTGCTCACCGAGAGCATTTCCAACGCCTCGTTCGGCATCTATATGCCCAAGTACTCGGGAACGATTTACGAGGTGCTGTCGGCGCCGGTGTCCTACCTGGAGATTCTTATCGGCTATGTCGGCGCGGCGGCGACCAAGTCGGTGATCCTCGGGGTGATCATCCTGGTCACCGCGCGCCTGTTCGTGCCCTTCGAGATTCTTCATCCGGTGTGGATGCTGGCGTTGTTGGTACTTACCGCGCTGACCTTCAGCCTGTTCGGCTTCATCATCGGCGTCTGGGCCAACGGCTGGGAAAAGCTGCAAATAGTGCCGGCTCTGATCGTCACGCCGCTGACCTTTCTCGGCGGCAGCTTCTATTCGATCAGCATGCTGCCGCCGGTATGGCGGACCGTCACCCTGTTCAACCCGGTGGTGTATCTGATCAGCGCGTTCCGTTGGAGCTTTTACGGCGTGTCCGACGTCAACGTGGCGCTTAGCCTGGGGATGATCGGCGGCTTTCTGCTGCTCTGCGTGGCCACCGTCGCCTGGATCTTCAAGACCGGCTACCGGCTCAAGAGCTGAGGCGGCTCATCGCAGCAAACTGGCGAACAGGCGGGTGGCCGCCAGACCGATTGGCGTCGCGTTAGCGGTCGGCGCCATCAGCTCGATCAGCCGGGCGCTACGCGCGGGCTCGGCCAGTTCGCGTAATTGCTTATCGAGGGCGCCGTCGCCAGCAGCGCACCTCGGCGCCATGGGCGGCGGATCATGCCGCCGGGGCGCGAGCGGGTGATTCGCACTTGGCCGTGTCTGCAGCCAGTCGCCGGCGATCCAGTCGTGCAGCAGTTGCCGCTCATAGCGCCCGAACATCACCGCGTATTCGCTCTGCAACAACCGCCAGAAGTGGCTGTGCTGCGGGTTTCTGTGGCGCTGGATCCAGCCACGCTTGCACAAGGCGACGAGCAGATCGCCGAGTTGTCCGGGCTGGCTCAGCCATTGTTTGACCGTGCGCCCGCCGATGCGACAGAAATCCGAGGGCATGGCGCCGGCGACCGCGCGCTTGCGTTCGAGCATCGCCAGTAGCTCCCGTTCCAGATCGAAGGCGGCGATTGCCGCGCTCGCATGCAGGCCCAATCGGTTGAGGCGATAGCCAAGCGCGACGCGCCGATAAAAGCCCTGGGCATCGCCCGCCGCCGGCAGGTTGTCGAGCACCGCCTGTACGGCCTTGGGCGCATGGCCGCCACCGATACCGGGGTGCGCATGAAAGCAGTGAGGGTCGATATCCAGTTCGTGCAACTCGAATGCGCTGATCGACAGCGGCAACTGCTCATGGCCGAGGCTGTAACCGATCACTTCCGGCAGGTAGTCGGCGGCCAGGCGGCCGAGCGCCAATTGCTGCGCGCCCTCGACGAAATGCTCGTCGCTCAGCCATGCGGGCGCCGTGCAGCCGTGTTCGGCCAGTAGGTTGTTGTACCGTAGCGCACCATGCTGCGCCGGGTCGCCGTTGCCGAGTCGTTGCAGATAGCGCTGGATCAGCCTGCGAAAGCGTTGCTCGCGCCATCGCGGCAACAGGCCATACAGCCAGGCCCCGTCGACCAGTTTGGTCGGCGCCATCGCCTGGAGAAAATACAAAGCATGGGCGCGGTTGCCGAAGTAGCGCCGCGGCTGGCCCTGCGCGCGGCCTTCGAGGTAGCGCTGGTACGCCCCGCTGGTCGCATGGGCCCCTTGCCTGGCCCATTCGCTCAGCTGCTCAGGGGTTTCGGGCAGGTCGCAGGTCAGGCGCGCGGCCCGTTGCAACTGTCGCTCGAGAAAGGCCCGGCCGAGCCGCAATCCCTGCTCGTCGTTCGTCATCAGGGCATGGTAGACCGCGCTCGCCGTTCCGCGATGAGCCTGCGACGGGGCGGCGGGCCCGGTAATGGATATCGGGGCGGAGGTCTTCATGGTGGATTCGCCAGGCTGTGAGCGACCTAGCAGGCTGTTGAAAAACTACCTGCGTTGCCGATACGGCGTTAAAAACAGGCTCGGATGCGAGCTCAGTCGGAATGCTCATTTACAGCTCGTAAACTCGCGTGCGAGCCCAGTCCGCTTCCTCGCCTGTTTTTGCCTTGTCTCGGCTACCTCGCCTACGTTTTTCAACGGCCTGCTAGTTTGTGAGCCCATGGCCCGGCGAAAATTCAATAGCCGCCGCTTGCAAGGCTTGAGCTCCCGTATCGCGCTTATGAACCAGCCCGCGGTTGCCGTCCGGCTGGCGCGGGCTGGCAAGGTACTACACTTGCCGGCTGATCTCGTCGTTCAACCATTCCTTGACCGTCGCCAAGTGGATTTGCTCCTGATCCAGCGGCGTCTGGAAGCTGTCGGCGAGGCTGCTCTGCCCGCTGATACGGGCCAGTTCGATAAGCATTTCCCAACCGGCGTTGTCGCTCAGCTCGGCGGTCAGCAGTGCATTGAGCGATTGCGCCCAATTGGTTCGCGGGTCGCTGATGACCTGCAGCAGCCCCATCGACGCTACCCCCATGACATCGGCGCAGGGCGTCATGGCGGTCGGATCGGCCCCCAGCTTTTCAAAGGCTTGCACCAGTAATTGGAAATGCTCCAACTCCTCGCTGCGGAAGCGGTTCAGGGTGTTCAGCATTTCTGTATCCAACTCCATGGTCTGGGCCTTGGCGATCAAGGCCTCATAGAGCCGGGTGCCGGTGCGCTCGAATGCCAGGCGTTCGCCGAGCTTATCGATCAGCACTTCCGGGCTGACCCCCACCAGTTTGTTCAAGGCGGTTTTGAGCATGCCCTTGGCGGAGCCGGGGATCGGCACCGAGCCGATTTTTTCCGCCTCATCGATATGTGCGCTACGCACCAAGGCGATTTTCTGTTCGTCGCCGGGAATATCGGGCGGCACCTCCTGTGCGGCCTTGACCTGCCGCTCGCTGTCGATCGGCGACATCTTCGCCCCGGTGTAGTTGAGTCCCATCTCGGTTGCATTGTGCATTTCGGTTCTCCGTGAGAAGCACTGATTAAGAAGCCTTTTGCATGAGTTCGGTGCCGGGAGCCCAGTGATAACCGGCCGATGCCGTTTCCACCGCGGTGCCCTCGGAATTCAATTGATCACGGTATTCGCGGCTAGCGGCTCCTTCCTGCTGGCTATCGACGTACTCGGTGCCCTTGGTGCGCAGATCGATTTCCTCTTTCAACACCTTGCGCACGAACTCGCGTTGGCTCTTGAACTCGACCGGCTTGGGCAAGCTGCCGCCGAGAATTTCCTGCGGGTCGCGGCGTTCGTGGGTTTTGAACAGTTCGCAGACCAATTGCAGATGGCCCAGTTCGTAATCGAGGAAGCGCTCCCAGATCGCCTTGATCCTCGGGTTGCTCTCCTGCTCGACGCAGCTGTGGTAGTTGTAAGCCTCCATGGCTTCATGAATCAGCCACTTCTCCAGGAAGCTCTCGTCCGGGTCCTGCAGGGAGCTGTATTGGGTGACGTGCTGTTCCTCCACCGAGGCGATTTCCGCATACAGCTGCCGCGCCACCGGGTCGGCGAAGGTCGGGCCGATGTTCATGTAGTAGTCGTGGGTCTGGTATTCGGCTGCGGTGATCATCGCCGCATGGATCTTGGTGATCAGCTCCGCGGAGTCGCGTTGATAGGCGCTGCGCAGGTCGTCCTCCGGCGCGCGATGGTGCACGGTGGTGGGACGACTGGGGATGATGTCGGTATAGCCCTGGAGAATGTTGTTGGCGTCCTTGCCTTCCAGGCGATCGAGCATGGCGGCGTAGCGATAGAGGTGATCGAAATCCTCGAGCAGGCCGAAACGATAGGTCTGCGCCTGATACGGGTCGGGCTCGCGTTGCGCCACGGCGGCGGTGACTTCGATCGCCACCTGCTCATAAGCCACGGTGGTTTCCAGCGGAGAATGATCGGCCGAGAGCAACCAGTTGACCATGGTCGCCTGATGTTGCTCGGCACGCCGCACTTCGGCGAGGGGCAGGCGCAGCTCGCGATTGAAGCGCGCACCGATATGCTTGAGGCGTAGCGCATCGACCTCGATGCCGTTCATCAAAATGATCCGCACACGGGTGAACGCATCGTCGTCCAGTTTGCTGATCGGCTTGCTGGACATCTCTCGCCAGGTGAATTTTTGTTGACCCAAGGGGCAGCCCTTGGCATCGAGCAGGCTGGTTAAGGTTTCCATCAGACCTCCGGTTACTTATTCATTTCGCGAGACCGGCAGTTGGTCTCAGGTAATGCTGAGTGGGTGCCCCGGTCGCTCGTTTCAGCTAATAGACAAATGGTCGAGCAGGTAATAAGCAAGCGAGTGGCAAGCAATAACCAAAGGTTTGTGTCGCAACGCTATCGAATTCATTAAGTGCTGAGTTATAGGCTGGCAATATCAGGCACGAGCAATTAACGCAGCGATATCCCGTTGCGTATTTAATGGCCGATCAAATAACTAACGAGCGCACCTGCGCCTGGTGTCGCGCGCTGGCGATTAAGCGATAAGTAATCGGTCAGGCGGAAGCGAAGGCTTGTCCGTGGCCTCCGCTTCGGGACTAGCTCATACAGGTAAGCTAAGAGCTGCGACCGCCGCCATGGCTGTGCGAGCCGCCTTTGCGGCCTGCCTCCGAGGCTTTTGCACGATCATTGGCGAAGTTGCCTCCGCTGTTCTGACCGCCTTTACGGCCTGCTTCGGATGCTTTCGCCCGATCGTTAGCAAAGTTTCCAGGGTTACTGTTGCTAGGCATTTTTAAAATCCTCTTTTAAACACTAAGGCTGTTGTTAGCCTTACATGCTTTAAGAAGCCCAGGTACGGGATTTGGTTCGTAGTGTTTTGGCGCTTATAGAAAAGATCGGATAAGCGGTGTTGGTTGATAGCACATCGCAGAAGGTTGCTATTACTTTAATGGCGGGGCGATTGTTTGTTGCGATAACGGCGTTTCTTAATGGCTTTTGGCGCGATGGCCTCGAGCATGGGAGGCGCTTCGATTATCCAGCGGTGCAATCGATTGGGAGGGTTGGGTATTGGCGGAAACGAAAAAGCCCTGCATGAGCAGGGCTTTTTCGTTAGGGATCTGGAGCGGGCGAAGGGAATCGAACCCTCGTTATCAGCTTGGGAAGCTGGAGTAATGCCATTATACGACGCCCGCAGCGGGTGCCTTTATACCGGAGTTCGTCGGCAAAATGAAGTCCGGCTTTGGCAACTCGCTGCCGAGTTGCCTTGCCAGGGGAGCGGGATCATACGGCGATCGCGTGTTGTAGATCGGTCTGTGCTCGATAGCCGGTCGTGGCGCGGGCCGGGCCCAGCAGGAAACCCAGCAGCACGGCGCGGCATTGCAGCCAGGCGTTTTTGTGTTCCATGTCGAGAAAATGGCCGGCGTTATCGATGGTGGCGAACTGGCAGCGTTTGATCGTGCCTTCGAATAGACGTATGTCCTCGGGCGAGGTGTAAGCGTCGTGCTCGCCGTTGACGAACAGCAGCGGCGTTTCGATGGTCGCCAGGTGCTCCAACTGACAGTGCGTGTCGCTATGCATCACCTGGCTGATGTGCGAATGCATCTGCAGGTACTCGTGCGTATCCAGGCTGCTGATATGGCGGTGGTTATAGCGTTTGAACAGCGACGGCAGGTATTGGCCGATGGTGTTGTTGATCAGATGGCCGACGCTGTCGCCGTCCACCGCATGCAGGTGAGTGAGGGCATTGCCCAGGTAGTCGAGCATCGGCCGGTTGAGCCGTGGCGAGAACGAGCTGATCACCGCGTTTTCGATGCGTGCCGGGTGTTGAGCCAGGGCCAGCATGGCGGCCACGCCGCCCCATGAAAACGACAGCAGGTGGTTGGCCTGAAAGTGTTCGATCAACTCCAGCAGAATGTTGGCTTCGTCTTCCTTGCTGATCGGCCGGTTGTGGCTGTTGTGCGGTTTGGATTGACCGGCATAGGGCTGGTCGTACAGCACCACGTTGAAGTGCGGGTGCAGGTAGCGAAGCGTTTGCGCAAATGAGGCCGTGGTGGCCAGAGAACCGTTGACCAGGATGATGGTCTTGCGGGCGGCCGGGTTAGCGTAAAACTCCGTGTGAACCTTGTAAGTTCTGTTGATATCGATGACAGCGGTAGCTGGCTTCATATCGTTTCCTCCTGGCGCAAAATTGGGCATGGCTAGCGAACCAAGGTCGTTAACCGGGCAAATAGGACAGTCAGGAAAGCGCCCGAACATGACAAACCAATGTCAGGTGGGAATTTTTTATAAGTTTTTTATTTTCAATCAGTTAGGGCTGAAACAGCTCGTCCGCCGCGGCCCTTGGAAGGGTGCGGGGCAACTTCGTGTTACCAGGCAGGAACCCACATTCGCGCAGTGCGCAACAACCGAAAGAACGCTTGAATGGCTCTTGTGACTGTCTAGTCACGTTAAGACCTTGTGGTTTGATTTAAGCAGCGGCCCTGGACCCTGACAAGCGTTTATTCGCTTAGGATGCTACCGTTTATCGGGTGGCTTCGGTTGGGTGTGACTCTTTGCTGAGTTGGCGTCAGTGCCCGTTAGAAGCTGGCAACTTCTTGCGCAGTCAGCGCGCGATACTGGCCTGGAGCCAGGTCCGGATCGAGCTGGATTGCGCCCATGCTCGAACGATGCAGGCCGACGACCGGGTTGCGGAAGTGCCCGAACATGCGCTTGACCTGATGATAACGGCCCTCGAACAGCGTCAGCCGGGCTTGCCGGGGCGCGAGTATCTCGAGGACGGCGGGGAGGGTGGTCAGGTCTTCGTAGCCGAAATACAGACCGCGGGCGAACACCTCGACGCAGGCGGGATCGATCTCATCGCGGGTCTCGACCCGGTAGACCTTGGCTTGCTTGCCGCCGGGGCTGGTGGCGCGGCGCGACCATTGACCGTCGTTGGTCACCAGTAGCAGACCGCTGGTGTTGAGGTCCAGGCGCCCGGCCAGGTGCAGCTCGTGTTTGTCCGGCTCGTCGAACAGGTCGAGTACGGTGCGGTGTTCGGGGTGTTCTGTGGCGCTGACCACGCCGAGCGGTTTATGTAGCATGAAATAGCGCGCGGCCTTGCCGGCCTGCAGCAGCTGTCCGTCGACCTCGATCCGACTGAACACCCGTATTTCGCAGCGGCCGTCGCGCACCGCCTGGCCGTCCACGCACACCCGCCCGCCGGCGAGCAGGTGGCGCACGTCCTGGCGGTTGAAGGCGGGCAGGTTGCTGAGGAAGCGATCGAGGCGCATCAGTTTGCCGAGTTGTCGCTATCGGCCTGCGGCAAGCCTTGTGCGCAACGCGGGCACAGGCAGGCGTGGTTGCGCTCGGCGGCGGGCAAGCTGGCGAGCCGCTGGGAATCGATGCGCACCGCGAAACACCAGCATTGTTCCACGGGTGTGTCCGAGGTCGCCTGGGCGCATTGGTTGAGTTGCCCGCAACACGGGCAGTGGACGGTCGAGGCGCTCATGGGTGTTCTTCGCAGAGGCGATTGCGCCCCCCTTGTTTGGCGCGGTAGAGCGCGCGGTCGGCACGCAGCAACAGTTGTTCGAGGGACTCGTCGGCATCCAGCTGCGCCAGGCCGATGCTGGTGGTGATGCGCAAGTCGCTGCCGTTGTAGTGGAACGTGCTCTGTTCGGTTTGCTGGCGGATTTTTTGCGCCAGCGCGCGCGCCTGTTCCACCGAGGTGTCCTTGAGCAGCAGGACGAATTCCTCGCCGCCCCAGCGGCAGAGGATGTCCGACTGGCGCAGGTCGTCGCGCAAGTTGCGGGCGAAGCCGCGCAGTACCTGATCGCCCGCCTGATGGCCATGGGTGTCGTTGAGTTCCTTGAAGTTGTCGAGGTCCAGTAGCAGCGTGCAGAGTTCGCTTTGGTTACGACGCGCCTCCTGAATCGCCTGGTTGGCCAGCAAGTCGAAACCGCGCCGGTTGAGCAGCTCGGTCAATTGATCGGTGGTCGCCAGCGCGGTGATCCGTGCTTGGTAACGGCGCAGGGCGAGGCTGACGATAACGGCAACTATGGCGGTCACCAGCAGGCAAACCAGCAAGTTCAGGTACAGCGATTTGCGAATGCCGGCGAGTGCGCCGTTTTCGTGTTTATCGACGAACAGGTACCAGTTCAGCTCGGGAATGAAGCGCACATTGAGAAAGTGGTTACGGCCGTGCTCCTGGTACTGGAAGTTGCCGCTCTGCGGTACCGACTGCGGCATCAGGCTGCTCAGCCCGGGCAATTCGGCGAGCGCCTGGCCGACCTTGGCGCCCATCGCGCCGCCACTCGCGCCGGTCAACACGACGCGGCCGTCAGGGTCGACGAAGAACACGCTGCGGTTGTAACGCTGCTGGTAAGTGTCGATCAGTTCGACCACATCATCCACGGTGAGGCCGACACCGGTCGCGCCGATAAAGCGATTGCGGTAGTCGAACACCTTGTAGTTGATAAAGACCGTCAGGCGGTCCTGGTTGGCCATGTCGACGTCGACATTGATCTCGTAAGGCTCCGCCATGTCGCGTACGCGAAAGTACCAGGCATCGCGCGGCTCGGATTTTTCGATCTGCTTGAGCACGCCTTTGGCCTGGTAGTAGGTACGGCTCTGCTCGGAGATGAAGAAGCTGGTCACGGTGCCGTAGTGCTCCTGCACCTCCTGCAGGTAGCGGGTGATCTGCCCGATATCCCGCTCGCCGTCTATCGCCCAGTCGCGCATATAGGTATCGCGGGACATCATCGAGGAAATCAGGACCGGCCGTATCAGGTCCTTCTGGATTTCCGAATAGACGTTGTCCGAGGTCAGCGGCAGCTCGGTATTGACGATACCGGCGCGGATCGAGTCGAGCGCGGTGTAGTAACTGACCAGCGAGGTGGCGAGAAAGCCGCAGCCGAGCAATAGCAGAATCAGCAGAATCAGCGGGCGTTGCCGGGCAATGGGAGAGGGGCGGGACATGCGAGGCTCTACGGGCGAAAAAATATGGGCGCTATTGTAGCCCCGTAGCAAGCGCCGTGCCGGCCAATCGCGGTGGCTGGCCCTGCGGTCGATGGCCTGTTCATTGCGTACGCCTGTAGTTCGTAGCCCGGATGCAATCCGGGGAGCGCTCGCATGTACATACACTATTCCCCGGATTTCATCCGGGCTACGGGGCGCAAGGTAGCCCGGATAAGCCCCGGCGCAATCCGGGACGTGCCCGCCACTGGTTCAGGCTACTGTGCCTTGCTCCGCAAATAGGCGCGCCAGCCGCCGAAGTGGCTGATATCGGTGGCGCCCGCCAAGCCATAAGGCTCGCAGATAAAGCCGCTTTCCCAACTGCCATCGGCCAGCTGCACCTTGCCCAGGCCCAGTGGCGCCGGGATGCCGCTGAGAAAGGAGCCCAGCTCGGCGCTCGGCAACTCCCAGACTTCCACTTCGATCGCCACGCCGCCTTCGGCGACGCGCACCATACCCGGCCTGAAGGGCGGGCCGTCGGCCAGGGCGTGCAGCTGGTAGTCCGGCGAACTCTGGGTGGCTGCGATCAGCTTGGCGCCGCGCTGCTTGAGCTGCCAGTTCAGCGGCAGGCCGTCCAGGTGCGCGCCGCAGACCACCAGGCGCGCTTTGTCGTGGCGCGCGGCGCTGCCCGGTGCGGCGGCTGGCAGGCTGTGTTCGCCGACCAGCGGCAAGCCGCTCTGGCGCTGCACGGCATCGGCCAGGCTGAGCAGGTACTGGTCGGTAAAGGCGCGGCCGAACAGGGTCACGCCCCAGGGCAGGCCGTTTTGCATAAAGCCGGCCGGCACCGCGACGGCGGCGTAGTCGAGCATATTCATGAAATTGGTGTAGTAGCCGAGGTCGGAATTGCGTGCGACCGGCTCGGCGTGCAGCTCGGCCAGGGTTACCGGGCGCGGGTAGGCTGGAGTCACTACGCAATCGAGGTCGGCCAGGGTGCGGTCGCAGATCGCCTTGAGTTCCTGCAAGCGGTACTGCGCGCGGAAGGTATCGACGCCGCTGACCCCGGGCGCTTTCTCCAGCACGGCCTTGATCACCGGCAGCACAGCTTTGGGCTGGGCTTCGATTAGCTCGCCGGCGACGCTGTAACGCTCGGCGACCCAGGGCCCGGCATACAGCAGACGGGCGGCTTCGAGGAAGGGTGCGAAGTCGATCTCCACCGGTTCGCCGCCCAGGGCTTGCAGCCGTTCGAGGGTGGCTGCGAACAGTGCCGGGCTTTCGCTGCAACCGAGAAACTCCAGGTGTTTGGGCACGCCGAAACGAAAGCCCGGACGCGGCGCGCCGAACGCGCTGCCGTCGTTCCACAATGGGTTGGCGCGGCTGTAGTCGTCACGCGGGTCGAGCTTGGCGGTCAGCGCCAGCAACTGGCTGGCCTCGCGCGCGCTGGCGGTGAAGTAGGTGACGCAATCCAGGGTGCGGCAGGCAGGCACCACGCCGGCGGTGGAGAGCAGGCCCTTGGTCGCTTTCAAACCGACCAGATTGTTCAACGCCGCCGGCACCCGGCCGCTGCCCGCGGTATCGGTGCCCAGGGCGAAGCTGGCGACGCCGAGCGCCACCGCCAGGGACGAACCGGCGCTGGAGCCGCCGGACGGATAGTCCGGGTGCAGGCTGTTGCGGCATTCGCCGTAAGGCGAGCGGGTGCCATTAAGGCCGGTGGCGAACTGATCGAGGTTGGTCTTGCCCAGCGGGATTGCGCCAAGGGCGATCAATTGCTCGACGATGGTCGCGCTGCGCTCGGGCGTATAGGCAAAGGCCGGGCAGGCGGCGGTGGTCGGCACGCCGGCCAGGTCGATATTGTCCTTGATGGCGAAGGGCACGCCGTACAGCGGCAGCTCGGTCGGCGACTTGCCGTCCAGCGCCACCAGATAGGGTTCCAGCTCTTCCAGGCTGAGCAGATGGATAAACAGATGGAATTCAGGGTTAAGCGTCGCGGCCTGCTCGCGCAAGGCGGCGATCAGTTGGCGCGGGGTGGTGCTGCCGTTCTGGTACGCGGCTTTTAGCGCGTCGAGGCGCAGGTCGAATTCGTGGGTCATGTCAGGCTTCCTCGTTTATTGCGAGTCCGCTTGGTGGGTCGATGAAGCGTGACCCACCCTACGGTGAGAGTTAGTCGGGTGGATCGGGGCGCGTAGCCGGCGTTTTATCCATCCACCGTCGATGCCAAGGCATCGCAATTGGTTGGCTCTGTGGCCGGTTGGCTGTCAGGCTTCCTCGAGCACTACCACCCGCTGGCCGGCGCGCACCGGCGAGCCGGGTTGCACACGGACCTCGCTGATCACGCCGTCGCGCGGGGCGAGCAGAGGGATTTCCATCTTCATCGACTCGAGAATCACCAGTACGTCGCCGGCTTTAACCGTCGCGCCAACTTCCACCTGCACCTGCCAGAGGTTGCCGGCGATATGGCTTTCGATGGCGTGCTGGCCGGCGCCGAGTGGCGCGTCTTCGCCGAGGTCCGGGGCGACTTCCTCGCTGTCGAAATGCGCCTGGCCGGATTCGATCCAGCGCTGGCGTTCGGCATCGAAGGCGCCGCGTTGCTGGGCGCGGAAGGCGGCGATGCCCTCGGCCTGCTCGGCGAGAAAGCCCTGGTAATCGTTAAGCGCCAGCTCGCTGTGCTCGATACGCAGCTCATAGTGGCCCAAGGGGAAGTCGCGGCGGATACGCAGTAATTCCTCGGCGCTCACCGGGTAGAAGCGGATCTGGTCGAAGAAACGCAGCAGCCACGGCTTGCCGTCGAATGCCGCGACGTCACGGTAACGGTTCCACATCTGCAGGGTGCGGCCGACGAACTGGTAGCCGCCGGGGCCTTCCATGCCGTACACGCACATATAGGCGCCGCCGATGCCCACCGAGTTTTCCGCGGTCCAGGTGCGCGCCGGGTTGTATTTGGTGGTAACCAGGCGATGGCGCGGGTCCAGCGGCGTGGCCACCGGCGCACCCAGGTAGACATCGCCCAGGCCCATCACCAGGTAGCTGGCGTCGAAGACGGTGCGGTAGACCTCGTCGAGATTGGGCAGGTCGTTGATCCGGCGGATAAATTCCAGGTTGCTCGGGCACCAGGGCGCGTCCTTGCGCACCGTTGTCATGTATTTCTCGATGGCCAACTGGCAGGCCGGATCGTCCCAGGACAGCGGCAGATGGACGATCCGCGAGGGTACCTTGAGGTCCTGCGCGGCGCAGACCGCATCCCATTCGCCGACGACTATCGCCAGCAGATTGGCCAGCGACAGGGTTTCCGGCTGGTAGTGCACCTGCAGCGAGCGGATGCCGGGGGTGAGGTCGATCACCCCGTCGAGCTGCTTGGCCTCCAATGCCTGCATCAGTGCATGGCCGCGGAAACGCAGCACCAGGTCCAGCTCAGGCGCGCCTATCTCCAGCAGCAGATGGGTGTCGCCGGACAGGCGCGCGACCAGGCGTTTATCGGCCTCGCCGATATCCAGGACGATGGGGTTCTGTAGCCCGGATGCAATCCGGGGGCTGTTTACCGCCGCCTCCCCGGATTGCATCCGGGCTACGAGGCTGTGGGTTTCTTCATTGCGCGCCTTGGCCAACTCCCGTGCCGTGGCGATATCCACCGCCACGAACTTCAGCTTATCCCCGGCCTTGAGTTGGCCGAGCTGCCACAGGTCCGCCTCGATAATCGTCACCGGGCAGACGAAGCCGCCCAGGCTCGGGCCGTCCGGACCGAGGATCACCGGCATGTCGCCGGTGAAATCCACCGCGCCAATCGCATACGGATTGTCGTGGATGTTCGAGGGGTGCAGGCCGGCTTCGCCGCCGCTGTCGCGTACCCACTCGGGTTTGGGCCCGATCAGGCGTACGCCGGTGCGGCTTGAGTTGAAATGCACTTCCCAGGCGGTGGCGAAGAAGGTGTCGATATAAGCCGGGGTGAAATACTCAGGCGCGCCATGGGGGCCGTAGATCACGCGGATTTCCCGTACGGCTGGCAGCGCGGCGCAGAGCTCGGCGGGCAACTGTGCGCCGACGGCGTTATCGACGAGCGGCAATAGATGCAGCACATCGCCGGCGCGCAGCGCGCGGCCGCCGTGGCCGCCGAACTGGCCGAGGGTGAAGGTGCTTTTGCTGCCGAGATAATCCGGCACCTGTACGCCGCCGCGCAGGCACAGATAGCTGCGGGCGCCCGCGCCATCAATAGTGCCGAGGCTGAGCGTGCTGCCAGCTTTTATTGGCAGCGCGGTATTGAGCGGCTGCTCGATGCCATCGACGCTCAGCGGGATAGGCGCGCCAGTGACCGCCACCACGGTGTCGGTGTTGAAGCGCAGGGTCGGGCCGCTCATGGTGATTTCCAGGGCGGCGGCGCCTTGCTCGTTACCGAGCAGGCGGTTGCCCAGACGCAGGGCGCGGTCGTCCATCGGCCCGGACGGCGGCACGCCGACGGCCCAGTAGCCAAGACGGCCGGGGAAGTCCTGCACGGTGGTCTGGGTGCCGGCGCTGAGCACTTCGAAAGTGCTGGCCCGGTAGGTCAGGCCTTCCAGGCAACGGGTCCAGGGCTTGCCGCCAGCGAAGGGCGCGTCGAGCAGAATCTGCCGCAGGTAGTCGCGATTGCTTTCCACGCCATAAAGGACGGTATCGGCCAGGGCCTGATCCAGCGCGGCGCTGGCGGCGTCGCGGGTCGCAGCCCAGGTGATGACCTTGGCGATCATCGGGTCGAAGTACGGCGGTATTTCACAACCGGCTTCGACCCAGGTGTCGATGCGTAGATTTTTGCCATCGGCCACCGGGAAATTCACGGCGGTAAGCAGGCCAGGGCTGGGCTGAAAATCCCGACCCGGGTCTTCGGCATACAGCCGCGCCTGGATCGCATGGCCACTGGGTTTCAGTTGCTTAGTCAACTCGGTCAAAGGCGGCAGGTCGCCGGCCGCCAACTCGATCATCCAGCGCACCAGGTCGACGCCCCATACCTGTTCGGTGACGCCGTGCTCGACTTGCAGGCGGGTGTTCACCTCCAGAAAGTAGAAGCGCGCCGCCTCGCTGTCGTAGACGAACTCGACGGTGCCGGCGCTGCGGTAATTCACCGCGCGGGCCAGTTGGATCGCCGCCGCGCAGAGTTCTTCGGCCATGCCGGCCGGCAGGTTGGGCGCCGGGGTTTCCTCCAGCACCTTCTGGTTGCGCCGCTGTACCGAGCAGTCGCGCACGCCGAGGGCGAGGACTTCGCCTTGACCGTCGCCGAATACCTGCACTTCCAGGTGACGGGCGCGCTGGATGTATTTCTCGATAAACACACCGCTGTCGCTGAAGTTGTTCTGCCCCAGACGCTTCACCGCGTCGAAGGCCTCGCTCAGTTCGCCGGCGTCGTTGCACACGCGCATGCCGATGCCGCCACCACCGGCGGTGCTTTTCAGCATCACCGGGTAACCGACTTGCTCGCCGGCGCTCAAGGCGGCGTCGAGGCTTTCCAGCAGCTCGGTGCCTTCGAGCATCGGCACGCCGTGCTGTTTGGCCAGGGCGCGGGCGGTGTGCTTGAGGCCGAATACCCGCAGCTGCTCCGGCGTTGGGCCGACAAAGGCGATACCGGCCGCTTCGCAGGCTTCGGCGAAGGCGGCGTTCTCCGAGAGAAAGCCGTAGCCGGGGTGGATGGCTTGGGCGCCGGATTGTTTAGCCACGGCGAGAATCTTCTCGACTTGCAGGTAGGTACCCGCGGCCGGGCCTTCGCCAAGGCTATGGGCCTCGTCCGCCTGCTGGATATGCAGGCTGGCGGCGTCGGCTTCGGAGTAGACGGCCACGCCTTTGACTTCAAGGGCATGCAGGGTGCGCAGGATGCGGCAGGCAATGGCGCCGCGGTTGGCGATCAGCAGTTTGGTGAACATCAGCAAAACCCTCGAAAGGGAAAGCGGGCCGTCCCGCGGTATTCGGTCTGCACCCCGGTCGTCCGGGGTTGAAAATCAGATGCAGCGGCGATTCGTAGGGTGGAAAACCGCGAAGCGTTTTCCACGGGGTGGCCATCCACGGGGTGGCCATCCATCAAAAGCCGGTGGATGTAAAAAGCGACAGCTACGCGCTCCGATCCACCCTACGAGCTTCAATCCCAGATCAGCACCTCGGCCGGGGTCGGGTTGTAGCCGTTGCATGGGTTGTTCAACTGCGGGCAGTTGGAGATCAGCACGATCACGTCCATATGGGCGATCAGCTCGACGTATTTGCCGGGTGCGGAGATGCCATCCTCGAAGGTCAGGCCGCCCTCCGGTGTCACGGGAACGTTCATAAAGAAGTTGATATTGGCGCCGATGTCGGCCTTGTTCAGGCGGCCGTCGTGCAGGCTGGCGCGCAGAAAGTTGTCGCGGCAGCTGTGCATATAGCGCTTGTCCAGGGCGTAACGGACCGTGTTGCTTTCCTGGGCGCAGGCGCCGCCGAGGGTGTCGTGGCGCCCGCAGGTGTCGGCGACGATGCTTAGCAGCGGCTTGCCGAGGTTGGAATAGAGCACCGTGCCGGTGGTCAGGTAGACGCTGTTCTGCTTGCGCAGCGTGCGCTGCGGGTCGTAGCGCTCGCGTGGGTTACGCGCGCTGTAGAACAGGGTGTCGACCGCCTGGTTGCCTTCCAGATCGAGCAGGCGCAGGGTCTGGCCGGCTTTCACCTCGCAGAGAAAGGGTTCGCCAGCACCGATGGTGGCGCGGTATACGGCGGCTTCGGGGTGCTTGTTGCTATGGATAAGAGTCATCTTGGCCGCCCTTAGATATACAGACGTTCGGTGTTATGGAAGCCGCGCTCGTTCTCCGGCCGGGAGGTGCGGCAGAGCACGCTGATGCCGTCGCTGTCGACCTTGTGCCAGGACAGCTGTACCGGCTTGGGCGCGTATTCGGGCGAAGGGTCCATGGGGTGTTGCAGGGCGGTGAGCACCACCAGCGTGTCCATCGGCGCATACAGCTCGATGTAGTCGCCGGCCTTGGAATTGCCGGGTTGGAACTGGAAGCTGCCGTGGCTATCCACCGTGACCTTGCTGAACAGGTTGAGGCACATCAGCAGGTCTTGCAGGTTGAGGTTCCACTTGCCCATTTCCACCAGCAGGTTATCCACGCCGTTGCGGAAGAAACCGTTGCGCAGTTGTTGATAGCTGCCCTGGCCGTACTTCTCGGCGACTTCCTCGGCGTTCAGTACGCCGCCGAAGCTGTCATGCCAGCCGCAGGTATCGGCGGTGATCGCCGCCAATATGCGGCCCATATCCGAATACAGGCAGTGGCCGGCGCTGAGCTTGGCGGTGTGCTGGCACTTGAGTGTGTCCGGCAGGTTGAGGCGCTCGCTTTTTTCCGCGGCGTTGAGCAGCAGCAGGCTGACGTTGGCGCCGCCTTCGATATCGGTGAGGCGCAGCAATTGGCCGCGCTTGAGCACGAAGGAGGTGTGACCGCCGCCGGGTACGAATTCCTCGTACAGGGTCGGACGCAGGGTCAATGAGGCTGTCATTACAGGGCTCCTTGCAGATGGGGTTGCAGGCTGCCGACCAGCGCCGGCAGTGTGGCCGCACGGCGCTCGCCGTTCAGGGGAATGTCGTAGGTGATGCGCGCGCCGTAGGCGTTGGGTGCCTGCGGGTCGAGGCGCACCTTGTCGAAGACCAGGATGCGCGTGCCCAGGCTGAAGCCCTCGGCCAGGTCGTGAGTGACCATAAATACGGTCAGCTTGGTTTCGTTCCACAGTTCCAGCAGCAGGGCGTGCATATCCTTGCGGATACCCGGATCGAGAGCGCCGAAGGGCTCGTCGAGCAGCAGCACGCGCGGCTTCATGATCAGTGCCTGGGCGATCGCCAGGCGTTGTTGCATGCCGCCGGACAGCTGCGCCGGGTATTTGTCCAGGGCGTGGCCGAGGCCGACCTTGCTCAGCATTTGCGCCGCCTGCTCGCGCGCCAAGCGTTTATCCGCACCGAACAGCCGGCCCAATAACTTCGAGCGCGGCAGTTCCAGGCCGATGGCGACGTTGTCGAGCACGCTCAGGTGCGGGAATACCGAGTAGTGCTGGAACACCACACCGCGACTGGCATCCGGCTCGGCGGCCAGCGGCTGGCCAGCGAGCAGGATCTGCCCGCGGCTGGCGCGCTCCTGGCCCAGCAGCAGGCGCAGAAAGGTGGATTTGCCGCAGCCGGAGGCGCCGACCAGGGTGCAGAATTCGCCTTCGGCGATATTCAGGTTGAGGCGTTCGAGCACGACCTGGTCGCCGTATTCCTGCCAGACGTTCTTCACCTGAATGAAGGCGCCGGCAGCGTTGTTCACGTCGCTCATGCCTTGGCTCCTTCGTACCAGGGGAAGCACAGCCGGGCCAGCTGGCGCAGGCTCAGGTCCATCAGCCAGGCGAGCAGGGTGATCCAGGCCACGTAGGGCAGGATCACGTCCATCGCCATATAGCGGCGCACCAGGAAGATCCGGTAGCCGAGGCCGTCGGTACTGGCGATGGCTTCGGCGGCGATCAGGAACAGCCAGGCCGAGCCGAGCACCAGGCGCAGGGCGATCAGCAGGCGCGGCAACAGGTGCGGCAGGACCACCCGCAGAATCAGGGTCCAGGTGTTGGCGCCGAGGGTTTGCGCCTTGATCAGCAGTTCCGGCGGAATCTCGCGGGCACGCTGCTCCAGATCGCGGGCCAGCACCGGGGTCACGCCGATCACGATCAGCATCACCTTGGCCAGCTCGCCGAGGCCGAAGACGATGAACAGCACCGGTAATATCGCCAGCGGCGGCACCATCGACAGCACCGTCAACAGTGGCGACAGCGGCGCGCCGAACAGCGGCAGGGTTCCGGCGGCGATGCCCAGGCACAGGCCCGCCAGCGCCGCGATGCCGAGGCCCATGGCCAGGCGTTCCAGGCTGGCGCCGGTGTCCTGCCAGAACAGGTAGTTGCCGCTGCGCTTGTCTTCGGTAAAGGCCAGGCGGTCGACCGCCGCAGCCATCTGGCTGGCGCTCGGCAGCAACTTGTCGTTGGGGTTCTCCGCCAGGCGCTGCGCCGAACCGGTGAAGTAGGCGAACAGCAGCAGGGCGAACGGCAGCAGGATCAGCAGCAGTCGACCACTGCGGTCCGGGTGTCGGTTGATCAGGCGCATCGGGTTCTCTCGTGCGTAGGGTGCGCCGTGCGCACCGGTCACAGAGTACGTAGGGTGGATCGGGGCGCGTAGCTGACGCTTTTTTCATCCACCATGAGGCCGCGTGGTGGATGGATGAAGCGTCATCCACCCTACGAGGGGCCGGTTACAGCGCGCCGTCGGCCGCCATCTGCATATAGCTCGGGTCGAAACGCAGCTTGAGATTGCCCTGGTCGCCGGTGCTCACCTCGTTGGCGAAGCTCATGCCGATCGCCTGGTCGCTGCTCGCGCCTTCGCCGAGCAGGCCGTGGGTGTGGGAGAAGGCCGCGACCTTGCTCATGGTCGCCGGCAGTGCCGGGCTGGTGGCGAAGGCCACGGCGTCCTTGGCCGTATAGAACATCTTGGTCGCCGCCAGTTGCGCTTCGTAGCCGGCCAGGTCGGTGCCGGAGGCCTTGGCCATGTGCTCACGGGCAGCCTTGCCGGCGGCGTTGTCGGCGCTCATGGTCGCCATGATTTCGTACCAGGCGCCGGTCAGCGCCTTGCCGAAGGCCGGGTTGTCCTTGAGGGTGTCGCTGTTGACCACCATCAGGTCGATGATCTCGCCGGGAATCTGGCTGGAGTCGAATACCTTGGTCACGCCAGGGGTCGCTTCGACTTCCGCCAGCAGCGGGTTCCAGGTGGTGACGGCCTTGACCTCGTCGGTGGCGAAGGCGGCCACCAGATCGGCATCCGAGGTGTTGACCACGCTCAGGTCCTTCTCGCTCAGGCCGACGCTTTCCAGGCCACGGGCGAGCAGGTAATGGGAGACGGACAGCTCGACCAGGTTGACCGGCTGGCCCTTGAGGTCGGCCAGGCTCTTGTTCTCGCCCTTGACCACCACGCCGTCGTTGCCGTTGGAGAAATCGCCGATGATCAGCGCGGTGGAGTCGATGCCCCCTGCCGCCGGGATGGTCAGCGCGTCCATATTGGTCATGGTGCAGCCATCGAACTGGCCGGCGCTGTACTGGTTGATCGATTCGACGTAGTCGTTGATCTGCACCACATCGATATTGATGTCGTATTTTTTCGCCCACTTATCGACGATGCCTTCGGCTTCGCCGTATTCCCAGGGCATCCAGCCGGCGTAGATGGTCCAGCACACGCTGAAGTCGGTTTTGGCGGCCGCGTGGCCGTTGAGGCTGATGGCGGCAGCAAGGCCGGCCGCGAGAAGGGAGCACAGACGGGGCGTACGCATAAAGAACCTCCAATTCGAGAATGGGCGGGCAGGAGTTCGCGGCGGTTCCCCTCTCAGGGGCGCGTTCTCCCGGGCTTTTATCCCGCCGTGTAACCTCGAAGGAGGTCGCCAACTCTCGGACCAGTCGCCCGCTCATGCCTACGCATCGAACGGGCCGGAACCCTAGTCGGCTATTGCAAATTGTGGTGCCGCGATCCCGACGAGCGGGTTGTTCCTGCACGTTGTACGTGTTGCGAACATCGTGCCAGGTGCCGGTAAGGCGGCGGCCCTGGCGTTTGCGCCTATACAGCGCGCCTGCGCCGCGCTCAGCGCGGGCATATTTGGTGCGTTTCGGTCTGGCTTTGCCGCTTTATGGTGCGCCTGGCCGGCAGATGCTTACAGTTGATCGGTGGCGGCCTGCTGCATGTAACCATCGTTGAAACGCAGCATGATCCGTTCGCCATTGCCCAGGCTACGCGCATCGCTGAAGGCGATGCCCAGGTTGTCCAGGCCGTCGCCGCTGGCGCCGAGCAACCCCTGGCCATTGGCGAACTGCGCGACCCGTTGCATCAGCTCGGGCAATTTGTTGGCGCGCGCGAAGCTCAGGGCGTAACGCGGTGCGTAGAAGGAGCGCAGGGTGGCGAGCTGCTCGGTGAAATCCTCGGGGGTGGTGTTGGCTGCGGCGGCCATCTTCGCCCGCGCGGCGCGGCCGGCTTCCGTGGGCAGGCCCATCAAACGTTGGGTTTCGAACCAGGCGCCGGTCAACGCCTTGCCCAGTTCCGGGTGTGCGGCCAGAGTTTTGCTGTTGACCACCGTCAGGTCGACGATCTCGCCGGGGATCAGATTGGAGCTGAACACCTGGCTGACCGTGGTTTTGCGCTTGATGCTGGAAAGAATCGGATTCCAGGTGATCACCGCATCGCCCTGCCCGCTAAGAAAGGCGGCTTCGATTTGCAGGTCGGAGACGTGCTGGATCTTAACGTCGCTGGGCTTCAGCAGCGCCCATTCGAGCGCGCGGCTGAGCAGGTAATGCGACACCGAGTTCTCCACCAGCAACACGGTTTTGCCCTTGAGGTCCTGCAGGCTCTGTCCGGCACCGCGCAGCAGCACGGCATCGGCGCCGTTGGAGAAGTCGCCGACGATCAACGCCGTGGTGTCGACCCCGGCAGCCGCGGGAATGGTCAACGCATCCATATTGGTCATGGTGCAAGCGTCGTAGTCGCCTGCGGTGTATTGCTCGATGGAGGCGACATAATCCGGCACTTCAGCGACTTCGATGCGGATGCCGTATTTGTCCGCCCACTTCTGCACGATGCCTTCGTTAGCGGCGTAACCCCAGGGCATCCAGCCGGCGAAAATCGACCAGCACAGCTTGAAGGTCGGCGGCGCGGCATTGTCGTCGGCAAGGGTGTTGGCGTTGAGCGGGTGGGCGAGGGACAGTGCCAATAGGCAGGCGATCGGCAAACGGATGAACGGAGAGGAACGGCGCATAAGCAACCTCGGGTCGGTAAGCGGGAACAGGAAAGCGGGCAGCTGCGCTGCGCGTTCTCCCGGGCTTTTATCCCGCCGTGTAACCCCATGGCCGAAGCCGTTGTTCGAGGTCGCCCACTCTCGGACCAGCCACTCGCACGCTATCGCACGCGAGCCGGAACCCTAGTCGGCCATTGCTAATTTGTGGCGTGAGCAGGTTAACCGCCGCACGCTTTCCTTCAGTCGGGCGAATAGTAAGCGAGGACTGTGCCAGCTCTCACAGCTTGATGCTCGCTTTGCGAACAACCGCAATTTTTCTAGGTCCAAATGATTGTTCAAAGCCATCATGATGGCGAGCTGCCCATTCGGGGCTCGATTCAGGCTTGCGACACTGTAATAGCGGCGGTCAACGTAGTCCGTCGTGGCAAAAACAAAGGTAGATGCTATGAGAAGTTTGATTGGATTGTTCCTGGCTGGTTTTCTGATTATCACCCTGCCTGCGTGCAGCTTGAGATTGCCAGGGATCGGCATCGACATCGGCGATGTCGACGGCGGCGGTCCACCTCATTGCCCGCCGGGCCAGGCGAAGAAAGGTCGCTGCTAGAACCTAATATCTCCCCTCGTCCTGTTCGCGCTGGCGGCGAACAGGACGCCGGCCTTACTGGCGGGCAGCGCCAAATCACGACACAAATTGTCATGGAATCGATAAGCAGGCGCCTGCTTTCGGTCTTTGGCCGTTGTCCAAACGTTTGGGAACATTCCTGGCGTCGACATCGGTCGGCGTTGCACGGCCGAGGTGAGCCACCATGTCATACAAATCCATACTTGTTGCGTTGTTGGGGCTGTCGCTAACCGGTTGCGCGGTATACGGCGGCGGTGGCTATGGGTATCGCGGTCATGATCGTCATTATTCGACCACCTATTACCGCACGCAGTCTTACCCCGTTTATGTCGTGCCGCGTTATCACCGTCATGATGGCCATTACGGCGGCCATCGCTACGAGAAGCGCCATCATCAGCCGCGCTACTATGCGCCGGCACCGCTTTCTCCTCGTTACCACCCCCAGCGCCATGATGCCCGGCATGATTACCGCGTGATCAAACCGCATGCCGGTTGGGATAAACGGCAGGCGCGTGCGATAGAGCATCGGCGTGAGTATCGTCGCGAGCATAGGCACGACTCCCGGCGTGGCGGCGAGCGCAGCGGATGGGGGCAGCGCTACTAGTGTCCCGCCCACCATCATGTGT
>NZ_CAMPHV010000061.1 GCF_946886105.1 uncultured Pseudomonas sp. | reverse complement strand
TATCGCTACGCTCAACCCAGGCTACGTTCTGCGTCCGCTGTTGTAGTCAGAATCGGGACGTGTGGCTGACGCTTTTTTTATCCACCCTACGAAGTCACGGCCTTACGAAGTGACCGCTCCCCCGAATTACATCCGGCTACGGCACAACTCAATCGCAATAATTTGCCAGGCTAAGGCTATCCAGCACGCGAATATCGCGGCGTTCCATGGCGATCAGCCCGGCATCGATCAGGCGATGGAGAATGCGCGAGAAGGTTTCCGGCTGAATGCCCAGCTGTGAGGCGATCAAGCGTTTGGGCACGCTGAGCTGGATCTTGCCGTTGCCCGCGGCCTGCTGCTGACACAGGTAACGAGCCACGCGGCGGCTGGCGTTGGCCAGGGACAGGGTGTCGATTTCGTTGAGACGCTGATGCAGGCGGATGCTGAACGCGGCCAGCAGATCAAGGCAGATCTTCGGTTGGCTTTCCAGCAGTTGCCGGTAATGCCCGCCGTCGATGCTCACCAAGGAACAGTTCTTCAAGGCCCCGGCGGTCACCGGATAATTCCGCGCTCCGCTGAACAGAAGCGCTTCGGCAAAGCTTTGTCCGGCGGATATCACCTCCACCAGCTTCTCCTGACCTTCGAGCAGCACGCGGATCAACTTGATCTGCCCGTGCAGCAGCAGATAGAAACGCTCGGCCTTATCGCCCTGATGGAAGAGGATGTCGCCGCTCTCCAGCCGGCGCGAAATCGCCAGGTTGCAGACTTCCTGAAAGGCGGCTTCGGGCAATTTAGCGAACAGGTGATGTTGTCGAAGTGCGGCAAGCGTCGTTACGTCGGTGAGCATTGGGGCACCTCCTTGACCGCCATGCTAGGGCGATCGCGCCGGTGCGCCCATTCCTCCGAGGCACTACCTCCAAAGAGGCAGCGCGGCGTTCTGCCTCTTTTTCCGGCACAGGCGGCGCCACCTGCAGGTTGAACGGCTGCCGGATAGGCTTTATATAGGGCTATGTGCCATCTATGAGAAAGCCCATGCGGTACCCTTCGGTTTACAGGTTATTGCCCGCCAGTTTGGCCTTTATCTGCGCATCGACCCTGGCGGAGCAACCCCATGGTGAGTGCGAACTGCGGGTCGGCTGGGATGACTGGCCGCCCTATATCGTATTGAAGGATGGCCAGTTCCAGGGCCTCGAATACGATCTTCTAAAAGCCACAGCCGATGTCGCTGGCTGCGATCTGCATATGACCCAGGTGCCCTGGGTCCGCGCGCTACACATGTTGAGCGACGGCTCGCTGGATCTTTTATACGGCGCCGGCTATTCGAAAGAGCGCGACGAATTCGCCCAGTATTCCGTTCCTTACCGCCAGGAGCAGTTCGTCCTGGTCACCAAGGGCGAGCCCCGCAACCAAACCGCCTCGGTTTCGCTTTACGGCTGGATACAGTCCGTAGCAGCACATGGAGGCAAACGTTACCTGGGGCTTTTCCGCGGAAACTCTTACGGCGAGAAAATGGACCGTATCCTTAACGACAACGCAGACAAGGTGGAGCGGGTGTACCTGGGCAGCAACGAGCAGATGATCGAGATGTTGATCCGCAACCGCCTGGACGGCTTCATCCTCGAGGACAGCGTTGCCCAGATACTTACGCAGACTTCCTCCTATCCGATACGCCGACTGGTCATCGACGAACAGGTCGCAGACCCGCTGCACTACATCTTCTCGTTGAAAATCCCCGGTGAGGTGGTCGAGCGCTTCAATGTCGCGATCAGGGACCGGCAACAACACTAGTTCCTGTGCGGTTTGGCCGCCGCGCAACGCAGCGGCCAATGGATCGATCAATAGCTGTACTGCGCCTGCAGCCACAGCTTGTCGGTATCGATGGCAAAGTCGTCGGCGTCGTAGCGCGCGGCTTTGACCAGGCCGACCAGGCCTTTCACACCGGGCACCGGATGGGCGTAGGAGAGGTTGAACTCCTCGCCGTAGTGGCTGCTGCCCCGTTCCGCTCGATAGTCGTGGTAAACCCCGCTGAGGGTGCCGCCGAGCAGCGGCGCGCCCGCGCTCAGGTAGCTGTCCTTGATCCCGGCCTCCGGGGTGGTGAGGAAGATATCGGCCCAGCCCTGGAAGGCATGCTTGGTCGCCAATGGGGTCTGGAAGGCGCGGTTGCTCGGGCCGTTGTCGCCACCGAGGACTTCCAGGCCGACTTTGAACGCGGTGCCGGCCAGGCTGTAACCGAGCTCGGCCAGGTAGTACTCGCTGCTCAGCTCGACGGGGTTACCGGCGTAGTCGCGCTGGCGTGCGTACTCCAGGGCGTAGCTGAACCCTGACAGCGCGCCATGCAAGCGCATACCGGTGGTTTTACTCGACAGCGTGGAATAGGCCGCGGCCGGCGCGATTGCCAGGTTATCCAGGCCAAGCAGGTAGTGATAGGCGGTGAGCGTCAGCTCGGGGCGCAGCACGTACTGGGCGTTGATCAGGTGGCTGTGGCCCTCGATATTGGCCGGGTTGCTGCGTTTGTCGAAGCGATTGTCGTCAGGGCCGAAGATGCTGTTGATGTTGTCGATATAGGCGTAGGTCAGGGTCAGGCCATCCAGCGGTTTCAGTTGGCCGAGGGCACCGTCGTAAGTCTGCTCGTTCTGCCGCCAGGCCACGCCGCCGACGAAGCGCTGGTTATCCAGATTGATGCGCTGGCGGCCGAGCACCGCGCTACCGTATTGATGGTCGTAACGCAGCAGCGCCTGGTTGATCTCGCTGCCGTCCGGGTCGACCACCGGGGAGAAATCGCCCTGAGCGTTGCGCGTGCTGTTGTAGCTGGCATCGCCGATGCGGCTGACGTTATCCGCCTCGACCAGCGCCGAAAGCCCATACCACTTGCCGCTCTGTACGCCGACGCGGGTGCGCAGGGTTTGCGCGTTGGCGTTGTTCAACGCGTTGTCCTGGTCGACATGCTCATAGCGGTAGCGCGCATCGAGGATCAACTTACCGTCCTCGATCAACTTGCCGAAGTCTTCGCCGGCAGCGGCGCCGCTGGTGCAGGCGAGCAGGGCGAGGGCGATTGGCGTCATACGGGGTTTCATAGCGATGCCTCATCAGATGAATTCTGCGGGCACGGTAGGCGTGGCAAGCGTCGAACATGTTGATTGCCATCAAGTTTGCCGCCCGGTGACGTTTTGTCGCGGCAGCGCGGTCGGCGAAAGCGCGATTGGAATATTGATCTACGACAATCCGCCAGGCCGCTCTTGCTGGCTATGCTTTCGCCACATTCTTGCCGCCGGCGAGGAAAGGGGAAACCGATGGACGTCGAACAACTATTGGCCAATAACCGCTTCTGGTCCGAATCGCTCACCGCCAGAGACCCGGAATTCTTTGCCCGCTTGGCCCGGCAACAACGCCCGGAATTCCTCTGGATCGGCTGCTCGGACAGCCGCGTGCCGGCCAACGAAGTGGTCGGTCTGATGCCCGGCGAGCTGTTCGTGCACCGCAACGTGGCGAATATGGTGGTGGCCACCGATATGAATTTTCTCTCGGTGCTGCAGTACGCGGTCGACGTGCTGCAGGTCAAACAAGTGATCGTCTGCGGCCACTACGGCTGCGGCGGTGTGCGCGCTGCCTTGGGCCATGAAGCGCTGGGGCTGATCGACAACTGGCTGCGCGCGCTCAAGGCGCTCTATCACCAAAACCTGGAACGCTTCCAAGGGCTGGAGCCGGAAGCCCAGGTCGACCTGCTGTGCGAACTGAACGTACAACGCCAAGTGCGCAACGTCTGCCACACCACCATCGTGCAAAGCGCCTGGCGCCGTGGCCAACCCCTGGCCGTACACGGCTGGATCTATGGGTTGACCGACGGCCTGGTCAACGACCTGGGCGTCACCGTGAACGCCGCCGAACAGTTGGATGACACCTTTCTTTACGATCAATAAGTGCATGCGGGCGCATGGGAGTTGCTTGCCGTTCGTAGGTTGGGTTAGCGGCGATTGTCGCGGTTTAAACAACGCCATCGCCATCTGCCGCCGCGTAACCCAACAGTGATTCGACGCAGCGTTATTGATGATCGACAGCATGGGTATCGCTGCGCTCAACCCATCCTACGGGTTTTGATCTATTAACCATTGCTCTCGTACCTTAGCCAAGTACTACCAAGAACCATGGACTCGAATTTGATTCCACTATCCGTAACTTCAATTTCATACGGAGGGTCTACTGCTGCACTTGAAATTTTTTTGCCAGATAGTGAATAGAGGAAACACTCTAGCTCACCAGCTTCTAGCACGTACTCTTTATGTCTACTTAGACCCCAAAAGAGACAGATGTTCTCAGTGCCTATAAGTTTGCTATCTAGCGTGGATACTCTTGCACTGATAGAGCCACAACCCAAGAACAGGACACCTGTTTCAGGTACATACAATAATTCCTGAGAAACACCAGATGAGCATGATTCCCAGAAAATGCAGATGGTCAGATAATCATTAAAGGTGATAGTGGATAAGGTGTTGTTATCAGGACTGCACGACTCTATGAATATATTTTTCTCTTGATAGCAGCTTGGGTCAGAACACTCCTCATGTTTGATCTTGATTTCCGCATCGTTTATTGTGACTTTGCTCGATATCATATTTTATGGTTGGCGCTTGGTTAAGGGGCGGGGGGGTAGCCCGTCCTAGTGAGCGAGGCGAACGGTTTGAACCAGTCCGTAGGTTGGGTTAGCGGCGACTGTCACGGTTTAAGCAACGCCATCATCATCTGCCGCCGCGTAACCCAACAATGATTCGACGCGGTGTTATTGGTGATCGGGTATATCGCTGGACAGCATGGGTATCGCTACGCTCAACCCATCCTACGGGCTCTATTATCCTGGTTATGCACCTTGCTTCCATATTGGTGGCGGTGATTTAATGGGCAGAGCTCGCACCACCTCTGTAAACGCCTCAATCTCGGTCTTTGGTTCTTTCCAAACATACTGGCGAAGTAACCCTGGCACCTCGCCCTGAGTGCCGTTTTGGTCGGAAAACACAAGTGTGATAATAGAAAACCTATCGCCCTTAGATCTTTTTTCTTGTATTGCATAATTTATTTCTGTTGCGAGATAGCCTTCATCAACATAGTTTGGCGTGATAAAAAATACGGCTGCGCAAGAATCAGAGAATCCTTGAAGCAAGCCGCGCTCAAGTTCTACTCCTGCATGCATATCGTCTTCATCGAGCCAAGGAGCATAGTTGAGGGTGTCAAATCCTTTTTTGAATCTTCTCACCATTTCTTTGTCCGTGCCTTTGTGGCTTAGAAATATACGCTTAGGCATCTGATCCTCGATTTCTTCTAAAGTTACGATGAAGCGTACAATGGTTTCTTCACGCTCCTTGTCAAACACGATCTTTCGTTTATTTTCAATCTCGGGAGTTAGTACCAATTTCCCCGTGAGCCAATGTTCATTTTCAAAATTTGGAAATGCATTCTTAAATTCTTCTGAATTGAAAAGCCAATTAGGTTTTTCCCACCTTAGCCACGAAACTTGATTGCTTTTCAAAGCACTGGATATTGTCCTCACGGCTTCACGTCTTGAATATCGTGAATACAAAGGGAAAGTTACTTGAATGCCTACCTCTTTACCTCCGTAAAGGCCAGACTGTGATAGATCTTGCCAAGTGATATTCCCTCCCATCATAAGCAAACCGGCAATGTATTTCATCTATGGTTCCTTGGCTGCATGCTGTTTGGTTAAGGGGCGGGCTTTAGCTCTTCCAAGTGAGCGAAGCGAACGATTTGAACCTATAGTTAGACGCATCCTTCAGGTTGTTAACCTTTGAAGAATTTCTGCTGGTTGCCAGAACTTTTGCCGTTGGTTCTAACTCCAACAAAATCGCCGCGTTCCACTTGATGTTTAAACCGTTTCCCGAGCGACTGTCTTATGGCTACTGGGATTTCAGACCATTTCTGCTGGCCGAATAGATCGTTCAGGTAAAAAGAGCCAATTCCGCGCGCTTCTACGGCTTTATGGATGAACTCGTCATGCTCTCGGAACTCGTCCTCTCGTTTGCCTTTAATCTCGAATTCAGATTCTTCATCGTTTGATTCGTGACTTGCTTGCTCGCCTTTTTCTGGATTTTCTATGTGCTGGTTTAAAGCTGATATTTGATTATTTAGGAAATCAATTTCGTCTTGGTGCTTCGACTGCATTTGTGCAAGGCGCCGGTAGAGTTCTCGTGATTCTTCAATGCTGAGAAGACGCTGATCTTCTTGTGCCTGTTTTATCGCCCGCAATTCCTTCTGTTTCTTCAAGCTGTGCTCGTAGACCGGTCTTGCAAGAAGCGGATAAGCATAGAGGTAGATGAGTGCTATGACAGTCGGGATGAGCGCCCCATCTATGATTTTTCCACTAATTAAGAAGCTCGCATCTCCAATCGAGAAGGTGTATTGATCAAAAAGCAGATCGATTGCTTCGAACTTGTCCTTAGGGTCAGACAACCCAGCAGAGAACATGACAACAAAAAAGCGATAGTTCCACACCGACCATCCCACGATGAACGCTCCTATCAAAGGACTAGTTGCCCGGTCGTAGAGATACGCTTTTATTGATGTAAATATGTCTTGCATTGAGTTTTCCTAGTCTAATGGCACTAAGCGTCTAACAGTTAAGCTAAGAGGCGGCTTTAGCCAGTCTCAGTGAGCGAAGCGAACGGTTTGAATTTGTTATGGCTACTTCTTTATGAACTCGAATTTTGTTTTACCAGCTTCCATCCAGTGCTCAAGTTTCTGCTCGGAAAGATCGAGCATTTCGACGCTTTTGCCGAGTGCTTGTCCTAGATCATGTAGGTAATCTATTGCAGATCTCATTGTTTCTGAAAGATATGTGAGAAATCTCTTCATGTCCGGAGGGTAAATAAGGTCTGTTTCTGACTCGAAGAGCTGGTGGCTGCCGTCAGGATTGATATATGTGTTTATAGCTGTTTCTAGTACGAATAAATTGAATGCAAAAATTGTATTACTCTCATCTGAGTATTTAAGCAGATATCTTAGCTCCGGCTTCCACTCGATAGATTTTTGGATTAATTCTTGCTTAATATGCCCGATGAATTTATTTCTGAGGTATTTTGCAAATTTATAATTTTTTTCAAAAAAACTGTATTTTTCAGAAAGAACTCGGTGCTCTTTGTAGATTTCCCTAATGGTGACTTCAAAATCAACGAGATTTGATACCGTTAGGAGTGCCTGCTTTACCAGTAGCATGCTGCTCATATTTTGGAATCCATTTTCTGAAAGTTGCTGATCTATCTCTTTCAGGTCAGCCTTCAGAAGTTTGGATTTGATGAATTGCTCCATGGCGGTATTACCATAACTATTAATTAGGCGACATGGCTGCCGCATAACAAGCTGATACGACAGCTAACTTACTAAATTTCATAAAAGCGGCTACAGAAACCGCAGCAAAAGAGAAAGGTAAACGCAACATCGCTACATCCTTATCAGTGCGTGATGTCATGACGCTAGCAGAGGGAAGGGCAACCGTCCACGCGAGGCAGCGATGGACCACCTCAAATCACCTAAGCCATCAGCTACCGCAAATGCTCCATCGCCCAAACCGCCGCTTCCACCCGCGACCGCAGTCCAAGCTTATGCAGCAAGTTCTTCACATGAACTTTAACCGTGCCTTCGGTGATGCCGAGTTTGTGGCCGATGACTTTGTTGCTGTGGCCGGCGGCGATGGTTTTCAGCACTTGGCGTTCGCGGTCGGTGAGGTCGACGTGGGAGGTGGTGTGGGGCGCGCGTAGGGCCTGGGCGAGGACGCGGGTGAGGGTGGGGCTGACCACCAGGCTGCCTTGCAGGGCGTCGCGGATGGATTGGATCAGCAGTTCCGGCTCCATGTCCTTGAGCAGGTAGCCGTCGGCGTCCAGGCGCATGGCGTCGCGGATGTCGTCTTCGGAGTCGGACACGGTGAAGATCAGGATCTTGCCGGCGTAGTGCAGCTCGCGCAGGCGTTTCAGGGTTTGCAGGCCGTTCATGTTCGGCATGTTGTTGTCCAGCAGGATCAGTTCGGGTTGCAGGCGCCCGACCAGTTCGAGGACTTCGCCGCCGTGGCTGGCTTCGCCGACTATCTCGAAATCCTCTTCCAGTTCGAGTAACTGGCGCATGCCGCGGCGCATCATTGGGTGGTCGTCGACGAGCAGAATGCTATGGCGGATTGGGGCGTTCATGCGGCGCTACCTTGTTCGTGGCGCCCGAGGAAATCCGGGCGGAATTGCAGGTGGATGCGGGTGCCCCGAGGGGCGCGCGATTCGATGCTGAGTTGGCCATGCAGGCTGCGGGCGCGCTCCTGCATGATGGTCAAGCCATGGTGCATGCGCGGGTCGAAACCCGGGCTGAAGCCGATGCCGTCGTCTTCGACGAGCAGTTCGATCTGTTCGCCGACCTGGCGCAAGTACAGCCAGGCGTGCTCGGCTTGGGCGTGCCGGGCGCAGTTGGAGAGCGCTTCGCGGGTGATCTGCAGCAGGTGGATCTGTTCGCTGGCCGAGAGTTGGAACGCCAGCCGGTCGATCTGCAGTTCGCAGGCGAAGGCGCCGCGTTGGGAGAACTCTTCCACCGTGTCCTTGAGTTCCTGGTCGAGGCCGCCGTCCTGGATTTGCAGGCGGAAGGTGGTCAGCAATTCGCGCAGTTGCCGGTAGGCGGTGTTCAAGCCGTCGCGCAGTTCGCCGCTGACGCTGTCGAGCATTTCGGGGTTTTCACCGCGGCGGATCAGGGTTTGCAGGCGGCTGACTTGCAGCTTCATGTACGACAGCGCTTGGGCCAGCGAGTCGTGCAGTTCGCGGGCGATGATGGTGCGCTCGTCGAGCAGCAACAGGCGGTGTTCCTGCTCGCGCTGGCGCTTGAGCGACAGTGCGGTGCCGATCAGGTTGGCCAGGGCCTGGATCAGGGCGGTTTCCCAGGCCTGCGGTTGATGGCCATCGCGGAAGTAGGCTTTCAGCTCGCCGAGGTCGTTGCCCTGGTTGCTGATGCCGAACACCGCCTGGTCGGGGTTGTTCTTGCGTTCGCAAGTGTCGCAATCGGTGCGTGCGCAGACTTCGCGGGTTTCGCTGCCGTGCAGGGCCAGCAGCTGTTCGGCGGGCGCTTGCAGGTTGTCGTGCAGGCACAGAGTCAGGCGCAGGCCGGGCAGGCGTTGCTGGAAGCGGTTGATCAGCTCATCGAGGCGCTCGGCGTTGGCCTGGCTGGTGGCCAGGCTGCTACTGCTCTGGTAGAGCAGTTCGAGGGCGGCATTGGTTTGCGCCAGGGTCAGGGTCTTTTGCGCCACCCGGCTTTCCAGGGTGCGGTGGGATTCTTCGATGGTTTCGGCCATGGCGTTGAAGCTTTCGGCCATCTGCCCCAGTTCGTCCTCGGAGCGGAATTCGACCCGCGCGCTGTGGTCGCCGTTGCGAAAGCGTTCGGCGGCTTTGACCAGCTCCTGCATGGGCGTGATCACATTGATCTGCAATTCGTACATGCCCACCAGCAGGATGATCACGGTGATCAACAGGGCCGCGCCCTGGATGCTCTGCTGCCAGCCCTGACGGCGCTCGCTCTGTTTTTGCAGCAGCAGGACGAAATGCTCGAGCTGTTCGACAAAGGCTTCGGTGTGTTGCTGGAAGGCCGCCTTGTCGCCGCGATCCAGCGCCGGGCGCAGCTGTTGCTGCCAGAGCGTTTGGATCTCGTGGTAGGTCTGCGACAAGGGATCGTCGGTGCCGATGCTCACGCGTTGTTGCAGGTTGCCGGTGTCCAGGCGCTGCTGCAGGTCATCGCCCAGCGCCACAAGGCTTCTTGCGGAGGCGCCGGCTTCGAGTTGCCAGTTGATGCGGTAGGTGGCCATACGCAGGGAGCCCGCGGTGTTGATCGCCGCGGCGTCGTCTTCGCTGAACCAGGCGATCAGCCCAGCGCTGAGCGAGCTGCCGAGGGCCAGCACGGCGATCAGCGTCACCGCGAATCCGGCTCTGACCGGCAATGAGTTGCGCATCCATCTCAACATCGACTGACCTACCTCTAAAGAATCCGAATTGCCCAAGGCTAATTCGTGAACTGTAGTGTTTTTAATTATCTATTTGTTTTTAAAGGGTTTTTCATAACAAGGCAGCACTACCACTAAGGAGGTACAGAGCATCAGGGTAGGCCGAAGCGGGGTGGGCTTAATTGACTCAAGTCAATTGCCCGGGGCAGTCGGCTATCTAGTGTGCGGCCATGGTTAAGCGATTGAGGCAGTCCGCTATGGCAAGTCTGAGAGCAAAACAGGGTCTGGTGCTGGGGATGAGTACCCTGGCGTTCACCATCTGTTTCATGGTCTGGATGATGTTCGCCGTCCTCGGCGTTCCGATCAAAGAGTTGCTGCAACTCAACGAAACCCAGTTCGGCCTGATGGCGGCCACGCCGGTGCTCACCGGGTCGCTGGTGCGTCTGCCGCTGGGCATGCTCACCGACCGCTTCGGCGGGCGCATCGTGTTCTTCCTGCTGATGCTGGTCTGCGTGCTGCCGATCTACATGATCAGCATGGCCACCGAGTATTGGCACTTCCTGGTGCTGGGCCTGTTCGTCGGCCTGGCGGGCGGTTCCTTCTCGGTCGGTATCGCCTATGTCGCCAAGTGGTTCGAAAAGCACAACCAGGGTTTCGCCATGGGCATCTTCGGTGCCGGTAACGCCGGCGCCGCGCTGACCAAGTTCGTCGCGCCGGGGATCATCGCCGCAGCCAGCTGGCAGATGGTGCCCAAGGTCTACTCGGCGATCATGTTCGTCACCGCCTTGCTGTTCTGGTTCTTCACCTACGAGAACAAAGCGCACCGGGTACGTAGCGATGCCTCCCTGGGCGATCAGCTGCGCGCGCTCAAGGACCCCAAGGTGCTGCGTTACTGCCAGTACTACTCGATCGTCTTCGGCGGTTACGTGGCCCTGGCACTGTGGATGACCAAGTACTACGTCCAGGAATACGGCTTCAGCCTGCAAAGCGCGGCACTGCTGGCCGCCTGCTTCTCCCTGCCGGGCGGCGTGCTGCGCGCCATGGGCGGCTGGATGTCGGACAAGTGGGGCGCGCAGAGCGTGACCTGGTGGGTGATGTGGGTGAGCTGGATTTGCCTGTTCCTGCTCTCTTACCCGCAGACCGAGCTGACCATCCAGACGGTCACCGGCCCGCAAACCTTCAGCATCGGCCTGAATGCCTGGGCCTTCACCGTGCTGCTGTTCATCGTCGGTATCGCCTTCGCCTTCGGCAAAGCCTCGGTGTTCAAGTACATCTCCGATGACTACCCGGAAAACATGGGTGCCATCTCCGGCATCGTCGGCCTCGCCGGCGGCCTGGGTGGTTTCGTTCTGCCGATCATGTTCGGCGCCCTGGTGGACCTCACCGGCGTGCGCAGCTCGAGCTTCATGCTGATGTACGGCGTGGTCTGGGTCTCCCTGATCTGGATGTATTTCAGCGAAGTGCGGCAAACCCCGGTTATGGGCCCGTCCGCATAGACGCCCGCGATTGCGATGTCCCGAAATTTCTAAAGGAGAGTGACCATGTCCGTCCTGCAACAGCCTGAAAAAGGCCCGCTGATCCACGATTGGCGCCCGGAAGACCCAGCGTTCTGGGGAAGTAGCGGCAAGGCGGTGGCGACCCGCAACCTGTGGATCTCGATCCCCGCGCTGCTTCTGGCGTTCGCCGTATGGATGGTCTGGAGCGCGGTGACCGTGCGCCTGAACAGCATCGGCTTCAGCTTCACCACCGATCAGCTGTTCTGGCTGGCGGCGCTGCCCGGTTTGTCCGGCGCCACGCTGCGTATTTTCTACTCCTTTATGGTGCCGATCTTCGGCGGGCGCAGATGGACCGCCCTGAGCACCGCCTCGCTGTTGTTGCCGGCGCTGTGGATGGGCTTCGCGGTGCAGGCCCAAAGCACCAGCTACAGCGTGTTCGTGATCATCGCGCTGCTGTGCGGCTTCGGTGGCGGCAACTTCGCCTCGAGCATGGCCAATATCAGCTTCTTCTATCCCAAGTCGCAGCAGGGTACGGCCCTGGGTTTGAATGCCGGCCTGGGTAACCTCGGCGTCTCGGTGATGCAGTTCAGCGTGCCGTTGGTGATCGGGGCCGGCCTGTTCGGCGCGGTCGGCGGGCAAGCGCAGGAGCTGGGCGACGGCGGCCAACTGTGGCTGCAGAACGCCGGCTTCATCTGGGTGCCGTTCATTGCCGCGGTGGCCCTGGCGGCCTGGTTCGGGATGAACGACCTGTCGAGCGCCAAGGCGTCGTTCAAAGAGCAATCGGTGATCTTCACGCGTAAGCACAACTGGTTGATGTGCTGGCTGTACCTGGCCACGTTCGGCTCCTTCATCGGCTTCGCCGCTGGCTTCCCGATGCTGATCAAGACCCAGTTCCCCGGCGTCGATCCGCTCAAGTTCGCCTTCCTCGGCCCTCTGGTCGGCGCCCTGGTGCGTCCGCTCGGTGGCTGGTTGGCGGACAAGATGGGCGGCGCGCGCGTCACCCTGTGGAACTTCGTGGTGATGATCGCGGCGGTGTTCGGCGTGTTGGCCTTTATCCCGGTGGCCGGCACCGAAGGCAATTTCTACGGCTTCCTGGCGATGTTCATGCTGCTGTTCGTGACCACCGGCGTGGGCAACGGCTCCACCTTCCGCATGATTCCGGTGATCTTCCGCACCCTGCACGAGCGCAGCAGCGCCGGGCAATCGGCGGCGATCAAGGAGCAGGCGGTCAAGAACGCCGGCAAGGAAGCGGCCGCGGTGCTCGGCTTCAGCTCGGCGGTGGCGGCTTACGGCGCCTTCTTCATTCCCAAGTCGTTCGGCACTTCGATGGCGCTGACCGGCGGCCCACAAATGGCCCTGTACGTATTCATCGCCTACTACGTCAGCTGCATTTTGGTGACCTGGTGGTGGTACTCGCGCAAAGGCGCGGAAACCCCGTGTTAACGGCGCCTGATGCCCTGCTCCTGGGGAGGAGGGCAGCGCGACTCGCGTTAACGGCAACGAATCGAATCATTGCGTGTGTGGGGCGTAGATCCCGCGGCAAGCCTGAGAGGAAAAAGAAATGAGTCATCTACTCGACCAACTGCGGTTCTTCAATCGCAAACAAGGAGAGTTCGCCGATGGTCATGGCGAAACCCGTATCGAGTCGCGCGACTGGGAGAACGTCTACCGTTCGCGCTGGCAGTACGACAAGATCGTGCGTTCCACCCACGGGGTGAACTGCACCGGTTCCTGTTCGTGGAAGATCTACGTGAAGAACGGCCTGATCACCTGGGAAACCCAGCAGACCGACTACCCGCGTACCCGCAACGACTTGCCCAATCACGAACCACGCGGCTGCCCGCGCGGCGCCAGCTACAGCTGGTACATCTATAGCGCCAACCGCCTGAAGTACCCCAAGGTGCGCAAGCCGCTACTGAAACTCTGGCGCGAAGCGCGGGCCACCATGGCGCCGGTGCAAGCCTGGGCGAGCATCGTCGAAGACCCGGTCAAGGCGACCAGCTACAAGAGCAAGCGCGGCATGGGCGGCTTTATCCGTTCGAGCTGGGACGAGGTCAACGAGATCATCGCCGCGGCCAACGTCTATACGGTCAAGGAGCACGGCCCGGATCGGGTGATCGGCTTCTCGCCGATCCCGGCGATGTCGATGGTCAGCTACGCCGCGGGTAGCCGTTACCTGTCGCTGATCGGCGGCGTGTGCCTGAGCTTCTATGACTGGTACTGCGACCTGCCGCCATCCTCGCCGCAGGTGTGGGGCGAGCAGACCGACGTGCCGGAATCGGCCGACTGGTACAACTCCAACTACATCATCGCCTGGGGCTCCAACGTGCCGCAGACGCGCACCCCGGACGCGCACTTCTTCACCGAGGTGCGCTACAAGGGCACCAAGACCGTGGCCATCACCCCGGACTACGCCGAGGTGGCCAAGCTCACCGACCTCTGGCTGAACCCCAAGCAGGGCACCGACGCGGCCCTGGCGCAGGCGTTCAATCACGTCATCTTCAAGGAATTCCACCTCGACAAGCCGAGCGCCTACTTCACCGATTACGTGCGCCGCTACACCGACTTCCCGGTGTTGGTGCTGCTCAAGGAACATGCCGGCGCCAAGCCTGAGCTGAACGGCTACCAGCCGGACCGCTTCCTGCGCGCCGCGGACCTGGCCGATAACCTCGGCCAGGAAAACAACCCCGAGTGGAAAACCATCGCCATCGACAGCGCGACCAATCAGCTGGTTTCGCCGCAGGGTTCGATCGGCTACCGCTGGGGCGAAAAGGGCAAGTGGAACATCGAAGCCCGCGAAGGCGGCGAGGGCCGTGAGGTCAAGCTGCAACTGAGCCTGATCGGCGAGGAAGTCGCCGGTTCTGAAGTAGTCGAGGTGGCCTTCCCGTACTTCGGCGGCCAGACCCACGAGCACTTCCAGCACGTCGCCGGCGATGCCGTGCAGCTGCGTCGCGTACCGGTACGCAGCATCACCCTGGCCGACGGCACCCAAGCCAAGGTCGCCACTGTGTTCGACCTGTCGGCGGCCAACCTGGCGATCGACCGCGGCCTGGGCGGCGGCAACGTCGCCAAGGATTACGACGACGCCAGCGTGCCGGGCACTCCGGCCTGGCAGGAGCAGATCACCGGCGTGTCGCGCGAGAAGGCGATCCAGATCGCCCGTGAATTCGCCGACAACGCCGACAAGACCAAGGGCCGTTCCATGATCATCGTCGGTGCGGCGATGAACCACTGGTATCACATGGACATGAACTACCGCGGGCTGATCAACATGCTCATGCTCTGCGGTTGCGTCGGCCAGACCGGTGGCGGCTGGGCCCACTACGTCGGTCAGGAAAAACTGCGTCCGCAGTGCGGCTGGCTGCCGCTGGCGTTCGGCCTGGACTGGAGCCGCCCACCGCGGCAGATGAACGGCACCAGCTTCTTCTATGGCCACAGCTCACAGTGGCGCCATGAAAAAATGAGCATGCACGAGGTGCTTTCGCCGCTGGCCGATAAATCGCAGTTCCCCGAGCATGCGCTGGACTACAACATCCGCGCCGAACGCGCCGGCTGGTTGCCGAGCGCGCCGCAGCTCAACCGTAACCCGCTGCAGATCACCCGCGACGCCGCGGCGGCCGGCCTGTCGCCGGTGGATTACGTGACCCGTTCGCTGGCCGACGGCTCCCTGCGTTTCGCCTGCGAGCAGCCGGACAGCCCGGCCAACTTCCCGCGCAACATGTTCATCTGGCGTTCGAACCTGCTAGGCAGCTCGGGCAAGGGCCATGAGTACATGCTCAAGTACCTGCTCGGCACCAAGAACGGCGTGATGAACGAGGACCTCGGCAAGCGCGGCGGCTTCAAGCCGGGCGAGGTCGACTGGGTGGACGAAGGCGCGATCGGCAAGCTCGATCTGGTCACCACCCTGGACTTCCGCATGTCCAGCACCTGCGTCTACTCGGACATCGTTCTGCCGACCGCGACCTGGTACGAGAAGGACGACATGAACACCTCGGACATGCACCCCTTTATCCACCCGCTGTCCGCGGCCATCGACCCGGCCTGGGAATCGCGTTCCGACTGGGAAATCTACAAAGGCATCGCTAAAGCGTTTTCCGCGATGTCGGTCGGTCAACTGGGGGTCGAGCAGGACCTTGTGACCATCCCGATGCTGCACGACAGCCCCGGCGAACTGGCCCAGCCGTTCGGCGGCATCGACTGGAAAACCGCAGGCGAGGCGCCGGTGCCGGGCAAGAACTGCCCGAACATGACGGTGGTCGAGCGCGACTACCCGAACGTCTACAAGAAGTTCACCTCCCTCGGTCCCTTGCTCGACAAGCTGGGCAACGGCGGCAAGGGCATCAACTGGAATACCGAGCATGAAGTCGAGTTCCTCGGCGAGCTGAACCACAAGGTGCGCGCCGAAGGCGTGAGCCAGGGCCGGCCGCAGATCGAGTCGGCCATCGATGCTGCCGAGGTGATTCTCTCCCTGGCGCCGGAAACCAACGGCCATGTGGCGCTCAAGGCCTGGGCGGCGCTGTCCGAGTTCACCGGTCTGGATCACAGCCACCTGGCGATCAACAAGGCCCATGAGGCGATCCGCTTCCGCGATATCCAGGCGCAGCCGCGCAAGATCATCTCCAGCCCGACCTGGTCGGGCCTGGAAGACGAGCACGTCAGCTACAACGCCGGCTACACCAACGTGCACGAGTACATCCCCTGGCGCACCATCACCGGCCGCCAGCAGTTCTATCAGGATCACCCGTGGATGCAGGCGTTCGGCGAGCAGATGATGAGTTACCGGCCGCCGATCAACACCCGCACCATCGACTACGTGAAGGGTAAGCGGCCCAACGGCAACACCGAGATCGTGCTGAACTGGATCACTCCGCACCAGAAGTGGGGCATCCACAGCACCTATTCGGACAACCTGATCATGCTCATCCTGAGCCGTGGCGGGCCGATCATCTGGCTCTCGGAAACCGACGCCAAGCGCGCCGGCATCGAGGACAACGACTGGGTCGAGTGCTTCAACGCCAACGGCGCTTTGACTGCCCGTGCGGTGGTCAGCCAGCGGGTCAAGGACGGCATGGTGATGATGTACCACGCCCAGGAACGCATCGTGAACGTGCCCGGCAGCGAGACCACCAAGACCCGCGGCGGCCACCACAACTCGGTGACCCGCGTGGTGCTCAAGCCCACCCATATGATCGGCGGCTACGCGCAGCAGGCCTATGGCTTCAACTACTACGGCACCGTGGGCTGCAACCGCGACGAGTTCGTCGTGGTGCGCAAGATGAACAGGGTCGACTGGCTCGACGGTTCGGACGACGCCCTGCCACAACCTTTGCCGCAAGATATCTGAGGACTGATGCCATGAAGATTCGCTCACCAATGGCAATAGCGCATGGCGTTTGCACCATGCCATCTCACAAGGTTCAGGTTGGGGTTCAGGTTAAGGAGTCGACACTATGAAAATTCGTTCGCAAGTTGGCATGGTGTTGAACCTGGACAAGTGCATCGGTTGCCACACCTGTTCGATCACCTGCAAAAACGTCTGGACCAGCCGCGAAGGCATGGAATACGCCTGGTTCAACAACGTCGAAACCAAGCCGGGCATCGGCTACCCCAAGGAATGGGAAAACCAGGACAAATGGAAAGGCGGCTGGGTGCGTAACCAGGACGGCTCGATCAACCCGAAGATCGGTGGCAAGTTCCGCGTGCTGGCGAACATCTTCGCCAACCCGGACCTGCCGAGCATCGACGACTACTACGAGCCGTTCGACTTCGACTACCAGCACCTGCACACCGCGCCCCTCGGCGAGCACCAACCGACCGCACGGCCGCGCTCGGCGATTTCCGGCAAGCGCATGCAGAAAATCGAGTGGGGCCCGAACTGGGAGGAAATTCTCGGCACCGAGTTCGCCAAGCGGCGCAAGGACAAGAACTTCGACAAGGTCCAGGCGGACATCTACGGCGAGTATGAAAATACTTTCATGATGTACCTGCCGCGTCTGTGCGAGCACTGCCTCAACCCGGCGTGCGCGGCGTCCTGCCCGAGCGGTGCGATCTACAAGCGCGAAGAAGACGGCATCGTGCTGATCGACCAGGAAAAATGCCGCGGTTGGCGCATGTGCATCAGCGGCTGCCCGTACAAGAAGATCTACTTCAACTGGAAGAGCGGCAAATCCGAGAAGTGCATCTTCTGCTACCCGCGCATCGAGGCCGGCATGCCGACCGTGTGCTCGGAAACCTGCGTGGGCCGTATCCGCTACCTCGGCGTATTGCTGTACGACGCCGACCGCATCCATGAAGTGGCGAGCACACCGAACGAGCAGGATCTGTACCGCAAGCAACTGGAGATGTTCCTCGACCCGTTCGATCCGAAAGTCATCGCCCAGGCCCTGGCCGACGGCGTGCCCATGTCGGTGATCGACGCGGCGCAGAAGTCCCCGGTGTACAAGATGGCGGTGGACTGGAAGCTGGCGCTGCCGCTGCACCCGGAATACCGCACGCTGCCGATGGTCTGGTACGTGCCGCCGCTGTCGCCGATCCAGAACGCCGCGCAAGCCGGCAACGTCGGCATGAACGGAGTGATCCCGGATGTCGACAGCCTGCGCATCCCGCTGCGTTACCTGGCCAACCTGCTCACCGCCGGAGACGAAAAGCCGGTCAAGCTGGCGCTCAAGCGGCTGCTGGCAATGCGCGCCTACAAGCGTGCCGAGCAAGTGGACGGCGTGCAGGACCTGCAAGTGCTCAACGAAACCGGCCTGAGCGTGGCGCAAGTCGAGGAGATGTACCGCTACCTGGCCATCGCCAACTACGAAGACCGCTTCGTGATTCCCAGCGCGCACCGCGAGGAGGCGACCAGCGATGCCTTCGCCGAGCGTTCCGGTTGTGGCTTCAGCTTCGGCAGCGGCTGCAGCGGCAGTTCGGACACCAACCTGTTCGGCGCGAAGAAGGCCAACCAGCGCGATGTGCTGAAAACCGTGCAGTTGTGGGAGGACTGAGCATGCAAATTCTCAAGGTGATTTCCCTGTTGCTGGACTACCCGACCGAGCAACTGCTGGAGGCCCGCGACGAACTCGCCGCGGCCATCGCCCGGGCGCGTGAGATCAGCCCGCAGCAGCGCGCTGCGTTGCAGGAGCTGCTGGCGTTGATCGGCGATAACGACTTGATGGATGGCCAGGAGCACTACGGCGCGTTGTTCGGCCGTGGTCGCGCGTTATCGCTGCTGCTGTTCGAGCACGTGCACGGCGAGTCCCGCGACCGTGGCCAGGCCATGGTCGACATGTTGGCGCAGTACGAGGCCGCGGGTTTCGCCATCGGCGTCAAGGAGCTGCCGGACTATATCCCGCTGTACCTGGAGTTCCTCTCCACCCGCGAGGATCTGGAGGCCCGCGAGGGCCTGGCCGATATCGCGCACCTGCTGGCGTTGTTGGCGACTCGCCTGGACGAGCGCGAAAGCGCTTATGCCGGGTGCTTCCGCGCGCTCTTGCAGATCGCCGGGGTCGAGCCGCAGCAGGCCGTCGCCGAGATGCGCCAGCAGGTCGCCGCCGAGGTCCGCGACGATTCGCTCGAAGCCCTCGATAAGGTCTGGGAGGAGGAGGCGGTGGATTTCCTCAAGGCCGAGCAGCAGGACCGCTGCCCGAGCCAGGCGACGATGCCGGGCAAGGCCCGCGAAGAAGTGCCGGTGCCGTTGCACTGGGTGGATTTCAAGCATGAAGGCCCGGCCGCCGCGCCGGTTCAGGAGGTGCGCAATGTCTAACATCAATCTGCTGGCGTTCGGGGTCTATCCCTATATCGCCCTGGCCATCTGCATCATCGGCAGTTGGGCGCGTTTCGACCTGTCGCAATACAGCTGGAAAGCCGGTTCCAGCCAGATATTCGCCCGCACGGCGGCCGAGCAACGCTATATGCGCATCGCCAGTAACCTGTTCCACGTCGGCGTGCTGTTCGTTCTGGCCGGCCACTTCGTCGGCCTGCTGACCCCCGAGGCGGTGTACCACTCGGTGATCAGCACCGCCAACAAGCAATTGCTGGCGATGGTTTCCGGCGGCTTCTTCGGCACGCTCTGCCTGATCGGCCTGTTGATGCTACTCAAGCGTCGCCTTAGCGATCCGCGGGTACGCGCCAGTTCCAGCACCTCGGACATCCTGATCCTGCTGGTGCTGTTGGCGCAGCTGGTGCTCGGCCTGCTGACCATAGTCGCCTCGACCGGCCATATGGACGGTTCGGTGATGGTGATGCTGGGCAACTGGGCGCAGTACACCGTGACCCTGCAACCGGCGGCGGCCGCGGCCTCCATCGCGCCGGTGGCGCTGGTCTACAAGCTCCATGTGTTCCTTGGCCTGACCCTGTTCGTGCTGTTCCCCTTCACCCGCCTGGTGCACATCGTCAGCGCGCCGGTGTGGTACCTGGGCCGACGCTACCAGATCGTCCGGCAGAAGGGCGTACGCCCGGTCGCGGCACGGCCGCCGAAGGCGCGCCAGTTCGAAGAGCCGGTTCGCGAAGCGCCGGCGCAACCGGTGCCCGGTTTCGCCTTGAAGGCCAAGGATGCCTGAACCGTTGCCCCGGCCGCCGCAAAGCACCGGCCGGGGCGCACTAGGTAGCAGGCCGTTGAAAAACGTAGGCGAGGTAGCCGAGACAAGGCAAAAACAGGCGAGGAAGCGGAGTCTACGAGCTGTAAATGAGCATTCCGAGCCTGTTTTTAACGCCGTATCGGCAACGCAGGTAGTTTTTCAACAGCCTGCTAGACGATCAAACAATCAACGAGGTAACGATCATGGGATGTGGATGCGGTGGCGGTAATGCGGGGCAGGGTGGCTGTGGCGGACAGAAGCCGGCGCCCGACGAGCGAGTCGATGCCCCGGCGGTGCAGCAACAGGCGCCCGATTCGCGGCCAACCGCCGACGAGCCGGAAGCCGAGCTGAACAGCGTAAAGACCGAACAAGCGAGATAGTCGCAAGCAGTAAACGAGCGGATGCCGGAAGGCGGCAACCGCTCCCCGAATCGAGGAACAGGTCATGGCATGCGGATGTGGCGGTAGCAATGCGGGGCAGGGTGGCTGTGGCGACGTTAAAGCGCCGCCCGCCGCCGTGCTGGAAACTGAATTGGCCCAGGAGCCGGCAGCGCCTGCCGTTAGCGCGGTGCACGAGCACAGCGCCGAACCGCTGCTGATCGCCAGCAGCGAGCAGGAATGGCCGCGCATCAGGGTCAACGGGGTGACCATCGCCCCCGAAGCCATGGCCCAGGAACTGCAATACCACCCGGCGCAAAGCCGCGAGGACGCGCTATTTCTCGCCGCCCAGGCGTTGGTGATTCGTGAGCTGTTGCAGCAACGCATCAACGAGCTGGGCCTGAGCGTGACGCCCGAACCCGGGCAGAGCGAAGAGGAAGCCGCGACCGCGCTGCTGATCGAGCGCGAAGTGACGCTGCCCGAGTGCGACGAAGAAAGTTGCCAGCGCTACTACGAACGCAACACTGCCCGCTATGCCACCGCGCCCTTATTGGCCGCACGGCATATTCTGCTCGAATGCGCCCCCGAGGATGCCGAGGCCCGTAGCCTGGCGAAAGACCAGGCGGATAGCCTGCTGGCCTTGCTGCAGGAAGATCCCGGCCGTTTCGCCGAACTGGCGCAAGCGCATTCGGCTTGCCCGTCCAAGGAACAGGGGGGCTCCCTGGGGCAGATCAGCAAGGGGCAGACCGTGCCCGAGTTCGAACGCCAATTGTTCAAATTACCGGCCGGGCTGGCCAGCCAACCGATCGAAAGCCGCTATGGCTGGCACCTGGTCAGCATCGACCAACGCCTGGAAGGCAAGGTGCTGCCCTACGAGATAGTCGCCGGCTCGATCCGCCTGCTGTTGCAACATGGCGTATGGCAAACGGCCGTGGCCCAGTACCTGCAAACCCTGATCGGCGCGGCGGATATCGTCGGCATTCAGCTGCAGGGCGCCGATTCGCCGCTGCTGCAATAGCAACAGTCGCGAATGGGCAGGGCGGATGACACCTTTTCATCCACCATCGCGTTGGCCCGGATGCACAGCCCCCGTGTGGGAGGGGCTTTAGCCGCGATGGTTGATGATCGTTCCGCTGTCGAGGCGTCGAACCCTCTAACCCGTAGCCTGGATTAGCCTAGGCGTAATCCGGGAAGCGATTTTGTAGGCACGCAATTCCCCGGATTGCATCCGGGCTACGGGAGCGCAGATCCTCTGTGGGAGGGGCTTTAGCCGCGACGATTTTCAGGCTACAGCACAGGAACGGGCCAACCCTTAGCCCGAGTGCAAACCGGGAGCAATCTGCAGGCGAGAATTTTCCCCGGATTGCATCCGAGCTACCAATACGCCGGAGAAACCATGGACACACAACTGCAGGATGGCTTCGGCCGCACTATCGATTACCTGCGCATGTCGGTCACCGACAGGTGTGATTTCCGCTGTGTCTACTGCATGGCCGAAGACATGACCTTCCTGCCGCGCCAGCAGGTGCTCGGCCTCGAAGAACTCTATCGGCTGGCGGCGTTGTTCGTCGGCCTGGGCGTGAAGAAGATCCGCCTGACCGGTGGCGAACCCCTGGTGCGCAGCGGCATCGTCGAGCTGTGCCAGCGCGTCGCCGCCTTGCCCGGCCTGCGCGAACTGGTGATGACCAGCAACGGCTCGCAACTGGTCAAACTGGCCAAGCCGCTGGCCGACGCCGGGGTGAAACGCCTGAATATCAGCCTCGATAGCCTCGACCCGGGCAAGTTTCGCGGCATCACCCGCACCGGCAGCCTGCGTCAGGTGCTGGACGGCATCGAAGCGGCGCGCGACGCCGGTTTCGAACGGATCAAACTCAACACCGTGGTGATGAAAGGGCGCAACTTCGACGAAGTGCTGCACCTGGTCGACTACGCCATCGCGCGTCAGCTGGATATCAGCTTTATCGAGGAAATGCCCCTGGGCGATGTCGGCCGTTCGCGCGGCGAGTCCTACTGCTCCAGCGAGGAAGTGCGCAACCTGATCGCCAGCCGCCATGCGCTGCTCGACAGTGCCGAACACAGCGGTGGTCCGGCCCGTTACATCCGTCTGAAGGACCATGCGGCCACCCGCATCGGTTTCATCTCACCGAATTCGCACAACTTCTGCGGCACCTGCAACCGTGTGCGTCTGACCGTGGAAGGGCGTTTGTTGCTGTGCCTGGGTCACGAGAATTCCATCGACCTGCGCGCCCTGGTGCGTCGCTACCCGCTGGACGATCAACCGATCATCGACGCGGTAAAGAAAGCCCTGCAGGGCAAACCCTGGCGCCACGAATTCAGCCCCGACGGCGAAGTCAAAGTGCTGCGTTTTATGAATGCCAGCGGCGGTTGAGCGGCAGGGCATCGTCGCAGCACCAGCCGTAGCCCGAATAGCGCCAGCGCAATCCGGGAACGATCCGCGCATACGCATCGCTCCCGGATTGCGCAGAAGGCTTATACGGGCTACGAGATCGCGGTTATTCAACGATTCTTCGCCCTGCTTCAAGTCCGGATAAACGCCAGTGCGCTCCGATTCGCTGCTCAGTCAGCCAATGCGCCCATGCGGCAGTGCTGCCGCGATCCAATCAGGCCGTCTGTCGCGCCTCGTTACTGCCACCATGCTGTCAGTAGCCGGTGGTTAAGCTGCGGGCTTTCCCACTACGCAAGGACAGGCATATGGAACCCAAGGCGCTCCCCGATATTTCGACTTTTTCCGGCATGGAGTTTTCCGTTTTCAAACTCAAACAGGGCGTATCCGAACCGGCGCTTTTAGCGGCGGTGGAGCAGATGGTCGAAGGGCTTTATGCCGGGGAAGAGGGCTTTCTGGGGCATGCCATCCTGAAGGGCGCGGACGACATCTATGTGGATGTGCTGTTCGCCAACAGCGCCGCACGCGCGAGCGAACTCTGCGCCAAATGGGGGAGCGGCCCGTTCGCTGAGGCTTGCCTGTCCTACCTGGAAAAAATCGAAGAAGGCTCCGCCCGGTTGGCCTTCTTCCAACGCATTAAATAAGCGCCAGCGGTGGACACAGCTATCCTACAAAGCGCGCCTAGCAGGTTGTTGAAAAACTACCTGCGTTGCCGATGCGTCGTTAAAAACAGGCTCGTATGCGAGCCCAGGCGAGGCGCCCCCATCAAAATGCTCATTTACAACCCGTAAACTGCGCTTTCTCGCCTGTTTTTGCCTAGCCTCGGCTGCCTCGCCTACGTTTTTCAAGGCGATGTCCCAAGACTCAGTTGCAGGCTGCTTTTGTAGGGTGGGTTAGCGGCGCTGAAGCTGGTTATGGGTGC
>NZ_CAMPHV010000060.1 GCF_946886105.1 uncultured Pseudomonas sp. | reverse complement strand
ATCAGCCTGGGGTCGTGACTGGACAGGGGGAGGATGTGACGGGGATATGGTTGGCGGGGGCTGGCGTTGGGTTAGGCTCACCGGTTCCAGCACAAATCGCCGATAAATTACGCGACAGAGAGTTCTCAAGCTTCGATGATTTTCGAGAGGCATTCTGGACGGAAGTGGCGGCAGACCCTGAACTGAGCAGCCAGTTTTCTGCTGCTAACAGAAGGGTGATGCGAGGTGGCTCCTCCCCCTTTGTGCAGGATGCAGAGGCGGTCGGAGGGCGTAAGGTTCATGAGCTACACCACATCGATAGGATTGTTGATGGCGGTGCTGTTTATGACGTAGACAATCTCAGGGTCACCACCCCTAAAAACCATATTAAAATTCACAGTTCAAAGTAAGGAGCGACTATGGATTTCCTCAGCAAACGCAGCCTTGAGGATTACACGGAAGCAGAGTTTATGCTGCTCCTACGCGAGTTTTTTGAAGATACCAGCGACCTCAAAGGTGCGGCTCTAGAAACTTATCTGAGCCAATTGACAGATCACTTTGTCAGCATTGTTGGTCACCCTCGTGGCTCGGACTTGATCTTTTATCCAGCTCCTGGAGTCGATGACAGTCCGGAAGGGGTGCTGTCAGAAGTTAAGAAATGGCGCGAGGCCAATGGCCTGCCCGGCTTTAAAGCAAGCTAAGCCTGCATCTCTTTAGCTCGATTAAAAGCTCCCGCACCACACCGCCGATCATGGCGGCGTGTGTATTTCTGGCGCTTAAATGCTCACCAGTCGCTTGAAGGGATGAGCACGTTTCCTGGAAGCAGCCACTCAGCCACATCAATATCGCCGTCTGCCCCGATTGTCCGGCTGACTGCTGTTTTGCGCCTGGGCGGCGAATCGTCTGTTCATGGCGGTGTGGAGCATATGGAGGGCGTTTTTATCGGTCGGCTGGCTTGCGCGCTCAGTAGAGTTGGGCGGCAGCAAGGCAATGAATACGAGCGGCGCTGATGTTGGCTGATCGAGGTTGGCTCTGGGCTTTTTCTCAGAAAGCAGAGCGACCAGCCTCTTTAGTCGCCTACGGGACAGTTGCTTTGCCGTTCCCTCCCCTGTCCTGACTTGCTGCTGTCGATTCCAGCAGCCGATACGGTGCTCGCCATGCGTTTGAATGTTGCAGTTGTGGTGCTGCTAACCAGCCTGGTGGCGGCGAGCTATGGCTTCGGGATTTATCTGTTCGCCCAGCTCGTGCCCGATATGCAGGCATCTCTGGGTTTCGGTTTTTCTTACGTGGGCACCATCACCGCGTCGGCGCAGCTGGGTTTTCTGCTCTGCGCAATGCTGGCGGTCTGGCTGACGCCCAGGATCGGCGGCGGCAGGTTGATTCTGGCTTCGGGCACTGTCTGTGCAGCGGCGTTGCTGCTGATTCCGCTGTCGGACAATACCTTTGTCATAGGCGTATTGCTGACTGTGCTGGCAGGCACTGCCGCGACTGTCTTCGTACCCATGGTCGATGTCGTCGCCAGGGTGGTCGCCTACCGTTACCGGGGCTTGGCCATGGGCCTGGTTTCCAGCGGCACCAGTTACGGGGTAGCGATCAACAGTCTGTTGGTGCCGATTTATGCCCCGCAAGGGGAATGGCGCAGCGTTTGGTGGTTGGTTGGGCTGCTTACCCTGGCAATGGCGGTGCTGGTGCTGGTGGTATTCAAGAAAGGCGGTTTACTCGGGCAAACCGCGCCACCGACCTTGGCGCCAACCACCGATAAGGCTGCCCTACCCAGCGTGCGCCTGGAATTGATAAAGCCCTGGGTGTTGCTGATCTGGTCGATGAATTTCCTGATTGGCTTCGCCACCTTTCCGTTCCAGACCTACCTCTCGTCCTACCTGCGCACCGAGCTTGGCTTTAGCGTGGAATACAGTGCTCAGGTCTGGGCGGTGATCGGTTTCGTCGGCATGTTTGCCGGGCTCGCACTTGGCTGGCTCTCGGACCGAACCGGCTTACGCGCCGCGATGTTGCTGGTGTATGGCTGTGTGGTGATGGCGGCACTGATATTCGTGGTACAGCCTTCGGGGCATTGGCCCCTGGTCGCCGCGGTGTTGTTCGCGACGGCCTTCTACCCCATCTTCGGCCTTATTCCCGCTTACGTTTCCAAGCTGGCTTCATCCAGCGCGATGGCCGTTTCAATCTTTGGCGTCGCTAATGTGATGCAAGGCTCCGGCGGCATGCTCGGCAACTACGGTGCGGGGCTATTGGCCAACCATAGCGGCAGCTTTGCCGGGGTATATGCCGTCATAAGCGGGGTTGGCGTGTTGCTGATAGTGCTGACGCTGAAACTGCCAAAAGAAGCCCCGGCGGCCGCTTCGGCGGGTTTAGCCACGGGCTGATGGTGCGGGACGCGATCCGGGAGGCGTTGGTAACCGCACAAGCGCTCCCCGGATTGCATCTGGGCTACGGGGCTGGCGCTTCACCCAACCAGCTCCTGCAATGGTGGATGAAAAAAGCGTCATCCACCCTACAAGCTACCAAGAGAAGCCACGGCAGCCGCTTCTGCGGGGTTAGCCACTGGCGGATAGGGTTGGAACAGGTTGCAACGGGATTTCGCCTGCCTGCGCCTAACAGGCCGTTGAAAAACTACCTACGTTGGCAATACTGCGTTAAAAACGCCCTCAAAATGCTCATTTACAACAGTAAACTCCGCTTTTTCGGCCGTTTTTGCCTTGTCTTGCCTGCCTCGCCTACGTTTTTCAAAGGCCTGCTAATGGCCAATCGCCCAGCGGGGAAAACTTGTGTAACGTCTACCCTTGAAGAGCCGACCACCGGCTCTGCACGCAGGGTACGGGGCGATCCGGCACCAGTACCGATTGGGAGTTACCGCAATTGCGCGCTTGGCGTATTGGCTGGCAGGCGATCATCGAGAAGAACCGGGCTTTTGCGCCCCAGTTGCTCGAGCAGAATATGCGGCGCCTGCTGTTTGCCGCTCCCTTGATTCCACCGATCAACCTGATCCATCTCTGGATGTTCTGGCAGCGCCAGCCGGGTTCGGCCAGCGAGGCATTGTGGCGCCAGGGCATTCTTGCGGCGCACGCCGGCATGCTGGTGTTCTTCGGCCTGCTGGGCCTGGCCGCCTGGCGGCTGAAGCGCCGGCACGATCTGCCGCGGCTGCGTCGGGCTTGCGTCGCCACCGCGGTCATCGGCACTCTGGGCTTCGCCGCCCTGGTCAGTGCCATCGACCAACTGGTGACCAGCAATATCACCCCGCTGTTGACCGGCTGCACCTTGGTTGCGCTGGTGTTTCTGCACCGTCCGCTGTCCGCGCTATGGCTGTTCGGCGCCGCCCTGCTGCTGTTTCTGGTCGGCATGCAGCAAACCCAGACCACCCCGGCGCTGCTGTTGAGTAACCAGGTCAACGGGGTTTCGGCATGCGCGATCGGCCTGGTGCTGGCCTGGTTGCAGTGGCGCAACTTTGTGCAGATCAACACCCAGAAGCAGCGCCTGCAAGCCCAGCAGCTGCTGTTGGAGGAGCAGAACCGCAAACTCGGCTACCTCGCCGAACGCGACCCCTTGAGCGGCTTGCTCAACCGCCGCGCATTCGGCGCGATCGTCGAGCGCGAGTTGCTGCGCAGCCAACGCAGCCGGCAGCCGTTGTGCTTGCTGATACTCGACCTCGATCACTTCAAGACGGTCAACGACCGCTTCGGTCACCCGCTCGGCGATGCGGTGATCAAACGTGCCGCCGTGTTGCTCAGCAACCAGATACGCAGCATCGATAGCCTGGCTCGCCTGGGCGGCGAGGAGTTCGTCCTGCTGTTGACCGATTGCGAGCGCGAGCAAGGGCTGCGTATCGCCGAAAAGCTGCGCCAGTCGGTGGAGGCGGAGCTGAAGGAAGTCGATGGCCAGCCGGTGGAGGTCACCGTCAGCATCGGCCTGGCTTGCCTGAGCGCGGGCCAATCGAGCAACTACGAAAGCCTCTATGCGGCCTGCGACCGGGCGCTGTACCGCGCCAAGCAAAGCGGTCGCAACCGGGTGGAAGGCGCCGTGACGAGCTAACGAAAGCGCATCGAGTAAGGCGCGCACTTCCCCCGGAATAGCGAGTGAATAACGGCCGCAAACGGCGTCAGGATTTCTGCCAGCGCGCGGCCGCATCCTGGTCGCTGCAACGGCCTTCGACCCAGCGCGGGCCTTCGGCGGTGTCTTCCTTCTTCCAGAAGGGTGCGCGGGTTTTCAGGTAATCCATGATGAAGTTGCAGGCATCGAACGCGGCCTGGCGGTGCGCGCTGCTGGTGCCGACGAAAACGATCGGCTCGCCCGGTTCGAGACGGCCGATGCGGTGGATGATCTCGATATTCAGCAGCGGCCAGCGCTGCTCGGCCTCGGCGGCGATTTTGCCCAGGGCCTTCTCGGTCATCCCGGGAAAATGCTCAAGGAACATGCCGCCGACTTCACGCCCCTCGTTGAAATCGCGCACGTAGCCGACGAAGCTGACCACTGCGCCTATGCCCAAATTGGCGGCATGCAGGGCGTTGAGCTCCTGGCCGGGGTCGAAGGCTTGAGCCTGGACGCGAATACTCATGCTCAACCGCCCGTGACCGTCGGAAAAAACGCCACTTCGTCATTGGCTTGCAGCGGCTCATCGAGGCCGCAGAGCTCCTCATTGCGCGCGCACATCAGGTTCTGCTCGGCGAGCACCTGCCACACCCCGCCGCGCCCGGCCAGGTGCTGACGCAGCTGTTCCAGGGTGGCGAACTCGCCGTCCACGCGTTCGTCGTCCAACCCCAGGGTTTCACGATAACGGGCGAAATACTGCACACGGATCATGCCTGCTCCTCGGCCTTGAAGTGGCCGCTCTTGCCGCCGAGCTTCTCCAGCAGCCGTACGTTTTCGATAACCATGCCGCGATCCACGGCCTTGCACATGTCGTAGATGGTCAGCGCCGCGACGCTGGCGGCGGTCAGGGCTTCCATCTCCACCCCGGTCTGGCCGCTGAGCTTGCAGGTGGCGGTGATATGCACGCTATCCTCGCCTTCGGCCGCCAGTTCGACCTTGACCCCAGTCAACATCAGCGGATGGCACAGCGGAATCAGATCGCTGGTTTTCTTCGCCGCCTGAATCCCGGCGATACGCGCCACGGCGAACACATCGCCTTTGGGATGCTCGCCCTGCACGATCATTTGCAGGGTCTGCGGGCGCATGCGCACCCGGGCTTCGGCAGTGGCTTCGCGAAAACTATTGGCCTTGTCGGTGACATCGACCATATGGGCGCGGCCTTGGGCATCGAGATGGGTTAACACGGGCAGACTCCAGAAAGTGATGGCCCGATTGTAAACCCGCCGGTCAATTTCTAGCACCCGGCAATAATCGTCACCGCGTAAACGACCACGCCGCCCGAGGGGGCGGCGTGGTCAACAGGTGGGCGGGACTACATATGGCTTTCCGCGTACTCCGCGAGAATCGAGCGCGGCACCCCTTGCAGGGTGATGTGCACGCCGTGCTCGAAATCCTTGAAGCGCTCCGTGAGGTAAGTCAGGCCCGAGCTGGGCGCCGACAGGTAGGGGGTGTCGATCTGCGCCAGGTTGCCCAGGCAGACCACCTTGGAACCGCTGCCGGCACGGGTGATGATGGTTTTCATCTGGTGCGGGGTGAGGTTCTGGCATTCGTCGATCAGGATCAGGCTCTGCTGGAAGCTGCGCCCGCGGATGTAGTTGAGCGATTTGAACTGCAGCGGCACCTTTTGCAGGATGTAGTCGACGCTGCCATGGGTGTTCTCGTCGTCCATGTGCAAGGCTTCGAGGTTGTCGGTGATGGCGCCGAGCCAGGGCTCCATCTTCTCCGCCTCGGTGCCGGGCAAAAAGCCGATCTCCTGATCCAGCCCTTGCACGCTACGGGTGGCAATGATCCGCCGGTAGCGCTTGCTGACCATGGTCTGCTCGATGGCTGCGGCCAACGCCAGAATGGTTTTCCCCGAACCGGCGGCGCCGGACATATTGACCAGATGGATATCCGGATCGAGCAGCGCGAACAGCGCCAGCGACTGGTACACATCCCGCGGCCGTAACCCCCAGGCTTCCTGGTGCATCAGCGGTTCCTGGTGCAAGTCGAGGATCGTCAGTTCGCCTTCGTTGATGCCCTTGATCCAGCCGACGAAACCCTGCTCGTCGATGATGAACTCGTTGACGTGCACCGCCGGCAAGTTGTCGATCAGTTGCACACGGTGCCAGGTGCGGCCGTGATCCTGGCGGGTTTCGACCTTACTCACGCGGTCCCAGAACGAGCCATCCATATTGTGGTAACCCTGGGACAGCAGGGACACATCGTCGACCAACTGGTCGGTGTGGTAGTCCTCCGAGTCGATGCCGCAGGCGCGCGCCTTGAGGCGCATGTTGATGTCCTTGGTCACCAGCACCACGGCCATGCCGGGCCGCCGGGTTTTCAGCTCGACCAATTGGTTGATGATCTTGTTGTCGTTCAGATCCTCGGGCAGCCAGGTAATGGGCGCGCCGCTCTTGCTCATGAGGATCGATAGATAACCGCAGGGACCGCTCTTGTCGCGCTGGATCGGAACGCCGAGCTCCACTTCCTCCGGTGTCGCACTGCCGAGAATTTTGTCGATCAAGCGAATCGCCTGACGGCACTCGGCGGCGACGCCTTGTTTGCCGGTTTTCAGCTTGTCCAGTTCCTCCAGTACGGTCATCGGGATGGCGACATGGTGCTCCTGAAAATTCAGCAGCGCGTTGGGATCGTGGATCAGCACATTGGTGTCGAGGGCGTACAAGGTTGGGGCGGTGGGCTTGGAGCGTCCGTGGTCATCCATACTCGGTCACCTTGTTGTAGGAGCCAAGCGACGCAATGCCAATGCGTCGCGGGAGGGCCGCCGATATCTCAGACAGAGCACTGAGAAGAAGCACGCAAGATGATGGCTATGGACGCCACCTGTCTGCAGGGTTCGGCGGTCTTGCTTATGTATTAACGCAAAAGAGATGACATAAAAATGTTTTTTTCGGCATTCCGAAATTTATTCGTCGGTGCGACAGATAGCGCTTGGCGACCTTAGCCTGGGCCGTTAAAGTCGGAAGTCCTACCGGCGTTTCAGCCGGGAAAAATTCCGCTTTATCTGCCCTCTTCCGCCTCACACCGATTGACCTCCACGGTCACATGCACCACCTCCTCGAGCCCAGCCAGACGCGCCTTGTAGCGATCCGCAGAGCAATCGCCGTGGGTCACCAGACTGACGATGCAGGCGAACTGCGCGCGACCGACACGCCACAGGTGCAGGTCGGTCACCTGGGTGTCCGCCTCCTGCTGCAAGGCCATGCGCACGCGCTCGACCAGCGGGCTGTCCATCTCGCGGTCGAGTAACACCTTGGCGGTTTCGAGCAGCAAGCCCTTGGCCCAGAACGCGATGATCAGCGCGCCTATTACCCCCATCAACGGGTCGAGCCAATCCCAGCCCCAGAGCAGACCGCCAAGCAAGGCGACTATCGCCGCCACCGAAGTCAGGGCGTCGGCCAGCACATGGATAAACGCGGCATGCCGATTGAGATCGCGCCCGACCTCAGGCCTCGGATGATCGTGATCGTGATCGTGATCGTGATCGGCATGAGTATGCCCATGGGCGTGGCCATGTTCGTGCTGGTCGCGCAGCATCCAGGCCGAGATCAGGTTGACCAGTAGCCCCACCACCGCCACGCCCAGCGCCATATCGAAGGCGATCCGCTGCGGTTGCCACAAGCGCCACAGCGATTCGAACGCCAGCATCGCCACCACCACCAGCAATAACAGCGAACTGGCGAACCCGGCCAGCACCTCGATCTTCCAGGTACCGAAGGCGAAGCGCGCGTCGCCGGCATAACGCCGCGCCAATAGATAGGCCAGCGCGGTCAAGCCAATGGCCAGCATATGCGAGGCCATATGCCAGCCATCGGCGAGCAGCGCCATGGAGTTGAAGGCATAGCCGGCACCGATTTCCACCAGCATGGCCACCCCGGTCAGCGCCGCCACTCGCCAGGCCTGGCGTTCGCTGGCAGTTTCCAGCGGGCGGTATTCGTGGCGATGCTCCCAGCGGGAGTGATTGCAGGCAGTCATAACAGCTCCTTGATGGGACGACCTGGGCAGACTACAACCCCGGGGCGGCACTTGGGTCAAGCACCCATCTCACACCCGCAACAACGGTCAATGTAGGGCGTACATAGCGAAGCTTTGTACGCCACTGCAGGCCCATGGTGGGCAAGGCTTCGCCATCTCCACCCTACTCCGCGAACCACTGTTAGAATCGCCGCCAGGATTTTTTGGAGTGAACCTACATGTTGATGGTGATTTCCCCGGCCAAGACCCTCGATTACCAAACGCCGCCGGTAACCCAGCGCTATACCCTGCCCGAACACCTCGAACACGCCCAGGATCTGATCGCCCAGTTGCGCGATTTCAGCCCTGCGCAGATCGCCGAGTTGATGCACTTGTCGGATAAGCTCGCCGGCTTGAATGCCGCTCGCTTCGGCAGTTGGACCCCGACCTTCACCCCGGACAATGCCAAACAGGCGCTGCTGGCATTCAAGGGCGACGTCTACACCGGCTTGCAGGCCGAGGATTTCAGCGAAGCGGATTTCGATTTCGCCCAGACGCACCTGCGCATGCTTTCCGGTCTCTATGGCGTATTGCGTCCATTGGACCTGATGCAGCCTTACCGTCTGGAAATGGGTACTAAATTGGCCAACCCGCGCGGCAAGGATCTGTATGCGTTCTGGGGCGAGCGCATCAGCGGCTGGCTGAACCAAGCGTTGGCCGCCCAAGGCGACGAGGTGCTGCTCAACCTGGCCTCCAACGAATACTTCGGCGCGGTCAAACGCCAGGCCTTGAATGCACGGGTCATCGACACCGAATTCAGGGACTGGAAAAACGGCCAATACAAGATCATCAGCTTCTATGCGAAAAAAGCCCGCGGCCTGATGGCCCGCCATGTGATCAAACAACGCCTGCGTAACCCCGAAGACCTGAAGGGCTTCACCGACCAGGGCTATGCCTATTCGGCGGAACATTCCACCGCGGACAAGTTCGTATTTCTACGCGCCAGTGCGCCGGACTGACGCCAGCAACCGATAAACCAGCGCCCCGCTCGCAACGAGCGGGAGCCGCCCCAGCGGCGACATCAACTTCCCTTCGCACACTTCATATCAAGCCGACAATTAAGTGGCGTCAATTAATCAGCCCAATCTAAATCAATCGATAATAAAACCGGAACCCTAGTTCGGCTTTTCTAAAATATTCAAACCTTTAGTTGCTGCAAGCGCAGCAAGTGCCACTGTCGCGCCATCACGTCAAGCAACTCGAGTTGCCTCGTCATTTCGTAAAAAAAATCATATTTCGAAAAAATTCGAGCCCTGCGTGGAACTATAAGAAATCCACCGCACTCATACACGGCGTATACGTTTATTCATGCAGCCTGATGCACAGCGGCAACCCACAGGAAGTTAGCGGGTTCAGCGTACGACACGCAGGTTTATTGGGATTGGTCGGCGTCGGCGAGATGCCAGAAAGGAGTACCCCAGGCATACCCCAGAGATAGACGAAGCCCCAAGAGCTAGAGCCTACGCGGCCTACAGCTCCACCCCACAGGGCATGTGCCATATAAAAAGCCCGGCTAGACACTGCTGAAAGTGTCCCACAACTTTATGCCTAAACGAGTGCGCTCGGCTGTTCGTGCGCCCTCGAAAAACTGTAGTGGCCATTGTGCCGTGTTTAAACGCGTAAGTAGTAGATGAGGGAAAGTGCGATGCGAATCAGTATCTTTGGTTTAGGTTATGTAGGTGCAGTATGTGCAGGTTGTTTATCTGCGCGCGGCCACCAAGTGGTCGGTGTAGATATATCGGAAGACAAGATAGACCTTATTAACCGCGGTAAATCACCGATCGTAGAGCCCGGCCTGGAAGACCTGTTGCAACGCGGCGTGGAGTCCGGTTACTTGCGTGGTACCACCAATGTCGCAGCGGCAGTTGGCGACACAGAAGTGTCATTTATTTGCGTCGGTACACCGAGCAAAAAGAATGGCGATCTGGAACTTAATTACATCGAAGGCGTGTGCCGCGAAATCGGTTTCGCCATGCGCGACAAGCAGGAACGTCACACCGTGGTGGTACGCAGTACGGTACTGCCGGGCACGGTGAAGAATGTGGTGATCCCCCTCCTCGAAGACTGCTCGGGCAAGAAAGCCGGGGTCGATTTCGGCGTGGCGGTGAACCCGGAATTCCTCCGTGAAAGCACCGCGATCAAGGACTACGACTTCCCACCGATGACCGTGATCGGCGAGTTGGACAAATCCGCTGGCGATCTGCTGGAAAGCATCTACAGCGAACTCGACGCACCGATCATCCGCAAGGGCATCGATGTCGCCGAGATGATCAAGTACACCTGCAACGTCTGGCACGCGGCCAAGGTTACCTTCGCCAACGAGATCGGCAATATCGCCAAAGCAGTCGGCGTCGACGGTCGCGAAGTGATGGACGTGATCTGCCAGGATCACAAACTCAACCTGTCCAAGTACTACATGAAGCCCGGCTTCGCCTTTGGCGGCTCCTGCCTGCCCAAAGACGTACGCGCCCTCTCCTACCGCGCCACCTCGCTGGACGTCGAGGCACCGCTGATCGGCTCGCTGATGCGCAGTAACAGCGTGCAGGTGCAGCACGCCTTCGACATCATCGCTGGCTACGACAAACGCAAAGTCGCCCTGCTCGGCCTGAGCTTCAAAGCCGGCACCGACGACCTGCGCGAAAGTCCGCTGGTGGAGTTGGCCGAGATGCTGATCGGCAAGGGCTACGAGCTGAGCATCTACGACCGTAACGTCGAGTACGCGCGGGTTTACGGCGCGAACAAGGACTATATCGAGTCGAAAATCCCCCATGTGTCCTCGCTGCTCAATAGCGACTTCGATGCGGTGGTCGACAACGCCGACATCATCGTCCTGGGCAACAGCGACGAACACTTTGCCACCCTGGCGCAGCAAACCCTCGAAAACAAGCAGGTGCTCGATCTGGTCGGCTTCATGCCGACGGCGTCGCGCGCAGGCAGCGAAGGTATTTGCTGGTAACACCCCCAGCGTGGCTTAACGACACGGAATGGCTCCGACGGCTGGTTGTGCATTACAGCATCGACGACCGCCCCTGAGCCATGTCCGCATGTTGACGGACAGGATTTATGGACAGGCTAAAATCACGCCTTCTCGAGGCCAGCGGCTGGCTTTTCTACCTCAGTATTCTGGGTGTATTGGCGCTAGCCCTACCCGCGTCGGTGTTCGACCCGGAGTCGAGGAATTACCTGCTGCTGATCGGTGCGATAGGCATTTGGCGTTACTCCATGGGCGCCATTCACTTCGTGCGCGGCATGTTGTTTCTCTATCTGGTGTATCCGTACTACCGGCGCAAAGCCCGCTTGCTGGGCAACGCGGCCGACCCATCGCATGTTTACCTGCTGGTCACCAGTTTTCGCATCGATGCGCTGACCACCGCCCAGGTATACCGCTCGGTGATCGAGGAAGCGATCGATTGCGGCTACCCGGCCATGGTGGTCTGTTCGATCGTCGAGATGTCCGACCAACTGCTGGTGCAAAGCCTGTGGGCCAAGCTGAACCCGCCGGCGCGGGTCAAGTTGGGTTTCGTGCGCATCGCCGGTACCGGTAAGCGCGACGGCTTGGCCTATGGCTTCCGGGCGATTTCACGCTACCTGCCGGACGAACGCGCGGTGGTCGCGGTGATCGATGGCGACACCGTGCTCGCCCCCGGCGTGGTGCGCAAGACGGTGCCCTATTTCCACTTGTTCCCGAACGTCGGCGGCCTCACCACCAACGAGTTCTGCGAAGTACGCGGCGGCTACGTGATGAGCGAGTGGCACAGTCTGCGTTTCGCTCAACGCCACCTGAACATGTGTTCGATGGCGCTGAGCAAACGGGTGCTGACCATGACCGGGCGCATGTCGGTATTCCGCGCCAAGGTGGTCACCGATCCCGGTTTTATCGCCGACGTCGAAAGCGACCACCTGGATCACTGGCGTCTGGGGACTTTCCAGTTCCTCACCGGCGACGATAAATCCAGCTGGTACAGCCTGATGCGTCTGGGTTACGACACCTTCTACGTGCCCGATGCGGCGATCAATACGGTCGAGCACCCGCCGGAGAAGAGCTTCATCAAGGCCAGCCGCAAGCTGATGTTCCGCTGGTACGGCAACAACCTGCGGCAGAACTCCCGAGCCTTGGCTCTGGGCGTGCGGCGCCTCGGCTGGTTCACCAGCGTGGTGCTGCTCGATCAGCGCGTGTCGATGTGGACATCACTGCTCGGGCTGACAGTGGCACTGATCGCCAGCCTCAAGTACGGCATCGCACTGTTGCTGGTTTACCTGCTGTGGATCGGCCTGACCCGCCTGGCGCTGACCCTGTTGCTGGCCTGTAGCGGCCATCACATAGGGCCGGCCTACCCGGCGATTCTCTATTACAACCAGATCGTCGGCGCGCTGGTGAAGATCTACGTGTTCTTCCGCCTCGACCGCCAATCCTGGACGCGCCAGGACACCAAGCTCGATCGCGGCCTGAAAAATTTTCAGCTGCGCTTCAACACCTGGTCTTCGCGCGCCATGACTTTTTCTGCCGCCAGTGTATTCGTCGCCGTGCTCTTAGCACTGGTGTGACCGGACCCCTGATAGGAATTTGCAAACATGAATACAGCCGTAAACCTCAACATGGTTCATGAAGCCGAAGCCCAGCGCCAGCATGCCCGGGTCAAACTGCCCTGCGTGCTGCACTTCCAGGGGAAGCACCAGGAACCGGCCGAAGTCCGCCTTACCGATCTCTCCGCCGGCGGCTTCAGCTTTATCGCCGGCAAGGAAGGCCTGCAAGTCGGCGACTACCGCAAGGGCCGTCTGCAATTCCTCCTCGACGGCCTCGGTCTGAGCATCGATATCGAATTCCAGGTGCGCAGCGTCGACGACAACCACCGCGTCGGCTGCCAGCTGCACAGCCTCAAGCCGAGCGAGCAAGCAACCCTGCGCTACCTGATCAGCAACTACCTGGGCGGCGAGTTGGTCAGCACCGGCGACCTGCTCAGCACCCTGCAACGCGACAACTTCACCAAAGCGCGCAAGAACAAGGCCGGCGCCGTCGGCATGGGCGCCCTCGGACGCTTGCGCGCGGTGACCTTCAGCTTCGGCGTGCTGGTGATCGGGGTCGCCGCGTTCGCCACCATCGCCCACTCGCTGTACAACCTGTACTTCGTCACCCACGCCAAGTCGGCCATGGTCAGCGTGCCCAGCCTGCAAGTGACCATGCCGCGCGAAGGCATGGTCAACAGCCTGCTCGGCGACGAGACCATCGTCGCCAAAGGCGCGCCCATCGCCTCGTTCTCGGCCTCCATGCTGGAGATGCTCAAGGGCCACCTGACCGAAGACCAGCTGACCCCCGGCAACGTCGAAGCGCTGTTCGGCAAACAGCTGCAGGGCACCCTCACCAGCCCCTGCAATTGCAAAGTCGCGCGCCAACTGGTGGCCGACGGCCAATTCGCCAGCAAAGGCCAGACGATCTTCGAACTGGTGCCGCAGGACACCCGCGCGAGCATTACCGCGAGCTTCCCCTATCGCGATCTCGAACGAGTCAAGCCGGGCACCCGCGCCAGCTTCCGCCTGGCCGGCGAAGACAGCCCGCGCTACGGCACCGTCGTCAGCAGCAGCCTGCACGAGGGCGGCCTGTCGTCGGATATCCGCGTGATCATCGAACCGGAACAGACCTTGCCCAGCTCGCTGTCCAGCCAACCGGTGGAAGTCACCCTCGACCGCGGCCCATCGCTCGACTGGATGATCGACACAGCCCTCGCGGCCGGGCTCTAAGGAGGGTAACGCAGTGCCGACTATCGACTCCCAGCGCCTTGCTGCGCCTTTGCTGGCCCTCTCGCTGGTCGCGCTCCTGCCCGGCTGCGCCGGCCTTCCCGATCAGCGTCTGGCCGCCGCCGCGTTGCAGCGCGGCGACACCGTCACCGCCGAACGCCACTTCCGCCAACTGGCGGAACTCGGTTACGCCGACGCGCAAATCGGCCTCGCCGACCTGCAGTTGGCCGGTGGTTCCCCGGAGGATCGCCTCAAGGCCGAAAAGACCTACCGCCAGGCCCTGGCCCTCGAGGACAGGCCGCGTACCCGGGCGCGTCTGGGCAAATTGCTCGCGCGCAAGCCCGAGGCCAGCCCCGCCGAGCGGCGCGAAGCGGCCGAGTTGCTTGAACAAGCCCTAGCCCAGGGCGAACCGAGCAGCCTGCTGCCGCTTGCGCTGCTTTACCTGCAATTTCCACAGGACTTCTCCCACGTGAACGTGCAGAACCGAATCGCCCACTGGAAGCAGCAAGGCCATGCCGAGGCCGACCTCGCGCAGATCATGCTGTACCGCGCCCATGGCACCTACGACCAGCACATGGACGAAATCGAAGGGATCTGCCAGGCGATGATCGAGCAGACCGATGTCTGCTACGTCGAGCTGGCGACCCTGTATCAGAAACAAGCCAACAGCGAGCGGCAGACCGCCCTGCTGGAGCGTTTGATGGCCGGCTACCAAAGTGGCGCCATCGCCGCGCAACGGGTCGACGAAGTCGCCCTGGTGCTGGCCGACGCCGAGTTGGGCAAGCCCGACCCGGAGAAAGCCCAGGAATTGCTCGAAGCCATCGCCGCGGACTATCCCGCGGCCTGGGTGAGCCTGGCGCGGCTGGTCTACGACTACCCCGCCCTGGGCGATATCGACACCCTGATGAGCTACCTGGACCAGGGCCGCGCCGCCGCATTGCCGCGCGCCGAGTTGCTGCTCGGGCGCCTCTATTACGAGGGCAAATTGCTCCCGCAGGACCCGCAGAAAGCCGAACAGCACCTGCGCAAAGCCGCCCCCAGCGAGCCGAGCGCGAACTATTTCCTCGGCCAGATCTACCTGCGCGGCTACCTCGGCGATATCTACCCGCAACAGGCCCTGGACCACCTGCTCAGCGCCGCGCGCGAAGGCCAGCTCAATGCCGACCAGGCCCTCGCCGGGATGTTCTCCCAGGGCAAAGGCATCCAGCCGGATTTGGTCAGCGCCTATGTCTTCAGTCAGCTGGCGTTGCCCAAGAACACCCCGCAAACCACCGAACTGGCGCGCGATATCGCCGCGCGCCTGACGCCCGAACAACGCACGCGCGCCGAGCGGCTACTGGGCGAAGAACGCCAGTTGCGCGGCAGCGCCCTGCAGCAACCAGCGCCCTTGCAGGCGCATAACCCATGAGCAAGGACCAACGAATGAAATTGAATCGCATTGCCAGCAGTCTCGGCATCGGCGTGTCGTTGCTTTCCGTGAGTTCCGTATGGGCGGTGCAGATGAGCGACGACAACTTCGGGGTCAACGTCAAGATCACCGTGCAATCGGAAGACGACCGCGACCTCGGCACCCGCGACGGTGGCGACATCAACGGCATCGGTCTGGATGTCCGCCCGTGGGCCTATGGCCAGCGCGGCGACTGGAGCGCCTTCGCCATGGGCCAGGCCGTGACCGCCACCGACATCATCGAAACCGACACCCTGGACTCCGGCGACAGCGATACCACAGAGAGCAGCGAGGTCAGCAACGACGGTCGGGTACCGGACAAAAGCTACCTCGCCCTGCGCGAATTCTGGATCGACTACGCCGGCCTCACCGACTACCCCGGCGAGCACCTGCGGCTTGGCCGCCAGCGCCTGCGCAGCGAAGAAGGCACCTGGCGCGACAGCCATATCGAAGCCCTGAACTGGAGCTTCGACAGCACCTTGCTGCAGGCCCAGGCCGGCGTCGCCGAGCGCTTTTCCGATTACCGCACCGACCTCGACGAACTGGCCCCGGAAGACGAGGATCGTCTGCACCTGTTCGCCGACGTTTCCCGGCAATGGCGGCCCGGCCATTGGCTCGGCGTCAAGGCGCACCACAGCCGCGACGACGGCGATCTGACCAACCCCGGCGAGCGCGTCGACGAGCTGAGCAAGCGCTACACCGGCGACCTGACCTGGCTCGGCGTGCAGGCCGACGGCGACTTCTTCAACCCGCGCTCGACCCTGCCGCTGAATTACTGGGCGCAGCTGACCTGGCTGACCGGCGACACCGAGCAGCTACAGCAGACGGTGATCGGCGACGAGCGCGTCGCCACCGGCTCGCGCAACCAGGATGTCGATGCCTGGGCGCTCGACCTCGGCCTGCGTTACAGCCTCGACGACGCCTGGAAAATCGGCGGTGCCTATGCGCGCGGCAGTGGTGGCGGCGACGACGGCGAATCCGAGCAATTCATGCAAACCGGGCTGGAGAGCAACCGTTCCAGCTTTACCGGCGCGCGCGCCCGTATGCATCGCTTCGGCGAGGCCTTTCGCGGCGAGCTGAGCAATCTGCAAGTCGCCAGTGCGTTCGCCTCCTGGACGCCGAACGAGGACTACGACGCGAGCCTGGCGTACCACCGCTTCTGGCGGGTCGACGACAACCAGGCCATCGGCGACAGCGGCATTATCGCGCCACTGCAAAACGGCGAGCGCGACGTCGGCCAGGAACTCGACCTGGTGCTCACCCGCTATTTCCGCCAGGGCCTGTTGCCCGCCGCGCTCAGCGAGGAGTTGGACGAAGGCTCGGCGTTGCTGCGTTTCCGCGGCGGCCTGTTCAAGCCGGGCGACGCCTATGGCAGCGATACCGACTCACTGATGCATCGGGCCTTCGTCGATGTCATCTGGAGATTCTGAGGGCAGCGCCATGAACCGACAGCCAAGCAAATTCAAGCGCAACATCGCCGTCTGCCTCTTGTGCAGCGGCGTACTCATGGGCGCCCTGCAATGCGCCTCGCCCTGGGTACAGGCGCAGGAACGGCCCGAAGCGGCCCAGAAGCTCAAGCACACCAGCAATTACACGGTCACCAGCGCACCCATCGAGCAGCTGCACCTGGACCCGCCGACCTTGCCGGACCTCAGCGGCTACACCGCCGCCGCGGTCGAGGCCAAGATCGACCGCAGCCAACGCGGCACGGTAGCCGTGCGGCGCATGGTCCAGCAGGACGCCCTGAAGGACTTCATCGGCGGCGACGAGCGCCTGCGCGAATGGGTCAAACGCCAGCGCGGCATGCCCCATGCGATCTTTATCGAGGGTGGCTACGTGACCCCCGCGGATCTGGCGCGCAGCCTGTCGCCGGAGCAGTTTCGCGAAGTGACGCCGGGGGTCTATCTGGCCCGCCTGCCGATAGTCGTGGCCCAGGGCGCGACCTTGCACGTGAGCGAGCAGGACAAGGAGCTGCGTCTGTCCCAGGAACGCGGCGCGTTTCTGGTCAACGACGGCATGTTGTTCATCACCGACAGCAAACTCACCGCCTGGCGCGAGGCCGAAAACGGCCCGGCGACCTTCCGCAAACCCGACGAGTTCCGCCCGTTCCTGGTGTCCTGGGGCGGCAGCGAGCTGTACATCTCCAACAGCGTGGTCACCAGCCTGGGCTACAGCACCAGTAAGTCCTACGGCATCTCCATCACCCAGTACACCCCGGGCATGCATGCACGCCTGCAACGCCCGGAGCCGACCGGCTGGTTGATCGATTCGCAGTTCATCGACCACTGGTACGGTTTCTACTGCTTCGAGGCCGAGAACGTGGTGATCAAGGGCAACACCTACCGCGACAACATCGTTTACGGCATCGACCCGCACGACCGCTCGCACGGCCTGATCATCGCCGAGAACGAGGTGTTCGGGACGAAGAAGAAGCACGGCATCATCATTTCCCGTGAGGTCAACGACAGCTGGATCATCAACAACAAGAGCTACGACAACAAGCTCTCGGGCATCGTCCTCGACCGTAACAGCGTGCGCAATCTGGTGGCCTACAACGAGGTCTACGGCAACGACTCGGACGGCATCACCATTTACGAAAGCCCCGACAACCTGCTGTGGGGCAACAAGGTATTGGCCAACACCCGCCACGGCATCCGCCTGCGCAACAGCGTCAACATCCGCCTGTACGAAAACCTCTCCGCGGCCAACGGCCTGACCGGCGTGTACGGGCACATCAAGGACCTCTCCGACACCGACCGCAACATCGCCCTCGACCCCTTCGACACCGAGGTATCGATGATCGTGGTCGGCGGCAAGCTCTCCGCCAATGGCTCCAGCCCGCTGTCCATCGACTCGCCGCTGTCCGTGGAGCTGTATCGCGTGGAAATGCTCGCGCCGAGCAAAAGCACCGGCATCAGCTTCTCCGGCGTACTCGGCGAGCGCCAGAACGAGATTCTCGACCTGTTGGTACGACGCAACCTGGCCGTGCTCATCGACCCGGTCGAGAGCCAGACCGAACTCCAGGATTGAGGGAATACACCGTGATCGAACGTTATTTGAAACCGCGCCACCAAGCCCTCTACGGCGCCCTCTGCAGCGCCCTGTTGCTCGCCGACGGCGCCATGGCCGCGCAGGACGGCAGCCTGGGCGCGCCGCAATACCAAGCGCAGCGGATCGGCCCACTCTGCCCGCTCGCCCAGGACCCGAGCCAATACAACACCAAGTACCTGAGCTTCTTCAGCACCCTGGTGCAGGGCAAAGGCGACTGGCTGTTCCGCACCCACTACGACCTGCGCACCGACTTCGGCACCACGCCCGACGGCTACCGCCAGTTCAAGCGCCTGCGCGATGCGCTGAAACGCAAGGGCGTCGAGCTGATGGTGGTGTACCAGCCGACCCGTGGCCTGGTGAACCGCCAATACCTCACCCCCGAGGAAAACGCCAAGTTCGACTTCGACCTGGCCAAGCGCAATTACCTGCAAGCCATCGCCGACTTCCGCAAGGCCGGAATTTGGGTCACCGACCTGTCGCCGCTGTTCGACGAACGCGGGGTGGACACCGATTACTACTTCAAGGCCGACCACCACTGGACCCCGGCCGGCGCCGCGCGCACCGCCGAACTGGTCGCCGAAACCCTGAAGCAGATACCCGTTTACAAGACCATCGAGAAAACCAAGTTCGCCAGCGAACCCAACGGCCTGCTGCCCAAGGCCGGCACCCTGCACAAAACCGCGGCGAACTTCTGCGGTGTCAGCTATGCCACCCAATACGTCCCGCGCTACGCCACCGAACCGGTGGGCGAAGCCGACAGCGACAGCCTGTTCGGCGACGCCGCCACCCCGCAGATCGCCCTGGTCGGCACCAGTAACAGCGGCCCGGCGTACAACTTCGCCGGTTTCCTGCAGCAGTACAGCGAGGCCGAAGTGCTGAACATGGCGGTCAGCGGCGGCGGCTTCGACAGCGCCCTGCTGCAATACATGAGCAGCCAGGAATTCCACGACGACCCGCCGAAAATCCTGATCTGGGAGTTCGCCACCCATTACGACCTGGCGCAGGCCAGCTTCTACCGTCAGGCCGTGCCGCTGGTGGACAACGGCTGCGTCGGCCGCCCGGCGATCCTGCACAACAAGGTGACCCTCAAACCCGGCGCCAACGAGGTTCTGGTCAATGGCGAGAACCAGGCGCCACGCGACCTGCGCGGCGGCGACTACCAGATCGACCTGCGTTTCAGCGACTCCGGCGTGCATGAGTCCCAGGCCACCTTGTGGTACCTCACCGGCCGCCGCGAGAAATTCAAGATCGAACAGAGCGACCGCGTCGATACCGGCGGCCGCTATGTGTTCGAGCTGCGCAACGAAGCCGATTGGGTCGACCTCAACCTGCTCGCCCTGGACATCCAAAGCCCGGAAAACATGCCGGCCAACCTCAGCGTGGAGGCGACCCTATGCAAACGCCCCAATGCCAGCGACGCCGCCCTGACGGCACAAAACCCATGAAGATCGCCGCCTTCTGCGGCCTCGCCGCCAGCCTGCTCGCGACCCCGCTGTACGCCGCAGGCCTGGTGCCGCCGGCCGGTTACTACGCCGCCGTGCAGGTCCGCGATAAAGCCCCGCGCGCCTGCCCGCAGGTGCCGCAGCCGTACACCGGCAAACTGGTGTTCCGCAGCAAGTACGAAGGTTCGGACAAGGCCCGCGCCACTCTCAACCGCGAATCGGAAAAGGCCTTTCGCAGCAAGACCGCGCCCATCACCACCCTGGAGCGCGGGGTCACCAAACAGGTGAGCTACTACATGCGCGAAGGCCAACCCGAACAGCTCGAGTGCGCGCTGAATTGGTTGGAAACCTGGGCGCGGGCCGATGCCCTGCTCAGCGAGGAGTACAACCACACCGGCAAATCGGTGCGCAAATGGGCGCTCGGCAGTTTGTCGGCCGCCTACCTGCGCCTGAAGTTCTCCACCTCGCAACCGCTGGCGCCCTACCCCGAGCGCACCGCGGCGATAGAAGCCTGGTTGATCGAGATGGCCGAGCTCAGCGTGCGCGACTGGAGCGACCTGCCGCTGAAGAAGGTCAACAACCACAGCTACTGGGCCGCCTGGTCGGTGATGGCCACCGCCGTCGCCACCAACCGCCGCGACCTGTTCGACTGGTCCGTGGCGCAGGTGCGCCTGGGCGCCAGCCAGGTCGACGACGACGGCTACCTGCCCAACGAACTCAAACGCAGCCAGCGCGCCCTGGCCTACCACAACTACAGCTTGCCGCCGCTGATGATGACCGCCGCCTTCGCCCGCGCCAACGGCGTCGACCTGCGCGCGGAGAACGCCGGCGCGCTCGAACGCCTGGCCGAACGAGTACTCGACGGCGCCGCCGAACCGGACGCCTTCGCCCGCAAGACCGGCGAAAAACAGGACATGGAAGACCTCGGCAAACACAACAAATTCGCCTGGTTGGTGCCCTATTGCACGCTCTACGACTGCTCCGCGCAAACCCGCGAACGCAAGCGCGAGATGCAGCCGTTCAACAACTTCCGCCTGGGTGGCGACGTCAGCCGGATCTTCGAACCGAGCGCGCCAAACGATAGCTGAAAGCCAATGCCGTAAGCCCGTGACCGAGTGTCGGTGGGCCCGCGGCGAAGGATGCGCAACACCCTCCCACGCGTGGGGGGAAAGGGGGGCCTGCGAGCCCTGGAACAGAGGTTATTCACCGGAGATCTACGGATGGTCTTTTCATCCAACGTATTCCTGTTCTTGTTTCTGCCGATATTTCTCGGCTTGTATTACTTGAGCAGCAATCGCTATCGCAATTTGCTGATCCTGATCGGCAGCTATGTGTTCTACGCCTGGTGGCGGGTCGACTTTCTCCTGTTGTTCGTCGCCGTGACGCTGTGGAACTACATCTTCGGCCTGCGCATCTATCGCGCCGGGGTACGCAGCAAAGCCGCGCAACGCTGGGTGCTGTGGGGCGTGGTGGGTAACCTGGCGACCCTGGGGTACTTCAAGTACGCCAACTTCGGCATGAACAACCTCAATGCCGCGCTCGAGTCATTCGGCTTCGAGCCGTTTCTGCTGACCCATGTGATCCTGCCGATCGGTATTTCCTTCTATATCTTCCAGTCGCTCAGCTACCTGGTCGACGTCTACCGCGGCGACACCGAACCGACGGAAAACCTGATCAACTTCGCCGCCTTTATCGCGCTGTTCCCGCAACTGATCGCCGGCCCGGTGCTGCGTTATAAGGACCTCGCCGATCAGTTCACCGGGCGCACCCACAGCGTCGACAAGTTCGCCGAAGGCGCCACGCGCTTCATGCAGGGCTTCGTCAAAAAGGTGTTTATCGCCGACAGCCTGGCGCCCTTGGTCGACCATTGCTTCGCCCTGCAGAACCCCAGCGGCGGCGACGCCTGGCTGGGCATGATCGCCTACACCGCGCAGCTGTATTTCGACTTCTCCGGTTACAGCGACATGGCTATCGGCCTGGGCCTGATGATGGGTTTCCGCTTTATGGAAAACTTCAATCAGCCCTATATCAGCCAGTCGATCACCGAGTTCTGGCGGCGCTGGCACATCAGCCTGTCGACCTGGCTGCGCGACTACCTGTACGTGCCCCTGGGCGGTAACCGTGGCGGCACCTTCAACACCTACCGCAACCTGTTCCTGACCATGCTGCTCGGCGGTTTCTGGCACGGCGCGAACTGGACCTTCCTGATCTGGGGCGCCTGGCACGGCACCTGGCTGGCCATCGAACGGGCGCTGGGGGTGAACGCCGCGCCCAAGGTGATCAACCCGCTGAAGTGGGCCCTGACCTTCTTCCTGGTGATGCTCGGCTGGGTGATCTTCCGCGCCGAAAACCTGGAAGTCGCCGGGCGCATGTACGCCGCGCTGTTCAGCCCGACGCTGCTGAGCGGCGAAGGCTGGCGACTCAGCGAGCTGAACAGCGCGAGCATCAGCCATCTGCAGATCGCCACGCTGATCCTGGCCTACGCCGTCATGGCCTTCTGCGGCCTGCGCCAGTTCTACCGCCAGCAGCCGCGCGCCGAGATGCCGGGCGACGCGGTGGGGCTGAGCCTGGGCGGCGGCGCGGCACTGCAAGCGGCGCCCCGCAATGTCGCCGCGACGCGCTATCTGGTGCGCGGCGCGCTGCTGCTGTTGTTCTGCGCCTCGGTGCTCAAGCTCTCGGCGCAGAGCTATTCGCCCTTCCTCTACTTCCAATTCTGAATGGGGTTGAAGATGACACGTTCATGGCAAAAATTTTATGTCGCGCTATTCGTCGGCGTGCTGGTGCTGTTGTTCCTCTGGTCGATGCGCGGCGTATTCAGCTACCGCACGCCCAACCAGTACAGCGTGCTCGACGGCAGCCTGGCGAAGACCTTCGAAAGCCACTACGACAAGCAATTCCCGGTCAAGGACATCGGCACCAATGTCTGGGCGGCACTGGATTACGTGGTGTTCGGCGTGGGCCGCCCCGGGGTGGTAATCGGCGAACAGGAGTGGCTGTACTCCGATGAGGAGTTCAAGCCGGTGGCCGACGGCCAACAGCACCTGCGCGACAACCTGGCGCTGATCCGCGGCGTACGCGACTACCTGGCGCAGCGCGATGTGCAGCTGGTGCTGGCGATAGTCCCGGCGAAATCGCGGCTGTACCCGGAGTACATCGGCGACAACCGCATCAGCCCTCTGCGCCAGGATCTTTACCAGCGCTTCCACCAGGAAGTGCGGCGCCTCGACATCCCGGCACCGGATCTGCTCGCCCCGCTGCTGGCGGCCAAAGCCGAGGGCCCGCTGTTTCTGCGCACCGACACACACTGGACACCTCGAGGCGCGGACCTGGTCGCCCGCCAGTTGAGCGAAACCCTCAAGCGCAGCCTCACGCTGAACGGCGAGCCGCAGACCTTCGTCACCGAGGCGACCGAGCAGAAGCCTTACGAGGGCGACCTGACCCGCTTCCTGCCGCTGGCGCCGCTGTTCGCGGGGCTGATGCCGGCGCCCGATCAGTTGCAGCACTACAAAACCGAATTGCCCGAGAGCGGTGGCGGTGTCGACGCCTTGCTCGGCGACAGCGAAATACCGGTCACGCTGGTCGGCACCAGCTACAGCGCCAACCCCAACTGGAACTTTGCCGGTGCCCTGCGCGAGCACCTGCAACGCGATTTAAGCAACCACGCCGAGGACGGTCAGGGCCCGATGGTGCCGATGCTCCGTTACCTGCAAAGCGATGAGTTGAACGATGCGCCCGCGCAGGTGGTCATTTGGGAATTCCCAGAGCGCTACCTACCGATGGCCAACGACTTCAGCGACTTCGACGCCGACTGGCTCGCAGACCTGAAGAGCAGTACCCGTAAGCAACAACTAGGGTCTGTTGCCGTTTCATCGCGACCGCGCCGGAGCCTGTTTTAGCGCGAGGCAAGGCACGAGACGCGAAGTTTGGTCGTTCCAAATGAGCGTCGAGAAACGCAG
>NZ_CAMPHV010000059.1 GCF_946886105.1 uncultured Pseudomonas sp. | reverse complement strand
TGCACCGCATAGCGGTTCGGGGCGACTCAACACATGGCTGGTACATAGCCTTTTTTATCCACCCTCGCAGTCGCGCTACAGACTCAGCCAGGCCGAAACCACCAACAGCAGCGCCATCGCCTGATTGAAGCGCCGCATATGCGCCGCGCTGCGCAACACGCGGACCGCGCCCCTGCCCAGCAACGCCCACGCGGCAAGGCAGGGAATCGAGATCAAAAAGAACAGCAAGGCGTAACTGGCATAACCGACCGCCCCGGCATCGGCGCCGGCAAACAGGCTGACCACGGCGAACGCCATCATCCAGGTTTTCGGGTTGACCAATTGCAGGCTGGCCGCGCCAACCGAACCGAGGCGCTTGGCGGCGCTGTCCGCGGCTATGGGGCCGACCGGGCTGCGGGCGATCTGCCAAGCCAGGTACAGCAGCCAAGCCAGGCCGAACCAGGCCATCGCCTGTTGGATAGGCGGGTGGCCCAGCAACCATTCGCCGGCGCCCAGCCCGACCAGCAGCACGATAGTCGCCGCGGCCGAACAGCCGCCCAGGATGATCGGCACGGCCGCCGCCAGGCCGAAGCGCGCACTATTGCTCAGCACCAGAATATTGGTCGGCCCCGGCGTTATCGAAGCGACGAAGGCGAACAGCGCGAAAGGCAGGAGTTGATTCATCGCTGCCCGCCCCGATAGTGCGCTGGCGGTTGCCGGCGAGGGGCGTGATTTGTGGTATCAGGCATAAACAGGGCTCCATTCAATGGGCTATGTACCCATCAAATGTTGAGCCCGCCACAGTCTTGTGGAAGGGGCTGGGCGGCACTCCGCTTTAGCCGCGAAAAGTTATCGGCGTTCGAAGGTTTCGCGAAAAAAGACTAGGCGTCCCCTCCGCTCCCACAAACGCGCAACCTCACATGCAACACCTAACGGGGGCATAGCCATCCGATTTCAGTGAATCGATTGTTGCCCCGGCCCGCTCAGGCGTCTGGAAGATTCGAGCAGCGCCTGCGGTAATGCGCCGGCGTCAGCCCGTAGGCGCGGCGAAACCAGCGGCCCAGATGGCTTTGGTCGGCGAAACCAAGGGTCATTGCAACCAACGCCGGCGCGTGCCCGGCCGCCAGCAAGCGCCGCGCCTTGGCCAGCCGCAACTGAATCAGATAGGCATGCGGCGCCAAGCCGAACGCCGCCTTGAACGCCCGCGACAAACGAAAGCGATCCACCCCGCATGCCCGCGCCAAGTCATCCAACCCAAGGTCCTGATCCAGATGCGCATGCAGATAATCCCGCGCACGCAACGCCACCAGCGGCAAACGCGGGTCGGCCCGATGCTTCGGCTGCCAAGCCAGATGCCGCGACAACTCGCCGAGCAACGCATCCAGCGCGGCCTGCCGCACGATGCGCAACTCGCGGCCCTGCAACGCGCGAATCGCATTGGCGATAACCGCCAACAGCGCCGGCTCCTCGCCCAGAATCTTGGCGAAGGTCGGCTGGCAATCGTTCGGCGCATTCTCGAACAACGCCCGGAGCTCGCTCTCGATCCACTGCGGCTCCAGATACAGCATCGAATAAGTGAAACCGCCCTGGGCCGGCGCGTGCCCATCATGAATCTCGCCCGGCTCCAACAAAAACACCTGCCCCGGCGTACTGCTGTGCAGCACCTTGCGGCAATGAAATTGCTGCACGCCCTGCTCGGTAAAACCGATCAGATAGCTCTCGTGAAAATGTGGGTCGTAGGCGTGACCTTCGAAATGCGCACGGATCGTCTCGATGCCGGTCTCAGCATCCTTCCCCAGATCCACCCAATTGCGCGTACCCATGGCGACTCCAGAAAGCGCTCGACGATGTTCGGAAAGGTTATGCGATAAGGGGCGATATTCTCGGCCATGGGCGGAAGGATTTCTGGAATATTTGTGCAGGTGGCGTAGCGCGGGTTTTCAGCTCAGTACCCAGGCAGAAGTCGCCGCAGGGTCTCGCGCACGGAAACAATGACCGCTCGAAGCGGGCTTACCGCGGAACACGCCTCCCACTCCCAACATGGCTGCGACGATGCCTCTCGGCTGGACCGCCTTTTGATATTGCCCAACGCCAGACTACGCTTTCGGGCAAAGGACATTCAGGCCATAGCAAGGAGAATTCGGTGCCAAACCATTGGAAGCTTCTCAAGGGGCAGTTCGAAGAAGGCGAGCTCTTAGCCATTACCCAAGGCAACCTGAAGTTAGATGCATCCCAGGGAACCAGACGGTTTACCGAGGAAGAGCTGCAGCGCTATGCCTACCGAGTAATCGATGGGCACCTGCGCAAAGGGGATGGAGTACCGCTACTTTCGACGGTAATGTTCAGCTCTCATGACAAAAGTGGAATGGCCGCCTTTGTCATATCGCCCGATAATAAGGTTTATATATTCAATCACTTCAATAAAACCGACAAAGTCGCACACTCCTCTTTTGTCGGTAAATTCGCCAAAGGCGCTGGCGAAATCCTGATATCCCAGGGTAAAGTCAAACTTATTCACGCCCACAGCGGGCACTTCCGCCCCAATGCCTTAAACCTTTACCATGTAGTGAAATACTTCAAAGATCTGGCAGCGCTAGCCATAGATGCCAAGGTCGGCTTTGTCAGCAATCCCTTTCCCGATATCGGCGTAAAGCCGCCTACCTGCGCCGCCAGCGTGCAGCTGAAATGTATTCTCGACAAGCAGGAAAAAGAAACCTTGCTGCACTCGAAGGAACAGATCCTCAAAGCCAAGCAAAAAATATCAGAGCTAGAGTCTGCCGTGAACGAAACAGCATTCAGCGAATATAAAAGCGCTCGATTGGTCGCACTCAGAAAAGATTTCGAAGAATTCCAATCCTTCCTGTCCTCGGAGGAAATGATCAAAATGTTCGGCACGCAAATTACAGAGCGAAAAGGGGAAATCACCAAAGCCGAGCAAATGAATTTCGAGGACTATAAGCAGCAGTTGATCAGAGACATTAAGAAACTACGAGGTCAAATCGAGGATCAGCAAGAATTGGTTATAGCGCTGGAAGGCAAGCGTGAAATTATCTCGGTGATCTATAACGCGTCGGAATTCCTTAACTACGTGGAGACCAATATGGATGCGCTAAAAACCAATATCAGCCCAGCGTTCTATAGCATGTAAATGGCGTATCGGCGTAACTTATGCTGGAGCCGAACAATTGTCGGCAGCCAACCGGGAATAGACTACGGTTACTTGGTGCGGAAATTGTGGTCTTTCCCCAATTACTCCTTGTCCCCAATTACTCCTCGAATGCAACCGCGCTGACGACAAGTGCAAAAGCAAAGCTTTGCTCACTACTTGTGGGGAGAGTCCATATACGCTTGTTAGGTGCGGGCTATGGGGTAGTAGTAAGCGTAGTGAATATATTTTCAATTTCCCAGTCTGCTATGCCCTCTAGCCCTTTAGCTAAGTAATCTGACGGTACCGGAGCCTCTGGATCTGCCATTAAGGCTACTCGGCTCAAAATGGCTTCTTTCGCCAAGGCAGGCAAACTATCCCACCAAGTGATACGGAAAGCGTGGTTTTCACAACAAGAGAATGAAAATCTGAGTAATGCATCTTGTGGGCTTGCTCCGCAATTTACTGCACTCGCTAAAGACTTTGCGAGTGCTACACATGAACTATTGCTGCTTGCGTGCCAGCAGAAAGTGAATGACCACCCTTGAGCTAAAGGAGCAGTAAAAAATGTAATAAAATCTAACGGCAATTTAAAGTCGCCAAGATCTTGTAGGCTTCCTCCGAGAAAATCGAAGTCAGGATATAGCACTCCTGACAGCTGTAGATGCCAAGGTGAATTAGACGTCAGCGTTAGGAACTCAAATTCACTATAGTTTTTGGAAAGCAACGCTGCATCGAAATATTTTTTGTGGTACTGCAGGCGTTGGAAACCGAGTGAATGCCCTATACAAGAGGACTCAAGAAGGTTTTTTTGTTCCGCATGCAGAGCTGAATTATTTATAAAATTCTTTAATGTGGTCGCGGCATTTTCTTTTGTGAAATATTCTCGACACATACAGCGATAAGCATAAAGTGCTACTTGTTCTGAATTTGGCTCCAGAGGGCAGTTATCAATGGGTTTGAAAAGCTCATTGTCATGATGCTTACAGAAGCCGGAAAATGTAGATGCTTTTTTCCATCCAATTTTTTTGGGCGCAGGTTGCCAATTATTATCTCGTAGGACCGACATCTCAGCAGTCATGCGGTATACATGGCCGGCTTCAATTATCTCGCCCAATTGATTGCTTTTTTGAATTGAGTGGGCACTGATTATTTCGTTACAGCGCTCTCCGCGTTCGAAATGAAGGCATCGTCCGCGCGACTCACTGCGCTTCATTTCATTGAGGAAATCTGCAGCTAGCTTCATCAAGCACCTAACGCCCGCATTTGCGGCTGATTTGGAGCGCAGCGGAGAACCAGTCCGACAACATGCGATTGTTATACATTTATGCTGCGTCTTTTAACTTATTGGCTAATTCATTGATGGCTAATACCGATATTTTTTCACCATCAATGATGCCAACAGGGATGCCATCTTTTTTTCTTGTCACCAAAATAGCCTCATCAACTCCTTCCGTAGAAACAAGCTTATGAAGATAGTCAATAGTCCTTTTAAGAATGTGAAGTGGCACAGAGCCACTCCATGATTTTGCTTCAATTGCTACTTGCCTGCCATTTACGTTCACAAGGAAGTCAGGGCGCAAACCATCTAGGCTGGGTTCAATGACAAATTTATAGCCGCCCTTAATTAGTATCTTCGCGATATCAGCTTCGAACTCAGACGAAATTTGGCTGGTTGATGACCTTGATGGAAGAACATCAATTTCTCTGCTTTTTCGATAGGTAATCAATACTGTTAATACAGCAACGCTGCCGACCAACACGCCCAACGCGGATAGAAGAAAGTCAGGCTCGAATGTTTTGGTTTCGTAGAATGAATACAGGACCGAAGTTAGAGCACCAAGAATAGAGGTTGAAAGTACCATGGCGGTTACACTTTCTTTTTTGCTTTCTTTCTCTCGTTTGATCTGCTGAAACTCCGCGAGAGTTGGCTTTAATGGCTCTTTTTCAACCTTGTCGAATGCCGTATTTAGTCTTTTCTCAATCTCTATCCTTTGAGATGGCGAGATTAAATCGCTATCAAAAACTTCTGTGTAGAGGCTATTTAAAATCTGTTCCTCAGAAAGGAGGTCATTTGATGAAACTTGGAACTCCCTTGCTTTTCCTTCAACGATCCTTGAAATGTCCTTGTAAGCTGGCGAGTAGTCCTCAAGAACCATTCGCCTCATCATGGTTCTGATAATGGAACTGTTGGCGTTTTTGGCCCTTTCTTTCTTGGCTCCAATTGTTTGTCTGTAGCCAATAATAAACAGCACAAGCGAAACAAGTATCCCTAGTCCTGTCTGAATGTACCCGTCCATATGTGCTCCAAATCTGATTTATGTATAACAGTGGTTAGACGGAATTCTTCACTATTCCTACGACAGTGGGTTCTGTATAAGCACGCACCGGCGTGAAAGCCAGAGAAGGAAAATCCTTACAGCTCAAAATATTACCTAACCCCGGTAAACGCTTTCTGTATTCGCTTGGCTTCCGCATTTTGCCGCCTTATTAGCACTGCACATAAAATCAGTATCGAGTCGATATGCCTTGTTCCCTATTCCCCTGGTTCTGCAGAGAATCGAGGGATGCAGGGTAATAGGGAACCGAATCACGCCTTGTTCAACCATCGGCGAAAAGCCCGCTGCAATCTTGTAAATGCCAAACAGGAAGGAAGGTAACTGGCATCCAGCCTGCGGGGTGCATCATTGCGTTGCTTGAAGCTAGCCCACAGCAGCCTTGGCCACAAGTATTTTTATGGCTAATGGCCATCCTTCTTTGGGCTTGCCCATCACTCCTTACCGGGCTAGAGTTCGCCCGTCACGGTCAATCCCGTGGCCGGGTGTAGGAACCCGACTCCAACCAGGGCGCGGAAGCGCCATAGCTGAATAGCCGGCGCTTTTTTTTGCCTGGCTATCACATCTCTATGGCGGGCCGTGCGAGGCAGGCTTCGGCCTGGCCGGTATCCTTGGTTGCCGGTTTCCTACCCTTGTACGGTCCGCCACCCAAACCCGTAGGAAGGTCGGTCGGCGGCTCCTTAATCAGTTCGAGGAGCATAAGGAAAATGCGCTATCCCCCTTTTACCCAAGGGCTCCGCCTTGGAGTCTGCTGTTGCCCGTCCACCTCCGCCCTGGAGGTGCGCCATGGCTAAATCCCACCCCGCGGTCATTCCCTTTCCGAAACGTATCGAACCGCTCGACTGCACCATTTCCGCTGTCTGCCACTTCCAGGCGGCTGCCGAGTTGCGGATGACGATGCTGCATAAGCTGTTCGATATCCTGGCCCGCACGGATGCGGCTACCGACGAAGCCGGGCACTTGCACGACTGCTGCGACAATGCCCGCGAACTGCTTAACGAAGCGCAAGTGCTGTACCGCAGTGCATTGGCGCAAGGGAGGGCTGGTGATGAATAGACTTTTTACCAGCCATTTGCCCAGCCACGACGGCCAGCGCGGCGCGGTGATCGAGTGGACGCACAATTGCCAACGGTCCTTCGATCAAGGCGTGATCTGCGCCCAGGCCTGGTTGAGCAACGACGACACCGGCTGGCTGTGGGCCAACCTGATCGTCGAGCGCGACGCCTTGCCCCCAGGGGTGCAGCGCCGCGCGTTCGAGGTCGGCTTTCTCAGCCGGGTGCACCAGCGTTTGTGCTCGCCGTTCGGCGGTGGGCATCAGGCCCGGCAGACTTGTTTGCAGCTCTGAATAAGTAGCGAGCTTCTCGCCGTACAGCGGCAGCCCGCCAACACTTGGCGGGCTGCCGCTGTACGGCGAGGTCACCCTACTGAAGCTGCGTAAGTTCTTGCGCAATCGAGCTTTCTACTGCGAAACAGAGCATAGAACGGGCTCTTTCGGTTGCACTGAGAGGATTCTTTGCGCAAGGTCCCCCTGCCATAACCGATAAGGAAGTTAGTCATGTCCGGCAAACCCGCCGCCCGAGTCAACGACCCCACTGCCTGCCCCATCCACGGGCATGGCACCAACCCCATCACAGCCGGCTCGCCGGATGTGCTTTTCGATAGTTTGCCCGCCGCTCGCCAGACCGACCCCACCGCCTGTGGCAGTGCATTGGCTGGCAATGTAATCCCCAACGTACTGATCAACGGCCTGCCGGCCACCACCCTCGGCACCATGGGCAGCCATGGCAACGTGGTGATCGCCGGTTCCGGCAGCGTGATCATCGGCAACAGCAACGCTCCGGCACCCTTTACTCCACCCACTCCATTGGACATCGCCGCCAGTGCCGCCCAGGCCCTGGCACCCAACACACCAAACCTGCCGCAACGCCCCGCAGACACCCTCGCACGGACTTGGCAGGAAGAGCCCGGCGACCCAGCGCCGCTGGGTCTGGAAGAAGAGGACGAGGAAGAAGAACTGGAAGAACGAGTGCAGCAAGGCATCACCCTGCGCGTGGGCTTCTTCTTCGACGGCACCGGCGACAATGCCGCCAACGTGGCGCGCGGCGAGCAATGCCGCGCCAACCAACTCGGCTATGACGCCGCCGATGAGCGTGCTCTGCTGGAATACTGCCCGCCCCACCAGATGGACCCGATGAGCAGTTATGGCCGCGAGCGGACCAATGTTGCGCGGTTGTATGACCTTTATCGGGATGACTCGCTTCAGGGTCTTAAACGTACCGATCAACAAGCCTTTCTCCGTATCTATATCGAGGGCGCAGGTACTGAAACTGACAAACCGGATCAGCAGTTTCCTGATATGGCTCTCGGCACGGGGGAGACAGGTGTACTTGAGAAAGTCACCACTAGCGGCAACTTATTTCTTGAGCGACTCAAGTTCTTGTTGGGTAAGAATCCGGATCTTTTGATCACGTCATTGGAAATCGATGTTTTCGGTTTTAGCCGCGGCGCAGCAGCAGCTCGCCACTTTGTCAATGACTTGCGTACGGGCAGCGCGTCTGTATTGGCCAAAGCCTTGCCAGCATCGCAAGCGCCATTGAAGAAGAATTTCACTTGGCGTTTCGGCAAGGACGTGCAGGTCAACTTGATTGGGCTATTCGACACCGTTGCAGCCATCGGCGGCCTAGCTGACGGCTGGGACGTAAATGACGATAAGAACGGCGACCTGAAGCTGCATTTGGCGCCAGATAGTGCAAAACGCGTGATCCACTTGGTGGCCGGCGATGAATACCGTCATAACTACTCATTGAATAGCACCCAGCCGAACTTCTCGGAGATCACTTTACCCGGCGCCCATGGCGACATCGGTGGCAACTACCCACTGGAGGCCGAGGAAAAGCTGTTCCTCACTCGGCCCTTCCGTGACGAGATGGATAACCGCTTGCCCAATGAAGAGAGTCTGGCCTGGAAGCAGGCCAGGCAAGCTCTGGAGTCCTGGTCGCAACGCGGTCTGATCGACTTGGCGCAGCCCAATGGCAAGCTGTTTATCGACTGGCGGCAAGTACGTTCTACCGACAACCCGATACGCCGCAAGGTGATTTATGCCCAAGTTAAACTGGAGCGCCGTGTGCGCGGCGAATATGGGCGCATTCCTTTGCGCATCATGCATACCCTGGCTCAGGAGGCTGGGGCACCGTTTAGACCGATTCCCAATACCAGAGAGCTAAGACTGCCTGCCGAGCTGACCCCGATTGCAGATAAGCTGATGGCCTATGCCCAAGGCAAGGCTCCGTTAAGCCTTGAATTCGAGGAACAGGATTTACTCTATGCCCATTTCCTGCACCAGGCGGCGCATTGGAATGTCCATCCCGGTGAAAGTGGCGCATTGTCCGTTCACTTCGTCAACCGTCCTGCTACGGGTGGGCAGCGTGCCGTCCACCCGAATAAACCCGATCCGGTAAATCTGCTATGAAACGTTTCCTCCTCGCTCTAGCTCTTCTCGCACCCTTACCCGCTCTTTGTGGCGGTTCTGAGCCGCCCAAACCGTTCAAGGCTTGGTATCTGAGCTTCTTCGCACCGGACTATATGGACGTCTGGTTGGAAACCGTCGATGTCACGGATATCAGGGGAGTTACCTTTAATACGGCAATGAAGGGTACGGTCTCAATCCATCAACCTGAGGATGGTTCCGGTGCCCCTGCTGGCTGGCCCGAATATGTCGGGGCAGGGGCAGGGGTTCATCTCAATCGTTTGGAGTTACCTAAGCGCATTTATGTCCGTTGGCAATCGCTAGCGGAACCGCAAACCTACCGCGTCGTATTGGAAATACCGTACTCGGCACGCGAGCTGATGCGGAAACCAGAAAAAGTGAAGTGCCCTATCACCGGCTGGGCGACTGACTACCGCAATGCGCTAACTATCGGCCTGGCTCCTGGCGGCATCGCCAAGCTGTGGGTCAGCGGTCCCTGCTTCAAAGGTACGGAAGTTTTGCGCGTACAGGCTGATATAGAGCCCAAAGGGCCTGACCAAGGGCAAAGCGACGGGGAATATGCGCTGCCATTGGAACCCGCTGCCAAGGCCTATATAGAGCGGCACGGTATTCCCTATGGATCGTGGTGAGTGTTATCACGCATGAAGCATTTGGGCTCTATCAGTGCTCCGAATATCGGGGTCGGAGTGATTAAACTTTATTCACTCCGCCCCCTTTAGTTCAGAAGCTGCACCTGGCGCCAGATAGCGCAAAACGGGTGATCCACTTGGTGGCCGGCGATGAATACCGTCATAACTACTCACTGAATAGCACCCAGCCGAACTTCTCGGAGATCACTTTACCCGGCGCCCATGGCGACATTGGTGGCAACTACCCGCTGGAGGCCGAGGAAAAGCTGTTCCTCACCCGGCCCTTCAGTGACGAGGTGGATAACCACTTGCCCAATGAAGAGAGTCTGGCCTGGAAGCAAGCCAGCCGCGCCTTGGCATCCTGGCGGCAACGCGGCCTGCTCGACTCGGCGCGGCCCAACGGCAAGCTGTTTATCGACTGGCGGCAAGTACGCTCTACCAACAACCCGGTGCGGCGCAAGGTGATCTATACCCAGGTCAAACTGGAGCGCCGTGTGCGCGGCGAGTATGGGCGTATTCCCCTACGCATCATGCATGCCCTGGCTCAGGACGCGGGGGCGCCGTTCCGGCCGATCCCCAATACTAGCGAGCTGAAGTTGCCTGCAGAACTGATCCCTATCGCGGAGAAGCTGATGGCCTATGCCCAAGGCAAGGCGCAGTTGAACCTCGACTTCGAGGAGCAGGATTTGCTTTATGCACACTTCCTGCACCAGGCGGCCCATTGGAATGTCCATCTAGGTGAAAGTGGCGCGTTGACAGTTCACTTCGTCAACCGCCCTGCGAGGGATGGTCAGCGTACAGTCCACCCAAACAAACCTGATTCGGTAACCCTGTTATGAAATACACGCTGCTTGCTCTTCTCGTCGTCACATTTCTAGCAAGAGCTTCTGGTGCGGCCGAGCCATCAATGCCCTACAAAGGCTGGTATCTGGGCTTCTTCGCACCCGATTATATGGATGTATGGCTGGAAACCGCCGATGTCACTGACAATCGAGGTGCTACCTTCACTGGGGCGATGTCCGGTACGGTTTCAATCCGCCAACCAGAAGATGGCTCCGGTACGCCTGCCGGCTGGCCCGGTCCGTATATTCGCGGTAAAGGGGTAACTCTTACGAATATCGATTTACCAGCACGAATTTTTGTCCGTTGGCAGTCATTGGTTGAGCCGAAAACCTATCGCGCAACGCTTGAGGTTCCCGCCTCGGCTCGCCAATTAATGCGTAAGCCTGAGCAGGTCACTTGTCCTCTACGCGGCACAGTTACCGATTACCGGCGCTTTATCACTATCGGCCTTGCGCCCGGAGGCGTTGCCAAGCTTTGGGTCAACGGCCCTTGTTTCCCTATTACAGAAATTCTACGAATCCAGGCCGAGATCGAACCCAAGGGACCTGACCAAGGAAAAAGCGACGGGGAATATGCCCTGCCATTGGAACCCGCCGCCAAGACTTATATCGAGCAGCACGGTATTCCCTATGGCTCGTGGTGAGTGTTATCGCGCATGAAGCGTTTTCTGCTGATCTTGTTCGCCCTTATCCCGCTATTCGCAAACGCCAAACCGTCCACCGAGCTGGCTGGCCGTTATGTGCTGCAAGGCGCCAGGGAAACCGGTTCCACGCTACTGCTGAAGGACGATGGGCGCTTCGAAGCGACCTATGCCTACGGCAACCTGGACGGGCATATCCAAGGCCGTTGGCAGCGCATCGAGGACACCGTTACCTTGACCGCCGAAGGGCATTCGGATGTAGCCGAGCTGTTCAAGGACGTGCCCCTGACCGTCGGCGAGCACTGCCTGATCCGGGATATGGGGGATTACAAGGCGTGTTATTTGCGCCAGCCGCAACTACCGTATGGGGTTTGGCGTCTGGGGTTCTTCGCACCCGATTATATGGATGTCTGGCTGGAGACCGCCGATGTCACGGATGTTCGTGGCATCACCTCCGTCGGTGCCGTACAGGGCACTGTATCCATCCGTCACCCTGAGGACGGTTCCGGAAAACTTGCGGGTTGGTCTGCGCGATTTGGCTGGGGGGCTGACCACTATTTGACTGGTCTGGATTTGCCAAAGAGTATCTTTGAAGCGCCTCCCCACTAATCACCCTGTAAGCGAGTTATGGTCACGAATCAGCTACTTATAGGTGACGCCTGCCTTATCGTCAGGGCGCACTCATTACCCAACGGCTACAACCAGCGGCCAGGCATGACCTTGCTGGCGGCCACGGAGAATTGCCCTCTTGAGCTGGAGATAGAGGGGCGACTCGTAACGGCTTCAGGCTGGGTACTGGCGCCTGAGCTTCGCCGTCGTTTCACTAGGCCGCAGACGCATATCAGCATCACCATCGAGCCTGGACACCCGAGCTACTCTCGACTTCTGGCATGGGCCCGGCTGAGCCCGCTGGAATTTCAGCAATTGGACGATGCTGTGGATATTTCGACGCTGGTAACCATCGCCGACCAGCCTGGACTGGAAGCGTGGCTGAACCATCTGCTCGATCTGCATCAGCAGCCGGCCGCACCGCCACTGCCTAAACTGGCCTATCTGCTGCTTCTGATAGAGGCCGCAGATGCCGCAACGAGCGCCGAGCATATCTGGCAGGCATTCCGCCAGCGCTATCCGAGTACCCAGGCCCACTGTTCTCACTGGCTTCAGGATTGTCTTGGCATTCCGCTGCGCAAGCTCTTGTTGTGGCGCAAACTGCGGCGCGCGCTGGCAATGCTCAGCGACGCCAAGCCCGCCACCGAGGTCGCGCATGCGGCCGGGTTTGCCGACTCGGCTCATCTCTCGCGCATTTGTCTGCGCACTTTCGGCCTGAAGCCATCGCAGGCCAATGACCACAAAATCCTTCAAGTCAGTCGCCTGCCAGGTAGCTGAGACTGGCCTCCTCGAATATTGAGGAAGCCGTCATGGCGCATTTGGATACCCTGGTCGTCAGTGGCCTGTTGATCGTTCTCGGCGCTCTGGAACTGCTTGCCGGGCGCATGCTCGCGCGGCGCCAGTCGGACGAGCTGATCGTCGATGTCGTCAGCCTTGCGCAATTCGCCTTGTTGATTAAGCCGACGATCATTGCCTGTGTGGCGCTGTTGCTTGGCTTCATCGCGCCCAGCCTGGCCGGCGCGCTGGCGCAAATGCCGCTCTGGTTGGCGGTGCTGCTGGTGATCCTGCCGGCTGACTTCCTGCACTACTGGTATCACCGGCTCGGCCACACGCTGCCTGTGATGTGGCGCATGCACCGCACCCATCACACGGCGACGACCATGAGCATCAGCGTGGCCTACCGGGAAAACTGGCGGTGGTTTCTGTTCATGCCGGACATTTGGTTCGCTGGGGTGATGTTGTACCTGGGGCTGGGCGAGGCGGTGCTGATCGGTCATCTGATTTTCGGCTGCGCCAATGTGCTGGTACACAGCGCCTTCGCCTGGGACCAGGCGCTATACCGCAAACGCTGGCTGGCGCCACTGGCCTGGGTGCTGGAGCGTCTGATTCAGCTGCCCAGCACGCACCGCGCCCATCACGCGGAGCTGGACGAACATGGCAAGCCGCCTCATCACAACTTCGCCCAGTTGCTGTTTATCTGGGACACCCTGTTCGGCACGGCTAATTTCACCCGGGATCGCTACCCTTCGCGCTATGGCATTCCGCAAGACCCCGGCGATCCTTGGTATGCGCAACTGTGGTGGCCGCTTCTACGCTCCGACAGGCCCGATAGCGATTACAACTGATACCTGCCCTCCTGTTTGCAGCACACAAAAAAACAAGGCCGCCCTGGGGTATTACACGAGGGCGAGATCATCGCTATGAAACCCAATTGCCGGGCGATGGGTCATCTAGCTTTGATGACTGTTGCGCTCAGGCATCGGCGCCTGGGTGTAGGGGGCTGACTCGTAGGGTGCGCCGTGCGCACCGTCATCCAACATCGACACCGGCGCAGACGCAGACGCTTGGTGCGCACGGCGCACCCTACTGACCGCTGCCAATGTCACGCTTCCCAGGTGGCCCATGCGATACGCAATGGCTACATAGCCAAATCAATGGCAGTCAGGGCCATTGACTCTCAGTCTCCCGATGCCCCCGCATATTGATCGCCCTAGCTATCGGACCCAGGCAGCTCAAAGCTCCCGCGCCACGCCGCCGAGCAGTTGGCCGCTCTCGATGGCGATCAGGCATCGCCAGTCGCCGTTACCCTGGCCTCGGCGAATTCACGCTGCCAGTCGGCCAGGGGTTGCTCGGCGAATTCGTAAGCGAATTGTTGGTGCAGCCACTGCGCCAGGGTGTCGCTGTACTGCATATGGTCGCGCAGCCAAAACAGGCGGAGCATGTGGGGTTCTTCCTTGTCCAATTTCGATAAGTACGCACAGGGAGCCGGAGGGATGGAGTACGGTCGAGCCCGAACGAAAGTGGGATGGTTTGCCCTATGAATAATCCGTCCTCTTTCTTTTCTTCGCCTATAGGTAAATCCGTCCCCTTCCTCTCATCGCCCATCTGGCAGGACACGTGAAGCATTCGATCCATACCGCTGTGCTGTTCTTTCTACTGCTCGGCACGCTTGCCCGGGCCGAGCAGTATCAGGTCGTTACCGAGGAGTGGGCGCCGTACAACTACCAGGAGAGCGATCAGCTCACCGGCATGACGACGGAGATCGTTCGGGCCATCATGGCGCTGACCGGGGATGACTTCGAGGTAGTGCTGCTGCCCAGCATGCGAACCTCTCACATGCTGCAGACCCGACCCAAGACCATTATGTATTCCATGTTCCGCACGGCGGAGCGTGAGGCGCTGTACAAATGGGTCGGGCCGCTTGTGGAGGAGTCCATCCATCCCTATCAGTTGGCCAATGCGTCGCAGCCGGTGACTTCCCTGGAGCAACTGCTGCATGCGCCGCGGATCACCACGCGGCATGCCGGTCTGGTGCCGAGGATGCTGGAGTCGCTGGGGTTCAATAACCTCGACAAAAGCGCAACTAAGAGCCTGCAGCTCTACCGCATGCTACTGGCCGGCCGCACCGACATCATCGTCGGCGACACCGATGCGGGGGTGGCCTACTACAGCCGCCGATTGAACATCGCCCCCGGCACGCTGCGGCGGATTCCCCTCGAGCTCTATCGCGCCTCGCTTTACATCGCCTTCAGCCGCGACAGTGACGATGAGTTGGTGGCTCACTGGGCCAGCGCCCTGGAGCAGCTGCGCCACTCGGGCGAACTGGCGCGTATTCAGCGTCGCTACGAGCAACCCATTGGGCAATAGAAGCGCCTAGCAGGCCGTTGAAAAACTACCTGCGTTGGCAATACGGCGTTAAAAACGGCCTCGCGTGCGAGCCCAGTCCGCTTTTTCGGCTGTTTTTGTGGGGACGCCTAGTCCTTGTCTTGCCTGCCTCGCCTGCATTTTTCAACGGCCTGCTAGCGTCACAATCCCTGTGCTTGCGCGCAAATATCTTCGCTCAGTGGTTACGCCAGTGGGCTTGAAAAACACCAAGGCGCTCGCCGCTCATACTTCCAGCAAGCGGTAGCCGACCCCGGCCTCGGTGCTGATAAACCGTGGGGCGGTCGGGTCGTCGCCGAGTTTTTGCCGCAGGTGACCCACGACTACGCGCAGGTAGTGGCTGTGATCGGTATGACTGGGCCCCCAGATATCCTTCAGTAGTTGCTGCTGGGTAACCACCCGCCCCAGGTGTTGGGCGAGCATCGCCAGCACCGCGTATTCCTTGGGCGTCAGCGCCACCTCGGTGTCCGCCAGGCTCACTCGCCGGTAGACGAAGTCCACCGCTAGCGGCCCGCTGCGAACCATGGCTTGCTGTTGGCGGGCATCGCCGGTTTGGCGCAGCAGCGCACGCGCACGCGCGAGAAACTCTTGAATACCGAAGGGTTTGGTCACGTAGTCGTTGGCGCCGCCATCCAGCGCCAGTACTTTCTCGCTTTCGCTGGCGCGTACCGAAAGCACCATCACCGGGACCTGTGACCAGGCACGCAGTTCGCGCAGTACCGTCTGCCCGTCGAGGTCCGGCAGGCCGAGGTCAAGCACCACCAGCGCGGGCTTGCCCAACGCCGCCTGCGCCAGGCCGTCGCGGCCATTGCCGGCTTCGAGCACGCTGTAGCCCTGAGCGCTGAGGCTGATACGCAGGAATTTGCGGATCTGCGCCTCGTCGTCGATCACCAGGACGGTCGATTGGCTAAGGCTCATGGCGCTTCTTCTTCCATCAAAGGTTGTGGATGCAGCGGCAAGTGCAGGGTCAGGCTCGCACCCTGACCATCGAGCCCGTCGCCGACGCTGACCCGCCCGCCATGCGCGCCGACCATGCCCTGGCAGATCGCCAGGCCCAGGCCGGTACCCTGCCCGCCGCGGTCGCCACGCGCGGCGGTATAGAACATGTCGAAGATTTTCTGCCGCTCGTGCTCGGGGATCCCCGGCCCCTGGTCGCTGACGATAAATCGCAGCTCTGCCGTGTCCGCCTCCACGGCGATGCGCAGGCGGCCCTGGCTCGGCGAAAAGCGCGCGGCGTTTTCCAGGACGTTGACCAGGGCTTGCTCGATCAATGCGGCATGGGCGTAGAGCAGCGGCAGTTCGCTGGGCACCTGCAGCTCGACCTGCAAGGGTGCCAACACCGGACGCAAGCGTTGCACCGCCGCGGCGACTATATCCGCCGGCGTCACCCAGTCGCGCTCCAGCTTGAGGCTGCCATGGCCCAAGCGGGTCATATCCAGCAGGTTCTGGATATAGCGGTCCAGGCGCTCGGCTTCATCGCGGGTGCCTTCGAGCAGTTCGCGACGATCCTCCGGCGGAATCTGCTCGCCAAGCGCCAGCAGGCTGTCGATGGAACCGCGCATGGCGGTCAACGGCGTACGCAGGTCATGGGACACCGAGGCCAGCAAGGCGCTACGCAGCTCCTCGGTTTGCCCGTGCAAACGCGCGGCCTCCAGGTCTTCGGCCAGTTGCGCGCGCTCCAGGGCCTGGACCAGCGGCTGGCCGAGCGCGGCAATCAGCCGGCGCCGCTCGAGTACCAGCGCGTCGCTGCCCCTGGGACGAATGCCCAGCAGCGCCAGCGGCCCGGCTTCTCCGATCAACGGCCACCACCACCAACGCCCGTCCGGCAGGGTGCCGGTGCCCAGGCCCGCGGGCTTCTCATTGCGCCAGGACCAATCGGCAGCGGCTTGCTCCTGCTCCGTCAAGGGCCGCTGCGCCCCCGCCTCGACGTTCCAGCCGCCATCGCGATCAGGGGTTAACAGGCTGACGTCGACCTCGGGCCAGAGCGCGAACTGCTGCATCGCGGCCGCCATCACCGCTTGACGGTCGGTGGCGGCGGTCAACTTGCGCGAGAGTTCGAGCAACGCCGTGGTTTCCGCCTGGGTCTGCCGCAGGGTCAGCAGTTGTCGGCGCTGGCGGCTGGCCAGGTTACCGGTGAGGCCCGCCACGAGCAGGAAGAACAACAGGCTCAGGACGTCCTCCTGGCGCGCAATGGTCAGCGTCATGGTCGGCTGGATAAACAGGAAGTTGTACGCCAAGAACGAAAGACCGGCGCAGGCCAGCGCCAGCGCCGGGCTGCTGCGCACCGCCACCACCAGTACGGCGGCGAGAAAGATCAGGGAGATATTCGGCAGTTCGAGCACGTGCGACAGCGCCAAGGCGACCGCCACCGCGACCAAGGTAGCCAGCGGTGCCAGCAGGTATTCATGCCGAGCCAGGGGCCGCTCTTTATGGCGTGTTGCCGGAGCCCGGTCGCCGCCGGCATCCAGGACACTGATTTCCAATCCCTGCCCACGCGCGAGCAAACGCTCGGCCAAGCCGCGACCGAACCAGCGGGGCCACCAGCGCTGGCGGCTGCGCCCGATCAGAATCAGGCTGGCGCGCCGCTGACGTGCATGTTCGAGCAGGGTAAGCGCCACCGCTTCGCCGCGCAGGCTGACGACTTCGCCACCCAGACGCTCGGCGAGCTGCTCGGCGGATTGCAGGCAACCCAGACTCGCTTCGTCGCGTTTGCCGCCAGCGTCCACGTGCACCACCGACCAGGGCAGATGACGCCGTGCGGCCACTTGGCTGGCATGCCGAACCAGGCGCTCGGCCTGCGCGTCGCCGTCTATCCCGACCAACAAGCGGCCACGCAGCGGCGGGGCTTCCTGCCCTTGCAGGCGATAGCGACGATGCAGGTCGGCATCCACCCGGGCGGCCGCCGTTTGCATCGCCAACTCGCGTAGCACGGTGAGGTTGGTCTGGCTGAAAAAGGCATCGATGGCCGCGCGCGCCTGCTCCGGCATCCGGACTTTTCCTTCGCGCAGGCGTTCGAGCAATTCCCGCGGCGGCAGATCGATCAGGAGGATTTCATCGGCGTCCTGCAACACCCAGTCCGGCAGGGTTTCGCTGACCTGCACGCCGGTAATGTCGCGCACCCGGTCGTTCAGGCTCTCCAGATGCTGCACGTTGACCGTGCTGTACACGTCGATCGCGGCGTCGAGCAGTTCCTGCACGTCCTGCCAGCGTTTGTCGTGGCGGCTGCCGGGAGCGTTGCCGTGCGACAACTCATCGACCAGCACCAACTCGGGCGGGTCCGCCAGGATGCCGTCCAGGTCCAGCTCGTCGCTGACCACGCCGCGATGATCAACGCGCAGCAAGGGTTGCTGCGGCAAGCCGGTCAGCATCGCCTCGGTTTCCGCCCGGCCGTGGGTTTGCACCGCCCCGACCCGCACGTCGACGCCCTGCTGCAGTTGCCCTTGTGCGGCCTGCAACATAGCGTAGGTCTTGCCCACGCCCGGTGCCGCGCCCAGAAATACTTTCAGACGTCCGCGCCGCGTTCTGGGTATTTCATCCAGCGGGGCGGCGGCGCGAGGGATATCGCTCATGCAACTTACTCGGTGTCGGTAAAGGACCAATTGTCGACGCGGATGCCGGCGGATCGATGCGTATAACGCCGGCCGTTTGCCCAGGGCGAACAGCGCCCGGAGATTCTCTCAGCGATTGGCGTAAAGGTTCGATACACAAAGGCTGAGAAGCCGTAAAAAAACCGTAAATTTTCGCACCGGCGCCAGCCCGGCTGCGCCTGACGGGCTTGAATCGAGGGTAGCATCCGGCCTGAATCGGCCCGCGCCTTGCCACGCACCGTCGCCCCATCGAACAGCGCCCGCTATGCCGTCATGCCTTCGTCCCTGCTCCTTATTCCACGGGTGCCCGCCAGATGAAATCGCTGCTCCATCCTTCCCGGGTCGTCACGCTGGTTTTTCTGGTCGTCATCCTGCTCGGCACCGCCTTGCTGATGCTGCCGATATCCCACGCCGACGGCGCTGCGACGCCCTGGCTGACCGCATTGTTCACCGCGGTGTCGGCGGTCTGCGTGACCGGGCTGGTGGTGGTGGATACCGGCACCTACTGGTCGATCTTCGGCCAGGCGGTGATCTTGCTGCTGTTCCAGCTCGGCGGCTTCGGCATGATGACCATCGCGACTCTGCTGGGCCTGATGGTCAATCGTTCCTTCCGCCTGCGTACTAAGATGGCCGCGCAGTTCGAGTCGCGCCTGCTGGGGTTGGGCGATATAACCAGCGTGGCCAAACTGGTGCTGGTCGTAACCTTCATTCTGGAGCTGGCGGTGACCCTGCTGCTGACCCTGCGCCTGCATCTGGCCTATGACCTACCCTGGGCGGACGCGGCCTGGTGCGGTTTATTCCATGCCGTCTCCGCCTACAACAACGCGGGCTTTTCCATCCACGCCGACAACCTGATGCGCTATGCCGCCGACGCCCTGATCCTGTTGCCGGTGATGACCGCGATTGTGATCGGCGGTATCGGATTTCCCGTGCTGCATGACTTGCGCAGTAAATTCACCGACCCCCGCCATTGGTCGCTGCATACCAAACTCACCCTGACCGGCACGGCGGTGTTGCTGCTCGGCGGCTTTTTCGCGCTGCTGCTGTTCGAGTGGTCCAACGCCAAGACGCTCGGCCCGATGCCGGTGGCCGACAAGCTACTCTCGGCGGCATTCGCATCCGTTTCGGCGCGTACGGCCGGTTTCAACTCGGTCGATATCGCCGTGTTGACCCATGAAAGCTGGGCGTTGCACTACTTTCTGATGTTTGTCGGCGGTGGCAGCGCGGGTACCGCCGGCGGCGTCAAAGTCGGCACCATGGCCATTCTGGTGTTGTTGGTCATCGCGGAAATTCGCGGCCGTAGCGACAGCGAAGCATTCGGCCGCCGTGTCGGCGTCTCGGAACAGCGTCAGGCGATCACGGTCATGGTGCTCGGCAGCGCGATGATCGTGCTGGGCACCATGCTCATTCTCTGCGAAACCGACTTCCCCACCGACCAGGTGATCTTCGAGGTCATCTCCGCATTCGGCACGGTCGGCCTGTCCACCGGCATCACCGCCGCCCTCCCCGATTCGAGCCAATTGACGCTGGCGCTGCTGATGTTTATCGGCCGGGTCGGCACCATCACCCTTGCGACATCCTTGGCCCTGGGCGAACACCGCATGCCCTACCGCTACCCAGAGGAGCATCCAATTGTTGGCTAAATTCCTGTTTACCGAGCAGTTCGCTTTTTCCAAGGGCGATAGCGTGGTGGTGATCGGCCTCGGCCGTTTCGGCAGCTCCGTGGCGCAATCCTTGATGCGCCTGGGGCACGATGTCATGGGCATCGACAGGGACGCCGAGCCGGTACACGACTGGGCCGACCTGTTGACCCATGCGGTACAGGCCGACTCCACCAACATCATGGTGCTGCGCCAACTCGGCATCGCCGACTTCGCCCACGCCATCGTGGGGATAGGTACCGACCTGGCGGCCAGCTTGATGACCATCATGACCCTGACCGAACTGGGCATCCGGGATATCTGGGTCAAGGCGCTGACGGCCGAACACGGGCAGATAGCCCAGCGTATGGGCGCCCATCATGTGGTCTACCCGGAGACGGATATGGGGGAACGGGTCGCGCACCTGGTATCGGGCCGGATGATGGATTTCATCGAGTTCGACGACGGTTTTGCCATCGCCAAAATCCATGCCCCTGCGCCGACCCACAACAGCAGGCTTGCCGATTCCAATATCCGTGAAAAATACGGAGTAACCGTCGTCGGACTGAAACGCGCCAATCAAGACTTTCAGCATGCCACGCCCAGCACCCTGATCCTGCCTGGCGATTTACTTATCGTGTCCGGGCCGACGCACCTGATTCAGAAATTCGCGGGGCACTCGAAGTAACCGGCGGGCGAGCGATATTCCGCCGATTCGCACAGGCGGCTCTGCACATCAGCTGCCGGCGGCTGCCCCTTATGTGGAAACGCACCTATTTGGCTTCGGTCAACGAGGTCACCAGGTCGGCGGCGAAACGCGACAGCGACTCGCGTTTACGCACGCAGACTTTCAAGTCCCGCTGGGCCCAGGGCTCTTCGAGTTCGACCACCGCCAGCGGGGCGCTGCCTTCCGTCACGGCGCTAAGGGGCACCATGCCCAGGCCGACGCCGGCGCTGACCATGCGGCACACCGCTTCGAAACTGCGCACCTGGATACGCACTTCGAGATGCCGGCCGAGCGCGGCCGCGGCGTTCATCGTGAAGGTGTGGATCGCCGAGCCGGAATGCAGCATCACGAAGGGCTGATCCAACACTTGCGCGAAACCCGCGCTGGCACGCCGCGCGAGCGGGTGGTCGGTGGGCGCGATCAGCACCAGGCGGTCGGCGCGATAGGGGATGAGTTCGACTTCGGCGCCTTCGACCAGATCCGCCACCACGCCGACATCGACCTCGCCGCGCGCCACGGCCATGACCACTTCGGGGCTGGTGTGCTCCTCGAGGGTGATGGTGACTTGCGGGTGACGCTTGAGGAAGGTCGAGAGGCTGTCCGGCAGAAAGGTATGGGTGGCGTGGGTGTTGGCCCACAGGCTGACGTGCCCGCGCACGCCTTTGGCGTAGGGCGTGAGGTCGGCGTGCATCTGTTCGAGCTGGGCGAACACCTGGCGCGCGTGGCGCAGCAAGGCCTCGCCAGCGCGGGTCAGGGCGACGCCGCGCGGCTCGCGCAGCAACAGCGCGGTGCCGATCGAGGCTTCCAGCAGGCGCATGCGGTGGCTGGCCGAGGACGGCGCCAGATGCACGCGCTCGGCGCCACGGGTCAGGTTCTTCGCCTCGGCAATCGCGACAAACAGGCGCAAATCGGTCAGGTCATAGTGCATAGCGTTGGTCAAATCCGAACGATATCTTGCAAATAAGCCACTTCAACAGCGGTTATACGCCCTTCATCATTCGTTTCAAGACAACTCTCTGGACTAAACCCAATGCCATGGAAAAGCTGGTCGGCCGAACGTGTGGGTATCGCGCTGGCGGTGCTGGCCGCCTTCGGATTCTCCTTCAAGGCGATTTTCGTCAAGTTGGCCTATGCCGCCGCGCCGGTGGATGCGGTAACGCTGCTGACCCTGCGCATGGCCTTCGCCCTGCCGATCGTGCTCTGGGTCAGCCTTTCATTGCACCGCTCCGCGCCGCCGCTGACGCGCAAGGATTGGGGCCTGTTGATCGCCCTGGGCCTGCTCGGCTACTACGGCGCGAGCATCCTCGACTTTATCGGCCTGCAGTACATCTCGGCGGCGCTCGAGCGCTTGATCCTGTTCATCTACCCGACCATCACCGTACTGATCGGCGTGCTCGCCATGGGCAAACGCCTGGAACGCCGCCAAGTCGGCGCGCTGTTACTGACCTATGCCGGCATCGGCCTGGCGTTCGCCCACGATCTGCAGGTGGCTGAAGATATCAATACCGTGCTGATCGGCGCGGCCTTCGTCTTCAGCTCCGCGCTGTCCTATGCGCTGTACAGCGCCGGGGCCGAGGTCGCGGTGCACCGCATCGGCACCCTGCGCTTCGCCGCGCTGGCGATTCTGGTTTCCACCGTCGCCACGCAGCTGCACTTCCTCGCCACCCAGCCGTTCTCCGCCCTGGTCCAGCCCACTGCGGTTTACCTTTACGGCGCGGCGATGGCGCTGTTCTCCACGGTATTGCCGGTGTTCTGGCAGTCGGCCGCGGTTCGCCAGATAGGCGCGGCGCGCACCGTGCTGATCGGCACGTTGGGCCCGATATTGACCATCTTCTTCGGCTGGCTGCTGCTCTCGGAGCCGGTTTCCTTCGCGCAACTGGCGGGCGCGGCCCTGGTGCTTGCGGGCGTGTGGTTGGTGTCCCGGCGCAAGAGCGCGCCGGCTCAAAGGGAGGATGGTGGCGAGGCGGCTTGCGCTGATGGCACGAAAGCGGTCGCGCGGTCTGCAACCAGCTCGTAGGATGGCCGCAGCCCAAACCACAAGAAGAATTAAAGATGATATCGCTGACCAAGGTGAAAGCCCCAGGGGACCTATCAAATCGCTGCTGGAACAATGGACGTCGGTAGTGGAGCGCTATGCGGCCATCCATGGATATGACGATAACTGCTGGTGGTACAACGAACGCGCTACGCTCAGTTCTCTGGCCGGTGCCGCCTGGTCCATGGAGAACTGGATGGCGTTGGAGGAATTCTCCACGGGCAAGCGCCATAAAATCAAAGCCGATGGCGTGGAGTCGGGCGATCTGCGGCCAGGCCGCTGCGATCTCTATATCAGCAATCGCAAAATTTCCTTCGGTTTCGAAGCCAAACAAGCCTGGCAGCGGGTCGGCCCTCGCTCCAATCCGACTCGGAATGTATGGAAGGGGATGCAGGCGGCCTGGGTGGACAGCGGATATCTGGCCAATGATCATGATCACCGTTTCGCTGCCACTTTCATCGTCCCCTCGTTGCCGCTAGGGGACGTGCTCGACGAATATGGAGAAGTGAGCCCGGAACAGGTGATGGCCTTATTGAACACCTGGCTGGCCGAGCAACAAGGGTTTGTCCGGCCCGGTGGCAAGCCAAGCTATTACGCCTACACCTTCCCCAACCTCGGCCATAAAGGCTTCATTTCCCATCCCCGTTATTACCCCGGCGTAGTGCTCGTGCTCGAAGAGCGACTCAGGGCGGCAAGGCTGCTGGATGGAGAAAGCTGAATTCGGCTGATAGATACCACTCTTCTGGACATGTTCAGTCACTCCACCCCGCGCGCCAGCGCACGACTTACCAGCGCAACCACCAACGCCGCGCAAACCAGCCCCAATGCGACGGCGAAGGTGACGCGCATGCCGCTGGCGACTGCTGCGGTCATGGCGAGATCGCTGGTCGTCGAGGCGAGGGCGAACACCGCGCCCATCGCGGAGGCCCCGGTGATCAGCCCGAGGTTGCGCGAGAGGTTGAGCATGCCGGCGATCACCCCGCGCTGCTGCGCGTCGATAGCGGCCATGACCGCGGTGTTGTTGGCGGTCTGGAACAGCGCATAGCCAATGGTGACGACCACCAGCGGGGCGATGTAGCCGCCGATGCCGAGCGTTTCCGGCAGCAGCGCCAGCAACAGGCAACCGAGCGCCATGCCGGCAAGCCCCAGCAGCGTCATGCGCTGCGCGCCGAAGCGGTCGGCGATGCGGCCCGCGGGCGCGGCGGTGAAGGCCGAGACGCAGGGCCCGACGGCCAACGCCAGCCCGACCCGGGCGGCATCGAGCCCGAGCGCGGCCGAGAGGTAGAAAGGCCCGACCACCAGCGTCGCCATCATCACCGTCGACACCAGCGCGCTCATGGCCAGCCCGCCGCTCAAACGCGGATCGTTAAATAGCCCAAGGCGAATCAACGGCGCCGGAACTTTCGCCTCGACCAGCAGGAACAGACCGATGCCGACGGCCGCCGCCGACAGCAAGGTCAAATCGACCCCACGCCCCAGGGTCATGGCCAGCGCATAGGCGGCGAGCGTCAACGCCAGCAACAGGGTGCCGAGCGGATCGAAACCGGCGCGCTCGGCCTTCGCCGCCGGCCGATCGACGGGCAGATGGCGCCAGGCGAGCAGCAAGGTCAGCAGCCCCAGCGGCACGCCGACGAGGAAGATCGCCCGCCAGCCGAACCCGGCGATCAGCACGCCGCCGAGCGACGGCCCCAGCGCGGTGCCGAGCGCCGACATGGTCCCCAGCAGGCCCATGGCGCTGCCGGTTTTGTCCTTGGCCACGGTCTCGCCAACGAAGGCCAGGGTCAGGGCCATCATCGCCGCCGCGCCGAGCCCTTGCAGCGCGCGGGCGGCGATCAACAGTTCGAGGCTGGGAGCGAAGCCGCACAACGCCGAGGCCAGGCTGAACACGGCGAGGCCGGCCAGCAGCAGGCGCCGACGGCCGATCGAGTCGCCGAGCCGGCCGACGCTGACGATCAGCGTGGTGATCGTCAGCAGGTAGGCGATCACCACCCACTGCACGCTCTGGACGGAGGCGTCGAACGCCTGGGCCAGGGTCGGCAAGCCAACGTTGGCGATGCTGATGCCGAGCGAGGACAGCAACATCGATAGCGACAGGCTGGCGAGCGCCCAGCGTACCGAAGGTGTCCGCTGCACACTGCCTGCCAGGGCTTCGCCTGATACCGCACTAACAGGCCGTTGAAAAACTACCTGCGTTGGCAATACTGCGTTAAAAACAGGCTCGGA
>NZ_CAMPHV010000058.1 GCF_946886105.1 uncultured Pseudomonas sp. | reverse complement strand
CTACGCGCCCCGATCCACCCTACCCAGTTCCCGTAGCCTGGATGCAATCCGGGGAAAGATTGCGCGGCCAACAACGCTCCCCGGATTGCACCCGGGCTACAAAAGCGGCGCGCGAAATTAGCACGTAGCCTGGGTTGAGCGCAGCGATACCCAGGGCGCCGATACCCGGGTATCGCTTCGCTCAACCCGGGCTACCATTGGGTGACTTTGATCGTTCCCACATCGAGGCGTCGAACCGTCCACGTGGGAACGATCAGCTGCTCCGCTAGCCCGGATGCAATCCGGGGAAAAATTGCGCGGCAGACATCGCTCCCTGGATTGCATCCGGGCTATAAAAGCGGCGCGCGAAATTAGCACGTAGCCTGGGTTGAGCGCAGCGATACCCAGGGCGCCGATACCCGGGTATCGCTTCGCTCAACCCGGGCTACCATTGGGTGACTTTGATCGTTCCCACGTCGAACCGTCCACATGGGAACGATCAGCTGCTCCGGTAGCCCGGATGCAATCCGGGGAAAAATTGCGCGACCCACACCGCTTCCCGGATTGCATCCGGGCTATACAAGCGGCTTCTGGCAGATCAACCCAGGCGTGCCTTCAACGCCAGCACCGCCTCCTCTCCCGGCTGCAAACTCAGGCTGTCGGCCATGCAGCTAGCGGCCTGCACACTGAGAAAGCCCAGGGTTTCGCTCCAGCTGACGTCGGTCAATGGCCGACTGCCGGGGTGCCAGATCAAACTGTTGGCGCCGCCGCGGGTATCGAGCAGCAGACGCCGTTGCCAGGTCAGGTCCTGCAACTGCAATAGCGCGCCGCGGCGAAAAATCCGGTGGCAACCGTCTTCGATACGCAGCACACCCTGCTGCCGGCAATCCGCACGTTTGAGCAGGTCATAACCCTCGGCGCCATCCAGGCCGAGCAGCGCCACCCGCACCACGTCGCTGACCCGCCAATAGGCGTGCAGTGCCTGGCTGAGTTGGCAGGGTTCATCGTCCTGATGGCTGCTGCTCAGGCGCAGGCTCATCTGCTCGCCGAGCTCGGCATCGAGGGTCACCTGCCAGTCGCACAGTTGCAGCTGCCAGCGCAGGCGCACGCCCTGCTCGTCCACTGCGCTGTCGAGCAATTGCCAGTCGCTGAGGCGCGCCCAGCCATGGGACGGCCAACCGCTTTCGCTGGGATGGCGGCCGACCCAGGGCCAACACACCGGCACGCCGCCGCGAATCGCACCGCCGCGCGGCCAGCGCTTGGCGCACCAGAGCCAGGGCCGCTGCCCACGCGGCTGGAAATGCAGCAGCTGACCGCCCTGCCGGCTGAATGCCGCCTGGAAAAGTCCGTGCTCGATCAGCAGCAGCTCGCGCTCCTGATGCACGACCCAGCGCAGGCCGGGCGCGGCACCTGGCACAAACAACTCAGCCAGGGGATGCGCAAAGGCATCCCCTGGCTGGGTTGCAGGCGCGCGCCGCGCTTTAGCCCGCGGCATGCGCTCGTCCGACTCGAAGCCTTACCACCAGTACTCGACCTGCACGCCGAAGTTCGAACCGTGCTGGGCATTGCCGAAGGCGCCGCTGTCGGACAGCGCCGAACCGGCCGCGACCAGGCTGGCCGCGCGCTGCGCCGCTTCGTTCCAGCTCGCGTAGGTGTAGTACAGACGGATTTCCGGGCGCGCCCAGAAGCCCGGGCCGGACGGCGACCAGGTCGGCGCCACGGTGAACTTGGTCAGCTTGCGCGTACCGCCCGTGGCATCGACCTGATCGTGACCCAGCTCGCCGACCAGTTTGAACTGCTCGGTGAAGGCGTAGCTGGTGCGCCCGCCGACCGACAGCCAGTCCTGATCGTCGCCGTCGGGACGGATGTCCTTCTGGTAGACGAACTGCACCTGGCCGCCCAAACGCGGGGTGGCCTGCCAGTCGAAGAACTCGACCAGGCGGTAGCTCTTGTTGTCGCGATCCAGGGTCACGTCGCCGGTGTAGCCCAGCGCCGTGCCGGGGCCGCGGCCGTATTGCAGGGCCAGGGTGTTCTTGCCGCCGAAAAAGTCGCTCTGCTTGTGCTGCGCGGTGAGCGCCCAGCCGCTGTGCGCGCCAGTGCTGTCGGGCTTGTCGATGTAACTCAGGCCGAACTCCAGCTCACCGCCCGGATTGACCTTGAAGCCGGCGACGTTGAAGTCGTGGCGATTGATATAGGGCTCCTGGAAGTAGCTGTCCTTGCGCGAGAAGGCATAGCTGTACTTCAGCCCGCCCAGCTCGAAATCCTCGATACCGGCGCCGGTACCGCTCTGGTTCCAGTAGAAGAAGTCGGAGATATGGATGTCGTTGCGCTTGTAGAAGCGCCGCCCGGCCCACAGCGAACCGCCGTTGAGCGCACTGACGTTGCTCCATTCTGCGTACATCTGGTTCATCCGCGCGAAGCCATAGTCGCCGGTGAACTTCGGCGTATGGCCGTAGGCGTTGTACAGCTGCGCCATGCCTTCGACGCTGAGCACCGAACCGTCGTCGAAACTGGCCAGGTCCTGGCGCAGATCGAGTTCGATGTACTGCTCGCATTCGTTACCCAGGCGGTATTTCGATTGCGCGCCGGGCAACTGGAAGCAGGATTGCGTACCGTTGCCGTCCGCGGTGCCGGCACCGCTACGGGCGTAACCGGTGAACTCCAGCGCGCTCGCCGCCTGCGGCAAGGCCAGGCTACCCAGGGTCAGTGCCAGGCCGAACTTCATTGCTGCTCTCATGTTTACTCCTTCTTGTTTTTATTGTTGTAACGCTTGTTGCAGGGTCCCAAGGGCGCGGATATGGCAGGCACCCCCGAGGTATTCAGTGCCGTAGCCCGGATGCAATCCGGGGAAAGATTGCGCGACCGACAAGGCTTCCCGGATTGCATCCGGGCTACGAATTTACGAATCAGCGGCTTTTGAATTGGGTGACTTTCGCGGCGGCCTCAGGGGCTGCTGCCGTTGCTCCCGGCAACAGGCGTTCGCCGCTTTGCGCGTCGAACAGCAGCACCTTGCTCGGGTCGAATTGCAGCTCGAGGGTTTGCCCGACCCGTGGCGCTTCGTCGGGCGCCATGCGGCAGCAGACCTTGGTCTGGTTGATGCAGACGAATACCAGGGTGTCGGGGCCGGTGGGCTCGGTCACTTCGACTTCGGCGCGTATCGACGAGGGGCCGCCCGCCACCGCCAGCTGAATCTGCTCGGGACGAATGCCGAGGATCACTTCGCGGTTCTCGAAGCCCGCCTCCATCGCCCCCAGCGGCAGTTCGCAGCGCGCCTGCCCGGAGTCCAAAATGGCGAACAGCTGGCCCTCGCGGCGCTGCAGACGCAGGGGAATGAAGTTCATCGGCGGCGAGCCGATAAAGCTCGCCACGAACAGGTTGGCCGGGTCGTTGTAGATCTGCTGCGGGGTGCCAAACTGCTGGATGATGCCGTCCTTCATCACCGCCACCTTGTCGCCCAGGGTCATGGCCTCGATCTGGTCGTGGGTGACGTAGACCGTGGTGGTCTTCAGGCGCTGGTGCATCAGCTTGATTTCGGTGCGCATCTCCACGCGCAGCTTGGCGTCGAGGTTCGACAGCGGTTCGTCGAACAGGTAGATCTTCGGCCGCCGCGCCAGCGCCCGGCCCATGGCCACGCGCTGCTGCTGACCGCCGGAGAGCTGCCCGGGTTTGCGCCCGAGCAGATGTTCGATCTGCAACAGCTTGGCCACCCGCGCCACTTCTTCTTCGATGGCCGCCGGCGCCATCTTGCGCATCTTCAGGCCGAAGGCGATGTTGTCGCGCACGGTCATGGTCGGGTACAGCGCATAGGACTGAAAGACCATGGCGATGTCGCGGTCCTTCGGGCTCATGCCGCTGATATCGGCGTCGTCGACCAGGATCGCCCCGCCGCTGATATCTTCCAGGCCGGCGATGCAGTTCATCAAGGTGGATTTACCGCAACCGGAGGGTCCCACGAGAATCAGAAACTCACCGGAGTCGATCGAAATCTCGATGTTCTTCAGGGTGTCCGCCAGACCACTGCCGTAGGACTTGTTGACGTTGCGCAGTTCGAGGGTTGCCATATCGTTCTCCTAAGAGGTCGTTTAAAAACGTAGCGAGCGAAGGTCAGGCAAGGCGGAATCAGGCGAGGAAGCGGAGTTTAGGCCGCTAAATGAGCATTCCGAGCCTGATTCCAACGCCGCATGAGCGAGCACAGTAGTTTTTCAGCGACCTCGTTAACCTTTGACCGCGCCGGCTGTTAGCCCACGCAGGAAGTACTTGCCGGCGAGGATGTACACCACCAGCGTGGGCAGCCCGGCGATCATTGCCGCGGCCATATCGACGTTGTATTCCTTGGCCCCGGTGCTGGTGTTGACCAGGTTGTTCAGCGCCACTGTGATCGGCTGGGTATCGCCGCTGGCGAACACCACGCCGAACAGGAAGTCATTCCAGATCTGGGTGAACTGCCAGATCAGGCAGACCATGATGATCGGGATCGACATCGGCAGCAGAATGCGCCCGAAGATCGTGAAGAAGCCCGCGCCGTCTAGGCGCGCCGCCCGCACCAGGGCATCCGGCACGCTCACGTAGTAGTTGCGGAAAAACAGCGTGGTGAAGGCCAGGCCGTAAACCACATGGATCAGCACCAGGCCGCTGGTGGTGTTGGCCAGGCCGAGCTGGCCGAGGGTGAAGGACGCCGGCAGCAGCACCACCTGGAACGGCAGGAAGCAACCGAACAGCAGCAGGCCGAAGAACAGTTGCGAACCGCGAAAGCGCCACATCGCCAGCACGTAGCCGTTCAACGCACCGAGCAGGGTCGAGATCATCACCGCCGGAATGGTGATCTTCACCGAGTTCCAGAAGTAACCGCCGACGCCGTCCCAGGCTTTTACCCAGCCGATGGCGGTGAACAGCTCCGGCCAGGACAGCAGATTGCCGCTGCGGATGTCTTCCGGGGTCTTGAAGCTGGTCAGCAGCATGATGATCAGCGGCACCAGGTAGACCGCGCAGGCCGCGATCAGGGTCGCGTAGATCGCTACACGGCTCAGACTGACACCCCTCATCCGGCGCTGCGCGCCACCTTCTCCCGGAGGGAGAAGGACATCAGCAGGTCGTCGCTGCGCGACTCCAGTGGCTTGGCTAGTCATGGCGTTTGCCTCGCAGTTCGGAATACAGGTAGGGCACCAGAATCGCCAGCACCGCGCCGAGCATCAGAATCGCGCTGGCGGCGCCGAGGCCCATCTGGCCGCGGGTGAAGGTGTGGGCGTACATGAACATCGCTGGCAGATCGGACGAGTAACCGGGGCCGCCCGCGGTCATCGAAGCGACCAGGTCGAAACTCTTGATCGCGATATGGGCAAGGATCATCAGCGCACTGAAGAACACCGGACCGAGGCTCGGCAGAACGATGCGCAGGTAGATATTCGGCAAACTGGCGCCATCGACCTGGGCGGCGCGGATGATCGACTGATCCACCCCACGCAGGCCGGCGAGAAACAGCGCCATAACGAAGCCCGAGGCTTGCCAGACGGCAGCGATCACCAGGCAGTAAACGACCCGCTCCGGGTCCACCAGCCAGTCGAAACGGAAACCTTCCCAGCCCCAATCGCGGAGCATCTTGTCGATACCCAGGCCGGGATTGAGCAGCCACTTCCAGGCGGTGCCGGTGACGATCATCGACAGCGCCATCGGGTAGAGAAAGATGGTGCGGATAAAACCTTCGCGGCGGATGCGCTGATCGAGCAGCACCGCCAGCAGCACGCCTATCACCAGGCTGATGCTGATAAACAGGCCGCCGAATACCAGTAGGTTCTTGCTCGCCACCCACCAGCGGTCGTTGTCCCACAAGCGCGCGTACTGCTGCAGGCCAACCCAGCTGTAACTCGGCATAAAGCGCGAGCTGGTGAACGACAGGACAAAGGTCCAGAGGATGTAGCCATAGAAGCCGACCAGAATGATCAGCATGCTCGGCGCCAGCACCAGCTTGGGCAGCCAGCGCTGCAACGCATCCAGCGGCGAGGCCTTGCTAAAGACGGCGATTGAACTCATGGGTAACTCCGTTGCGACAACGATGGAAACAAGCCCCCTCTCCCTCGGGAGAGGGTTGGGGTGAGGGGCAGCGACACACCGGATAATCCGAGTTGCCCCAATCCCTCACCCCCAGCCCCTCTCCCGGAGGGAGAGGGGAGCAAAACGCAGAACGGCCGATCCCGTAGCGCTTGCTTAGAGAGCAGGCGCCAGGGAGAAAAGGCTTGAAACTGGCGGGTTACACCCGCCCTAGGACAGCCGCCGGCAAACCGGCGGCCTGGCTGGCTTTACTGCACGGCCTGGATCGCGGCAGCCAGCTGCTGGGCAGCCTTGCTCGGGTCGGCCTTGGGGTCGTTGAAGAAGTTGGTCACCACATCGAAGACCGCGCCCTGCACGTAGCTGGAGGCGGCCATACCGTGAGCCATGCTCGGTTGCAGGCCGCCGTTGGCCGCCGCTTCCTTGAAGTCCTTCATCGAGGCCTGGGCGCAGGCGTCGAAGGAACTCATGTCCATGTCGGTACGTACCGGGATCGAACCTTTGTTCTGGTTGAAGAACTCCTGGAACTTGGGCTCCATCACGGTGCGCGCCAGGTCCTCCTGGGCTTTGCGGTTATCCGCATCGCTCAGCTTGAACATGGCCAGGGAGTCGATGTTGTAGGCGAAACTGCCCTGGGTACCGGGGAACGGCAGGCACTGGTAATCCTTACCGGCGACCTTGCCGGCGGCGGTCCATTCGCTCTTGGCCCAGTCGCCCATGATCTGCATACCGGCCTTGCCATTGATCACCATGGCGGTGGCGCTGTTCCAGTCGCGCCCGGCGGCGTTGGCGTCGACATAGCCGTGGAGTTTTTGCAGGGCGGCGAATACCTCGACCATCTTGGCGCTGGTCAGCACGCTCTCGTCCAGCTCGACAAAGGCCTTGTTGAAATCCTGGGGGCCGAGAATGGCGAAGGCCAGGTCCTCGAATACGGTGCTGTCCTGCCATGGCTGGCCACCGTGGGCCAGGGGCATAAAGCCGGCAGCCTTGAGTTTGTCGGCGGCGGCGAAGAATTCGTCGAGGGTGGTCGGCGGCGTGGCGCCGGCCTTGGCGAACACTTCCGGGTTGATCCACAACCAGTTGACCCGGTGCACGTTGACCGGCACCGCCACGTAGTCGCCGCCGAACTGCATCACCTCGATCACCTGGGGCGGCAGCAATTTATCCCACTGCTGCTCCTTGGCCACCTCGTCGAGGTCGGCGAGCAAGCCCAGCTCGCCCCACTCCTGAATGTCCGGCCCCTTGATTTGCGCGGCGGCAGGCGGGTTACCGGAAACCGCGCGGGTCTTCAGCACGGTCATGGCCGCTTCGCCACCGCCGCCGGCAACGGCGAAGTCCTTCCAGGTATGGCCTTTGTCTTCAACCAGTTTTTGCAGGGTATCGGCGGCGCGTTTTTCGCCACCGGAAGTCCACCAATGCAGCACTTCGACTTCACCGGCGCAAGCGGCCAGCGGCATCAGGGAGACGAGGGAAATAGCGGTTGCCAGGCGGGATATCGAATTCATTAAGGGTTCCTTTCTTGTTGTTATTTACCGGCAAGTCGGATGCTTGCTCTGGTATCGAGTCTAACCACGCTCAGCGCCGCCGCGGGTAACGAAGGGATGCGCAAAGGTCACCGGATGGTTACAAAGCAGGCCACCACCGCATACCCGTAGCTCGGATGCAATCCGGGGCATCGATAGCGGCCATAACACCGCTCCCCGGATTGCATCCGGGCTACGTGAATCCCTACGCATTGCGCGGCAACCAGAGCGTTACCCGCAGGCCACCTTCGCGCAGGTTACGCAGGCTCAGTTCGCCGCCGTGACTGTGGGCGATATTGCGCGCGATACCCAAGCCCAGGCCGTAGCCCTGCTGCTGCCCGGCCAGGCGGAAATGCGGCTCGAATACCTGCTCCAGGCGCTGCTCGGGCACCCCCGGGCCTTCGTCGTCGACATGCAGGACAAAGGCGCCGTCGTCGTCCTCGATATGCAGATGGGCGCGCTCGCCGTACTTCAGCGCGTTGTCCACCAGGTTGCCGATGCAGCGTTTCAGCGCCAGCGGCTTGCCCGGATAGGCGCCGAGCGCCTGGCCGTCCACTGTCACCCGACCATTGCCGAGCGGCGCCAGGTAGGGTTCGACCACGCAATTGAGCAGCTGATTGAGATCCACCGGCTCGATGTTCTCGTGGATATCGGTGTCCTTGACGCACTGCAGCGCGCCCTTGACCAGCATTTCCAGTTCGTCCAGGTCGCGGCTGAACTTGGCCTGCACTGCCTCGTCTTCGAGCAGTTCGACGCGCAGGCGCAGGCGGGTGATAGGCGTGCGCAGATCATGGGAAATCGCGCTGAATAATTGGCTGCGCTCGCGCAGGTAGCGGCCGATGCGCTCGCGCATGCTGTTGAACGCGCGGCTGACCTCGATCACCTCGCTGCCACCGGCCTCGGGCAGCGGTTCGACCTCGCTGCCCAGGGACATCTCCCGCGCCGCCACCGCCAGGCGCTTGAGCGGCCGGCTCTGCCAGTGCACCAGAATGCCGATAAACAGCAGCAGAAAGCTGCTGGTGAGGATGATGAACCACAGCTGCTGGGCCGGCAGCCCCTGCTGCTCCAGGCTGACGTAGGGCTCGGGCATCAGCGAGGCGAGATACAGCCATTCGCCCGGCGAAATCTGGATCTGGGTAACCAGCACCGGCGGATTCAGTGGCTCCAGACTGAGGGCGTAATGGGCCCAGGAGCGCGGTAGTTCATCGAGTTTCAGCGCGTTGTTGAAGATGCGCAGATCGTCCGGGCTGACGAACTGCGCCGAGACATCCAGATCGCTGCCCAGACGCTCGCGCAGGGTGGCATCCACCGCATCGAGCACGGCGCGTTTGCGCGGGGTTTCCGGCAGCACCTGCATGCTCAGGGGCTTGTCGTTGAGCGAGACGAAAAAGCGCGTACCGCCCATATTGCGCAACTGGTCGAGCACCATCGGCCGATAGCCGATCGGCAGCGAGCGGAAGTAACCGACACTGGCGGCCATCGATTGCGCCAGACTGCGTGCGCTGGTCAGCAGCCCTTCCATCTGGCTGGCGCGCAGCTGCGACACCCAGATCACGCTCGACAAGGCCTGGGCCAATAGCACCACCAGCAGCGTCAGCGACAACATGCGCCCGAGCAGCGAGCGCGGCACGGGCAGCAGCTTACGCAGGTTAACCATGGTTATAGGGCGTAACGGTGGCCGCCAACTGATAGCCGCTGCCGCGCACCGTGCGGATCAGCCGTGCAGGTTTTTCCGTGTCGCGCAGGCGCTGGCGCAGACGGCTGACGGCCATGTCGACGATGCGCTCGAGCGGCATCACCTCGCGGCCGCGGGTGGCGTTGCCGATGGTGTCGCGGTCGAGAATCTGCTGCGGGTGGTCGAGAAACAGCTTGAGCAGGGCGAAATCGGCGCCAGAGAGAAACACCTCCTCGCCGTCGGCATGGAACAGCCGGTGACTGACCATATCCAGGCGCCAGTCATCGAAGGCCAGCACCTCGCTGCCACGCTCCTGAGTGAAGTGCGCACGGCGCAACAGAGCCTTGATCCGCGCCAGCAGTTCACGCGGGCTGAAGGGTTTGCCCAGGTAATCGTCGGCGCCCAGCTCCAGGCCGATCACCCGGTCGGTCTCGTCGGAGCTGGCGGTGAGCATGATGATCGGCACCTGGGCGAAGCGCTGATGCTCGCGCACCCAGCGGCACAGGCTGAAGCCGTCCTCGTCGGGTAGCATCACATCGAGAATCACCAGATCGGCCGCTTCCGCGCACAGCCCCTGGCGAAAGCCCGCGCCATCGCCGACGGTGCGCACCTGAAAGCCGGCGCGGCTCAGGTAGGTTTGCAGCAGTTCGCGAATTTCCTGGTCGTCGTCGACCAGCAGAATCGATTTTCCGGGCTGGCTCACAGTCCGCCTTCCTTATTGTTATCAATTATCAAACCAACGAGGGCCATTCAGGCATGCGAACGACGTTTCGTAGCCCGGATGCAATCCGGGGAGCGGCTTTATGGCCGCCAGCGATGCCCCGGATTTCATCCGGGCTACCGGTGCCTTGAACTAAGCAGTGCTACTGTCCAGCCGCTTGCTGCAAAGCCACACCCGCGCCCATCAACCCAGGGTATTGGGCGGTCACCAACCACACCGGAATGCCGTCAAAGTAGTCGCTCATGCGGCCCTTGTCTCTGAAGCTCTTGGCAAATCCGCTGGCTAGGAACAACTCAGCAAACCGCGGCACCACGCCGCCGACGATATAGACGCCGCCGCGCGCGCCCAAAGTCAGCACGTTGTTGCCCGCCGCGCGGCCCAGCCAGCAACAGAATTGCTCCAGCACCGCGAGCGCGACCGGGTCACCGGCCAGCGCCGCGGCTGTGACTTCGGCCGGCGAAGACAGCCGCGGCGCATGTCCATCCACCGCGCAAATCGCGCTATACAGCTGCAACAGGCCACCGCCGCTGAGCACGTCCTCGGCCCGTACGTGACCGAGTTGACGATACAACTGCTGCCAAAGCTCAGCTTCTCGCGGCGTGCCGATCGGCAGATCGACATGCCCGCCCTCGCCCGGCAACGCCCGCCAACTGCCATCGGCCAGCGCCAGCAAGGTGCCGACGCCAAGGCCGGTACCCGGGCCGATCACCACGCAGGGACGGTCGCGCTCGGCCTCGCCGGGACAGACGCTGAGGCGCTCGTCGTCGTGCAAGCGGGTCATGCCCAGGGCCATCGCGGTGAAATCGTTGACCAACAGCAGTTCGCGCACCTGCAATTCGCGGCAGAACGCCGTGCGGCTGATCTGCCAGTGATTGTTGGTGAAGCGGAACAGGTCGCCATCGACCGGCCCGGCGCAGGCCAGGCATACCGAATCGATCGAGCCCAGGGGCAGTCCCAGCTCAGCCAGATAGACCTGGATCGCCTGTTCCGGCCCGAGGTAATCGGCAACGGGCAAAACCCGCACCGACTCCAGTTCCTCGTCACGCCAGAGGGCGAAACGGGCATTGGTGCCACCGATATCGCCAACCAGTGCCAGCTTCACTTCAGCGCCTCCAGATCGGCGCTGAACACGCTGGCGCCGTGCTCGGCCGGGCTGAAAGCCGCACGCATAAAGCCGAACAGCTCGCGTCCGCAACCGATACCGCCATCGGTTGGTCGCAGCACCACTTCGCGCGCCGCCCACTCGGCGTCATCGACCAGCACTTGCAGCGTGCCGGCAACGCCGTCGACGCGGATCACATCGCCATCGCGCACCTTGGCCAGCGGCCCGCCATCCCAGGCTTCGGGGCTGACATGAATGGCCGCTGGCACCTTGCCCGAGGCGCCGGACATGCGCCCGTCAGTGACCAAGGCGACCTTGTAGCCGCGATCCTGCAACACGCCGAGATAGGGCGTGAGTTTGTGCAGTTCGGGCATGCCATTGGCCTTGGGCCCTTGAAAGCGCACTACGGCGACGAAATCGCGCTCCAGCTCGCCGGCCTTGAAGGCATCGGCGAGTTCGAGCTGGCTCTGGAACACCCGCGCCGGCGCTTCGACGATCTGGTGCTCGGGCGCCACCGCGGAGACCTTGGCCACACCGCGGCCGAGGTTGCCGTCGAGCACGCGCAGGCCGCCTTCCGGCGAAAACGCCTCGCCGACCGAGCGCAAAATATTCGGGTCGAGGCTCGCGCGCGGGCCCTCGCGCCAGGTCAATACGCCGTCGTCGAGAAAAGGCTCCTGGGTGTAACGCGACAAGCCCTGACCCATTACGGTGTAGACGTCCTCATGCAGCAAGCCGGCCTCGAGCAGCGTGCGCACCATGAATGGCACGCCGCCGCTGGCGTGGAAGTGATTCACGTCGGCCTGGCCGTTGGGATAGACCTTAGCCAGGCTCGGGGTCACCGCCGACAGATCGGCCATGTCCTCCCAGGTCAGCTGAATACCGGCCGCCCGGGCGAAGGCCGGGATATGCAGGGTGTGGTTGGTCGAGCCGCCGGTGGCGTTGAGCGCCACCACCGAGTTGACGATGGCCTTCTCGTCGATGATCTGGCACAGCGGTAGATAGGTGCCGTTCTGCTTGGTCAGGCGGGTGACCTGGCGCGCGGCTTCGCGGGTCAGCTCGTCGCGCAGCGGCGTGTAGGGGTTGACGAAGGACGAGCCGGGCAAGTGCAGGCCCATGATTTCCATCACCACCTGGTTGGTATTGGCGGTGCCGTAAAAGGTGCAGGTGCCGGGGCTGTGGTAGGACTGCATTTCCGATTCGAGCAGTTCCTCGCGGCTGGCCTTGCCCTCGGCGTAGCGCTGACGCACTTCGGCCTTCTGCTTGTTGGGAATGCCCGAGGGCATCGGCCCGCCGGGCACGAAGACCATCGGCAAATGGCCGAAACGCAGCGCGCCTATCATCAAGCCGGGGATGATCTTGTCGCAGATGCCGAGCATCAGGGCGGCGTCGAACATGTTATGCGACAGCGCCACGGCAGTCGCCATGGCGATCACTTCGCGGCTGGCCAGGCTCAATTCCATGCCCGGCTCGCCCTGGGTCACGCCGTCGCACATCGCCGGCACGCCGCCGGCGAACTGGCCGACCGAGCCGATTTCGCGCAGGGCCTGCTTGATCAGTTCGGGAAAGTGTTCGTAGGGCTGGTGCGCCGAAAGCATGTCGTTATACGCCGAGACGATGCCGACGTTGGCCTCGTTGGTCAGACGCAGGCGCTGCTTGTCGCTGGCCGATCCGCAGCCGGCCACCCCATGGGCGAAGTTGGCGCACTGCAGGCTGCTGCGGTGCGGCCCCTCGCCAGCGGCGGCGCCCATCTGCGCCAGATAGCGCTCGCGGGTGGCACGGCTGCGGGCGATCAGGCGGTCGGTTACCTCTTGAACACGGGGATGCATGGCTCAACTCCAGGTTAACGAGCAACAGCTGTATGTAGTTTTAACAAAATATTGCCAGCTAAAACGCTTGATTTCTAGTTTCATGAGCATAATCTTGTAATTAAAACAACAAAACCACAACGAGACCTTACTTATGACGCTTCGAATTGCCATCAATGGTTTTGGCCGTATCGGCCGTAACGTTCTGCGCGCGCTCTACACGCAGGATTACCGCCAACAGCTGCAGGTCGTGGCCATCAACGATCTGGGCGACAGCGCGATGAACGCGCATCTATTCAAGTACGACAGCGTACATGGCATTTTTGACGGCCAGGTCGAGCACGATCAGGAAAACCTGACGATCAATGGCGATCGTATCGCCGTCAGCGCCATTCGTAACCCGGCGGAATTGCCGTGGAAGGATCAGCGGGTCGATGTGGTGTTCGAATGCACCGGGCTGTTCACCGACCGCGACAAAGCCGCTGCGCATATCGCCGCCGGCGCGCGTAAGGTGATCATCTCCGCACCGGCCAAAGGCGCCGACGCCACCGTGGTCTACGGCGTCAACCACGACATTCTGCACCAGTCCCATCAGATCATCTCCAACGCCTCCTGCACCACCAACTGCCTGGCACCGGTGGCCCAGGTGCTGCAACGCGCCCTGGGGATCGAACAGGGGCTGATGACCACCATTCACGCCTACACCAACGACCAAAACCTCTCAGACGTTTACCACAGCGACCCCTACCGCGCGCGCTCGGCCACCCAATCGATGATCCCGACCAAAACCGGCGCGGCCGAAGCCGTGGGCCTGGTGCTGCCGGAGCTGGCCGGCAAATTCACCGGCATGGCGGTGCGCGTGCCGGTGATCAACGTGTCGCTGGTCGACCTGACCCTGCAAGTGCAGCGCGAAACCAGCGCCGACGAGGTCAACGCCCTGCTCCTGGCCGCCAGCAAGCAATCCAAGGTGCTTGGCTATAACGACCTGCCGCTGGTCTCCTGCGATTTCAATCACAACCCGCTGTCGGCGATCTTCGACGCCAACCACACCAAAGTCAGCGGCAAGCTGGTCAAAGTCATGGCCTGGTACGACAACGAGTGGGGCTTCTCCAACCGCATGCTGGATAACTGCCTGGCCCTTTGCAACGCGGATTGAAAACGCTCGTAACCCGGATGAAATCCGGGGAATCGGTGCTGGCCATAAAACCATCCCCGGATTGCGCCTAGGCTTATTCGGGCTACAACGCTTTGCGCCATGCGACCTCACGGCGAGAGCAGGCTCTTGTAGCCAGGATGAAATCCGGGGGCATCGGCGCTGGCCGAAAGACCATCCCCGGATTGCATCCGGGCTACGGGATCGCGTTCACCCTTGATGCCGGAGGTTGTCGCATTCGTAGGTTGGCGCTGAGCCTGCGAAGCCCAACGCAAAGAACCCACTCTCTAACCCCTTACACCGAGCAAATCCAGGAACCCACCATGCCGCGTATCAGCTTCACCACAGCCACCCTGCCCGCGCGCAAGCGTATCGCGCTGGTCGCCCACGACCACTGCAAGGAGTTTTTGCTCGACTGGAGCGAACGTCAGCGCGACAAGCTGGCGCACCATCATCTGCTGGCGACCGGCACCACCGGCCTGTTGCTGGGCCGGCGTCTCGGCCTGCCGATCGAATGCATGATCAGCGGGCCGCTGGGCGGCGATCAGCAGCTGGGCGCGCGCATCGCCGAGCAGCGGGTGGATATGCTGGTGTTCTTCTGGGACCCCTTCGAGCAGCAGCCCCACGACCCGGATATCAAGGCGCTGCTGCGGGTAGCGGCGGTGTGGAACATTCCCGTGGCCTGCAACGAAAGCAGCGCCGATTACATGCTCGGCAGCGCCCTGCTGGATCAGGCCCACGACTATCGGGTGCCGGACTACCAGAGCTATCTCGACCAGCGTCAGTAGTTCTCGCCTTCCTGCACCGCGCAACAGGCCCGGCTGTCCAGCGCCTCCAACAGCCGGCAATGTTCGGCCTCGGCGCTGGTGCAGCCGGCGAGCTTGCTCAGTTCGGCTTTCATCTTCTGCAGATCGCGAATCCGCATATCGATGGTCAGCAGGTGTTCTTGCACCAGCTGATCTGCCTCCGCGCAGGGGCTATGGGGCTGCGCGGCCAAACCGAGCAGCGTGCGGATCTCATCCAGGCTGAAGCCCAGTTCGCGGCCGCGACGGATAAAGCGTACCCGGCGAATATCGGCCTCCTCGTAATGCCGATAGCCCGACGCGCTACGTTTGGGTTGTGGCAGCAACCCGCTACGCTCATAAAAACGAATGGTTTCCAGATTGACCCCGCTCTCGCGGCTCAACCCGCCGATGGTCAGTGGTTTGCCCATGGCTTGACTCCGTAGTGACTACAGGGTTTAGCGTACTGCCCATCCCCTTACAGGAGAAGCCTAATGGGCGCCAACTGCTGCAGTACCGCATGTGAAACCACTCGCCTCACCAAGCGCTATCGCAAGATTCTCTGGGCCGCCCTGGTGGTCAACCTGGGGATGTTCGGGGTGGAAGTCATCGCCGGCGTACGTGCCGATTCGGTATCGCTGCTGGCGGATTCGCTGGATTTTCTCGGCGACGCCGCCAACTACGGCGTCAGCCTGCTGGTGCTGGGCATGAGCCTGACCCTGCGCGCCAAGGCCTCGCTGTTCAAAGCCCTGTCGATGATGGCATTCGGCGTCGGCGTGCTGATCGCGGCGATCTGGCACCTGCTCAGCGGCCAGGTGCCCGACGCGCCCACCATGGGCTGGGTCGGTTCTCTGGCGTTGCTGGCCAATGTTGGCGTGGCAGCCCTGCTCTACGCCTACCGCGAAGGCGATAGCAATATGCGCAGCGTCTGGCTGTGCTCGCGCAACGACGCTCTCGGCAATATCGCCGTGCTGTTCGCCGCCCTCGGCGTGTTCGGCACCGGCAGCGCCTGGCCGGACCTGCTGGTGGCCAGCATCATGGCCGGTCTTGCAGTGACGTCGTCCTATCAGGTGATGCGTCATGCGCGCCAGGAACTGGCGGAGGAAGCCGAAGCCAAGGCCGTACGCAGCAGTTAGAAATCCACCTTGCCCCTGCCCGCCTTGATCGCCCCGCGCTTGCTCTTGCCTTCCAAACGGCGCTTCTTCGAGCCCAGGGTCGGCTTGGTCGGGCGCCGGGCTTTTTCGGTTTTGCCGGCGTTGCGGATCAACTCGGCCAGACGCTCGAGGGCGTCGGCGCGGTTCTGTTCCTGGGTGCGGTACTGCTGCGCCTTGATAATCACCACCCCGTCGGCGGTGATGCGGCTGTCGCGTAGCGCCAGCAAACGCTCCTTGTAGAACGGCGACAAGGACGAAGCCTGGCTATCGAAGCGCAGGTGCACGGCGCTGGAGACCTTGTTGACGTTCTGCCCACCGGCGCCCTGGGCGCGGATGGCGGTCAGCTCGATCTCGTCGTCGGCTAGATGGATGCTGTTGGAGATCACCAGCATAAGCACGGCAGATCCATGGCGCGGTAAGCCTTTGTGAGGTGGTGGGCGTCTATGCCCCGATAATGCGGCCTTACGTTACCGGCATCGCCCCATACCGGCAAATCGCCCGGGCCCGCGCACTATATCGGCGCCGCGCGCCGCTGAAATCTTTGCTGTAAATTTAGCCGCTGCCAAGGTCGATAAGCTGAGCTAAGTTAGCCGTCTGACTCAGCTCGAGACCTGTTGCGATGGATTCGATTACCCAAGCGGTGCTTGGCGCCAGCATTCAAGGCGCCCTGCTCGGCCGCTGGCAAGGACGCAAGGCGTTGCTGTACGGCGCCATGCTCGGCACGCTGCCGGACCTGGACGTGATCATCGACTACGGCGACGCCGTGGCCGATATGACCTATCACCGTGGCTTCAGCCATTCGCTGTTCGTCCTCAGCGCCCTGGCCTTGCTGTTGACCTGGCTGACCCGGCGCTTTCGCCCCAACCCCAACTACTCCGCGCGAAGGCTGTTTTTCGCCGTCTGGCTGGCGCTGATCACCCACCCGCTGCTGGACGCCTTTACCAGCTATGGCACCCAGTTGTTCTGGCCGCTGACGCCGACGCCGACCGCCTGGTCGAGCATCTTTATCATCGACCCGCTGTATACCTTGCCGTTGATCGGCGCGGTTGCCCTGGGTCTGCTGTTCGGCCTGCGCGATAAAAGCGCCAAAGCGCCGGCTATCGCCCTGCTGCTTTCCACCCTCTATCTGGGCTTCACCCTGAGCGGCAAATACATGGCCGAGCAGCGGGTGGAAGCGCAACTGGCCAAGCAGGGCATTCAGGCCGACAGGCTGTTCAGCACGCCGACTCCGTTCAACAGCCTGCTATGGCGGGTGATCGTATTGGATGGCGACTACTACCATGAGGCGCTGGTCAGCTGGTTCGATAGAACACCAGCGCAACTGGGGCGAATTCCCCGCGGCAGCCAATTGGCCGATGTACTCGCGGACTCAAGCACCCATGCGCGTCTGGTCTGGTTCACCGACGGCGTGCTGCGCTACGACCAGATCGGCCCGCACCTGGTGGTCACCGACCTGCGTCTGGGGATGACCGGCTTCCATCCGTTCCGCTTCGACTTCGCCAGCCAACAAGACGGCACCTGGCAGCTCGCCCAACAGGTACAACGCTGGCCGATGGACCGCGGCGACCTGCGCCGTTTGGCGCTGTTATGGACGCGAATCTGGCAACCGGAGGTGGACGTGCCGCTGGTGGCCTGGGCCGACGAGCTGCGTAAGCCCTTGAGCGCCAAGTTGCAGTGAATGCCCGCCTGCGGGCATATCGAGATGGATCTACGGCGCCCTTACCGCCCCTTGAACGGCGCCCGCGGCTTGCTCCGCAGCGGATCGAGCAAGCCCGACAGGCCGTTATGGTCGATCTCCTGCATCAGGGCCAGCAGGCGGCCGATCTCGCCAGAGGGGAAACCTTCGCGGGCGAACCAGTTGAGGTAGTTGCCCGGCAAATCGGCGAGCAAACGGCCCTTGTATTTGCCGTAGGGCATTTCCCGGGTCACGAGCAGGAGCAGGTCTTCTGGTTTCATCGGGGCTCGCATCGCCTGGCCAGGCGGGTTCGAAAAGAAGCGCGGATTATGCCGTTCGGCTTGGCCCCGGGCCAGCGCCCCTAAACTCGGGTAAGCTTCGCCCCCGTCATTTTCCAACCAGGGTTATCTCAGGATGCTTATCAAGGCACTCAGAATCGGTCTCGGCCAGCTGATCATCTTCATCGACTTCATCACCCGCCCGCGCAAGCTCAAGCGCGCGCCCGAGGCGCAAGCAGCAGTCGAACGCAGCGCTGCCGGCCTGGCCTTGTATCAGTTCCACGCCTGCCCGTTCTGCGTGAAAACCCGCCGTACCTTGCACAAACTGAATGTGCCGGTCGCGCTGCGCGACGCGAAGAATAACCCTCAGGCTCGGCAGGATCTGGAGCAGCAAGGCGGCAAGATCAAGGTGCCGTGCCTGCGTATCGAAGAGAACGGCCAGAGCACCTGGTTGTATGAATCGAAAGCGATCATCGCCTACCTGAACGAACGCTTCGCCGGCAAATAAAAAAACTGCGCCAGGGTCGAACCCTGGCGCAGTCGTGGTTTCAGGCGTTATCGATACTTACTTGATGTAATAACGGCCCCAACGCTCGACGTCACGCACGGACTGCTGACGCAGGAGCGAACGCCCTTGCTGAGCGGTTTCTGCCGCGGCGATTTCATCGTCGATGATTTTGGTCGACAACGACAGCCAGCTGGTGGCGAACGCCATGGCATCGCCATGCAACTCCAGGGCATCGGTGGCGACGTTGCTGATGTCGTCGCACGCCTGGTGGTAGCACGGGTCGAACGGCTCGTTGGCGGCACCGCCGAACTTCTGCGCCTGCTCCTCGCTCTTCACGTCTTCAGCGCCGGTGAACAAGCCGCCGAAGGCGATCCCGTCGTCGAAGAACTGCGCATAGTCGGAGCGGAAGTCGATCTCGGTGCCTTCGGTCGGTGCACTGCGCAGGTTGAAGTAAGCCCCCAGCAAGCGCTCGATGGCAGCCGAACCGGGCGGGCCTTGCAGGCCGAAGTCCGAACCGTCGCCGTCATAGATGAAGTTGCCGAAGTTCGGCGAGGCGATCATGTCGAAGTTCAGATACGCCTTGATCCGTTGCTTCTCCTCCGCCGCCAACTCGGTGACGTAATAGGTGGAGCCGACCAGACCCGACTCTTCCGCACCCCACCAGGCGAAACGCACCTTGTTGAACGGGTGGGCCTTGCTCATCAATACCGCCATTTCCAGCAAGGCGGCACTGCCCGAGCCGTTGTCGTTGATACCGGGGCCTTCGCCCACCGAATCCAGGTGCGCGCCGACCATCACCACGTTATCCGGGTTGCCGCGACGGGTCTCGGCGATCACGTTGTGGGTTTCGGTACGGCTGCGTTCGACGTCGGCCACCATGCGCACCTGCACGCCTTCGCTCTGCGCCCAGCCGGCGCCGATATCGTAGGTGGTGAACAGCACCGGAATACCGCCGGCATAGCTATCGCCCAGGGTCGCGTTCATCAAGCCTTTGCGATCTTCGGTATCGCCCTGGTTGAAGATGATCACCCCGGCGGCACCCGCAGCCGCGGCGTTCTCAGCCTTGATCTGGAAGGTACAGGCACCGCGCTGGATCAAGGCGATGGAGCCGCTGGGGAAACCGGTGAAATCTTCCGGCTCGCAGCCACTGGTAGAGGTATTGCCCGCCCCGAGGGCCACATCCACTGGCGCCACGCTGGCGCTTACATCGCCGGCTTCGGTCTGCGACAGGTAGGTGAAGTCCTGATCCCAGACGTAATCGGTCGGCGTCGGCGCGAGCATGCTGAGCGTGCCCGGCCCGATGGGCTCGTAGGAGGTGAAGGGAAATGCCTGCAGGGTAACGGTGTAACCGGCACGCTCCAGGGTGCTGCGTACATAGTCGACCGAAGCTTGATAGCCCGGCTGCGCCGCCGCACGATTGCCGCCGTTCATGCTGGCGATGTCCTGCAGCTCCTGCAAACGGGTCATCACATTCCGGGACTGCATGCAGTGCGGCAGACCGAGCGGTGTGCCGACCAACAACGGAGATTTGCACGCCGACAGCGACGGCTTGCCCGGCGTCCAGAAGTCGTTGAAGCGCTGGCTGTCGTCGCCAGGGGCTGCAACGCTTACGGTGGACGCGGCTAACGCGAGAGAACCAACAACCCTTCGAACATTGTTTTTCTTCTTCATCGGAAAATCATCCTTGTTAAATGTTGTTGTAAGCAGGCCGCGCACGGCTTACGCCACTCTCCCTGATACCTCAGCGGATGCGGCCATGAGCACTTGACCTGTGACAACACCGTTCGGTTCTGCGAGTTCCGTGCGATATGCAATCCACTTGCGATTTTCTTGACCTACCACTCAACAATGAGAGGTTGTCGCCGCACTGATTGGATTAGTCGCACCGATACAACCCGATTTTCGGGGGATGGACTACCGCCGACTGAGGAGGTGACGGGATAGCCGCTGCAAAGGGTTATCGCTGCTGACGAGGAGCCTCGGCTGCGTGGCCGGATGAAATCCAGGGGGAACATCTGATGCCTGAATAACCCTGACGCGTCACCCATCCACCATGGTTATTTGGTGGATGGATGAAGCGTCATCCACCCTACGCCGCTCTGCTAGCCCGGATGCAATCCGGGAGTGTTCTTGCGAATATAGCGGGCCAGCCGGAGGGCTACTCCGCGCTTTTCAGTTCGGTGACGACGAACTGAGTGCCTTGCTGTTCGACCACGAAATTCACCTTGTCGCCGGCCTTCACACCTTCGAGCAGCGCCGCATCCCGCACGCCGAAGAGCATGGTCATCGGCGGCATGCCGATATTGGCGATGGGGCCGTGGCGCAGGGTGATCTTCTGCGCGGCGGCGTCGATCTTGCGCACCTCGCCCTGGCTCATATTGGTTGCGGCCTCGCTGCTGCTCGGCGCCTTAGCCGGTTCGGCGGCGAATGCGGGGAAGGCCAGGGTGCAGCCCAAGGCGATAGCGGTCAGAATTGTTTTCATTGGTTGTTCCTCTGTCATGGATGCCATGGGTGATCAATTAGTTGGCGATACGCTGATTTTGCCGACCATGCCGGCCTGGTAGTGGCCGGCTATCAGGCAGGCGAAGTCGAACTCGCCGACGCGATTGAAGGTCCAGACGATTTCCTCGCGCTTCCCTGGGCCGACATGGGCCATATAGGGTTCGTCGTGCTCCATGCCGGGAAACTTGACCATCATCGCCGCGTGCTCATCCAGGTCCTGCTTGGTACCCAGGACGAACTCATGCAGCATCCGGCCTTGGTTGCGATGGACGAAGCGAATGGTTTCGCCGAGCTTCACCTCGATCCGATCCGGGGTGAAACGCATCTGGTCGGTCATGCTGACCTCGATGGTGCGGTCGACCTGATCGGCATCACCGGCAATGCCCCAGGGTTTCTGCTCCTTGACCACCTTTTGGGCCTGGGCTCCGGCGTGGGCTTCGCCATGGGCCAACGCAGGCGCGCTGGTCAGCGCGGCGCTAAGGGCCAGCACCAGGGCGGCCAGGTTTAATGCTGTATTCATCTCGGTATTTCCTCAATTTTGCAGCTGCAATGCTTGGTAGGAGCCGGGGGGACGCCTAGTCCTTGCTGGCTCCTACAAACCTCGTCAATGGCCGCTATGGCCGCTGGGTTTGCGTACCTGTACTTCGATGGTCTCGCTGGGCGGTTGTTGCAGCTGCATGCTCTGCCCGCCGGCCTCGTTCGAGCGTGCCGGCGTGGCCAGCTCGCCGCGCCATTCATGGGCGACGGTGCCGGCCGGGTGCTTGAACCAACCGGGGTCGCGGTAATCGCCCGGCGCTTGATCCTTGCGTACCTTGAGCATGCTGAACATGCCGCCCATCTCCACCGAACCGAAGGGACCGTCGCCGGTCATCATCGGCGCGGTGTTGTCCGGCAACGGCATCTGCATTTCCGCCATATCGGCCATGCCGCGCTCGCCCATCACCATGTAATCGGGGATCAGCTTGGCGATCTTGCGGGTCATGTCGCGGTGGTCGACACCGACCAGGGTCGGGATGTCGTGGCCCATGGCATTCATGGTGTGGTGGCTCTTGTGGCAGTGGAACGCCCAATCGCCCTCCTCGTCGGCAAGGAACTCGACCTGGCGCATCTGCCCCACGGCAATGTCCGTGGTCACCTCCGGCCAGCGCGACCCCACCGGCGTCGGCCCGCCATCGGTACCGGTCACTTCGAACTCGTGGCCATGCAGATGGATCGGGTGGTTGGTCATGGTCAGGTTGCCGACGCGGATGCGCACCTTGTCGTTCTGCCGCACCACCAACGGGTCGATGCCGGGGAAGATACGGCTGTTGAAGGTCCATAGGTTGAAGTCGAGCATGGTCATGATCTTCGGCGTATAGGCACCGGGATCGATGTCGTAGGCATTGAGCAGAAAGCAGAAATCGCGATCCACTTCGCTGATCAGCGGGTGATGTTCCTTCGGGTGAGTGACCCAGAAGCCCATCATGCCCATGGCCATTTGGGTCATCTCGTCGGCATGCGGGTGATACATAAAGGTGCCGGGGCGACGGGCGACGAACTCGTAAACGAAGGTCTTGCCCGACGGAATCGCCGGCTGGGTCAGCCCGGCGACGCCGTCCATGCCATTGGGCAAACGCTGGCCGTGCCAGTGCACGCTGGTGTGCTCGGGCAGTTTGTTGGTGACGAAAATCCGCACCCTATCACCTTCCACCACCTCGATGGTCGGTCCCGGCGACTGGCCGTTATAGCCCCACAGATGGGCCTTGTAACCGGGCGCCAGCTCGCGCACCACCGGCTCGGCGACCAGGTGGAACTCCTTGACCCCGTTGTTCATACGCCATGGCAGCGTCCAGCCATTGAGGGTGACCACCGGGTTATAGGGCCGGCCGTTCTGCGGTTGCAGCGGCGGCATAGTGTCGGCGCTGCTCTGCGACACTGCTTCCGGCAAACCGGCCAGCGACACGCGGCTGACCGCCGAAGTGGCGACCGCGGCGGTAATCGCACTGGCGCCGAGAACGAAATCACGTCTTGAAACCATCTTGAATATTCCTTGATCAGTGGCCGCCAGCGGCGTCAGCGCCAGCAGCGGCGCCGGCAGCCATGGCGGTCATACTCGGCGCGCCGAGCATGGCCATATCCAGATCGGCCTTGGCCGTCCAGAAATCGCGCTGGGCCTGCAAATAACCATCGACCGCGAGTATCTGTTTACGCGCATCGGCCAGCAGCTCGAAGGTGCTGATAAACATGCCGTTGTACTGCAGGACATTTTCCTCGGCGATGCGCTGACGCAGCGGCAACACCTGGTCGCGGTAATGGCGGGCGATGTCGTGGGCCGAGCGATAACCCAGATAGGCCTCGCGTACCTGGGAGCGGGCATTGATCGCGGTTTCGGCCGCACGATTGAGCATTTGCCGGTACTGCGCCTCGGCCTTCGCCACCTTGGCCCCGCTCCAATCGAACAGCGGCAGCTCGACGCTGATCTCGTAGCCGCGCTGGGTCGGCTCTTCATTGGACTTGTTACTCACCAACCCCAGCTCCAGCACGTTGATAAAGCGCGTGGTCTTGCTCAACCCGAGGTTGCGCGCCAAACGCTCGGCGTCCAGGCGCACGGCCTGGATATCCAGGCGTTGGCCCATGGCCAGGCGCTCGACATTCGGCAGCTGCTCGGCTTCGGCCGGCAGTTCGGGCAGGCGCTCGGGTAGGCGGAAGTCGAACTGCTCGCCCCACAAGCCGAGCAGACGGGTCAACTGCTCGCGGCTCTGCAAACGCACCTGCTCGGCGCGGATCAGGTTGAGCCCGGCATCGGCGTAGAAACTCTGCTCCTGGGCCTGCTGCAACTTGCTGTAGTTGCCCACCGCCGCCAGGCGCCGGGCCAGCTCGGCGCCGATCTCCGCCGAATCCATCACCTGGCGCATAAAGCCCAGGCTTTCCTGCGCCGCCACCGCACGGTACCAGGCCTTGCGCGTTTGCGTGGCCAGTTCGAACACCGCCAGGCTGGTCTGCCGCTGTACCTGCTCGAAACGCCGGGCCTCCATGCCCGAGGTCAGTGGCATGGCGATCAACCGTGCCAAGTTGATATGCAGACCGCGCTCGTATTCCACCTCGCTGCCCTGTTCCAGACGGCCGAAGGAGAACCCCGGATTGGGGATGCGCCCGGCCTGCACCCGTTCGGCCTCGCTGATGCCCAGTTCGTCGAAACTGGCCTGTAGCCCCGGGTTGTTAAGTAAAGCGACCTGCACCGCAGAGTCCGCCGTCAGCGGCTGCGCCAACAACTCGGCGACCCGTTCGGCGACCTCGCCACGCTGCTCCGGGGTTTTCACCCAGGTGACCTGCTTGTCCAACTGCGTTTGGCTGGCCTGTTCGACCGTGGCAAAACCGCCATCTTTGGTGAAGCTGGCGCAACCGCTCAGCAGCAGGAAGCCAACGCAGAACCCGGCCTGAGTTGCCCGTAAGAAAATCTTCATCGGCAATTCCTTAGTGATGGCTATGGGGGTTCTGGTCGACAGACGGTTCGGTGGCTTTATCGGCCGGCTGTTCCCAGGGTTCTTGGGCATAGGTACGCCAGCCGCCGATACGGCCGACCAACTCGTTGGCCTCGCGCCAGTTGTGCATGGGCTCATCACCCATGCTTCGGTAACTGTCCAGGGGGGATCGATAATCGAGGGCCGGCGTAGCCGCCTCGGCATCCAAGGGGTCGGGCGACTCGGCCCAGCTGCTAAGTGGCAGCAGCGACAAAGCCAGGCAAGCAAAGGCTCGCCGACTGGCAAAGGGAAAACGCATGATCGATGGTTCTCGCGTCAAACGCAGCGCCCGGCAATAGACCGAACGACCCGCGCAAGTAAGACAAAGGCCATGTACCGGTTAGCGGATGCGCTATCGGACGACTACTCCCCTTCGCCCTTGGGAAAGGGGCCGGGAGTGAGGCACGAACAGGCTACGGCTAACGGGAATTACAGGCGCACTAGGGCTTAGGCGAGGACAAAGCGTGGAGGTCGTTCCGGGGTTTCGGCGATAAAGCCGATAAAGCGATCCAGCCGCACCAGCGAGGGTTCGACGGTTTGCAGGGGGGAATTGCTGACAACATGGGTACTCAGGGCAGCCGCGCCGACGCAAAACGCACAGAGGCTGCACATGCGGCTATCGCTGACCTGCTGTGTATCGGCAGAGGCGTGATGCTCGGCATGGGCGCTCGCATCAGTGTGGTTAACCATGGCCCCGGGATGATGCGCCGCCATCTGCCCACTCTCGCCCTGCTGGATCAACGCACACAATTGCATGCCGATCGCCGCCATGCTCTGCGCCGGGAGGGCGAGCATCAGCATCCAGATCAGGGCGATTCGCAGAGTGCGCATGGCGTTAGGGCTGTCTTCGAACAAAGAGAGATTGAGCGGATTATCCACCGATTCAGACGCTTGTCCATGGCTGACAAGCGCGTGGGCTTGATTGGCCTACCACGGCCGGCAGCCGCGACACCACCAATAACGACGACAACGCCTCCCGGCGCAGCCTGGAAAAATACTCAGGAGACCGTTTAACCGGCTTAATACCCATGGCCTGTTATTGGCTGGTTAAGACTGGGGGAAGGGAAAAGCGGCGGCGGTTGAGGGAGGATTGCGACGGGCAGCAGTTGGCCGATTCTGTTGAAAAAGTAGCTTCAGCGGCATCCTGCCGGTCAGGTGTCC
>NZ_CAMPHV010000057.1 GCF_946886105.1 uncultured Pseudomonas sp. | reverse complement strand
ACACGCCTCGATTCTGACTACAACAGCGGACGCAGAACGTAGCCTGGGTTGAGCGAAGCGATACCCAGGGCACCGATACCCGGGTATCGCTTCGCTCAACCCGGGCTACCATTTTGATCGTTTCCACGTGGACGGTTCATAAGGCCGTGACTTCGTAGGGTGGATGAAAAAAACGGCAGCTACACGCCCCGGTCCGGACTACAACAGCGGACGCAGAACGTAGCCTGGGTTGAGCGAAGCGATACCCAGGACGCCGCTACCCGGGTATCGCTGCGCTCAACCCGGGCTACCATTTTGATCGTTCCCACGTGGACGGTTCGACGTAGGAACGATCAAATTATTGCGATTGAGTTGGATGTAATTCGTGGGAACGGTCAATTCGTAAGGCCGTGACTTCGTAGGGTGGATGAAAAAAACGTCAGCCACACGCCCCGATCCGGACTACAACAGCGGACGCAGAACGTAGCCTGGGTTGAGCGCAGCGATACCCAGGGCACCGATACCCGGGTATCGCTGCGCTCAACCCGGGCTACCATTTTGATCGTTCCCAGGTGGACGGTTCGACGCCTCGATGTGGGAACGATCAGACAGCGGACGCCGCTGCCGGCCCTACACTGCCTGGGTTTTGCCTGTCGACGCTTGCTCCTTGACGGTTTCACCGAGGGCGCAGATCAGGGCCCAGAGTCGGGGCGGTAGGTTGTCCGGGTCGAGGCTGTCGAGCAGGTTCTTGATGCCCAGCCCCAGGTCGGTATCGCCTTCGATGGTCAGGCGTCGGCGAAAAAACAGGGTGTCCGGGTCTTCCTGGCGGCTGGCGAGCAAGAGGAACTCGCGCCAGTTACCGCGAATGCACACATCCACCCGCTCGTCCGCGGCGATCCGCAGGCCGCAGGCGTCGCGGGTCAGGCACCAGGCCAGGTGCAGATCGCTGACCTCCAGACGCAACCAGCGGCCTTGCAGCAAGTCGAACTCGCCGTTGGCGAGGGGCTCGGCAAACAGACGCGCGATGACTTTCTCCAGCACCAGGCGTTGCAACGCGAAGGGTAGGTGCTGGCCCAGGGGCAACAGCGGCTGGCCGGCGCGCATGGCGAAACGGGCGAAGGTTTTCATAATGCCAATTCCTCGGCGCCGAGCATGCCGGCGCGGCCGTGCCAATAGCCATTGCAACCTTCTACGGCGAGCGGCGGCAGTTCGCCGTTGCGTACCGCGTCGAAGGCCTTGACCACGCCGCTCATGCCTTCGGCGCGCGGGCTCAAACGCAACAGATCGGCGCCGCTTGCGCGCAGTTGGGCATAGTCGGCCAACAGGTTATTGACCTTGGCCGACATGGTCTGGATGCCGTTGAGGGTGAACAGCGCCTCCTGCTCCTGGCTGTGCAGAACGATGCCTTCGGGGTAGTTCTCGCAGCAGATCCGGCAGTCGTCCTTGGGGCGGTTTTCCGCCCGCGCGGTAAAGCAGCGCGCCGAATACGCCAGGGGTAGATGCCCGTAGGCGAAGACTTCCACTTCAGGCCGAGCGACGCCGAGGCTGTCGAGCTGCTGCAGCACGCTCAGGAGCAAAGCGCCGGAGCACTCCACCGGCGGCACCCAGCGCTGCAGGCCGCAATCGATCAATTCGGCCAGGGCATGGCCGTTGTAAAGGTTGAGCGCGGGGCCAGCGACGAAGGGCAATTTGCGTTCGTGCAGGAGCTGCACCGCGCCCATGTCGTTGGCCTCCACCAACAGTTCGCCGTTGTCGCACAGGCGCTTGAGGCTGGACAGTTCGGATGCCGCCTCGACCAGCGCCAAGCCGGACAGCACCAGTTCGGCGCGGGTGCATTCGCGCAACTCGCGGGCCAGGCCGAGCCAATCGTCCAGGCTCAAGGCGCGGCGTTTGGAGCACACGGTTTCGCCGAGATAGATCGCATCCAGGGCTTGCTCGGACATCTCGGCATAGAAATCCAACAGCTTTTCGCGGCGCCAATAAAACAGTACGGGGCCCAGGCTGAGTTTCATGATGGCCTCCTCATTGCCAGGATCGGTGGTAGGCGCCCAAGGTCGTCTGGCTGCCTTCGGACAGTTCGTCCAGCGCGATGCGCCACTGCGGTTGCACGGCGTAGCTCTGTGGCGCCCGGGCATGGGCGTCGAGGGCGGTGCGCCAGACCCGGGTGACCTGCTCGACATAGGCCGGGCTGCGCTGCCGGCCTTCGATCTTCACCGCGCTGACGCCCATGGCGGCGAGCTGCGGAATCAGGTCCAGGGTGTTCAGGCTGGTGGGCTCTTCCAGTGCATGGAAGCGCTGGCCGTCGACCAGAAAACGGCCTTTGCACAGGGTCGGATAACCGGCCGGTTCGTCCTTGCCGTAGCGGTCGATCAGCACGCCGTTGAGGCGCGAAGTCAGCCCCTCGGCGTCCTCCTGCCAACGCACCGCCTTGGCCGGAGAACAGACGCCGCAGAGGTTGGGCGACTCGCCGGTGAGGTAGGACGACAGGTGGCAACGGCCCTCGGCCATGATGCACAGGCTGCCGAACGCGAAGACCTCGATCGGCACCGTGCTTTTGTCCGCCACCTGCCGCACCTGGGCCAGCGACAGCACCCGTGGCAGCACCGCGCGGCGGATGCCGTAGCGCTGCTGATAGAGCGCCAGCGCGGCGGCGTTGGTCGCCGAGCCCTGCACCGACAGATGCAGATTGAGGTTCGGGTACTTGCGGCTGGCATAGGCGAGTACGCCCGGGTCGGCGGCGATCAGCGCATCCACGCCGAGGTCCGCGGCCTGATCGACCGCGCGCTGCCAGCGGCTCCAACCATCGGGCTGGGCATAGGTGTTGACCGCCACGTACAGCTGTCGGCCCTGCTGACGGATCAGTTGCAGGCCGCTTTCCAATTGCTTGTCGTCGAGGTTCAGGCCGGCGAAATGCCGCGCATTGGTGTCGTTGCGAAACCCCACGTAAACCGCATCGGCGCCCTGCCGAACCGCGGCCTTGAGCGCAGGCAAGCTGCCTGCCGGGCAAATCAGTTGCATGGAAACTCCGTACCGGGGCAAAGAATTAGGACTCTAGGGATTTACCCGCGCAGTCGCCTTGATCGGGGTCAACAAGCCCCTGATGCGGCTAACACCACTATCGGGCTCCTACAGTTTGCTGCGCGACAGCGCGGCGTCTGGAGGACGGGGGTTCTCCCACAGGCCCCCATCAGCCGGCAGACAGGTTATATCCACCGAAACGGCGACCGCCTCCCACGACACTCAGTGCAGCAACTCGCCAAACGGCAAGTAGTCGAGCAGATCGCCCTGCTCCAGGGTGCTACCCACATCGATAACCGCCAGGCCATCGGCCCAGCAGGCGGAGGTGAGCATTGCCGAGCCTTGTTGCGGGTGCAGGCACACACGCAGCTGGCCGTCCTGCTCCTGCAACCGCGCGCGCAGGTATTGCCGGCGCGCATTGGGTTTGGTCCAGGCGAACCCGGCCGGCATGCGCAATGGCTGGGGCAGCACGCTCAGGCAACCCTGGGCGCGCAGCAGGAACGGTCGCGCCACCACCAGGGCGGTGATCAAGGCCGCCGCCGGGTTGCCCGGCAAGCCGATCCAGGGTTTGCCGCCCACCGACCCGAAGGCCAGGGGTTTGCCCGGTTGAATCGCCAGGCGCCACAGGTGCAGCTCGCCGAGTTCGCGGATCGCCTGTTTGAGGTGATCCTCCTCGCCGACCGAGACCCCGCCCGAGGTGATCAGCAGGTCCCATTCGGACGCCGCCAAACTCAGCGCATCGCGGCTGGCGGCCAGCTCGTCGGCCATGATTTCGTAGTCGTGCACCTCCAGCCCCAGGCTTTTCAGCACCCCGGCCAGGCTGTAGCGATTGGCGTTATGGATCTGCCCGGGTTGCAGCACTTCGCCGGGCTCGCGCAGCTCGTTGCCGCTGCTCAGCAGGCCGACGCGCAAGCGCCGATAGACCGCCACCCGCGCGACGCCGAAACTCGCCAGCAAGCCGAGTTCCTGGGCGCGCAGACGTTGCCCCGCGGCCAGCACCAGGGCGCCGGCTGCCACCTCCTCGCCGCGTTTGCGCACATGCTCGCCGCCCTTCACCGGCGGCAACCACAGTTGCCCGCCTTCCAGCCGACAGTGTTCCTGGGCCACCACGGTGTCGGCGCCGGGCGGCAGCGGCGCGCCGGTGAAGATGCGTACGGCATGCCCGGCCGGCAGCGCCTGGCTTGCCGCATCGCCGGCGGCGATACGGCCGGCCAATGGCAGGCAGCCGCCCGCGGCGGGCAAATCGGCGGCGCGCAGGGCATAACCGTCCATGGCGCTGTTATCCCAGGCCGGCACCTCGAATGGCGCGCGCAAGGGTTCGGCCAGCACCCGGCCGAGCGCTTTGCCGACGGCGACATATTCCACCGGTGGCGGGGCCGGCGCCCGCGCCAACAACTCGGCAATCGCCTCATCGACCGGGCGCAGCGCGTCGCCGGCACAATCGCAGGCGCTCATGAACGGGCTCCGCAGAGCCGCACCTGGGGCTGATCGGCCAGACGTTTGAGATGGGCGACGAAATTGCACGGGCCGGTACGGCTGTCCAATTGTTCGCAAAGAATCTTCTGCCAAGCCGTGCGGCAGGCGTTCGGCGAGCCGGGCAAGCAGCAGATCAGTACGCCGTTGCTGATCCCGGCCAGGGCGCGCGATTGCAGGCTGGAGGTGCCGATCTCCGCCAGGGAGACCTGGCGGAACAGCTCGCCGAAGCCATCGACCTGCTTGTCCAGCAAGGGCGCCACCGCTTGCGGGGTGTTGTCGCGGGCGGTGAAACCAGTGCCGCCGGTGATCAACACCACCTGCACCAAGGGGTCGGCGATCCAGGCGCACAGCTGGGCGCGGATCTGCCAGATGTCGTCGATCACCAGAGCACGCTCGACGAGGGCATGGCCGGCGGCCTCCAGGCCGTCGATCAAGGTCTGCCCGGACGTATCGGTCGCCAGGCTACGGGTGTCGCTAACGGTCAATACCGCGATACGCAACGATTGGAAATCGGCACTCGATAAATGAGCCATGCGCAAAGCCTCCATTGGGTGTGTCGGCAGACTGCATCGGCGCCCCGGCGCGGCCTATTCCTCGTTGGAGGTATGCCCTCGCGCCAAGGGGGCCGCGAGCCCCGGCGTACCGGGCTTCGGGCGCTGCTGCGACGCAAGGTCGCGGGCATAGACCGAAACGACGAGATCAACCTGAATCTGTCGGAAGCGCTTTAGCGGTGAGTTTTCAACGGTGGCAATCGCGGCTGAAGCCCCTCCCACGTCCGACAGCGGCATTCGCGGTGCGCCATGATGGGTTACGCCGCGCATGGAGGGATGACTTACCTGAATACCCTGTTGGCGGCTAACCCATCCTACGGGCGGCGTCGCAAGGTCGCGGGCGCTGGAACGATGCTGGCGTAGGTCGGGTTAGCGGCAATCGGCATGGCGCTGGCCACCCCGCGATTTACGCTGCCGCGTAACCCGACAACGGTATTCGCGGCTGAAGCCCCTGCCACGCTCCAACAACGCTATTCGCACTCGCGCAGGCTCAACGCTCGGGTTGCTGCACACCCGTGCGGCGCGGCGAGCTGGTGTTCGAAGGCTTTGCACACCGCGCCCATGGTCAACCGGCCGATGGCGGAAAGCTCAATGCGCTCGCGGCTGAGCGTTAGCAAGCCGTCGCCGGCCATCTGCTCCAGCAACGGCCAGGCCGAGGCGAAATAGTCGCGCAGGCACACGCCGAAGCGCGCTTCGATGGCGCCTATGTCCACGGCGAAGTTACACATCAGGCTATCGACCAACGCGCGCCGCAGGCGGTCGTCGAACCCGCAACGCAAACCGCGGCTGGTCGCCAGCTGGCCCATTTCCAGTTGCCGCTGATAGCGCAGCAGGTCGCGACTGTTCTGCGCATAGAGATCGCCGACCTGGCTGATCGCGGCCACGCCGAGGCCGATCTGGTCGTAATCGGCGTGTTGGCTGAAGCCCTGGCAGGTGCGCCGCAGGTGGCCGTTCTCCTGGGCGATCGCCAGGTCGTCCTCGGGCAACGCGAACAACCCCGTTCCGATATAGCGGTAACCGGCGAGGCTCAGTTGCTCGACACCGAGACGGCGCATCGCCGCCTTATCCTCGCGACTGGACAAGCCCCGCGTGGAAAAACGCCGCTGCGGCCAATAACGCAGTGGCGGCTCGGCGTAGTCGAACAGGGTCACCCTGCCCGGCTGCAACTCGACGATGGCGGCGACCTTGCGGGCGAAACTGGCCCGGGTTTGCCAGACGCGGCCGTAGCCCAGTTCGATGTTCACCGAGCGATAGTGCAAGGCCCGCGCGGCGTCGATCAGCGAACGGATCTGCCGTGGATTCTGCAATGCGATCGCCCCGCCGCCGCTGCTCTCCGCGTCTGCCACGCCGATACTGACGTGGTTGAAACCCAGCTCGCGCAACAGGCCCATGGTCGCCCAGCTGGTATGCGCCTGCTCGATCTCGATGGCGTAATCGCCGGAGTCGTAATCCAGCAGGCTGAAGCGCATGCGCAGATGGGCCATCAGCCGCCGCAGCGCGTCGGCGTCGAGCACATTGGCGCCGGCCAGGTGAAATTGCTCGACGCGTTGCGGTTGCCCCAGGTGGCAACCGATCAGGTCGATTTCGCGCTGTAAACGTTGCAGGTAAACACCGACCGCATCGGCCAAGCCGTCCTCGCGGCCATGGCCGAGCGCGCGCCGGCTGGGCAAGCGCACGGCCAAGGACAGCGGTCGCTGCGCCTGCCGACTGCTGCGCAAGGCGCGCAGCAGATCCAGCGAACCGACCCGGTGATGGAAGGTGCCGCTATCGGGATAGCCGCCATAGCTGAAGCCGCTATAGGCATAGCGGTTGAGCGGTTCGCTGTCCCAGTCGATGGATTCGAACATCTGCTCTCCCCCGGCATGAGCACATGAATACAGTGTCCGGGGGTTCGTGCAAAAGCTCCTTGACCTGCGTCAACTTGGCCAGGGACCAGGCTTATTTCAAGCCCAGACGGCGCGCCAGCTTATGCAGGTTGCTCGGGTCGAGGTCGAGCATGCGCGCCGCGCTGGCCCAATTGTCGGCACACGCTTCCAAGGCCTGCACGATGCTGCGCCGCTGGCAGGCCTCCACCGCTTCGCGCATCGAACAGGCCGCGGCCGGTGCCGGGTCGAGGGTCGTTATCGCGTCCGCCGCGCTGCTTTGACGGATCGAGCTGTCGAGGTCGAGCAGCTCGGGTTCCAGGCTGAGTATCTGCGTGCGACTGGCGCCGCGGCTGAGCAGTTTCAGCGCGGCGCGGCTGATCACGTGTTCCAGTTCGCGTACGTTGCCCGGCCATGGATAGGCCAGCAGGGCCCGCTCCGCCGCGGGCGACAGGCGCATGCTGCGCAAACCCAGGCGTGCGCGATTGAGTTCGAGAAAGTGCCCGGCGAGCATCAGCACATCGTTGCCGCGCTCGCGCAACGGCGGAATCGGCACCGGATACACCGACAACCGATGGTAGAGATCGGCGCGGAAATGTCCGTCGCGAATGCTGTCCGGCAGGTGCCGGTTGGTCGCCGCGATGACCCGCACGTCGACGTGCAGCGGCTTGTCCGCGCCCAGGCGTTGAATTTCGCCGTTCTGCAAGGTGCGCAGCAACTTGGCCTGCACGCTCAGGGGCAATTCGCCGACCTCGTCGAGCAACAGGGTGCCGCCGTTGGCCGCATCGAAACGCCCTGGACGATCGGTGGTGGCGCCGGAAAAGGCGCCTTTGACGTGGCCGAACAACTCGCTTTCGGCCAGCGATTCCGGCAACGCCGCGCAATTCACCTGGATCAGCGGCTTGTTGCGCCGCCGCGACAGGCTGTGCAAGTGACGGGCGAAGAGTTCTTTGCCGACCCCGGTTTCGCCCAGCAGCAGCACCGGCAGTTCCGAATCGGCGACCACTTCCAGCTCGCCCAGCAATTGGCGGATGGCCTGGCTCTGGCCGAGGATTTCGCTGTTCTCGAGCGGCATCGGAGCGCTTTGCAGCGCACTGCGCGACAGGCGCAAACCACGGTTTTCCTGCTCCAGGCGGGTCACCCGGATCGCCGCTTCGACCATCAGGCTGTAGCGCTGCAGATCACGCCGGGCGTCGCTGCCGAAGGTATCGGCATGCAAGGCATCGAGGGTCAGCGCGCCCCATAGCTGGCCCTCGACATAGAGGCTCACGCCCATGCAATCGTGCACCGGCAAGGGCTCACCGACATGGTTGTCGAGCAGGCCGTCGTAGGGGTCCGGCAGGCGGCTGTCCGGCTCGAACCAGGTGGGTTCGCGGGTCGCCATGATCGCCGCCAGCCGCGGGTGCTGGGCGATCACGAAACGCCGGCCGAGGGCCTCGTGCACCAGACCGACCGCGGCCACCGGGCGCAGGCTGTCGCCGTCCAGGCGCAGCAGGCCGACCGCGCCGCAAGCAAAGTGCTCGCGCAGCGTATGCACCAAGCGTTGCAGGCGCACGGCATTGGCCAGTTCGACAGTCAGGTCGGCGAGAAGGCTGGCTTCCAGCATGGTATTTATCACCCCGATTTGGTGGTTAAAACCCTGTCAGATCAAGGTGTTATCAACCACACCTAAGAAATAATCATGAATTTTCAATGACTTGAGCATGGCACGAGTGCTGCTATCGACCCATGACACCGATCAACTCTCGGTCGATTCACCGACTTTTCAGCGCCCAAGGAAAACCACCATGCACAACCATCTGCTGGAACAAACCCTCGGCAACCTCGCCTGCGACATTCCCGGCGCCACGCGTCTGTTTCACACCTTCGATCTGGACTTTTGTTGCGGCGGTCAGCAAAGCCTGCGTCAAGCCGCCGAGCGGCGTGGCCTGGAGCCGGAGAAGCTCGCCGCGGAACTGGGCGCGCTGCACGCACGCAAAGGCTCGGTGCACGATTGGCGGCTCGAACCCAGCCACCTGCTGATCGCCCATATCCTCAACCGCTACCACGCCTGCCACCGCGAACAGCTGCCCGAATTGATTCGCCTGGCCAGCCGCGTGGAGCAGGTGCACGGCGAACGCCGCGATTGCCCCAACGGCCTGGCGGACCACCTGCGCGAAATGCAGCAGGAGCTCGAGAGCCATATGCTCAAGGAGGAACAGATACTCTTCCCGATGTTGCTGGAGGGCTTCGGCAGACAAGCCGCGGCGCCGATCGCGGTCATGCGCTTCGAACATGACCACCACGGCGCGGCCCTGGACCGCCTGCTCGGCCTCACCGCGCACATCACCCCACCGGAGGATGCCTGCAACACCTGGCGCGCGCTGTATCGCGGGTTGCAGGAACTGCGCAGCGACTTGATGCAGCACATCCACCTGGAAAACAACGTGCTGTTCGTTAATGCCCTAAAGCCGCAACCCATGCCGACGCCCGAATAAACCAGTGGCGCAATTCGGGAAGCGATGGTGCAGGCGCAGCTTGTTCCCGGCTTGCATCCGGGTTACGGGCTGCTAATCGCGAATATTTGGTTGATCCAGCGGAGTTGAGCGCAGGCAGAGTGCCCCCCGGATTGCGCTTGCGCTTATTCGGGCTACAGGGCCGGCGTGGAGCCATCGACTAGCCACAATCCCGTAGCCCGAATAAGCCTGTGGCGCAATCCGGGGAGCGATGGTGCAGGCGCAGATTGTTCCCGGCTTGCATCCGGACTACGGACCACGCTTTTCGTAGGGTGAACATGGCGAAGCATTGTCCACCCTGCAGTCCCGTCACCAACTCAAATAAAACATGCCCTTGGCCAAGAGCACGATGCCGAGCATATGCGCGAACAGGCTGAGATGAAGAATGCGCAGATATCGCCCATTCATGCGCCTGCTTGCGAATAGCCACATGGCACTGAAGAAATGCCCGAGCACGCTGGCCGCGAGCACCAGTTTGAGCAGCAACAAGGTGCCGAAAGACGACGCCAAGGGCGCACTCAGCGCCGGTAGGTAACGCAGCCAGAGCATGCCCAGCCCGGCGCCGAACAATGTCAGCAACACCCAGGGCATCAGGCGTCTTGCGCGCCGGCCGATGGCGCGTTCCAACACGCGCATGGCCTCGACCGGCACCTGCTTACGTACGCCTTCCAGAATCAGCACCTCGAAGAACACCGTGCCGATGAAGATCAGCGCGGCGAACAGGTGCAAGGTGAGCAGAACGCCGTAACTCATGAGCGACCGCCCCTGTTAGCCCGGATGCCCATCGACGCGCGCACTGCACAGCATCGGGCCGTAGCGCCAGACGAACAAGGCGAACGCCAGCGCCCAACAAGCGGCCGCCAGCCACAGGCCCCAGAACGGCCAGATCTCGATCAATCCGACGCGGCTCAGCGCGCCCAGGTGCAGCAGGACAAACGCCAGGTTCATCCCCTTCGGCGGGGTCAACATGCGTCCGGTATGGCCCAGGCTGACGCGGGCGATCATGGCCAGGATCAAGCCGCCCATGGCGCCGACGGTCAAGGCGTGCAGCGCCTGGCTCTGGCCGCTCAACAGCCCGAAATGCCAGAGCGCCATCCCCAGACAAGCGAGGGCCAGCCAGGCGTAAGCCAGGTGCAGCGACCAGAGCAACGGCACGCGCCAGGCACCCGCGTCGTACCAACGCCACAGGCGCAGCCCATGGCCGAGCGCCAACAAGGCGAACAACACCCCGTACATGCCACCGGCCTGTAGTGCGAAACCCGCCACATGTAAAACCGCCACCGCCACGGAGCCGAGCAGCAACAGCCAATCGAGCCACGACCAGGGCTGCACCGCATTGACCCGACCGAGGCCGCGCTGGGTGAAAAAGGGAATCACCCGCCCACCGATCAACCCCATCATCGCCGCCACCAGCCAAACCCCGGCCAATACCGCTTGGCGCTGCAGCCCCTCATCGGCGTTCGCCAGGCCGACCAACGACAAGCCATCGACCGCCGCCAACAGCAGCAACAGCGCCACCACCGGATAATTGCGCTTTTGCCGCACCAGCCACAGCGTGCACGCCATGACAGCCGCCATCGCCAGCGGGAAGGCCAGCTCCAGCACGCTCAGCCACGCCAGCGGGAGATCGCTCAGCCAAGCCAACCGCGCCAGCAGCCAGACGCCCGCCAACAGCAACAGAGGACGGCCATGCAGCCCCGGCCGGCCAGTCCAGGTCTGTACCGCGGACAACAGAAAGCCGGCAACTATGGCCATGGCAAAGCCGAACAATAACTCGTGCCGGTGCCATACCAACCAACCGCCGGCCGGGTGCCACTCACCGAGCCAACCGCTCAATGCCGCCAACCACAGCGGCACCGCGAACAAAGCGAACAGGCAACCGCCGAGAAACAAAGGCCTGAACCCCAACCGCCACAGCGGGTGGATCGATAGCGCTTTACGGCGGTCAAGCACTTGCATGGGGAACTCCTTGAACAACAACCTGCTGGATTCAGCGATTGGCCCGCGAAAGCGCTGCCAATCGGATTTGAACCCTCCCTTCCATAACTCATGCCAACCTGGAAACGCCCTCTATATCAAGCACTCAGGGACTCGCAGGGTCTTTTAAACCCCACCAATCAGGGTAATTTTTACCCTGCCTGGTCCAAATCACAGTGCCGGCCTGGGCCGCCTCTCGCCCTTTTCGGCGCTCCGCTAAGCGGCCGCCCCGCCGGGCAATAACGCTGAATGGCGAGCAACATAAAACTGACTCATAAGCCGGGAATGATATCGCTAACAGGCCGTTGAAAAATGTAGGCGAGGCCGCCGAGCCTGTTTTTAACGCCGTATCGGCAACGTAGGTAGTTTTTCAACGGCCTGCTAATGAAATACCCGATCTCGGCAACTGAACTTTAGTGATGCATTAAAAGGTGGTCAGACTACATAGAATTCGACACTACCTGCCCAACTATGCAGAGAGCGTACGAAGCAGGCATATGTATATAACCAAAGCGAAAAAGTGATGGCATTTTAATTGCGAAACATGCCGTTTGTCGGAGCGATTGGTGTCTTGGCTTTTTGCAGCTACTTTCTAACCTACGCAGCCTGAGGCATGGAAGCATGACAACCGACTTAGGCAGTATCTTGAGCGACCTTTGCGAGTGCAAGGTGTCAAGCACGGGCAGACCAGACGGTAGCTTGGTCCTGGCCTTCAGCCTACGCAACGGCGCAGAATTTAAACGAGTAGTTGATCGAAGTCTCACTCTCGAAGAGATCGTGCGCTTGATAAGGCTTGATCTGTTCAGCGGAAAAGGAGCATTGTCATGTCATACGGCTATTCAGCCATGCTGCACTGATGCACTACCCACTTATTCGAAGAAGCCTTTATTGGAAACCAGAGGCTCGCAATTAAGGGCAAACAGAGCACCAGATAAAATCAATTGACACACCTGCCATGTGGTTTTTCTTGAAAGGGGTCGATTTACGGACGAAGCGCTATCGCGATAGATCCCCGAAGTACTATCGGTCAACATTGAATAGCTGCTCCATGGCAGGAGAGGAATATGGAAATTAGCACCTATAAATATTTTTTCGGCGAATGGAGTTGGGCCGAACGCGAACAACGCGCGAGTATCCTTCTGTGTGGCTTTACCGCATTTGTAAGTACCGCCACATTAATCAGTGCTATCGCTTTATATAGCAAACAAACCACGGCATCTATATTAAAAGCAGATATCGAATACTTCCCTCATCGTAACGAGTTCAGTTCGGCTTATTCGGCGGGACGCGGGTACGCCACCTGCCAGGTGCAAACGAGCTTGCCGCTGCTCGATCAGCGCAATTGCACGGACGATTGTGCGGGGAACAGCGCCGAACCTCTCGCCCCCGCGGATATCAGCCTGTCGATCCTGCAGTGCCATGAAGACGAAAACACGCTCTATACCGAGTTTTCCCAAGAGCTTTTTCATGGCATGGGAAGCGGCTTGAGCATAGAGATCATCAAAGGCAACTGGTCTTTCTAGTTCCACCCGGTAACGCCTCTATTCAGAGCCTTTGAGACGCTCGTAGTATTCGGGCAAGTGCAACAAGGCATGGCGCGCGGCAGCGATCCTGACCTTGTTGCGCTCGCCTTCGAACTTGATGGTTTCACTGATCACTTCTATATGCCCGCGAACGTCCATCGCGCAGGCAAAACACATAACGCCATCCAACTCGTCGTCCGCCGCCGCCATACCGGTATTGGCCAGGGCGATAGTCGCAACACTGCGCGCCAGTGCGCCCCGGGCCATTTCGCGGGCTACTTCTTCGCTGGTCAAACCGAAGGTTTCGATGGTTTGCGGGTTAACGCCCAATTGGGACTTTTTCGCCGCCACCGAATAGGCCACGAAGCCGCTATCGAACGCCTCGGCGCAGCCTGGGACATCCGCGACCATCGCGGCGATCAGCCCCGCGGTAGCCGACTCCGCGGTGGTCAAAACCAAATTGTTTCGCTTTAGAAAATCGACCGCCTGCTCGATACCGCGCATTCCGCCACTCCTGTTTTTCGCCTGCTGCCGGAGCATTGATCACGGGGAGTTGGAAAGGCTGCAACGCCCGAGGTTCAGAGGTTTTTGCAGTGCTGTTAGCGGCGCCGTCAGTTAATAAAAAAGGTGAAACTTTCTAAATCCACGGTCGGTCTGGATTCCTCGGAGGCTTCAATAAAACGCCAGCTTGTACATCAGCTCGCAAACCACGGAGTCGCTTAACGGCTTGCCATTGAGTGTGCGGGGTTGCCTTGCCCTGCCAGGAAGCATCACCGGAGGATGGTATGGGAAATCTTGGAGCTCCGGCTCAATTAGACGATCTGGACTTTCTAACAGCTAGACCGCAGCTCTTAGAACACATCAATAGCAACAAGAAAAAAATCCTTTATGTGACCTCCGAGTTCGCCGACCTAGTGAAGATCGGCGGGCTCGGCGATGTATCCGCGGCCCTGCCGAGAGCGCTTTCGGCGCACCACGATATTCGCGTACTGATCCCCGGTTACCCGCAGGTGCTGGCCAGCGATAACCGCGTTCGCATAATCGGCCGCATCGCCGGCCATGCCGCCCTGCCCGCCTGCCGTATCGGCCGTATGGATCTCAGCGACGGTTTGATCGTCTATGTGATTCTTTGCCCCGCGCTCTATGAGCGCGATGGCTCGCCTTATACCGACACCGAGAACCGCGACTGGCCCGACAACCCTATCCGTTTCGCCCGGCTGGGCTTGGCGGCTGCTGAGATCGCCGCCGGCAACGCCGGTATGCAATGGCGCCCGGAGCTGGTACACGCCAACGATTGGCCCAGTGGCTTGGCCCCCGCATATATGGCCTGGCGCGGGCTGCGCACACCGAGCGTATTCACCATTCACAACCTCGCCTATCAAGGTTTGTGCGATGCGCGGCGCTCGCCGGAACTGGGCCTGCCCGAAGAGGCCATGAGCGGCGCCCGGGCCAATATGGAGTTCTACGGCAAGCTGTCGTTTATGAAAGCCGGCATCGCCTACGCCAGCCATATCACCACGGTCAGCCAGACCTATGCCCGCGAGATCACCACCGCCGATTTCGGCTGTGGGCTCGATGGGCTGCTCAGGTGCATGGTCAACGAGGGCCGCTTGAGCGGGATCGCCAACGGCATCGACGACAGCTGGAACCCCGCCAGCGATCCGCATCTGATCGAAGGTTTCAGCGCTCAGCACTGGCAAGGCAAGCGGGCCAACGCCGCCTATGTGGAACGGCTGTTCGGCCTGGATTGCGATCCCGGCCCGCTGTTCGCGGTGGTCTCGCGCCTGGTCGAACAGAAAGGCATCGACCTCACCCTGGCGGTCGCCGAAACCATCGTCGAAGCGGGCGGCCGGCTCGCCGTCATCGGCCGTGGCGAACCCGAACTGGAAGCCACCATGAGCGGCCTGGCCCTGCGTCACCCCGGTCGCATAGGCGTGCATATCGGCTTCAACGAAACCGATGCGCGGCGCATATTCGCCGCCAGCGATTTCTTGTTGATGCCCTCGCGCTTCGAGCCATGCGGCCTCAGCCAGATGTACGCGCAACGTTTTGCTTCCCTGCCGATTGCCCGCCGCACCGGCGGCCTGGCCGACACCATCGAAGATGGGGTAAACGGCTTTCTCTTCGACGAAGCCAGCCGGCCCAGTTATCTGCAGGCCATTCGACGCGCGCTGCAGGTGTTCCAACATCCCGAGCTGCTCAATGCCATGCGCTGCCAGGCAATGGCCACGCCACTTTATTGGCGTCAAGCCGCGCAGCCGTACGACCAGCTCTACCGCAAACTGGTATTGCCGCACGCGCACGCCGGCGCCGCGAAGGCACTGGCGGAGGGGGTAATTTGATTACGCCGGTCGAGTACAAGCACGGTGCCTTGCGCGAGAACGAACGAACTGCACGGTTTTCCCTCTGGGCGCCGAATGCTGCGCAAGTCGCGGTGGTCTTCAGCGATGGCCTGCCCCATGCGATGCATGCCGAAGAGGACGGCTGGTTCAGTGCGCGCCTGGAATGTGCCACGGGTGCGACCTACCGCTTTCTGATCGATCAAAGCCTGTTGGTGCCGGACCCCGCCTCGCGGGCGCAAATCGAGGGTGTGTATGGGCCGAGCCAACTGGTCGACCACAATGCCTACCGCTGGCAAACGGCGGATTGGCGCGGACGGCCCTGGCACGAGGCGGTGATTTACGAGCTGCATGTGGGCCTGTTCGGAGGCTTCAGCGGTGTCGAGGCGTTCTTGCCGACGCTGGTCGAGCTCGGCGTTACCGCCATAGAACTGATGCCCCTGGGCGAGTTTCCCGGGCGACGCAACTGGGGCTACGACGGCGTGCTGCCGTTCGCCCCATCCAGCGTCTATGGCACGCCCGCACAGCTGAAACGCCTGATCGACAAGGCGCACAGCCTGGGCCTGATGGTGCTGGTCGATGTGGTCTACAACCACTTCGGCCCCGAGGGCAACTATCTGGGCCATTACGCCCTGGCCTTCTTCCATGCGGAGGGGCAGACGCCCTGGGGCGCCTCGATCGATTTCCAGCGCCCGCAGGTACGGGACTTCTTCTGTGAAAACGCCCTGATGTGGGTGCTCGACTACCGCGTCGACGGCCTGCGCCTCGATGCGGTACATGCCATCCCCGAACAGGACTTTCTCGTCGAGCTGGCCGAGCGCGTGCACCGTGCGGTCGGCGCCAATCGCCAGGTGCACCTGATCCTGGAAAACGAGGACAACACCGCGGACCTGTTGGAAAAGGGCTACGTCGCGCAATGGAACGACGACTGGCACAATGTCCTGCATGTGCTGCTCACCGGCGAACGCCAAGGTTATTACGCGGACTTCGCCGAAGATCCCACGCACAAGCTGCGACGCTGCCTGGCGGAGGGCTTCGTCTACCAGGGCCAGCTCAACCGCCATGGCCAGGCACGCGGCGAAACCAGCGCGCACCTGCCGCCGACCGCTTTCGTGCTGTTTTTGCAAAACCACGACCAGGTCGGCAACCGCGCGTTCGGCGAGCGCTTGATCGAGCTCGTCGACGAGGATGCGCTCAAGGCCGCGATCGCCTTGCTGCTGCTGTGCCCGATGGTGCCATTGCTGTTCATGGGCGAGGACTGGGGCGCCAGACAGCCGTTCCTGTACTTCACCGATTACCGCGACCCGCTGGCCAGCGCGGTGCGCGAGGGACGACGTAACGAGTTCAGCGAATTCGCCGAGTTCGCCGACCCGGCGCAGCGCGCGCGAATCCCCGACCCCAACGCGCTGAGCAGCTTCACCGATTCCCAACCGCTGTTCGCGCCGCAACAGGACCCCGCCCAGCAGACCTGGCGCGACTATTATCAGGCGCTGCTGAAGCTGCGCCGCGAACACCTGGTGGCGCGCCTACCCGGTGCGCACTCGGAACGTTTGAGCCTGTTCGCCGATGGCGCGCTCGCCGCCATCTGGCGCCTGGGCGACGGCAGCCTGCTGCGTATCGACCTCAACCTCAGCGATAGCACGGTGCACGGCGAGGCGCTCGCGCCGGGCGTGCAGCTGCTGTTCAGTCACGGCCTGGACCTCGGCCACTTCGCCCAGGGCACGCTGGCGCCGCGCAGCATCGCCGTAAGCCTGGAGGCCCGGCCGTGAGCGACGCCGCACTGGCCAAGCTGGCCCGCGCCGCCGGCCTGAACATCGACTGGACCGACGCGGACGGCCGCGCCCAGCATGTCGCCGTGCCCGCCCAACGCGCTTTGCTCGAGGCTCTCGGCCACCGCGCCGGCAGCATCCGCCAGATCGCCGAAAGCCTCGACCTGATCGAGGAACGACAGCGCCATGCCCCCTTGCCGGCGCTGCTCACCTTGGAGCGCGAGCAGACGCTTATCCTCAGCCGGCATTTTCAGCCCGATACGCCTTTTCTGTTGATCTGTGAAGGCGGCGAACGCATCGACGGCCGTCTCGATCATGCCGCCCGGCTGCCGCCAATCGAACGCTGCGGCTATCACAAGCTGCTGATCGGCGGTCAACAACTGAGCCTGGCCGTGGCGCCGCCGACCTGTCAGAGCGTGGCAGAACTTACCGGGCGCCGTTACACCTGGGGCCTGACCGCGCAGCTGTATTCGCTGAGGCGCCCGGGCGACGGTGGCCTCGGCGACAGCAAGGCGCTGGAAATCCTCGCGCGCAGCGCCGCGCAACAGGGCGCCGACGCCCTGGCCATCAGCCCCACCCATGCGATGTTCGCCGCCAACCGGGACATCTACAGCCCCTACTCGCCCTCCAGCCGCCTGCTGTTCAACGTGCTCTATGCCGCGCCCGCGTCGATCCTCGGCGAGCAGGCCGTCGGCGTCGCGCTCAAGGCCTGTGCCCTGGAGCACGAATGGGGGCGGCTCGAAGGGCTGTCGTTGATCGATTGGCCGGCGGTGGCCAGCGCCAGGCAAGCGCTGCTGCGTGCCTTGTATGCGCAATTCGGCGACAGCACGCCGCAGCTGACCGAGGACTTCCAGCGCTTCCGCCGCGAAGGCGGCGAGGTGCTGCAACAGCACTGCCGCTTCGAGGCGCTGCATGCGCACATGCTCGCCAACGGCCATCCCGGCGACTGGCGCAACTGGCCCGAGCAGTACCGCAACCCCGCACACGCGGCGGTGCAGGACTTCGCCGTGCAACGCCGCAGCGAAGTCGACTACCACGCTTTCTGCCAATGGTTGATCGGCCGCTGCCTGGCCCGCGCGCAAAACACCGCCTACGCGGCCGGGATGAAGATCGGCCTGATCGCCGACCTCGCGGTGGGCGCGGACGGTGCAGGCAGCCAAGCCTGGGCGCGTCAGGACGAATTCCTGCATACCCTCAACATCGGCGCGCCGCCCGATATCCTCAACCGCTCCGGGCAGGATTGGGGCCTTTCGGCCTTTTCCCCCGAGGGTTTGCAGCGCAACGGCTACCGCGCCTTTATCGAGATGCTGCAGGCCAACCTCGCCCATGCCGGCGGTTTGCGCATCGATCACATCATGGGGCTCAAGCGCCTCTGGGTATTTCCCCGCGGCAGCGACTCGCGCGCGGGGGCCTACCTCAACTACCCGTTCACCGAGCTGCTACGCCTGATCTGCCTGGAATCCTGGCGCAGCCGCGCACTGATCGTCGGAGAGGATCTCGGCACGGTGCCCGAGGGTCTGCGCGAAGACTTGGCGCAGCGCCATATCCTCGGCATGCGGGTGCTGCAATTCGAGCAGCGCGACGGGCGCTTCATCGCCCCCGAGGACTGGCCCGACGATGCGCTGGCCACCACTACCACCCATGATTTGCCGAGCATGTGCGGCTGGTTGAGCGGGCGCGATATCCAATGGCGACAAGCCGCGGGTCATGAGAGCGGCGAACAGAGCCGGATCGACCGGCAACAACGCGAGCGCGACAAAGCCGCGCTGCACGAGGCGCTGTGCGCCAGCGGGCAACTGCCAGGTGGCGAGCACGACCCGCGGCTGCAACTCGACGCCTGCATCGGCTTTATCGCCAGCACCCCGGCGCCCTTGGTGCTGCTGCCCCTGGAAGACGCCCTGGGCCAGGAGGAACAAGCCAACCTGCCCGGCCCCGGCGACAAACACCCCAATTGGCGACGGCGCTGGGCGCTGCCGGTGGACAGCATGCTCGACACGCCAGCCGCCGCCCGGCGCCTCAAACGGCTGCGGCAAACCCGCCAGAGCCGCGAGGAACCACGCCATGACTGAGCTTCTTGCGAGCGTGCGCTTGCAGTTCCACCGTGGCTTCACCCTCGACGACGCCGTGCCCCTGGTGGATTACTTCGCCCGCCTCGGTATCAGCCACCTCTATGCCTCGCCGCTGCTCACCGCCCGGCCCGGCTCGATGCATGGCTACGACGTGACCGATCCGACCGCGATCAATCCCGAGCTGGGCGGCGAAGCGGCCTTGCAGCGCCTGGTCGAGGCCCTGAGAAAGCGCAACATGCGACTGATCCTCGACATCGTATCCAACCACATGGCGGTGGGCGGCGACGGCAACCCCTGGTGGCTCGACGTGCTGGAATGGGGCGTGCACAGCCCCTATGCGAACTTCTTCGACATCGACTGGCACTCCCCCGACCCGCTGCTCAACGGCCAACTGCTGGTGCCGTTCTTGCGCAGCGATTACGGCGAAACCCTCGGCAACGGGGAGATCGAACTGCATTTCGATAAGCTTTCGGGCACCTTCCATGCCTGTCACTACGAGCACCGCTTCCCGCTCACGCCAAGCAGCTACGGGGATATTCTCGAGCGCTGCGAACACGACGAACTCAAGGCCCTCGGTCAACGCTTCGCCGCCCTCGAACAGGCGCCGAACGCCCGCCAACAGGTCGCGGCGCTGCAACATACGCTGAGCCAACTGAGCCAGACCGCGCGAGCCACCGATGCGATCTTCCTCGCCCTGGCGCTCTACCGCCCGGTGAGCCAGAACGGCCTGGACAATCTGCACGGCCTGTTGGAGCGCCAGCACTACCGGCTGGCCAGCTGGCGCACCGCGGCCGATGACATCAACTGGCGGCGTTTTTTCGATATCACCGAACTGGGCGCCTTGTGCGTCGAACGCGCGGAGGTATTCGAAGCCACTCACGCGAAGGTTTTCCAGCTGATCGAACACGGCATGGTCGACGGCCTGCGCATCGATCACATCGACGGCCTGGCCAATCCGCGGGCTTACTGCCGCAAGCTGCGCAGGCGGGTTTCCGCTCTGCTGGAAAAACGCCCCGAGCCCCTGGCCGGCGAGCACTTCTTTATTTTCGTGGAAAAGATCCTCGCCGAGGGCGAACACCTGCCCGCCGACTGGTGCGTCGACGGCAGTACCGGTTACGAGTTCATGAACCAGGTGTCGCTGCTGCAACACGATCCGCTCGGCGAGCTACAGCTCTGCGCGCTCTGGGGCAGCATCAGCGGGCGTTCGGAAAGCTTCCAGGACGAAGTCCGCGAGGCCCGCCAGTTGGTGCTCAACAGCTCCCTGGCCGGCGACCTGGAAACGGTCGCGCAGTTCTTGTTGCAGATCGCCCGCGACGATATCGCCACCCGCGACCTGACCCTGGGCGCGATCCGCCGCGCGCTGTTCGAGCTGCTCGTGCACTTTCCGGTGTACCGCACCTATGCCGGTGCCTGCGGGCGCTCCGAACAGGATCGGCGCTTCTTCGCCCAGGCCATGAACGGCGCGCGCAGCAGCTTGCCGGAGGCCGAGTGGCCGATCCTCGATCACCTCGACCGCTGGCTCGGCGGGCAAGCGTTGCGCGAACTGCCGCCCGGCCCCTACCGACGCTTGCGGCAAAAGACCCTGGCGCGGTTCCAGCAACTGACCTCGCCCACGGCCGCCAAAGCCATCGAGGACACCGCCTGCTATCGCTCGGGGATTCTGCTGTCGCGCAGCGATGTCGGCTTCGATCCCGGGCACTTCAGCGCCTCGCCCGGGGCATTCCACCGCCACTGCGGCAAACGCGGCAGGCGCTTCCCCAACAACCTGTTGGCCACCGCTACCCACGATCACAAACGTGGCGAGGACGTGCGGGCGCGGCTGGCGGTGATCAGCGAACGCGCGGCCTGGTTCGCCCAGTTGGTCGAGCGCTGGCGACAGCTCGCCGCCGAGTGGCGCAGCGAGCTCGAGGATGGCACCGCGCCCTCCAGCGGCGACGAACTGATCCTCTATCAGACCCTGCTCGGCAGCTGGCCGCCGTCCCTCGGGCTGGACGATGCGCAAGCCATGAACCAGTACCTGGAGCGCATGCAGCAGTGGCAATGCAAAGCCGTGCGCGAAGCCAAGTTGCGCAGCAGCTGGAACTTGCCCAATCAGGCCTACGAAAACGCCTGCCAGGTGTTTCTCAAACAGCTGTTCAGCGCTCCCGAGGCGCGCCAGTTACGTGACGAAATCGCCGCCGCGGCCCATCTGATCGCGCCTGCCGGCGCGCTGAACGGCCTGGTGCAGTGCTTCCTGCGGATGACCACGCCCGGCGTGCCCGATCTGTATCAGGGCGCCGAGTTCTGGGACTTCAGCCTGGTCGATCCGGACAACCGCCGCGAGGTGGACTTCGCCGAGCGGATCAATGCCCTGAGCAACACCCGAGCCCACAGCGAGCTGATCCGGCAATGGAGCGATGGGCGGATCAAGCAGCATCTGATCGGCCGGGTGCTGGCGATTCGCGCCGAGCATTCGGCGCTGTTCCGCTTCGGCGACTACCGCGCCCTGGCGGTCAACGGCGAGCATGCCGAGCGAGTGGTGGCCTTCGCCCGCCATTATCACGGCGCCTACATGATCGTCGTCGCGCCGCGCCTGACCGCCGCCCTGCTGAGCAATTACCCGGCCCCGCACGTGCCGCCCGAACGCTGGGGCGATACCCGCGTGGTGCTGCCGCCGATGGTCGACAACGCCCTCAAGGGCTACTTCTCCAGTACCCGCATCACCCCCATCGAGGGACAAGTAGCACTGAGCGAGGTGCTGGCGGACTTCCCCGTGAACCTCATGTATTCCGCCGCCCATAGCCAGGAGTTATAGCCATGAACAACCAAGATCAGCGTATACGCGCTCTCGCCTATCAAATCTGGGAAGCCGAAGGCAAGCCCGAGGGCCAGGCCGAACGCCACTGGGAGAAGGCCTGCAAGCTGGCCGAGTCCGAGACCCAGGACGAGTGCCCGCCAAGCCCGCCGTCGCGCAAGGTCAGCAAGCCCAAAGAGGTGCCATCGGTGCTCCGCGGCAAAACCAAAGAGGAAAAACCGGCGCTGCTGAAAAAGCCCCGGACGACCAGCAAAGCGTCGGCCTCGAAAACGCCGAAGCCTGAGTAGGGAAATATCTAAGGAGTAGGCTATATGAGCACAGAGCATCCAAGCCATACCACGCACATCAAGCAGCGTTCGCGCATCAGCGAGGGTTATCCCTTTCCCCTGGGCGCGACCTGGGATGGGCTGGGGGTCAATTTCGCCCTGTTTTCCGCCCATGCCACCATGGTCGAGCTCTGTCTGTTCGACAGCAGCGGCGAGACCGAAGTCGAACGCATCGAGCTACCCGAATACACCGATGAAATCTGGCACGGTTACCTGCCCGACGCCCATCCGGGGCAGATTTACGGCTACCGCGTGCACGGCCCCTACGAGCCGGACGCGGGCCACCGCTTCAACCCCAATAAACTGCTGATCGACCCTTACGCCAAACAGCTGGTCGGCCAGTTGCGCTGGTCGCCCGCGCTCTACGGTTACACCGTCGGCTCGGCGGATGCCGACCTGAGTTTCGACACTCGCGACAGCGCCGCCTTCATGCCCAAGTCGAAGGTCATCGACCCGGCCTTCACCTGGGGCCGGCAACAACTGCCGCGCATCCCCTGGGACAGCACCATCATCTACGAGGCGCACCTGCGCGGCACCAGCATGCGCCACCCGGCGGTGCCCGAACACGTGCGCGGCACCTTCGCCGGGCTGATGAACAACGAGTTACTGCAACATATCCGCTCGCTGGGCGTCACCAGTATCGAGCTGCTGCCGGTGCATGGCTTTCTCGACGACCAGCACCTGCTGGAAAAAGGCATGAAGAATTACTGGGGCTACAACAGCATCGCCTTCTTCGCGCCCCATGAACCCTACCTCGCCAGCGGCAATATCAACGAGTTCAAGGAAATGGTCGCGCACCTGCACGATGCCGGCCTCGAATTGATTCTCGACGTGGTCTACAACCACACCGCCGAAGGCAACGAACTGGGCCCGACCCTGAGCATGCGCGGCATCGACAACGCCTCCTACTACCGTTTGATGCCCGACGACAAACGCCTCTATATCAACGACTCGGGCACCGGCAACACCCTCGACCTCAGCCACCCCTGCGTGCTGCAGATGGTCACCGACTCGCTCCGTTATTGGGCCGAGGAAATGGGCGTCGACGGCTTCCGCTTCGATCTGGCGACCATTCTGGCGCGCCACGCGCACGGCTACGACGAACGCCACGGCTTTCTCGTGGCCTGCCGCCAGGACCCGGTACTGAGCAAGCTCAAGTTGATCGCCGAACCCTGGGACTGCGGCCCCGGCGGCTACCAGGTCGGCGGTTTCCCGCCCGGCTGGAAGGAATGGAATGACCGTTTCCGCGATAACGTGCGGGCGTTCTGGCGCGGCGACGAAGGCCAATTGGCCGAGCTGGCCAGCCGCCTTACCGCCTCGGGCGACCTGTTCAATCAGCGCGGTCGCCGGCCCTACGCCTCGGTGAACTTCATCACCGCCCATGACGGCTTCACCCTGCGCGATGTGGTCAGTTTCAACCACAAGCACAACGAGGCCAACGACGAAGACAACCGCGACGGCAGCGACAACAACCTGTCGTGGAACCATGGCCACGAGGGGCCTAGCGACGACCCGGAAATCCGCACCCTGCGCCTGCGCCAGATGCGCAACCTGCTCGGCACCCTGTTGCTGTCCCAGGGCACGCCGATGCTGCTCGCCGGCGACGAATTCGGTCGCACTCAGCACGGCAACAACAATGTCTACTGCCAGGACAACGAGCTGAGCTGGATCGACTGGAACCTCGACGAAGAAGGTCGCGAGCTGATGGCCTTCACCCGGCGCTTGATCAGCCTGCGCAAAACCTATCCGACCCTGCGCCGCGGGCGTTTTCTGGTCGGCGTGTACAACGAAGAGCTCGGTGTCAAGGACGTGACCTGGCTATCGCCTTGTGGCCGCGAGATGAGCGAGGAGCAATGGCGCGACGGCCATGCGCGTTGCCTCGGCATGCTCATGGACGGCCGCGCGCAACCCACCGGGATCCGCCGCAGCGGCGCCGACGCCACCTTGCTGCTGATCGTCAATGCGCACCATGACGTGGTCAATTTCCACTTGCCGGAAGTGGCCCAGGGCACCGACTGGACATGCCTGCTCGACACCAACCGGCCGGACTTGCGTTGCGCCGAATCCTTCGCATTCGGCAGCAGTTTCACCGTCACCGGTCGCTCGCTGCTGCTGTTCGAACTGCAACACGAGGGGCGGCCACGATGAGCACTTCCCCGCCCTCCTCGACATCGCCGTTCGGCAAGCGGCAGTCCGCCGCAGACGCCGAGATGCTCACGGGTCACGGCACCTCGCCACAGGCCTGGAAAGCCTCCAAACGCTTGGCCGAAGTCGCGCCTATCGGCTGCGCGCAACTGGTGCCGGCGGACAAGCGCGCGGTGATAATCGCGCCTCATCCCGACGATGAAGTCCTCGGCAGCGGCGGCTTATTGCAGCTGCTCTACCAGGAAAAACGGCCGCTGTTGCTGATCTCCGTGACCAACGGCAGCTCCTGCCATCAACACTCCACGAGCTGGAGCGCGCAGCGCCTGGGCATCATCCGCTCCCAGGAAAGCGCCGAGGCCTTGAGCCGTCTGGGGCTGTCGCACACCAGCCTGAAGTGGATCCACGGCGGCTTTCCGGATGCCCAGGTGGCGCAGCACGAGCAGGAGTTGCAGCGCTTCCTGGCGACCTACCTGCAACCCTCGGATGTGGTCTTCACCACCTGGCGCAAGGATGGCCACAGCGACCACGAGGCCGTCGCCCAGGCCGCTTTGCGCGCCTGCGCGAGCTTGGGTGCGGTGTGCCACGAAATGCCCATCTGGGCCTGGCATTGGGCAACCCCCGAGGACCCGCGGATTCCCTGGGAGCGGGCGCGCAAAATCCTCCTGGACCGCAACGTCCAGGCGCGTAAACGCCATGCCATTCAAGCCTTCGCCAGCCAGCTCTACAGCGACCCGGCGTCGGCGCGCAAACCCAAGCTGACGCCGGAGATGCTGCAGCGCTGGCAGCAGCCGTTCGAGCTGTTTTTCTTGTAACGGTTCACCTGCCCTGTAGGAGCCCTTGCGCCCAGCGATATCGCTCATCGCCGCTACCGCGCCCAGCGGAAAAAGTTCTGAACCGCTCCCGCCCACCCCAGTCTCAAAGTTGTGGGTGCCAAAACGCACCGCATGTGCAATCGAGATGCAGTGACAGAGAGGAACCAAGTGAGGAATACATCATGAAAATCAGCGACATCATGACCAGGGGCGTACAGACCGTGACGCCGGATCAGAGCATTCACGAAGCCGCCGCACTGATGGCGCGCATCGATTGCGGCGCCCTGCTGGTCAACGATCAGGACCGCCTGATCGGCGTGGTCACCGACCGCGATATCACCATCCGCGCGGTTGCCGAAGGCCTTCCCGGCGACACCCCGGTCAGCGAAGTCATGAGCCAGGGCGTGCGCTACTGCTTCGAGGACGAGGAGGTGCAACACGTGGCGAAAAACATGGCCGATATCCAAGTCCGCCGCCTGCCGGTGATGAACCGCGACAAGCGTCTGGTCGGCGTGGTTTCCCTCGGCAATATCGCCGCCAGCGACAGCAACCGGGCCAGCGCCACCGTGCTGCACGGCGTGGCCAAAGCGCATTGATCGGGCTCGCCTCGGCTAGATCTTCAGGGAGGACAGCCGCATGAAAGCCGTAGTGTTTCATGACGTGGGCGACATCCGTCTCGATGAGGTCGCCGACCCCGCGCTACAAGCCCCCACCGACGCCATCGTCCGCCTGACCGCGACCGCCATCTGCGGCACCGACCTGCACTTGGTGCGCGGCACCGTCAGCGGCATGGCCGAGGGCACGATTCTCGGTCACGAAGGCGTCGGCATCGTCGAAGCCCTGGGCGAGGACGTGCGCAACCTGCAGATCGGCGACCGGGTGGTGGTGTGCTCCACCATCGCCTGCGGCAACTGCGCGTACTGCCGCGCCGGTTATTACGCCCAGTGCGATGTCGCCAACCCGAACGGCAAACACGCCGGCACCGCATTCTTCGGCGGCCCGCAAGCGAGCGGCGCCTTCGATGGCCTACAAGCGGAAAAAGCGCGCATCCCCTATGCCCATATCGGCCTGGTGAAATTGCCCAGCGAGATCAGCGACGACCAGGCGGTACTGCTGTCCGATATTTTCCCCACCGGCTACTTCGGCGCGGAAATGGCCGAGATCACCCCCGGCGACACGGTCGCAGTGTTCGGCTGCGGCCCGGTCGGCCAATTCGCCATCGCCAGCGCCCTGCTGCTCGGCGCCTCGCGGGTGCTGGCCATCGACCATTTGCCCGACCGCCTGCGTATGGCGCGCCAGCAAGGCGCGGAGGTGATCGATTTCGACCGGGAAGACCCGGTGCAAACCCTGCTGCGCCTGACCGGCGGCATCGGTGTGGACCGCGCCATCGATGCCGTGGGCGTGGATGCCGAACGGCCCCGCCACAACCATGACGCGCCATTGCAGCAAGGGCGCTTTCGCGACGAGATGGCCCAGGTCACGCC
>NZ_CAMPHV010000056.1 GCF_946886105.1 uncultured Pseudomonas sp. | reverse complement strand
GACGAACGTCTGTTGGAGCCCTATGCCCAACTGGCCGAACTGCTGGAAGTGCTCAACCGCTCGCCCAAGGGCTGCGACCCGCGCTGCATCGAAGCGCAAGATATGAAAGTCAGCGCCGCCGTGGACAAGCTCAGCCGCCAACTGATCGAAGCCACCCATGCGTTGACTAAAGGCTTGTTGGCCGATGCCCAAGACGAATTGCCAGAAACCGCCAAGCGTCTACAGGCCCTTGCGACCAGTCGTATCGCGATAAAGCCCGAGCGCCTTGGTATCAGCTCGTTGACCTTTCTCAACAATGCCTATATCGGCCAGAACCTGATGTTGGCGCTGGACGAGCTGCTCAACCATGTCGCCACGGCCAGCGCGCTGGCGGTCAAGCGCATCAGCGAAAGCACCAGCGTTACCCAAGTGCAACTGCACCGCAGCTTCGCCCCCACCTTCGGTGTACTGAAAAACCTGCATAGCCAGGCCAAAGGGCTGAAACTACTGCCGCAAGGCGAAGCCCTGGCCAAGAATATGGTGGTGCTGGGCGTGCATGGCGACGGCTTCAGCTTCGGCATCACCGCCGCCGAGCGTGCAACCCTGACCCGCGACAACTACCTGTATGCCAGCCTGGAAAAAAAGAACGGCCAGGTGCTCGCCACCAGCAGCGGCAAACTGGCCGAACGCCTGAACCTTGCCCGCCAAGACCTGGGCCAGGTCATGGTGGTGGCTGCCGAGGCGAACGATCCACTGGTCGCCGACTACAAACAGTGGCGCACCGGCGCCGCCCACCTTAAAACCGCCAAAGCCCTTGCTAACAGCAAGACCTTGCCCGTGCTGGCGACTGTATGTGCGGGGTTTAGTTTGTATGCGAATACAGTGGGCGCGCGTGCTTTTTATCAAGACGGAGAGAAATGGCGCTCCCTTGCAAATCTAATTGGCGGATTAGCTGATTTAGGGGTAGCTGCAAACAACGTCGCTCTAAAGCTGCTCACCGACGAAAAGAGAACTGCTAATCCCTGGCTTGTATTCTGGGAGCGGGGGCGTTTCCAGACATCCGGCTTCTGGGCCGACAACCTGATGAAACGTACTGGCAGCACCTGGCTGAATTTATCGAGGATCGGCTCGGCTGGGGCCATGGGTATAACCGCAGTGTTATTTGCCTGGGATGGTTACCGTGCGCTGCGCGACGGCGACGATGATGTCGCCATGGCCAATATGATCGCGGCCAGCGGCTCGGGTATCTGGGCGCTCTATACCATTGGCCTGCTGGCCAGCCCCTGGCTGCTCGGACTGGGTGTCGGGCTATTGGTGGCCGGTGTCATTGGCACGGTTTTGCTGGCAGATGGCGCGGTGGAGCAAGCGATCAAACATGGTCCCTTCGGCACTAAACAGCGCCTGCCACAGATGAACGATCCGCTGCTGGCCTACCAGCAACTGCTCGGTGCCCTGGGCGAGCCCCGTTTTCATATTGAGCGTTTGCAGCACTGGCAAGACAAGGCTGGTGCTGCGGACAATGCCCGCCTGCTAGCCGCGCAAAACCAAGCGCGCGTTTACCTGGCACCGCAAGACTGGGTGGTGGAGCTACGCACCCCGTTGCTCGGTCAGTTCCGCAATGGCATCGACTTCAATCTGTTCGCCAAGGAAGTGTTGCGCACGCGCAACGGCTCCTCCGGCTGGAATTACCGCCCCCCTGAGCTTATCCCCAAGGAAAAGCTTGGCGCGGTAGTGCTAGACGGCAACCGTTTACTCTTTGTCTTGCCCGCGCACTACGCCGTGCCCACAGAGAGCGACCCGCGGCGTTATTTCCAGGCCATCGAATTCAGCCTTAAGGTCTACGGCCAGTTCCACTTGGGCGAAACCATGTGCTACGCGGATGATCCCTTTCCCGGTTATAACCGCATCACGCTGCCACAGCCCAGGTCACGTGACTGGCAGCCGTTCGCTGCGAGTACACCCACAGACCGAGACAACGCCGATGAAGTACCCTACTGGCTGATCACCCAAAGGGACTTTGCCAAAGTATGAATGCCCCCGTTGAGCCGACAACGCCCTATGCCAACTCCGCTTACCGTAGCACGGCCATCCCCGCCCAGCCGCCGCACAAATGGCCGCAGGATGCCAATCGTACCGGCCCAACCCGCACCCAATTGCGCTGGGGGCATTACGCCAATCTGGAGCCTTGGCAGGATGTGGACGCACAGTTACAGCCGGCAGCGCGCAATAGCCTGGATGGCAAAAAAGAAGACGACTTATATATCAACCAGAAACGCTGGAATTTTGATAACACCAGCAAGTGGATGATTTTGATCCCCTATTTTAAATGGTGGTCAATTTTATTTATTCCATGGTTTTGTTGGATTCTTGTACTAGGATCCGCCGGAGACGTCGCTTTGGCTTGGGTTCTTAACGATCATGGATTCAATGAATTCTTAACTCTTTCAATGGTCGTAATTTTGTTTGCTTTTGTCATGATCGGCTTCAGTATGCGATATATGTGGGCCGACAAACCGCGCTATAAGCAATATTTGATACAAACGGGATCGGGTTTTGCTGTTGCGCTAATTGCTTCTTCATTTACATTTCAAGACGACCTCCATGGCACCGACCTGTTCTGGATGTGCGGCGCCATGGCCTTTAGTGTCTTTATGGGTCTGATCGGCTGGGATTACTTACAAGATCTCTATCTTCGTGTATTCGCCCACGATGGCAGCGGTTTCAATCGCCAGACCGGCATGCTCACTATCGGCAGGCGCTTTCAGCAGCCCTTTAGCGCGCCCTTCTACGAGTTCGACGCCACCCTGGAGTTTCGCCCCGGCCCCCATGGCAACAGCGGCTTCGCCATTTGGCTGCACCACCGCTACACCTCGGTCGAGGTGTTTCTCGGCGCCAAGATTCAATCCCTGGGCATGAACCTGGAAGAGGCGCTGGCGTTCTGGGATACCTTGCAGCGTTATATGGATGTGACCCAACCACTGCCGGAATTGCCGATCCTCGAACAATTCCGTCACCTCGACCCCACCACCGCCGCGCACGACCAGCAGCACAAGCGCGACCCGCGCCACTGGCGCGATATGCCCTATAGGGTCTGGGAGCGCCGTGGCCGTGCGGAGATGATGAAACGTAACCGTGAGTACAAGTGGCAAGAACTACCCTGCATCTTCCAGACCAAAATCGATCCCAGCTTGAGCATCGAAGCTTATTACCGCCAGCAGGAAGCCAAAGGCATCCTGGCCACGCCCAAGGGTGATGACTACGACAATATTCATCGGGGTTGAAAACCCCCAGCGCCCCAGTTTCGAGCGATTTGCTCGAACAGCACGACCAGGTAGACCAGTTTGTCGCCGGACTGCCCCAGCAGTGCCATCGCGGCGGTACTCAGCGCCTGCAGTGCGCCGAACGCCAAGCTGCAAAACGTGACCCGCCTCTCGCTCCGGCATTGCGCATATCACCGACAATGCCGCGCCAGCCGGGACGCTGCCGCCTCTCGGCATTCCCAATGCCTCTATCTCAAGGACGATGCCCATGAAACTCCAGCTCTCCCTTTCTGCCCTCGCGCTCGCCACCGTGCTTTCCGGCTGTCAGAACATGAGCCCCGACGCCATGCTTAGCACCGGGCTGCAAGCCATGCAGGCTGCGACGCTCAGCGATGCCGAAGTCAAGACCATGGCTGACGATGCCTGCGTGCAGATGGATGCCCAATCGCCCATCGCGCCAGCCGACAGCAAGTACAGCAAGCGCCTGGAGACGATCGCCAGCAACCTCGGCAGCCAGGTCAACGGCACGCCGGTCACCTATAAGGTTTACCTGACAGACGAGGTCAACGCCTGGGCCATGGCCAACGGGTGCGTGCGCGTGTACAGCGGCCTGATGGACCTGATGAACGACAACGAAGTGGAAGGCGTGCTGGGCCACGAGATGGGCCACGTTGCCCTCGGCCACACCAAGAAGGCCATGCAAGCGGCCTATGCCACTTCGGTAGCCCGTGGTGCGATTGGCTCCTCCGGCAATGGTGCGGCAATGGCGCTGTCCAATTCGCAACTGGGCGATCTGGGTGAGGCGCTGATCAACGCGCAGTTTTCCCAGTCCCAGGAAAGCGCTGCCGACGACTTCTCCTTCGATCTGCTGAAGCAGCGCAATATTCCGTTGCAGGGTCTGGCCAGTGCCTTCGACAAGCTGGCAGAGCTCGGCGGTGGCGACAGCAGTATGTTTGATTCCCACCCGGGTTCGGCTGACCGCGCCGCGCATATCCGTCAGCGGATTGCCGCCGGCCAGTGATCCTTGAAGGGGCCGCAGCAGCGGCCCCTTTTACATCCTCGGAGTGAGCTGGCGATGAGCAGGTAGCCCAACGGGTTGCGCTCGCCGAGAGGAGCTATTGATCTTCCCCCGGCTACTCACTCCCCACATCCTGCGCATGCAGCGCGCCACTTTCGCCGGCTTCCAGCACCACATAGGCGCTTGAGCAGAACAGGGAATTGAGGCGTTTCATATCGCCGATCAGTTCCAGGTGCAGCGAGCTGGTTTCGATGCTTTCCACCACTTGATGATGCAGGCGGCCGACGTGGGCGTGGGCCAGGCGGCGTTCCTGGGCGCGGAAGCGGCGTTTTTCGCGCAGTAATTGGCGGGCGCTTTCCTTGTCGCCGGAGAGGAATACCGAGAGCCCCAGGCGCAGGTTGGCCATCAGTTGGCTGTGCAGGGCGGTCAGTTCTTCCAGGCCGGTTTCGGAGAACGAGTGGCGTTGGGCGGTTTTCTGGTCCTGCACTTTGCCGAGCATGCGTTCGATGATGTCGCCGGCCTGTTCCAGGTTGACCGCCAGTTCGATGATTTCCGCCCAACGCCGGTTGTCGTGCTCGCTGAGAGCGTCGCGCTGCACCTGCGCGAGGTAGAGTTTGACCGCGCTGTAGAGGGCGTCGACGTCGTCGTCCAGGCGGCGCAATTCTTTGCTCAACGCCGGCTGGTGGTCGCGCAGCACTTCCAGCAGATGATTGAGCATGGTCTCGATCAGGTCGCCGATGCGCAGGGTTTCGCGCACCGCGTTGGCCAATGCGAGGCTTGGCGTCGCCAGTGCCGTGGGGTCGAGATGGCGGGGGCGGGCGACACCGTTTTCTTCGGCGCGGTCCGGCAGCAGCCAATTGCAGAAGCGCGCCATGGGCCCGACCGTGGGCAGCATCAGCAGGCAGCGCAGGCTGTTGTAGAGCAGGTGGAAGGCGATCACCAGTTCGGCGGGGTTCCAATTCAGGCTGTCCAGCCAGTGCACCAGCGGGTCGAGCAGCGGCATCACCAGCAGCAAGCCGATGACTTTATACAGCAGGCTGCCCAGGGCCACGCGCCGCCCCGCCGGGCTTTGCAGGCTGCTGTTGAGAAAGGCCAGCACGCCGCTGCCGATGTTCGCGCCTATCACCAGACCGATGGCTACCGGCAGGCTGATCAGCCCGGCGCCGGTGAGGGTGGCGGTGAGCAGCACGGCGGCCAGGCTGGAATAGGAAATCAGCGCGAACAGCGCACCGACCAGGGCATCCAGCAGCAGGTCGCCGGTCAGCGAGGCGAACAGCACCTTGATGCCTTGCGCCTGGGTCATGGGCGTGGCGGCCGCGACTATCAGTTCCAGCGCCAGCAGCATCAACCCCAGGCCGATGGCCACGCGGCCGAGCTGGCCGGCGCGGGTCTGTTTGCGCGAGAGAAAGAAAATCACCCCGAGGAAGATCAGCAGCGGCGACAGCCAGCTCAGATCCAGGGTCAGCACTCGTGCCATCAGGGCCGTGCCGACATCGGCGCCGAGCATGATCGCCAGTGCCGGGGTCAGCGCCATCAGGCCCTGGCTGACGAAGGAGGTGACCAGCAGGGCGGTGGCGTTGCTGCTCTGCACCAGGGCGGTCACGCCGATCCCGGCAACGAAAGCCAGCGGGCGCTTGCTGACGTTATGGCTGAGCACTTTACGCAGGTGCGAGCCGTACACCCGCAGAATGCCGGTGCGCACGATATGTGTGCCCCAGATCAGCATGGCGATTGCGGACAACAGATTAAGCAGGGTCAGCATAATGGCAGCCTCCCTGGCGGCGGGCCGATGGTTATTGGATGCGTGTCACGCAGTTTGGCGGCCCTGTATTCAGCTATAGCTGCTTCTGGCCAGGCTGCCAATGTGACGACCGCCATGCCCGTTGGGTTTCAAAAATCGCGCATCACTTTTTGTTCGCTGTCGTCGGCGCCAAAGCCTCGCTCCAGTTTGACCTTGAGGCTGAGGTCGGTACGCGAGTCGGCGAACTTCAGTGCCTCGCTCAGGCTGATCCGTCCGCTCTCCAGCAGGTGATAGAGGTGCTGGTCGAAGGTCTGCAGGCCCTGCTCCAGGGCTCGTGCCGTGGCTTCGCGGAGGTCGCCGAGCTGGTCGCGCTGGATCAGGTCGCGAATATAGGGGGTGCCGAGCATCAGCTCGATAGCCGCCACGCGCTTTTGCCGAATACCGGGTACCAGGCGTTGGCCGATCACCGCCAACAGGTTCTGTGCCAGGTCGGCGAGTACCTGTTTGCGCGCCTCGTCGGGGAAGAAACGCACGATGCGCTCGATGGCATGGCTGCTGCTGGTAGCGTGCAGGGTCGCCAGGCACAGATGGCCGGTTTCCGCATAGTGCAGGGCGTGTTGCATGGTTGGTGCATCGCGGATCTCACCGAGCATGATCACATCTGGTGCCTCGCGCAGGACGTTGCGCAGGGCATTGGCAAAGCTGTGGGTATCCAGGCCCACCTCGCGCTGATCGATGATCGACTGCTGGTGGCTATGGAGAAATTCGATAGGGTCTTCGATACAAACGATATGCCCGCCCTTATGGCGGTTGCGGAAATCCAGCATCGCCGCGAGGGTGGTGGACTTGCCCGAACCCGCCGCGCCCACCACCAGGATCAGGCCGCGATCCTGCATGCTGAGTTTTTCCAGCAATTTGGGCAGGCCGAGGCTTTTGAAGTCGGGAATGCTGCTCTTGATCAGGCGTATCACCATGCTCGCTTCGCCGCGCTGGTAATAAACGTTCACCCGGAAGCGCCCGGCGTTCTGCACGCTGACCGCGAGATTCATCTCCAGGTCGCGCTCGAACTCCACGATCTGTTTCTGGCTCATCAGTTGATACGCCAGCTGCTGCACCTCGCCAGGCTTGAGTACCGGCTCGTGCAGCGCCTGGCTGATGCCCTCCAGCTTCATATGCACCGGCGCTCCGACGCTGAAGAACAGGTCCGAGCCGCCGCGCTCGTAGAGCGTTTGCAAGTAGGGGAAGACATCCACAGGGCCGACTTCGTTGGTATCGCTCATTGCATCTCCCGTTCGTCCGTACAAAGCCTAGCAGTTGATGCGCTGGCGGCGCTTATCGCGTCGGGCCGTCAGACTGGTTACCCTAGCGCTTCGCACAGGACGCCATGCTGACCATGCTTACGCTCTATCACGCCCCTGATCTGGAAACCCTCGGCGAGCTGGCCACGACCCTGCTCGCCCAGCCGCTGCGTGAGCCCTTCGCGCCGGCGCTGGTGGTGGTGCCGAGCCAGGGCATGGGGCGCTGGCTGACGCTGGAACTGGCGCGCAAGCAGGGCATCGCCATGCAGCTCGAGGTGCAGCTGCCGGCCAAGTTCGTCTGGGACCTGTCGCGCCTGGTGCTCGGCCAGTTGCCCGAGCAATCAGCGTTCTCGCCCAGCACGCTGGCCTGGCGTCTCTACGATTGGCTGTGCGAGCCGGCCAACCTCGCCGAAGCGCCGCGCCTGGCGCATTACCTAGAGGGCGGCGACGAACGCCGGCGGCTGTCGCTGGCCAGCAAGATCGCCGACGTTTTCGACCAGTACCTGCTGTATCGCGACGACTGGCTGGCGGCCTGGGAGCGCAACGAGCTGCTCGATCTGGGTCCGGACGAAGCCTGGCAGGCGCTGCTGTGGCGCGAACTGACCCGCGACGGCCACCCGCACCGAGCCCGCCTGCTCGACGACTTGCTGCGCCGTCTGTATGACCAGGCGCCGATCGCCGATCTGCCCGAGCGCCTGCTGGTGTTCGGCATCAGCAGCCTGCCGACCCACCACCTGCGCGTGCTCGAAGGCCTGGCGCGGCATACCGAGGTGGTGATCTGCGCGCTCAATCCGTGCCGCGAGGCCTGGGGCGAAATTCGCGATATCCGCGAACTGGCCAGGCAACCCCTAAGCGCAGCGGCTAATCAAGAGAGCAGTCCGGATGACTGGTATCTGGACGTCGGCCATCCGCTGCTGGCCAGCCTGGGCAAGCAGGGTCGCGACTTTTTCGACGGCCTGTTCGCCCTGGCTTCCAGCGAAGGCAGCCAGGAAATCGGCCTCTACAGCGCCGATGAGGACCTGCACGACGACAGCCTGTTGCAGGCGTTGCAGAACGACATCCTGCGCTTGCGCACCCGCCAGGCCGATGAGCGTCTTGTCCTGCGCGACGACGACCGCTCGCTGGAAGTGCATATCGCCCATTCGCCGCTGCGCGAAGTGGAAATTCTGCATGACCAGCTGCTCGCGCGCTTCGCCGCCGACCCGCAGTTGACCCCGGATCAGGTGGTGGTGCTGACCCCGGATATCGAACGCTATGCGCCCTACATCGAAGCGGTGTTCGCCTACAAGGCCGGTGCCCAGCGCGAGAGTACGCCCTGGATTCCCTTCAGCCTCGCCGACCGCAGCCTGCGTGCGGAAATTCCGCTGATCGAAGCCTTTCTCAATCTGCTCGCGCTACCCGAAAGCCGCTTCGCCGCCGAGGAAATCCTCGCCTGGCTGGAACAACCGGCAGTGGCCAGCCGCGCCGGCATCGAGCGCGAAGACCTGCCCCTGGTGCGCGACTGGTTGCATGCCGCGGGCGTGCGCTGGGGCCGCGATGCGCAGCACCGCGAGCAACTCGGGCTGCCTGCCGACAACGCCTTCACCTGGCGCCAGGGCCTCGACCGCCTGCTGCTGGGCTTCGCCGCACCGCCGCAGCTGGCCGGCGAGCAGGCGCCGCTGCTCGGCGATACCTGGCCGCTGGATGCTCTGGAAGGCGGCCGCGCGCAGCTGCTCGGGCGCCTGGTTGCCTTCGTCGAGCGCCTAGGCGCACTCGCCCGCGAACTGCAACGGCCGCGCAGCCTCGGTGAATGGGCCGAGACCCTGCTGGGCCTGATCGATGGCCTGTTCGACGAACGTGAAGCCGGCGACACCCTGTTGCTGCTGTCCAGAGCCTGCGCCGCGCTCAAGGAGCAAGCCGCGGCGGCGGGCATCGAACGGCCGCTGGAACTGGCGCTGATCCGTCAGCAACTATCCGCGGCGCTGGAGCAGGGCGGGGGCGCCTCGGGTTTTCTTACCGGCGCGGTGACCTTCTGCACCATGGTGCCGATGCGCAGCCTGCCGTTCCGCCTGGTCTGCCTGCTCGGTCTGGACGACGGCGCACTGCCGCGGCGTACCCCGGCGGTGGGCTTCGACCTGATCAGCCAGAAACCGCGGCGCGGCGACCGCGTGCGCCGCCTCGACGACCGTTACCTGCTGCTGGAAACCCTGCTCTCGGCGCGCGGCGCGCTCTACCTCAGCTATGTTGGCCGCGACCCGCGCGACAACGCCGTGCTGCCGCCGTCGGTGCTGATCAGCGAACTGCTGGAAGCGGTCGATATGACCGCGATCGCGCCATCGGGCAAGGCCAGCGCGCAATTATTGATCGCCCACCCGCTGCAACCCTTCGCCCCCGGCAATTTCGCCGATGGCGTCCACAGTGGTTATTCCGCCTCCTGGTTCCGCGCCGCGGCGCGTCTGGCCGAGCCGCCGGATCTCAACCCGCATGCCTTCGTCGAACGGCTACCGCCGCCCGACGACGACTGGTTGCAGATCGAACCGGCGCAGTTGCTGCTGTGTTTCCGTCATCCGGCGCGGTTTCTCCTCGAACAGCGCCTGGGCTTGCGTTTGGCAGATGCAGAGGAGGGCATCGCCGCCGACGAGCCTTTCGCCCTCGAAGGCCCAGCCCGGCGCGGCTTGCGTCGGCTGACCCTGGAGGCCATGGAGCGCGATTGGTCGGAGGCCGATGAACGCCGTGTCGCCCGCGCCGCTGGCTGGCTGCCGCCCGGCGAACTGGGCCAGGCGCTCTGGGGCAAATTGCGCGGTCCGGTGCGCGCCTTCGCCCCGCGGCTGTTCGAGACGCGCCCGCAGGAGGCGCCGCAACCCCTGTTGATCGATGTGCGCCTGGCCAGCGTGCATGTTTACGGCTGGCTCGACGGCGTCACCGCCTGTGGCCTGTTCGACTGGCGTTTGCACGCCCCCGGCGCCTGGGATTTGCCGGGCTTCTGGTTGCGCCATCTGCTGCTCAACCTCGGCGCCACCCCGGGCATCGCCCGCGACAGCCTGCTGATCTCGCCGGCCGGCGACTGGCAACTGGCGCCGCTGACCAATCCCGCCGAGCTGCTACAACCCTGGCTCAGCGCCTATCGCGATGCCCTGTGTGCGCCGCTGCCGCTGATCCTGCGCGCCAGTCACGATTTCGCCAAGGCGCTGCTGCTGCCCAGCGCCCGCAGCAAAAAAGAACCGATCGAAGCGGCCCGCAGCGCCGCGCAAACTGCCTGGCTCGGCGCCGACTTCAGCCCGATCCCCGGCGAGTGCCAGGACCCCTGGAACGCCCTGGCCTTCCGCGACCGCGACGCGCTCGGCGCGGAATTCGAGGCCCTCGCCGAACAACTGCTCGGCCCGGCGCTGCTGGCGTTGGCGGTGGACGAGGAGGACGCATGAGCCTCGACCTGCAAAGCTCCTCCTTCAGCGGCCGCTCGCTGATCGAAGCCAGCGCTGGCACTGGCAAGACCTGGACCCTGACCGCGCTCTACGCGCGCCTGTTGCTGGAGCGGCAACTGAGCGTCAGCCAGATTCTGGTGGTCACCTACACCACCGCGGCTACCGCCGAGCTGCGCGAGCGCATCCGCGGGCGGCTGGCCGAATTGCTGGCGCTGTACGAGGGCACGCCGAGTCGCGACGATTTCCTCAACCAGCTGCATCAACGGCATCCGGGGCCCGAGGCGCGGCGGCGCCTGCTGTTGGCGGTGCACGGTTTCGACGAGGCGGCGATCTTCACCATCCACGGCTTCTGCCAGCGCGCCTTGCAGGATGCCGCGTTCGAGGCCGGCGGCGATTTCGACAGCGAGCTGACTCAGGACGACCGCGAGGTGATCGACGCCTTGCTCAGCGATGCCTGGCGCCATGAGCTGGCCAATGCCGACCCGGTGTGGGCGCGCTTTCTCGCCAAACAGAAGATCACCCCGGCGCTGCTGCGTCAGCGTTTGCGCAGCCACCTCGGCAAACCCTACCTGCGGGTCGAGCCGCGCGAATCCACCGGCGGCACCGAGCTGGTCGCAGTCGAGCGCGCCTGGGCCCGCGCCGCCGAACTCTGGCAGCAAAACGGGGCCGATTGGATAGCCGAATTGCAGGCCCACGGCGGTCTCAGTCAATCGACCCATAAGGTCGCCAAGCTGCCGTTGTGGCTGGCCGAGCTGGACGCCTATTTCGCCGACCCGGCGGCGCTGTTCGAGGCGCCCCAGGCCCTCGACAAACTCGGTGCGGCCGCCGTCGCCAAGGCGTGCAAGAAAGGCCATGCGACGCCAGTGTGCGCGCTGGCCGAGGCGCTCGATGCACTGGCGCAAGCGCTGGCCGAAGCCGTGCCCGCCGGCCAGCAGCGGCTGATCGCCCTGCAAGTGCGTCTGCTCGACGAACTCAACGTCGAGCTACCCAAGCGCAAGGCGGCACAGCGCATGCTCGCTTTCGACGATTTGCTCAACCGCCTCAACGAGGCGCTGCAGGGGCCGGTCGGCGCCGACCTGGCGCAGACCCTGCGCAGCCAATACCCGCTGGCGCTGATCGACGAGTTCCAGGACACCGACCCGGTGCAGTACGAGATATTCGACCGTATCTATCCGACCGGCACCGTCAGCGAATTGGGTGATCTGTGTTTCGTCGGTGATCCAAAACAAGCGATTTATGCCTTTCGCGGCGCCGACCTGGCGACCTACCTCAAGGCCCGCGATGCCGCCGCGCGGTGCTATGACCTGCCGTACAACTACCGCTCCACGCCGCAGCTGATCGCCGCGCTCAACCAGCTGTTCGCGCGGCCGCAGCCGTTCGCCGAGGACGGCCTGGATTACCCGCCGGTGAGCGCCGGGGTGAAGCTACGGGCGAATCTGGTACTGCCCGCGTTGCAGGACGCCGACCCGCCGCTGGCCCTGGTCTGGCTCGGCGACGAGGGGCTGAACAAGGCCCGCGCCGCCGATCTGGCCGCTGTGGATACAGCGCAGCGCATCGCCTGTCTATTGGCCTCCAGCGCCGAGGGGCAGGCCTATTTCGAAGAAGACGGCCAGCGCACGCCCTTGAAGGGTGGCGATATCGCCGTGCTGGTTGCCAGCCACCGCGAAGCCGCGAGCATCGCCGCCGAACTCGCCGTGCGCGGGGTGCCCAGCGTGCGCCGTGGGCGCGACAGCGTGTGGCACAGCGAAGAGGCCGCCGAGCTGGCTGCGGTGCTCGCCGCCTATGCCGAACCGGGGCGCGAAGGGGTGTTGCGCTATGCCCTGGCGACCCGCCTGCTCGGCCGCGATGCGTTGCAACTGGCGCTGTGCCAGGACGACCAGAAAGCCTGGGACGACGAACGTGAAGCCGCCGAGCGCTATCACCAGTTGTGGCAGCAGCAGGGCTTTATGCGCGTGTTCCGCGCCTGGCTCGATGAGCAGCAGGTCGCCGAACGGCTGTTGCAGCGTATCGACGGCGAGCGCCGTCTGACCAACCTGCTGCACCTCGCCGAACTGCTGCAGCAGGAAAGCCTGCAACGCGCCGGTCTGGAGCCGCTGCTGGCCTGGTTCAATGCCCAGCGCGCCAGCGAGGGGGCCGGCGACGATGCGCTGTTGCGCCTGGAAAGCGATGCCGAACGGGTGCAGATCGTCACCATCCACACCTCCAAAGGTTTGGAATACCCGCTGGTGTTCTGCCCCTTCCTGTGGGACGGCAAGCTGCTCGGCAAATTCACCGACAGCGCCCGTTGCCATGACGAAAATGGCCAGCCGCTGCTCGACTTCGGCAGCGAGCGGCTGCCCGAGCGGTTGCAACAGGCGCGCCGCGAGGCGTTCGCGGAAAAACTGCGGCTGACCTATGTCGCCCTGACCCGCGCGCGCGATCGTCTGTGGCTGCATTGGGGCCCGGTGGCGGTGCCGAAACCGACGCAGAAAAGCGGCGAGCTGGCCGATGAGGGCCTGCACAGCAGCGCCCTGGCCTGGCTGCTACACGGCCGCGAACTCGCCGGCCAGGACGCCCTCGGCGAATTGGCCGGGCACCTGTGCGAGAAGCCCGGCACGGCCCTGGCCGCCGAGCTGGATGCCTTGGCGGCGGCCAGCGCCGGCAAGCTCACGCGCCTGCCGCTGCTGAACCGCGAAGCCAATGTCGGCGGTGAGCAGCGCGCCGAGCCGCCGGCGCGTTTGCAGCGTTTCGAGCGCAGTTTGCACAGCGCCTGGCGCATCGGCAGCTTCTCCGGTTTGGCCGCCGGCATGCACATGGAAGCGCCGGACCGCGACGGCCTGGCGATGCCCGACGCCAGCGACGCCGGCAGCGGCTTCTTCGCCTTTCCCCGCGGCGCCCGTGCCGGCACCTGTTTGCATGCGATCCTGGAAAACTGGGCACGCGGCAAGGCAACCCTGGCCGAGTTGATCGAGCCGGCGCTGAGCGACCATGGCATCGGCAGCGACTGGAGCGAGGTGGCGCTGAGTCAATTGCAGCAGGTGCTGGATACCGACCTCGACGGCAACGGCCTGACCCTGGCCAGCCTGCAATCGGCGCGACGCCTGCCGGAACTTGGCTTTACCTTCCCGGTGGCGAATCTCGATGTGCAACGCCTGCGTGCGATCCTCGCCGACCCGGCCCATGGCCTCGCCGCACCGATGCGCGAAGCCGCCGCGCGCCTGGAATTCGACAACCTGAAGGGCTTTCTCAAGGGCTTTATCGACCTGACCTTCGAGCACGACGGCCGCTGGTACATCGGCGACTACAAATCCAACTGGCTCGGCCCGGACGCCAGCTACTACGGTGGCGAGCGCCTGCTCCAGGCTCTGGCCGGCGAGCACTACTACCTGCAATACCTGATCTACCTGGTGGCGCTACGGCGCTTCCTGCGCCAGCGCCTGGCCGACTTCGACGGCAGCCAACTGGGCGGCGCCTATTACCTGTTCCTGCGCGGCATGCCCAGCGCCGGGGTTTATTTTTCCCGCCCAGAGGATGGCCTACTGGATGCCCTGGACCAGCTGTTCGAGGAGGGAAAATGATCGGATACCGCCCCTTGTTGGGTATCGCTGCGCTCAACCCAACCTACGGTCTGCTTCGTAGCCCGGATGCAATCCGGGAAGGGTTTTCGCGACGCCTGACTCATTCCCCGGATTGCATCCGGGCTACGGGCTGGCTATCCGTAGGGTGCGCCGCGCGCACCACGACCTTCGCCCTTGGTATGCACAGCCTAGGTGGCCCCCCGACACCCTACGGGAGTGGTCTATGAACCTCGCCGAACTGCCCCTCGGCCCGCTGGAACGCGCCCTGGTCGACAGCCTGCGCCGCCTCGACCCGGCTGCCGAGCCGCTGGTGCTGGCCTCGGCGGCGCTGCTCTGTTCGGCGCTGGACAAGGGCGATGTCTGCCTGCCGCTGGCGCGCCTGGCCGGGCAGCGGCCGTGGGCGGAACACGCATTTAAGCTGCCGAACCTGGCGGACTGGCGCTGGCAGTTGCAGGCCAGCCCCCTGGTTGGTGGCGCCGAATCGTTCGCGCCGATGATTCTCGAAGGCGAACGCCTGTATCTGGCGCGCTATCAAGCCTATGAGAAACAGCTCGCGGAACAGCTGCTGAGCCGCGCGGCCGATCTGCCAAGCGTCGATGAAGCGCAGTTGAGCGAAAGTCTGACCCGGCTGTTTTCCTTCAATACGCAACAGCCGGACTGGCAGCGCCTGGCCGCGGCGCAAGCGGTGCGGCGCAAGCTGGCGGTAATTTCCGGCGGCCCCGGCACCGGCAAGACCACCACGGTGGTGCGCCTGCTCGCCGCGTTGCTGGAGCAGTCCGCTGGCGCGGCGCTGGCCATCGGCCTGGCGGCGCCCACCGGTAAGGCCGCAGCGCGGATGGCCGAGGCGATCCGCAATGCCAAGGCCGGCCTGCCGGTCAGCGAAGCGATCAAGGCGGCGCTGCCGGAAGAGGCGCGCACCCTGCACCGCCTGCTCGGCAGCCGTGGCGACAGCCCCCAGGTGCGGCACAACGCGGCCAATCCGCTGGCGCTCGACGTGCTGGTGGTCGACGAAGCCTCGATGGTCGACCTGGCGCTGATGGCCAAGCTGGTCGACGCCCTGCCGCCTAACGCTCGGCTGATCCTGCTCGGCGACAAGGACCAACTCTGCGCGGTGGAAGCCGGCGCGATATTCGCCGAACTCTGCGAAGGCCGCGGTTTCGACGCCCAGGCCGCTGCGGATTTGCAACGCATCACCGGCCAGCAAGTGCCGCTCGCCGAGCCGACTTCACGCCTGGGTGATGCCGTGGTGCTGCTGAGCCATAGCCACCGCTTCGCCGGCGACAGCGGCATCGGCGAACTGGCGCGGCGGATCAACGGCGGCGACGTCAGTGGCACCCTCAATCTGCTCAAGGAAAACCGCGTCGACCTGGCCTGGAACGCCGAGCCAAGCCCTGCCGATCTGCTCGACCGCCTGGATCGCGGCTACGCGCCTTTTCTCACTGCTGCGAAAAGCGCCGACCCGGCCGCGGCCTTTGCCGCCTTCAACGACTTTCGCGCGCTCACCGCCCAGCGCGAAGGCATCTGGGGCGTGGCCGGGATCAACGAAGCGCTGGAAGCACGGATCAAACGCCGCGAACGCCTGCCCAGCCGCGAGCGCTGGTATGCTGGTCGGCCGATCATGGTGCGGCAGAACGATTACGCCCTCGGCCTGTTCAATGGCGATATCGGCATCTGCCTGGACAGCGAATTCGGCCTGCGGGTGTTCTTCGAGGGCGAAGACGGCTACCGCCCCTTCGCTCCGGCGCGCCTGCCCAGCCACGACTGCGCCTTCGCCATGACCGTGCATAAAAGCCAGGGCTCGGAGTTTTCCGAAGTGCTGCTGGCCCTGCCCGAACAACCCAGCCCACTGCTGACCCGCAGCCTGTTCTACACCGGCATCACCCGCGCCAAACACAAAGTGGAAATCTGGGGCCTGCCCGCACGCCTGAGCGAGGCGGTCGCCACCCGCGCGGAAAGGGCTGCGGGTTTGGCGCAGCGGTTGGCGATATCGATAACGAAAAATACCGCCTCTGTGACGACGCAGGGGCAGCTCGATCTTTTCTAGCTAGGAGTTTTTGATGAGCAAAGGAATGTTCTGGTGCCGACTGCTGGCGTTCTGCCTGTGTGTGATTTCACCTGCGCTACTCGCTGCCGAAGGGCCGCAGCTATACAGCGGGATGCTGGGCAAGATGGCGATAGTCGTGGAGCTCGATCTGCGCGACCCCGAGCAGGTCGTTGGCCGCTACTTTTATCGCAAGCATCATCACGACCTGGCTCTGGAGGGCCGACTGCAAGACCAGCGACTCAGCCTGGTCGAGGGGCGAGACCGATACGACGACGCTCCGCGTCCCGAACTGCGCTTGCAGCGCAGTCCACATGGATGGCAGGGCGAGTGGGTCGGGCCGCAAGGCAAACGTCTGGCCGTTAAACTCACCCAGCCGACTATCGAGGAGCCGCCAGCAGGAGCCGAACCTTTCTGGTATCGCCTATACGAAGAGTCGCCCTACGAGTTCCTGCGCCTCAAGGAGTTGCCGCTGAAGCCCGGCAAGCGGCAGGACTTTATGGGCCATGAGCTGCAATGGTGGACCGAGACCGTTTCGGGACTGGCGATGTTCGAAGTGCTGAGTGGTTATCCCCAGGCACAATTGGATTCGATCAACCAGCAGTTGCGGGCGCGGCTGCGCGAGGAAGTGATCGACTATCACGCTTGCAGGCTGGGGGCTGGTGATACACGGGCGGAGTTTCTGCAGACCGTGAAGCCGCGGCTGCTGTCGGCGGATGTTGTAAGCCTGAGCATTTTTACCAGCTACGACTGCGGTGGAGCCCATCCGGATTTCGGCGATGCGCCGCTCACTCTGGATGTACATAGCGGAGAGCCGCTGGGCTTGGAGGACTTGCTCTGGGTCGGTGATGGACCCGCTTTTCATTATCGAGAAACACGAGAGCAAAAGCCGGACGAGGACTCGGTGAGCTTCGAGATGTTCTCCAAATACCGTAACCAGTACTTCGCGCCCTGGTTGGTGTCGCAGTGGCGACAGATCGTTCCAGACATGTTGCCAGAGCCTGCCGATGACCTTGAATGCAATTATGCCGACCCGGACATCTGGGATTTTCCCAGTTGGTATCTCAGCACCGAGGGTATCGTGTTCGATCCGATTTTCCCGCGTGTCGCACGTGCCTGCGAAGGTTCTGAGTGGTCGGTTCTGCCTTATGCGTTGGTCAGGAAGCATCCCGGTCGGTTGCGCTTAGCATTGCCGGACTAAGGCGGGTATTGCACTGCGCGCATCATCGGCCTAGGATGCGCGCCTTCTCTCAACCGACAGCAAAGGAGGCACATCATGCAGCAGCTGATTAACCTTTGCAGGTCGCGCCTGGCTATCAGCCCGCTGTAAAACTACTGCGCTCGACTATGCGGCGTTGGAATCAACCTCAGAATGCTCATTTACTTCACGTAAACTGCGCTTCTTCGCTTGATTCCGCCTTGCCTAGTCTTCGCTCGCTACGTTTTACAACGGACTGAATCGCTTTTACCGCCGCTCTCAGCCGCGGTTTCTGCAACGCCCCGCTTCGACCTGCCAATCCAACTTTTTTCGTTTCAACCCATCAGGATTGGACTATGGGCACTTGCATTCGCAATTTGGCCGACGGCATCGTTTTGATCGCCGCGGACGACACCTGGATCGAAGGAAAAGCGATCCAACAATTGGAAACCACCGCACGCTTGCCGGGCATGCAACGGGTCGCCGGCATGCCGGATCTGCACCCGGGGCGCGGTTACCCGGTGGGGGCGGCATTCTTTTCCGTGGGCCGGCTGTATCCGGCATTGGTCGGCAACGATATCGGTTGCGGCATGGCGTTGTGGCGCACCGATATCGCCGTGGCCAAGTTGAACCTGGACAAGCTGGAAAAGCGCCTCGGTAGCCTCGATGCGCCGCTGGATGACAGCTGGCAGGAGGCCGTCGGCGCGTTCGGTCTGCCGCCCTGCGGTCACGAACGCTCGCTGGGCACCATCGGCGGTGGCAATCACTTCGCCGAGCTGCAGCAGCTCGACCAGAGCTTTGATGACGCGGCCCTGGCGCGCCTGGGTATCGACCGCAAACAGCTGCTGTTGCTGGTGCACAGCGGTTCGCGTGGGCTGGGCGAGGCGATTCTGCGCGAGCAGGTCGACTTGTTCGGCCATCAGGGGCTGGAGGCCGGGACTGCGGCATGCGCCCATTACCTGGCGCGCCACAACGGCGCCTTGCGCTTCGCCGAGGCCAATCGCCAGCTGATCGCCCGGCGCACGCTCGAACGGTTGCGCGCCGAGGGCGGGCAGCTGCTGGATATCAACCACAACCTGGTATCGCCCGCGCGTATCGATGGGCAGGGCGGTTGGCTGCACCGCAAGGGCGCCACGCCTTCCGACCAGGGCCTGGTGGTGATTCCCGGCTCGCGCGGCGACTACAGCTATCTGGTCGAGCCGCTGGCCGACGAGCGCAGCCTGCTGTCCCTGGCCCATGGCGCCGGACGCAAGTGGATGCGCAGCGAGTGCAAGGATCGCCTGGCCGCGCGTTACAGCGTCAAACAGCTCGAGCGTACGGCGCTGGGCAGTCGGGTGATCTGCGCCGACCGGGCGTTGATCTACGAGGAAGCGCCGGAGGCCTACAAGGCCATCGATTCGGTGGTCGGCGCCTTGCGCAAGGCCGGTTTGCTGCGGGTTCTGGCGCGACTGAAACCGGTGCTCACCTACAAGACGCGGGGAGGATGCTGCTGATGATCCTGCTGCAATTGTCGGCGGCTCAAGGGCCGGAAGAATGCGCGCTGGCGGTGGCCAAGGCGCTTCAGTGCCTGCTGGCGGAAGCCGCAGAGCAGGGCGTCGAGGCGCGGGTACTGGAGCAGGAGGCCGGCGAACGTCCGGCAACCTTGCGTTCGGTATTGCTGGCCCTGAGCGGTGAAAAGGCCGAGCGTTTGGCGGAGGCCTGGAGCGGTTCGTTGCAATGGATTTGCGTCAGTCCCTATCGACCGGCGCATCGGCGCAAGAACTGGTTCTTCGGTGGCGCGCGGTTTGCGTCGCCCCCCGCTTGTCTGGAAAGCCAGATCCGCTTCGAAACCCTGCGCTCTTCCGGCCCCGGCGGTCAGCACGTCAACACCACCGACTCGGCGGTGCGCGCCACCCACCTGGCCAGCGGTATCAGCGTCAAGGTGCAATCCGAGCGCAGCCAGCACGCCAACAAGCGTCTGGCACTGTTGCTGATCGCCCGCCGCCTGGCCGACCAGGCCGAGCAGGCGAGCGACGCCTTGCGCGCCGAACGCCGGTTGTTTCATCACCAGGTGGAACGGGGCAACCCGCGGCGTACCTTCAAGGGCGAGCGCTTCGAAGCCTTGCTTTAATCCATCCACGGCCCGGTTGCGGGCCGTGTTCTATCGCTGCGGCAGGCGACCATATAAGCGCAATCATCGATTGAGGTTGCATCCGTCGGGCCGCTCACCAAAAATGCCAGCACTCTGTCCGGTATGTCCGGGCACTCGAAGGTTCGCCCGCACACAGCAAGGAGTCGCCATGTTCGCCCGCCTCAGCAATATCCTCAAAGGCATGCTTTCTCTGTTTATCAAGGACATCGAACGCAAGAACCCGGAAGCCCTGCTGGAGTTGGAGCAGGAGAATTTGCGCAAGCAGATCGCCAATTTCAATCAGGGCCTGGCCGCCCACGCCGGCCTTGCCGAGCGGCTGATGAGCCAGGTGCGCAAGCAGGAGGCCGAGGAGCGCGAACTGCATGCACGCACCACCGCGCACCTGCGCGCCGGCAACAAGTCGGCTGCGGCGCAGAATGCGCTGCGTTTGCAGAACCTGGCCCGCGAGCTGGAGGAAAACCGCCGCCAGTTGGCCCAGGCCGAAGAGACCTACCAGAACCTGACCAAGGCCCGCGAAGTGGCGGTGAATGCCGCGCGGGCGAAGATCGAGGCGCTCAAGGGCGCGATCAACGACATGCGCATGAAGACCGCCATGGCCGAGATGAACGAGATGGCCGCCGGCATGGTCAGCGAGATCGGCGGCTCCGGCGACACCCTCAACCGTCTGCACGAGATGGTCGAGGAAGAACGCACCAAGGCCGCCGGCCGCGCGCGCATGGCCCGCGACTCGATGGACATGAGCGAAGTGAACCTCAAGGAGGCGGAAATGGACGCCTTGGCCGATCAGGCCCTGGCCGATTTCGCCGCCAAGGAGGGCATCAGTCTGCCGGGCCAGGAAGCCAGCGAGGCACCGGCGACCACCCGCAGCATGGGCGGCAGTGCCCCGCAATCGGAAAACCAGTAAGCCATGGGCCGGGAACAGGACGTACCGGGTTGGGTCGACGAATTGCGCCTGGCTTATGAAAGCGGCGCCCATGGCCAGTTCGTGCTCTATGGCAACGTCGCCGATCGCTTTCCCTTGGGCGGTCGCCTGGTCAGCCTAATCCGTTACCTTGAAGCCAAGCTGCTCGGCACCTTTCATTTGGTGTTTCTCTACGACTCCGGCAACGGCCTGAGCCTGTTGCGCGGCGGTGAGCGTTTCGCCGAGTGGCCAGCGGCGGAGAAGAGTCAACGCTGGCCTCAGGACCCGCGCGAGGCAATCGAGCTGATCAGCAGCTACCTGCGTTATCGCGCGAATTTGCGGGCGTTGGGTCGCGGCAATAATGAGCATGTGGCGGTGATTCTGCGTGGCGCCGAGTTGATTCTGCCAGCCAGCCGCCAGGGCGATTTCGCCAGCGCCAGCCTGGCCAGCCTGGTGCGCGACTGGGCCGCCGAGCCGCCGTTCGCCGATATGGCCTTCGCCAGCCTGCTGCTGGCCGACAACCTCAACGACCTGCACCCGCTGGTGGCCAATAATCCGCGCATCGACCGCGTGCAGGTGCCGCTGCCGGATGCCGCCAGCCTCGGCCAGTGCCTGGCGCAGCTGCGTGTGGATCATCCCAAGGCCTTCGCAACAGACGCTGACGCAGCGGTCGCCAGCCTCTCCGGGGTCAGCCTTAGCGCCCTGGCCAGCCTGGTCAAGCGCCGTGCTCACGAGGGCAAGGTGCTCGGCGCCCAGGACTGGATCGAAGCGAAAAAGGAGTTGGTGGAAACCGACAGCGCCGGCCTGGTGGAATTTATCGAATCCAAACGCACGCTCGACGACTATCACGCTCAGGAGGCGCTGAAAGTCTGGCTGCGCCAGGACATGGCGCTGTGGCAGGCCGCCGATCTGCGCGCGCTGCCCAAGGGCTATATCTTTTGCGGCCCGGTGGGCACCGGCAAGACCTACCTGGTCGAGTGCCTGGCGGGCGAAGCCGGAGTGCCGGTGGTCAAGCTGAAGAACTTCCGCGACCGTTGGGTCGGCTCCAGCGAGGGCAATCTGGAGAAAATCTTCCGCCTGATCCGCGGCCTCGGTCGTTGCATCGTGTTTATCGACGAAGCCGACCAGACCCTCGGCAAGCGCGACGGCGGCAGTGGCGACAGCGGCCTGTCCGGGCGCCTGTATTCGATGATCGCCCAGGAAATGGGTGACGCCGACAACCGCGGCAAGGTGATCTGGATTCTCGCCTCCTCGCGCCCCGACCTGATCGAAGTCGATCTCAAGCGGCCGGGTCGTGTCGATGTGAAAATCCCGCTGCTGCCAACCACCACGGTCGATGAAAGTGCGGCGTTGCTCAAGGCGCTGCTCAAACGCTTCGAGCTCAAGCTGGAAACCAAGGCTTTGACGAAGCTGCCGCTGCCGTTGCTGCTTACCCCGGGCGCTGCCGAGGCGCTGGCGGTCAAGGTCTATCGCCAGGTGCGCACCGCGCAGATGGAACCCTTGGCGGCGCTCAAGCATTGCCTGCAGGGCTACCAGCCGCCGGTGGCCGAGCAGGTGTTGCGCATGCAAATGGGCATCGCCATTCGCGAAGCCACGGACATGGCCTTCGTACCCGAAAGCCTGCGTTCGCTCGCCGATCAGAGCGTCAACCCATGAGTGTCGGACGCTACCTCTGGGCGGCCTTCAACGCCCGCCCGCTGGGCATGCCGATCCCGCCGAACTGGTTCGGCCTGGCCGCGTTCGCTTTGTTGGGCGCCTTCGTCAGCCCCGGTTTCTGGGTGCTCGGTGCCGGCGCCGAGCTGGGTTATCTGCTGCTGCTGGCGCGCAGCGAGCGCTTCCGGCGCACGGTGGATGCCCGCAAGGTGCAGCCGGGTGATCCGGCCAGCCAGCGCTACGAAACCACGTTGGGCCTGCTAGATCCGCAGCAACGGGCTCGCCAGCAAGCGGTCGAGGCGCGTGCCCGCGAAGTGCTGCAACTGCTCTCGCGCTCGCCGCTGATGGCCTCCCATGCCGCCAGCCTGGAGCAACTGGTGTGGCTCAATCTGCGCCTGCTGGTCGCCGGCCAGGCGTTGAACGTGGTGGTCGACACCGCCGCCGAGCACAGCGCCGAGCTGCAGAAGCAGGAAGACCAGATCGACGCGCGCCTGGCCGCCAGCGAGCTGAACGACGAACTGCGGCGCAGCCTGGAGCAGCAAAAACAGGTGATAGACGCGCGCCAGGCGGCCCATGCCGAAGGCTTGCGGCGCAAGGAGCACGTCGACGCCGAGTTGCAGCGCATCGAGCAGCAGATCGCCTTGATCCGCGAACAGACGCTGCTGGCCACCGACGAAGAACAGATAGGCGTGGCGTTGAACGCCCTGACCTCCTCGTTCAACGAGGCCAGCCGTTGGCTGAACAGCCAGCGCGACCTGCTCGGCGTGCTCGAACTCAACGAACAACAGGCTTTGCCGCGTTATGTATTGCAAGGCCAGGGCGACAAGCCGGGGCAAGGCGAGTCGGCACGTCAGTGAAGGCCGGAGAAATAAACGTAGCCCGGATGCAATCCGCGGCGGTGTTGGGTTGGCGGCAATCTTCCCGGATTGCATCCGGGCTACCGGGGCGCGCTTTTGTAGGGTGGACATAGCGAAGCTTTGTCCGCAGCAGATGGCGCAGACGGCGGACAAGCCTTCGGCATGTCAGCCCTACGGTTTTGCGTAAGTCTTGTAGGTCGTAGGGTGGATGTCGCTTCACCCATCCACCCATAACGATGGTGGATGAAAAAAGCGTCACCCACCCTACCTGTAAGCCCGGATGCAATCCGGGAAGCGGTTCAGGCAATACACATTTTCGATTGGCGGGCCGCTGGCTCGCGTCCGACAGGGAGAGGCGTCATGTATCCATCCGCATCCAAGCAGCGCCAACGGGGCAATGCCGCCGGCAAGCTGCTGACCATATTGCTGGTGCTCGGCCTGCTCGGCCTGGGCGCCTGGCTGGTCAGCAAGGACATGCTCGAAGAAGGCGCCAGCAGTGTGCTCGGCGATTTGCCCGCCAGCCTCGGGGTGGCCGACGGGCCCGAGCCGGTCGAGCCGGTGACCGGCACGCCGACCCTGCAGTCGGCCGCGCCTTACGAGATGAAGAACAACATCGTCGACATCGACATGAGCGAGTACGCCGGCTACGGCGGCTTGATTGTCGCCAACGGTGGGTTGGAACCCAATCCCGAGTCGTTCTTCGCCAAGCAGTACGGCTTTCAGGTACGTCTGAACAAAGGCGAAAGCGAGGAATGGTCGGCGCTGAACAACGGCCAGATGGCCGCGGTCGCGACCACCGCCGACGTGCTGGCGGTGCTCGGCCGCCAGTTCGAGGTCACGGTGCCGGCGCAGATCGCCTTCTCCCGCGGCGCCGATCAGGTGGTGGTTGACGCCGACATCGCCAGCATCAACCAGCTCAAGGGCAAAGTGCTCGGCGCCAGCCAGTTCAACGAGAGCGAATTCTTTATCCGTTACCTGGCGTCCGAGGCCGGGGTGCCGGTCAAGGTGCTGCGCGATCTGGAAAGCCGCCCGGCGCCGAACGAACTGGGGCTGGTGTTCTACGAGGACGCCTTCGTCGCCTGCGACGCCTATGCCGCCGAATTGGCCAGCGGGCAGCGCCTGAACGGCTGCGTCGGCTGGTCGCCGCGCACCGACGAGGTGGTCGCCGAGTCCGCCGGTGCAGCGAAGATGCTGGTATCCAACCGCAACCTGCTGGTGGTGGCGGACATCCTGGTGGTCAACAAGGGCTTCGCCACGGCTCATCCGGAAATCGTCAAAGGCCTGGTGCATGGCCTGCTGGAAGGCAACCGCCTGCTGCGCGACGACCCCAAGACCCATGCCGGATTGGTCGCCAAGGCGTTCGGCTGGACGCCCGAAGAAACCCTCGACGAGCTGAGTAAGGTGCACCTGAGCAACCTGCCGGAGAACCTGGCGTTCTTCGACGGCAGTATCGATTCGGCCGGCTCCTTCCAGGGCATCTTCCAATCTTCGGTGTTGGCTTACGGTGCGTTGATCCGCAACCCGGCCGACCCGGCGCGCTTCGCCGACCTCGCGCACCTCAAGACGTTGCAGCAAGACGGCCAATTCCAGGGCCAGAGCATCGCCATCGCGCCGATCCGCACCAGCGGCAAGGTCGCCCTGGAAGGCGACGCGCTGCTGAGCAAGGACATCCGCTTCTTCTTCGAGCCGAACTCGGCGGAGCTGGATAAGCAAGCCAAGGACAACCAGGACTACCTGGACACCATCAAGCAGTTCCTCCAGGTCAGCCCCGGCTCCATCGTGCTGCTGCGCGGCCATGTGGATAACGCCATGCTCGGCGAATTCGAACGCCAGGGCGGCCCGGCGCTGGTGCGCAGCATGGCGCTGAAGGCCATGGAGCTGTCGCGCCAGCGCACTCAGGCGGTCAAGGAAGCGCTGATGGCGCGGCACCCCGGGATCAAGGAAGAACGTATCGAGCTGGTCGGCCGTGGCTGGGAAGAGCCGCTCGGTGAGGACAGCGAACAGAACCGCCGCGTCGAGGTGCAGTGGTTCACCCTCGAGTAAGTTGCGCCCCTGTAGCCGCGGGCATTTGCCTAGGTCCGCGGGCTGCGAGTCATACGAGCATCTACACTGGCTGAAACTGACCGGGTCATCTGAATCCGGTCGGTGGTTCCGGGGCGGTGCTAAGGTTCGGGCTTTATGTTGCGGCGGTTGTTGATCCACTTACTGTTGAGCTTGCCAATTGTTGCCCAAGCGGACAATTTGCGTCTGGTCAGCGGCGACGACTATGCGCCCTTTACCGGCCAGCAATTGCCCGGCGGCGGCATGCTCACGCAGGTCGTGCAGGCGGCGTTGGCCGCGCGCGATATCGGCAGCAGTGTGGAGTGGCGGCCGTGGAACCGCGGCTATCTGATGACCTTGCGGGGCGAATACGACGCCACCTTCCCCTATGTGCACACCGCCGAGCGCGAGCGCGAATACCTCTACTCGGCGCCGCTGTTCATTTCCAAACAGCACCTGTTCAGCCGCGCCGGGGAAGTCTTCGAGCCCGAGGATTCGTCGGTATTGATCGGCAAGCGGTTGTGTTATCCGTTGGGCTGGCAGCCGCCGGCGGCGATTCGCCAACTGGTCGAGGAAGGGCGCTTGACCCGTCATTCGCCGGTCGGTCTGGACGAGTGCGCGAGGCTGTTGCTGCTCAACCGCGATGATTTCTTCGTCGCCGATCTGCGCCTGGGGGAGGCCGCTCTGCGTGCCAGCGGAGAGCCGCCGAGCCGCTTTCGCCGCTCGGTGGGTCTCTTCGGCAGCAGTGCCCTGCACTTGATAGTGCCGCGTCGACATCCACGCGCCGACGAAATTATCGCGGACTTCAACGCGGGGTTGGCGTCGCTACGCGCCGATGGCAAACATCAACAGATAATCGAAGGGTATCTGTTGCAGCACGCCAGGGCGGATTGACCGGCTAGCGCTCCGTCGCGCGTTGACGGCAGGCGTCGCCGAAGGCCTGGAAGATCTTCACCGAGTCGGGATTTTGCGCCGCCTGCCATTCCGGATGCCATTGCACCGCCAGGGTGAACTGCGCCAAGCCGGGCGCATGAATCGCTTCGATCACCCCGTCCTCGGCCAGCGCCAGGGCTTCCAGGCCCTCGCCAAGGCGGGCGATGCCCTGGCCGTGCAGCGAGTTGACGACGATTTTCTCCTTCTGCAACAGCTCGGCCAGCCAGGTGCCCGGCAACACATCGACGCTATGGCTTTCACCGTACTGCACTTCCACCGGAGCGTCGGCGTCTTCGCGGTGGTCGTCGAAGTCGGCTTCGGCGTAGAGCTTCTGATGGATGTCGCCGCCCAGGGCCACGTTGATTTCCTGCATGCCACGGCAAATGCCGAAAAGCGGTAGGCCGCGTTGGATAGCGGCACGGATCAGCGGCAGGTCGAACAGGTCACGGTCTCTGTCCTGGCCCTTATCCGGGGTCAGGTTGGGCTGGCCGTACAGCGCCGGGTCGATATTGCTGCCGGCGCCGGTCAGGTAGACCCCGTCGACCATATCCAGGTATTGCTCGAGATCCTCGGTGCCGCAGCAGGTCGGCGCCAGCAGCGGCACACAGCCGGATAACTCGACCAGGGGAACGATGTATTTGTGGGTCATGACTTGATAGGCGTGGCCTTTGCGTTCTTGAGCGCCCATGGACATCAGCACCACGGGTTTACGTTTGGCGGTCGGGGTTTTGTTGTTGGACATAAATCACCTTGGGGCAGGCTGCACCTGCCATGGCTGTGCAGGAAGGGCCGTTGCGGCGCTACCTCCTGGTTCGGCTAGCCTCTGCCGATAGACCGCTGCGTGGGCACTTCGAGGCATCGAGTGGCCGTATCACGCAGCGGTACATTGGCAGCTGAAAGCTGGCTCAGTCTGCCAAAGCCGTAAAATATGTCAAACGAATAAGCCGATATTTGTCGGTATTTCGCACGTTGCTGGTCGGGCAATCTCCATATATTTATGGCTAATTATTTGTTTTTTATTATTTTTTTGAAAAATACCCAGTCCAATATTTTAAACGGCCAGGCGCGGCGTTCGACGTATCGCTCGGGCGGCTTGAAAGAGCCGCTTGCCCAGCCCGGAAAGCAGAACGGGGCCTTGTGGCCCCGTTCTGGTTTGTGCGCTTGAGGCTTACTCGCCGGGAATATCCATGCGCAACTTGACCGGGTCTGCCTTGCGCTGGCGTGCGCCGCGCATGCGGATATTGATCGCTTCGACGGCCAGCGAGAAGGCCATGGCGAAGTAGACGTAACCCTTGGGCACATGCACTTCGAAGGCTTCGGCGACCAGCACGGTACCGACCACGGTGAGGAACGACAGCGCCAGCATCTTCAGCGACGGATGCTTGTCGATAAAGGTGCTGATGGTGCCGGCGGCGAGCATCATCACCAGTACGGCGACGATGATCGCGGCGATCATCACCGGCACGTTGGAGACCATGCCGACGGCGGTGATCACCGAGTCGAGGGAGAAGACGATATCGATGATGGCGATCTGAATGATGGTGCCGATGACACCGCCCATCATGCTTTTCGGCGCACCCGCCGCTTCGTCCTCGCCTTCCAGGCCGTGGTAGATCTCGCTGCTGCTCTTCCACAGCAGGAACAGGCCGCCGAAGAACAGGATCAGGTCGCGCCCGGAGATACCCTGGTCGAACAGTTGGAACAGGTCGTTGGTCAGGCGCATGATCCAGGCGATCGACAGCAGCAGGAGGATGCGCGTGACCATGGCCAGGGCCAGACCGAACAGGCGGGTACGCGCCTGCAGGTGTGGCGGCATGCGCCCGACCAGGATGGCGATCATGATGATGTTGTCGATGCCCAGGACGATTTCCAGGGCGGTGAGGGTCAAGAAGGCGACCCAGATTTCCGGGCTGGTCAGCCACTCCATGATGCGGTTTCCTCGTGTTCAGTGTCGGGAGGTAACGTGATGCAGCCGGGCGCTGCCGGCTGCATCGATAAGCGTTCGAGTACGGCGATTACGGCGTGCCGAATAGCGGGAATACACCCAGCAACAAGGCGGCGAGCAGAATACATAGGCAGATCAATATCGCCCACTTCAAGGTGAATCGTTGGTGGTCGCCAAACTCGATCTTGGCCAGGCCGACCAGCAGGTAGGTGGAGGGCACCAGCGGGCTCAGCAGATGTACCGGTTGGCCGACGATGGAGGCGCGCGCCATTTCCACCGGGCTGATGCCGTAATGCTGGGCGGCTTCGGCCAGCACCGGCAGCACGCCGTAATAAAAAGCGTCGTTGGACATGAAGAAGGTAAACGGCATGCTCACCACGGCGGTGATGACCGCCATGTAGGGACCGAGTTCGGGTGGGATGATCGCCAGCAGGCTTTGCGACATGGCTTCGACCATGCCGGTGCCCGATAGGATGCCGGTGAAAATGCCCGCGGCGAAGATCAGCCCGACCACTGCCAGGACGTTGCCGGCGTGCGCCGCGAGCCGTTCCTTCTGCTGCTGTAGGCAGGGGTAGTTGACGACCATGGCGACGCTGAAGGCGATCATGAACAGCACCGGCATCGGCAGCAGGCCGGCGATCAGCGTGGCCATCAGCACGGCGGTTAACGCGCCGTTGATCCACAGCAGCTTGGGCCGGCGCGCCTCGGGAAATTGCGAGACGCTGATTTCCTCGTGATCGTTCTGCCCGTCCGGCAGCTGCAACACGCCGAGCCTGGAGCGCTCGCGCTTGCCATAGGCATAGGCGAGGCCGAATAGGGCGATGGCGCCGGCGACCATCGCCGGAATCATGGGTACGAAGATGTCCGACGGGTCGACCTGCAGGGCGCTGGCGGCGCGCGCCGTAGGGCCGCCCCAGGGCGTCATGTTCATGATGCCGCCGGCGAGGATGATCAGCCCGGCCATGATCAGCGGGCTCATGCCCAAGCGGCTGTACAACGGCAGCATGGCGGCCACGCAGATCATGTAAGTGGTGGCGCCGTCGCCATCGAGGGAAACGATCAGCGCCAGCGCCGCGGTGCCCATCGATACCTTCAGCGGGTCGCCCTTGACCATGCGCAGGATGGCGCGCACGGCCGGGTCGAACAGGCCGGAGTCGATCATCAGGGCGAAATAGAGAATGGCGAACATCAGCATCACCCCGGTCGGGGCGAGCTTGCCGATGCCTTCCAGCATCATCGGGCCGATGCCGGCAGCGAAGCCGCCGATCAGGGCGAAAACGATCGGCACGATGATCAGGGCGATCAGCGCCGACAGGCGTTTGCTCATGATCAGGTACATAAAGGTCATAACCATGGCGAAGCCAAGGAGCGTCAGCATCAAGGTATCTCCGGAATAAGTGGGGCGCGGCGCGGGGGTGTCAGCGCGCGGCGTTCAGCGGCCGGAGAGAGGGCGTGGGGCGGCCGGTCTGGCAGGAGGCATAAAGCATGGCAATCACCATTTTGTTGTTGTCGGGATTGGCCGGGCAGTGCGCAAACGCAGCGCCCGAACAGGCCGGTCTGATGCCGGCAGTGGGCGGATGCTAAGGGCTGAAGCTTTCAGCCAGCTTTCATGGGAGCCGACAGATCGACGGTCGTTGGGAGCTGCTGCCGGGTGCGGTGCTCAGAGCGTCAGCAGCATCAACACCAGCGATAGACTGCCGGTCGCCAACAGGGTTTGCAGGGTGATGATGCCGACCATCAATTGGCTGTCGCCGCCCAATTGGCGGGTCAGTACATAGGCGGTGGGGGCGGTGGGC
>NZ_CAMPHV010000055.1 GCF_946886105.1 uncultured Pseudomonas sp. | reverse complement strand
CACGACCTTGCCAAGGTCGGGGTCGCGAGTTCGAGTCTCGTTTCCCGCTCCAATAAATGAAAACGCCGCTCATCGAGCGGCGTTTTCGTATCTGCGATTCACCCAGTAAAAAGCCCGCCGGTTTTGCCGTGCGGGCTTTTTGCATTCAGCGCTCGGTCAGTGCTTGCTGCCTTGCGCGGGCATGGCGAGCAACTGCTTTTCCTGGTTCCAGTCGAAGGGCTCGTCGTTTTCCTGGGCGTGGAAGCGGCGTTCTTCGAGGGTCTGGTACATCTCGATTTCTTCGTCGGGCATGAAATGCAGGCAGTCGCCGCCGAAGAACCACAGCAAGTCGCGCGGAATCAGGTGGGCGATCTGCGGATAGCGTTGGAAGATCTGGCTGATCAGGTCCTGGCCAAGATACAGGCTGTTGTCCGGATCGTTCGGCAGCTCGGTGAGCAACTCGTCATAACGCTCGACGAACATCGCGTGGCTGTCATCGAGAATCTGCTCGGCTTCGCCCAGGGCCACCAGCACGGTACGCAGGTGGTTGAGCAGGGCGAGGTGGTGGTCGATGTGAGCATTGGCCATGGGGCGATCCTGTAGGTAAAACGGGCGCGCCAGTATAAGGCTCGCGCTGCCCGCTGTCCTGCCTGGCGCCTATCGCACTTTGTCTTCGCCGAGGGTCAGTTGCTCCTTGGCGAAGTCGTCCACATCGATCACCTTGCGTCGCGCGGCTTCGGTTTGTCGCAACTGGCTGGCTTCCTCTACGGTGAGTATTCCGGCGGTGACTGCTGCGTCGATCGGGTTGTGTAGCGCGTTGTCCTGTAATTGAGCGGATTTAAGCGCCTCGTCGAGTTTTTGCTGGATGGGCCGCGCGCTATCCAGCAGGTCCATCGCATGTTGCAGGGCGCCGACCGGATCTTCCTGCGCCTGTGGCCGATAGCAGCCGACGAGCACCTCTTCCAGCGCCGGGTCGCCGCTGTTGCGTCCGATGATCTCGGCGACCTGGGCATCCAGCGCATCGCTGGGGCCCCTATGTCTGCGGCCGAAGGGAAATACCAGTACGCGCAGCAGGCAGCCGACGATGCGGTTGGGGAAGTTGCCGAGCAATTCTTCCAGGGCGCGTTCGGCATGGCCCAGGCTTTCCTCCATGGCCCAGCACAACAGTGGCTGCGAATGCTCGGGGTAACCCTCGTCGTGGTAGCGCTTGAGGGCGGCGGAGGCCAGGTACAGATGGCTGAGTACATCGCCCAGGCGCGCTGACAGCCGTTCGCGGCGTTTCAGTTCGCCGCCCAGGAGCATCATGCTGACGTCGGCGAGCAGGGCGAAGGCCGCGCTCAGACGATTCAGTGCGCGGAAGTAGGGGCGGCTGATACGGTCGCGGGGAACCCGGTCGAACGCCCCCAGACCGAGACTCAACACCAGGCTGCTGGCGGCATTGCGCACGGCGAAGCCGATGTGTTGCAGCAGTACTTCGTCGAACTCCACCAGCGCCTGATCCTGATCTTCGCGATTGGCCAGGGTCATTTCCGCCAGCACGTAAGGATGGCAACGGATCGCGCCCTGGCCGAAGATCATCAGGTTGCGCGAAAGGATATTGGCGCCTTCCACGGTGATGAAAATCGGCGCGCCTTGCCAGGAGCGCGCCAGGTAGTTGTTCGGGCCCATGATGATGCCCTTGCCGCCGTGTACGTCCATGGCGTGGCTGATGCATTCGCGGCCACGTTCGGTCAGGTGGTATTTGAGCACCGCCGACAGCACCGAGGGCTTTTCGCCGAGGTCCACCGCATTGGCGGTGAGCACCCGCGCGCTGTCCATCAACCAGGCGTTGCCGCCGATGCGCGCCAAGGCCTCTTGGATACCTTCGAAGACCGCCAGCGGCACGTTGAACTGCTCGCGCACTTGGCTGTATTGACCGGTGACCAGGCTGGTGAATTTGGCCGCGCCGGTGCCCACCGCCGGCAGGGAAATGGAGCGGCCGACCGACAGGCAATTCATCAGCATGATCCAGCCCTTACCGAGCATTTCCTGCCCGCCGATCAAGGCGTCGAGTGGCACGAACACATCCTTGCCGGTATTTGGGCCGTTCATAAAGGCGGCGCCCAGGGGCAGATGGCGCCGGCCGATGTCCACCCCAGGGGTGTCCGTCGGGATCAGCGCCAGGCTGATGCCGAGGTCTTCCTCGTCGCCGAGCAGATGATCCGGGTCATAGGCTTTGAACGCCAGGCCCAGCAGGGTGGCGACCGGACCGAGGGTGATATAGCGCTTCTCCCAATTCAAACGCAGGCCGAGCACTTCTTCGCCTTGCCACTGGCCGCGGCAGATCACCCCGGTGTCGTTCATCGCGCCGGCGTCGGAGCCCGCATAGGGGCCGGTGAGGGCGAAACAGGGAATTTCCTCGCCGCTGGCCAGGCGCGGCAAGTAATGGTTGCGCTGCTCCTCGGTGCCATAGTTCAGCAGCAACTCGGCCGGGCCAAGGGAGTTGGGCACCATCACGGTGGACGCCAGGTCGCCGCTACGGGTCGCCAGCTTCATCGCCACTTGCGAGTGGGCATAGGCGGAAAAGCCCTTGCCACCGTATTGCTTGGGGATGATCAGGGCGAAGAAACCGTGCTGCTTGATATGCGCCCAGGCCTCGGGTGGCAGGTCCATGCGTTGACCGATCTCCCAATCGCTGACCAGTTCGCAGAGTTCCTCGGTCGGGCCGTCGAGAAACGCCTGCTCCTCTTCAGTCAGCTTGGCCTTCGGGTAGGCCAGCAAGGTGTCCCAATTCGGCCGGCCGCTGCACAGCTCGCCGTCCCACCAGACGGTGCCGGCTTCGATGGCGTCGCGTTCGGTGGCCGACATCGGCGGCAACACGCGCCGGAACCAGGCAAACATCGGGGCGCTGAACAATTTGCGGCGTTGTTCGGGTAGCGCCAGGGGCAGGACCACGGCCAGCAACAACAGCCAGAAGATCAGCATCAGCCAGGCCGGCGCGGAACTGAACGAGCCCATCAGCAATAGGTAGATGGCGGCGGTAGCGAAAAATGCGAGGGGAGTGGTGCGGCGATGGGCCAGATAGGCCGCGCCGAGCACCAGCACGAGTATCCAAACTACGAGCATGTGCGGTTCTCCATGATGACGGTGCGCTGTACCACCATAACAAATGCAGCCGTCACGAATGGCAACAAGAGCGGTGAGCTTGGCCGGATTGCCATGACACGCGTATGACCGGCGTCGTTAGACTGGCTAAACAAGCATGGAGAGACGCTGATGCACAGGTACCTCGAGCCCGGCCGCTTCATCGATAGTGACCACCCGTCTGTAGTTGAGTTCGCAGAAAACGCGCGGGGCGCCAGTCGCGAGCCTCGTCAGCAGGCGGTCGCGCTGTACTACGCGGTACGCGACCAGATTCGCTACAACCCCTATGTGTTCAGCCGCGATCCCGACACCCTGAAAGGCAGCCATGCCATGCTCAGCGGCGAGAGCTACTGCGTACCCAAGGCGACTCTGCTGGCGGCGTGCGCCCGGCATTGCGGCATACCGGCGCGCATCGGCCTGGCCGATGTGCGCAACCACCTGTCCACGCCAAAACTGCTGGCGATGCTGCGTAGCGAAGTGTTCGCCATGCACGGCTATACCGAGCTGTATCTCGATGGCCGTTGGGTCAAGGCGACCCCGGCGTTCAACTTGACGCTATGCCAACTATTCAAGGTCGAGCCGCTGGAGTTCGATGGGCGTAGCGACAGTGTGTTCCACCCATTCAACGCCGACGGCGAGCGTTATATGGAGTACCTGCGCGATCACGGCCAGTTCGCCGATGTGCCGGAGGAGTTGTTCTTCTCCCATTTGGCCAGTTGCTACCCGCACCTGTTCAGCGATGACGCGCCGCAGCCGGTGGGGGATTTGCAGGCCGAACTCGGCGCTTAAAGAGGACGCGGTTGTACGTCCATGTGCAAGGTCTAGGACCTCGTGGACATGCCGAAGGCTTGTCCACCATCCGGATGCCAGCGGCGGGCAAGGCTGCGCCATGTCCGCCCTACCAACGCGCGCTCCGTAGCCCGGATGCAATCCGGGGAGCGTTGGCAGATGCGCGGACTTTTCCCGGATTGCGCCAAGGCTTGTCCGGGTTACAACGCTTCGCTACGTCCGGGTTGTATCGATGGTCTCGATTAGTACCATCGGGGCGGCGGGGTTTCTTCTTTTTGCAGCGCTGTTAGGCTGCTGCCCGGTCATGGCCGATCGCATTATTCCGGTAAAGGGGCTGCGATGGCCTCCCGGCAAACGCTAGACTTGAACGACTTTGTGCCTGTGTTGTGGGCGCAGCCTTCGCTTGACCTTTCTTTTTTCTCCAATCAGGTGCGCGCATTTTTATGAGTACCGCTCTGTCCATTCGCCAGTTGAGCAAGACCTACGGCAACGGCTTTCAAGCTTTGCACGGCATCGATCTGGATGTTGCCGAGGGCGATTTTTTCGCTTTGCTCGGCCCCAACGGCGCCGGTAAATCCACCACCATCGGCATCCTTTCCACCCTGGTGACCAAGACCAGCGGCACGGTCAACGTCTTCGGTCACGACCTCGATAAGCAGCCCTCGGCGCTCAAGCGTTGCCTCGGCGTGGTGCCGCAGGAATTCAATTTCAACCAGTTTGAAAAAGCCTTCGACATAGTGGTGACCCAGGCCGGTTACTACGGCATTCCCGCGCGCATCGCCAAGGAACGCGCCGAGCAGTACCTCAACCAGCTGGGTCTTTGGGGCAAGCACAATGTGCCGTCGCGCGAGCTGTCCGGCGGCATGAAGCGCCGGCTGATGATCGCCCGCGCGCTGGTGCATCAACCGCGTCTGTTGATCCTCGACGAGCCCACCGCGGGTGTCGATATCGAGCTGCGCCGCTCGATGTGGAGTTTTCTCACCGAGCTCAACGCCCAGGGCATCACCATCATCCTCACCACCCACTACCTGGAAGAGGCCGAACAGCTGTGCCGCAACATCGGCATCATCGATCACGGTCGCATCGTCGAAAACACCAGCATGAAGACGCTGCTGAAAAAGCTGCATGTCGAGACCTTCCTGCTCGACCTCAAGGATTCCCAAACGGTGGCGCCACAGCTGCTCGGCTACCCGGCGCGGTTGCTCGATCACCACACCTTGGAAGTGCAGGTCGACAAGTCCCAGGGCATCACCGAGCTGTTCCGCCAGTTGGCGTTGCAGAACATCGAGGTACTCAGCTTGCGCAATAAAACCAACCGCCTGGAGGAACTGTTCGTGTCCCTGGTCGAGAAGAACCTGACGAAGGGGGCGGTATGAGCACGGCTTACCTGAACTCCGAGTTCGCCGCCAATATGGTGGCGCTGCGTACCATCGTTTATCGGGAAGTTCGCCGCTTCACCCGCATCTGGCCGCAAACCCTGCTGCCGCCGGCGATCACCATGGTTCTGTATTTCGTCATCTTCGGTAATTTGATCGGCCGGCAGATCGGCGATATGGATGGCTTCACCTACATGGAATACATAGTGCCGGGGCTGATCATGATGTCGGTGATCACCAACGCCTATGGCAACGTGGTGTCGAGTTTCTTCGGCAGCAAATTCCAGCGCTCGGTCGAGGAGCTGATGGTTTCGCCGGTGTCGCCGCATATCATCCTGATCGGCTATGTGGTCGGTGGGGTGCTGCGCGGTCTGGCGGTGGGTTTTATCGTCACGCTGCTGTCGCTGTTCTTCACCAAGCTGCAGGTGCACCACCTCGGCATTACCGTGCTGGTGGTGCTGTTGACCGCGACGATTTTCTCCCTGGGCGGCTTCGTCAACGCGGTGTTCGCGCGCAACTTCGACGACATATCGATCATCCCGACCTTCGTGCTGACGCCGTTGACCTACCTGGGCGGGGTGTTCTATTCGATCAACCTGCTGCCGCCGTTCTGGCAGACGGTATCGCTGGCCAACCCGGTGCTGCACATGGTCAACGCATTCCGCTACGGCATTCTCGGGGTTTCGGATATCCGTATCGGCATCGCCATCGGTTTCATGCTGGTGGCCACCGCCTTGCTCTATGGCGTGTGCATTCGTTTGCTGGTCAGCGGGCGGGGTATGCGCCAATAAAATAAAGGGAAACATTTAGCACGGCTGAATCTTGCGCCGAGGTCGTAGACTCGGCCTCAATAAGACAAGAGGTTGTTTATGTCCGCCCTAAGCCGTTCCCTTTCAGGCGCTTTATTGTTATTCGCGGGCTTTACGCTGCCGGCCCAAGCCGCCGAAGGCCCCATGGTGGAAGTGGTGCCGGTGACCAAGGCCCTGGTGCGCGACGAGCTGATCACGTTCGGCTCGTTGCGCTCGGACGAGTCGGTGATGATCCGCCCGGAAATCGACGGGCGTCTGGCCCAGTTGCACTTTCGCGAAGGCCAGAGCGTCGAGGCCGGCGCCTTGCTGGTCAGCCTGGACGATGCGATCAGCCGTGCCGAACTGGCCCAGGCCCGGGCCAATCTGAACCTGGCGGAAAAGAACTTTCAGCGCGCGCAGATGCTGTTCAAGCGCGGTGCCAGTAACGCCCAAGCCTTGGACGAAGCCAGCGCCCAGCAGCAGGCCGCCCGCGCCAGTCTGGCCCTGGCCCAGGCGCGTCTGGACAAGACGCGGATCCAGGCGCCGCATGACGGCGTGCTCGGTTTGCGCGAGGCCAGCCCCGGCGACTACCTGAGCGCCGGTCAGGATATCGTCAACCTGGAAGTGCTCGACCCGCTCAAGGTGGATTTCCGTATTCCGCAGAAGAGCGTCAACCAGGTTCGCCTCGGCCAGACGGTCGAGATCAGCCTGGACGCCTATCCCGGCGAGCGTTTCGTCGGCGAGATATTCGCGATCAATCCGCGGCTCGACGAGGCCGGGCGCAGCCAGGCGATTCGCGCACGTATCGACAATCCCGAGCGACGCCTGCGGCCGGGGCAGTTCGTCAAGGTTTCGGTGATTCTCGATGAGCGCGCCGATGCCCTGATCATTCCCGAAGAGGCGGTGATGCCGGTGGGCGAGCGCCTGTTGGTCAATCTGGTGGTGGACGGCAAGGTCGCGGTGCGCGAGGTCGAGCTGGGCAAGCGCATGGACGGCACGGTGGAGGTGCGCGAAGGTCTGCGCGGCGATGAGACATTGATCAGCGCCGGCTGGCAGAAGGTGCGCGAGGGCATGCCGGTGCGCACCAAGGTGGCGGCTGGCCGCCCCTCGGAGCCCAATCCATGACGCTGTCGGATATCTGCATCCGCCGGCCGGTCTTCGCTACTGTGCTGTCGCTGGTGCTGGTGCTGCTCGGCTTGATGGCCTATCAGCGCCTGAGCGTGCGCGAGTACCCGAATGTCGACGTGCCCATTGTCACGGTCAACGTCACCTATCCGGGCGCCAGCCCGGAGATCATGGAGTCGCAGGTCGCCCAGCCGATCGAGGACGTGCTCTCGGGCATCGAGGGGCTGGATTTCGTCAGCTCCATCAGCCGCTCGGAAAACACCCAGATCACCGCGCAGTTCACCCTCGGCAGCAATGCCGACGAGGCCGCCAACGACGTGCGCGATCGCCTGGGCCGGGTGCGCGGTTTGCTCCCGGAGGAAATCAGGGAACCCATCGTGCAGAAGGTCGAGGCCGATGCGCAGCCGGTGGTGTGGATCGCCTTTTACAGCGAACGCTACAGTTCGATGGAGATCACCGATGTCCTCGAACGGGTGATCAAGGACCGTCTGCAAACCATCCCCGGGGTCTCCGAAGTGCAGATCCGCGGCGGCCGCACCCTGGCGATGCGCATCTGGCTCGATCCGGAAAAACTCGCCGCGCATAACCTCACCGTGCAGGACGTGGAAGACGCCCTGCGCCGGCAGAACGTGGAAGTCCCCGCTGGGCGCATCGAATCGCGCGAGCGCGAGTTCACCGTGCTCGCGGAAACCGACTTGAACACCCCGGAGCAATTCAACCAGCTGATCCTCGACGACTCCCGTGGCTACCTGCTGCGTCTGGCCGATGTCGGCTACGCCGAAATCGGCGCGCAGAACGAACGCAGCATCGTGCGCTACAAGGGTCGCTCGGCGGTGTCCATGGGCGTGATCAAGCAGGCCACGGCCAACCCGCTGGAAATTTCCGATGGCCTGAATGCGGCGCTGCCGGAGGTGCGCGAGCTGCTGCCCGAAGGCATGGAAATGGCCATCGCCCATGACAACTCGTTGTTCATCCGCGAATCCATCGACAATGTCTTCATCACCATCTGGGAAGCGGTGGCGCTGGTCATTCTGATCATCTTCATCTTCCTGCGCTCGCTGCGCGCGACCATCATTCCGTTGGTGACCATTCCGGTATCGCTGATCGGCGCCTTCGCCCTGATGAGCCTGATGGGTTTCACCATCAACACCCTGACCCTGCTGGCCATGGTGTTGGCCATCGGTCTGGTGGTGGACGACGCCATCGTCATGCTGGAGAACATCCACCGGCATATCGAAACGGGCATGCGCCCGCTGCAGGCCGCGCTCAAGGGCAGCCGCGAAATCGCCTTCGCGGTGATCGCCATGACCCTGACCCTGGCCGCGGTATTCGCCCCCATCGGCTTTATGCAGGGCACCACCGGCAAGCTGTTCACCGAGTTCGCCTGGACTCTGGCCGGCGCCGTATTGGTTTCGGGTTTCGTCGCCCTGACCCTGACGCCGATGATGTGCGCGGTGCTGCTCAAACCGCATCAGGCCGGCGAGCGGCACAGCCGGGTTTACAACCTGATCGAGGATTTCCTCAACAAACTGACTTACGGCTACAAGCACCTGCTGGCGCGGGCCCTGAGCGCCTGGGCACTGGTGGTCGGCGTCTTGCTGGTGATCATGCTGGCTTGTGCGTTGCTGTTCAGCGGCCTGAAATCGGAGCTGGCGCCGACCGAGGACACCAGCACCATCATCGGCGTGTTCAACGGCCCGGATGGCGCGACCATCGACTACACCGGGCGTTACGCGCGGGAGATCGAGGCGGCGTACGCGAGCATCCCGGAAACCAACCGCTATATGGTGATCGCCGGTTTCCCCACCGTGGCCCAGGGTATTTCCTTTATGAAGCTGGAGGACTGGGATCAACGCTCGCGCAGCCAGTTCGAGATCCGCAACGAGCTGTTGCCCAAATTTCAGGAGATCGCCGGGATGCGCGCCTTTCCGGTCAACCGGCCGCCGCTCGGGCAGAGCGCGCGCAACCAGCCGGTCAACTTCGTGATCCGCTCGTCCCTGGAGTACGCCGAGCTGCAGGTCTACGTCGATGAACTGCTGAACAGCCTGCGCGATTACCCCGGCCTGGAGAGCCTCGACAGCGACCTCAAACTGAATGCGCCGCAGCTCAAGGTCGCGGTCAATCGCGAGCAGGCGGTGGCGGTGGGCAGCGATGTGGCGACCATCGGTCGTAGCCTGGAAAGCCTGTTCGGCAGCCGCCAGGTGACGCGCTTCAAGCAGAACGGCGAACAATACGACGTGATGGTGCAGTTGCAGGACGTCGACCGTAGCAACCCGCAGGATCTCGACCGCGTCTATGTGCGCGGGCGCGACGGCAGCATGGTGCAGCTGTCGAATCTGATCGAGGTGCGCGAAACCGTGGCACCGCGCGAACTCAACCATTTCAACCAGCTGCGGGCGGTGACCGTCAGCGCCAACGTCGGCGCCGGTTACACCCTGGGCGAAGTGCTGGGGCATCTGGAAAACACCGCCCGCGGCGTATTTCCGCCCGAGACGCAGTACGACTACACCGGCACCTCGCGGGATTTCAAGGAGTCAAGTTCCGGCGTCGCGCTGATCTTCGCCCTGGCCCTGGTGTTTATCTTCCTGGTGCTGGCGGCGCAGTTCGAGAGCTTCACCGACCCCTTGATCATCCTGTTCAGCGTACCGCTGTCGATGGCCGGCGCCTTGCTGGCGCTGACGCTGTTCGGCGGCACCCTGAATATCTACTCGCAGATCGGTTTGGTGACGCTGATCGGTCTGATCACCAAGCACGGCATCCTGATCGTCGAATTCGCCAACGTGCTGCTGCGCGGCGGGCATGAACTGCGCAGCGCGGTGATCGACGCCGCGGTGCAGCGCCTGCGGCCGATTCTGATGACCACCGGGGCCATGGTCCTGGGCTCGCTGCCGCTGGCCATCGCCAGCGGCGCCGGCGCGGAAAGCCGCCAGCAGATCGGTCTGGTGATAGTCGGCGGCCTGCTGGTCGGCACCTTCTTCACCCTGTTCGTGATTCCCACGCTCTATATGCTGCTGCGCCGCTGGCGGCCGCTTAAGCGGGAAGAACAGGAGATGGTGGCGGCGTAGGCATTGGCGGGAGAGGGAGAATCTAGACCAGTAGCCCGGATGCAATCCGGGGAGCGGTTCTGCAGGCGCCAGCATTCCCCGGATTTCATCCGGGCTACGAGGCAGCGCAATGGCAGGTAGAGGGCGGATGGGTTGAGCGAGGCGATACCCGTGCGCCCCAATGGGTTACGCCGCCCCGGCAATGCGGCTTTGTCACGCATCGCGTGGGCGGCTAACCTGCGCGGCCCGACCCATCCTACGGTCTTGCTTGGTGCGGGCTTAATCGACCTTGAGCACCAACTTGCCGAAGTTCTCGCCGCTGAACAGCTTGAGCAGGGTTTCCGGGAAGGTTTGCAGGCCGGGCACTATGTCTTCCTTGGATTTCAGCTTGCCGCTGGCCAGCCAACCGCCCATTTCCTGCGCTGCTTCGGCGAAGCGCGGTGCGTAGGTCATCACCACCATGCCTTCCATGCGCGCGCTCTTGACCAGCAATTGCAGGTAGTTGGCCGGGCCTTTCATGGCTTCCTTGTTGTTGTACTGGCTGATCGCGCCGCAGATCACCACCCGTGCCTTGAAGTTGATGCGCGTCAGCACAGCGTCGAGGATATCGCCGCCGACGTTGTCGAAGTACACGTCCACGCCTTTTGGGCATTCGCGTTTCAGCGCGGCGTGCAGGTCTTCGTTCTTGTAGTCGATGGCGCCGTCGAAGCCCAGTTCGTCGATCAGGAACTTGCACTTGTCCGCGCCGCCGGCGATGCCGACCACGCGGCAACCCTTGATCTTGGCGATCTGTCCGGCAACGCTACCGACCGCACCGGCGGCGCCGGAGATCACCACGGTTTCCCCGGCCTTGGGCGCGCCGACGTCGAGCAAGGCGAAGTAGGCGGTCATCCCGGTCATGCCCAGCGCCGACAGGTACATCGGCAGCGGCGCGCGCTTGGGGTCGACCTTGTAGAAGCCCTTCGGCTCGCCGAGGAAGTAATCCTGCACGCCGAGCGCGCCGTTGACGTGATCGCCGACCGCAAAGTCCGGGTGCTGGGAAGCGATCACTTCACCGACGCCGAGGGCGCGCATCACTTCGCCGATACCGACCGGCGGGATATAGGACTTGGCATCGTTCATCCAGCCGCGCATGGCCGGGTCTAGCGACAGGTAGGCGTTCTTCACCAGGATCTGCCCCGGGCCCGGCTCGCCCAGCGGGGTTTCCACATAACTGAAGGTCTCGCGGCCGGGCAGGCCGACCGGGCGTTGGGCGAGCAGGAATTGACGGTTGAGCGGCATATTCATCGATGAGTTCTCAGTGAACGGAAACTCTGTTGATAGCCCTTAGTGGCTGGCCGGGCAAGCGCCGTGCTGCTGCGGAATGAACGTCAATCGATTCGAGTGATGGCGGTTCGTTGGCTTAATCATTAATTTGCATAAGACCATCACCAGGCCATTAATAGTGCTGCCGCATCGGCATCGGCCTGACTAGACTCGTCGCAGACTTCTTCCCCTTAGAGGATGCACGGATGAGTTTTACTTTTTCTGGCCAGGTCGCCCTGGTAACTGGTGGCGCCGCCGGTATCGGCCGCGCAACGGCTCAGGCGTTCGCGAACGAAGGCCTTAAAGTGGTGGTTTCCGATGTCGATGTTCAAGGTGGCGAAGGCACCGTCGAGCTGATTCGCGCAGCGGGCGGCGATGCGCTGTTCGTGCGCTGCGACGTGACCCGCGATGCCGAGGTTCAGGAACTGATGGCGCGCATTCTGGCCGCTTACGGTCGCCTGGACTACGCCTTCAACAACGCCGGCATCGAGATCGAGAAGGGCAAGCTGGCCGACGGCAGCGAAGCCGAGTACGACGCGATCATGGGCGTCAACGTCAAAGGCGTGTGGCTGTGCATGAAGCACCAGATCCCGCTGATGCTGGCCCAGGGCGGCGGCGCCATCGTCAATACCGCCTCCGTCGCCGGTCTGGGCGCGGCGCCGAAGATGAGCATCTACAGCGCTTCCAAGCACGCGGTGATCGGCCTGACCAAATCCGCCGCGGTCGAGTATGCGAAGAAAAAACTGCGGGTCAACGCAGTATGCCCGGCGGTGATCGACACAGACATGTTCCGCCGCGCCTACGAGTCCGACCCGAAGAAAGGCGAATTCGCCGCCGCCATGCACCCGGTCGGGCGCATCGGCAAGGTCGAGGAAATCGCCACCGCGGTGCTTTATCTGTGCTGCGATAACGCTGCTTTCACCACCGGCCATGCTTTGGCGGTGGATGGCGGAGCGACCGCGATCTGATCGTGTTTCGCTTGCAACAAGCAAAAGGCGCCTATCCAGGCGCCTTTTTCATTGGTGTACGCGCTATCTCGTCAGGCTTGTAGCCCGGATGCAATCCGGGGAGCTGTTGGCGGGCGGTGGCTTTCCCGGACTTCACCCGGGCTACGGGAGCAGCTGATCGTTCCCACGTGGACGGTTCGACGCCTCGATGTGGGAACGATCAAAGTCACCCAATGGTAGCCCGGGTTGAGCGAAGCGATACCCGGGTATCGGCGCCCTGGGTATCGCTGCGCTCAACCCAGGCTACGTGCTCAGCCTTCTTTTCTCTGCATCGCTATTGTTGCGGCCAAAGCTTCGCGGCTAAAGCCCCTCCCACGGATGAGGTGGTGTGCCACTTGGCTCGTTAGCCCAACAGGGCTTGCCCGAGATACCTATCAGTCCTTGCCCCAGTTAAGAATCGCCAGGGTCAGCAAGCCGGCCACTATCCCCCAGAATGCCGAACCGACCGAGAACAGCGTCATGCCTGAGGCGGTTACCAGAAAGGTGATCAATGCCGCCTCGCGTTCCTTGGCTTCGCTCATCGCCTGGGTCAGGCCGCCGATGATCGAGGCGAATAACGCCAAAGCGGCGATGGACAGGATCAGCGCCTTGGGCAGGGCGCTGAACAGGGCGGCGAGGGTGGCGCCGAAGATCCCGGCGATGCCGTAGAACAGCCCGCACCAGACCGCCGCGGTGTAGCGTTTTTTCGGGTCTTCGTGGGCTTCGGGGCCGGCGCAGATCGCCGCGCTGATCGCCGCCATATGAATGCCGTGGGAGCCGAACGGCGCCAGCAGCATCGAAGTCAGGCCGGTGGCGTTCAACAATGGTGAAGCCGGCACCTGGTAACCGTTGGCGCGCAGTACGGCCATGCCCGGCAGGTTCTGCGACGCCATGGCGACGATAAACAGCGGAATGCCGATGCTGATCGCCGCGGCGAGGGAGAAGCTCGGCGTGGTCCACTCCGGGGTCGCCAGTTGCAGCTCGAAGTGCTCGAAGTTCAGCAGGCCGAACAACCCGGCCAGCACGCAACCGACGATCAGGGCCGCGAGCACCGCATAGCGCGGCAACAGACGTTTGCCGAACAGATAAGCCAGCAGCATTGCCACCACCAGCACCGGTTGTTGCTCGGCGGCCACGCAGATTTCCAGGCCGATCTTGAACAGCACCCCGGCCAGCAGCGCGGCGGCGATGGAGCCGGGAATGCGCCGCATCAGGCGGTCGAAGGTGCCGGTCAGGCCGATCAGCACGATCAGCCCCGAGGCGAGGATAAAGGCGCCGATCGCTTCGCTGTAGGGCACGCCCGGCAGGCAGGTGATCAGCAGCGCCGCACCGGGCGTCGACCAGGCGATCATCACCGGCGCGCGGTAACGTAGCGACAGGCCGATGCAGGTCACTGCCATGCCGATCGACAGGGCCCAGATCCATGAGGAAATCTGCCCGCTGGACAGTCCAGCGGCCTGGCCAGCCTGGAAGATCAGCACCAGGGAACTGGTATAGCCGGTGAGCATGGCGATAAAGCCGGCGACCACCGCCGACATCGAGGTGTCGGCCAACGGGCGCAGACGGGGTTGGGTGAGTTCCTGCATCAGAGTAATCCGCTGTCCGTGACTATGGGGTAGAGCGAGGCCACCAGCAGCAGCGCCATGCCGATATTGAAGCCGCGCAGCACCCGCGGGTTTTTCAGCCAGTTACGCAATAGGCTGCCGGCGACCGTCCACAGGCCGACGCTGGGGCAGTTGACCAGGGCGAACAGTGCGGCGATCAGCAGCACATTGACCAGAAAATCTTCCTGCGGCGTGTAGGTGGTGATGGCGCCGATCGCCATGACCCAGGCCTTGGGATTGACCCACTGAAAGGCCGCCGCCTGGAGAAAGCTGAACGGCTTGCCGCGCTCGCCGGCCTGGCTATCCGGCGCGCCTGAGTTGGCGATCTTCCAGGCCAGGTAGAGCAAGTAGACCGCCCCCAGATAACGCAGCACGCTATAGAGCATCGGCACCTGTTCGAACAATTGCCCCAGGCCCAGGCCGACCGCCATCACCAAGACCATAAAGCCCAGGCTGATACCGAGCATATGCGGCAGGCTGCGGCGCAGGCCGAAGTTCACCCCGGAGGCGAGCAGCATCATATTGTTCGGCCCCGGCGTCACCGAGGTGACGAAGGCAAAGGCGACAAAGGCGATCAGCAATTCGGCGGTCATGGTCGGGCACTCGATGGCAGTGCTTGCACCTTAAGGGCAGTGCGGCTTGGCGTCGCCGTACAGCCAGATGCGCATCGAGCGATACAGTCGACTGGACCCAGGCGATTGGCGCCGCGTGTGGCAAAGGGTAGGCTCGTTGCCTTAATTCAACAGCCCGCAGGGATTCGCGATGGATCAGCTAGACAACCCTTACGCCGCCCCTCAGGTCAGCCTGGTGGAAAATACTGAGGTGCAGAGGCTCGAAGGCTGGAGTCCTGGGCGCCTGCAATTGCTCGGTTACCTCAATTTGGTCGCGGCGCTCGGTTCGCTTGTAGCACTGGGTTTGGCTGCTATGGCTGGTTTTCTCGAAGATGCCTCGTTGGAGTCGTTCAGTTACTGGCTTAACCCGACATTGACGCTATTGGGCTGCTACCTGTTGCTCCAATTGAAACTCTTCGCCGAGCAACGCTTTGCCGCGCAGCACTTGAGCAAGCCGACCTGGGCGATGGTGCTTTGGGGGCTGTTGGTGATGATGCTCGACCTGTTCTGGACGGATATGCTCGGCGAGCTGGGCTGGCAGATGGTCGTCTATCTCGCGGTGCTCGCCGTCTATGGGGCCATACTGGCTTGGCTGGGTTTTCGCTTGCGCCAAGTGCAGAATGTCTACCCCGCGTTTCGCTTGATGGCCTGGCTGGAATTGATCGGCGGCCTTATGTTGGCCAGCATGGTTCTCGCGGTGGTGGCGATGTTGCCGCTGATCGGCGCGAGCATTGCTACGGCCTGGGTATTCTTCCAGGCGGCAGCCGAGCAGAGACGTCAGGCTGAGTAGGTAGATTGTGGCTGCGTGGCCCGGCCCAACCTTGCTGCTTGCAGAGGTCGTAATGACTAGGGTGCGCCGTGCGCACCAGGAATCTGCGCTGGAGCGCGCGGCGCACCCTACGAAGTCAAGCCCCTAGACTGAAGCACCGAAGCCAGTTTCGTGTTGCGCGGAGCCGACGCTCTTCGTAGGAGCCAGCTTGCCGTGGTTCGGCACTCCGACGATCCATCTCGCAGCGGAACGCATCGCCAGCAAGCTGGCTCCTGCAGGTGCGTTGTTTTGGTCTGTTGCAACAACCGCCCATCACTCCTGCACCGTCGCCGCTTGGTGCGCGCGCCCCAGCGCCTGATTGACCCGTAACCAGCCCTCGACCGCCGCTTCCCCGGCTTCGCCAAAGGCACGTTGCAACAGCTTGGCCTGTTCGCGGCGCAGGGCCAGCTCCAGTTTCGCGCCCTCGCGGGTCAGGCCCAGCAGGCGTTTACGTTTATCGTCTTCTGCCGCCAGGCTTTCCACCAGGTCCATTTCCAGCAACTGACGTAGCGGCGTATTCAGCGCCTGCTTGCTCACGCCCAGGTAACCGAGCAGTTGCTTCATGCTCAGGCCCGGGTACTTGCCGATAAAAAACAGAATGCGGTGATGGACCCGCGACAGGCCGCGGCGCGCGAGCATTTCGTCGGCCTTGGCGGTAAACGCCTGGTAGCCGAAAAAGAACGCCTCCATGGCGGTTTGCTGAGTGCCGATGTTTTGCAGATCGAACATTAAGGTCAAGCCTATTGACGTATTTGTCCTGGGTGTCGTAGCTTCGGCTACACAAGATTTCGGTCAAACAGTTTGACCTATTTTTATTTGCCTTTGCTACCGGTGATCTCCATGGCCTTCTCCGAACGCGTTGCCCGCCTGAAAAGCTCCTTGATCCGTGAAATCCTCGCCGCGGCGCAGCGTCCGGAGGTGATGTCCTTCGCCGGCGGCCTGCCCGCCGAGCCGATGCTGCCCAAGGTCGAGTGGGCGGATATGCCGGTGAGCATGGGTCAGTACGGCATGAGCGAAGGCGAGCCGGAGTTGCGCGAAGCCATCGCCGCCGAGGCGCGCGCCCTGGGCGTACCCTGCGAGGCCAGTCAGGTGTTGATCGTCAGCGGTTCGCAACAAACCCTGGACTTGGCCAGCAAGCTGTTTATCGACCCGGGTACCGAAGTGCTGCTCGAAGCGCCGACCTACCTGGCCGCGTTGCAAGCCTTTCAGCTGTTCGGTGCCGATTGCATCGCCGTGCCGCAAGAGGCCGACGGCCCGCAGATCGACGCCCTGCGCCAGCGCCTGGAAAACCACAAGCCGGCCTTCGCCTACCTGATCCCGACCTTCCAGAACCCTTCGGCGGTGCGCTATAGCGAGGCCAAGCGCGACGCCGTGGCGGCACTGCTCGACGAGTTCGGCGTGACCCTGATCGAAGACGAACCTTACCGCGAGCTGGTGTTCGACGAGGGCAGCGCCACGCCTATCGTCAGCCGCCTGCAAAAAGCCAGTTGGATCTACACCGGCACCGTATCCAAGACCCTGCTGCCGGGCCTGCGCGTCGGCTACCTGATCGCCACACCTGATCTGTTCCCCTATCTGCTGCGCCTCAAGCAATCGGCGGACCTGCACACCAACCGCATCGGCCAATGGCAGGCGCTGCAGTGGCTCGGCAGCGAGCAGTACCGCAATCACCTGGCCGAGCTGCGCGATTTCTACCGGGTTCGTCGCGACGCCATGCAAGCGGTGTTGCAGGAGCACTTCAGCGACCTGGCCGACTGGCAAATTCCCCAAGGCGGGTTGTTCTTCTGGCTGACCCTCAAACAGCCGCTGGACACCCGTACGCTGCTTAAACCAGCGCTGGCGCAGAACGTCGCCTTTATGCCGGGCGAGCCGTTCTTTATTGATCCGGACCAACATCCGGGGCATTTGCGGCTTAACTTCAGTCACGTCGCGCCCGATCGATTGAGCGAAGGTCTCAAGCGCCTGGCCGAAGTGATCCGCCAGGCTCAGGCCGCCGCGGCAGCCTGAGCCACTAGCAAACACGACAGTAACCACAGGAGGGTGGAGCGATGTACAAGGTTTATGGCGATTACCGTTCGGGCAACTGCTACAAGGTCAAGCTGATGTTGCACCTGCTCGGCGCGGCCTATGAGTGGGTGCCGATCGATATCCTCAGGGGCGACACCCAGAAAGAGGCCTTTCTGGCGAAAAACCCCAACGGCAAGATCCCGGTGTTGGAGCTGGACGACGGCACCTGCCTGTGGGAGTCCAACGCCATCCTCAACTTCCTCGCCGACGGCAGCGAATTTCTGCCCAGCGAACCGCGCCTGCGCACCCAGGTATTGCAGTGGCAATTCTTCGAGCAGTACAGCCACGAACCCTATGTCGCGGTGGCGCGTTTTATCCAGCTGTATCAGGGCCTGCCCGAGGAGCGCCGCGAGGAGTATCACGCCTGCCATGTCCGCGGCCACAAGGCGCTCAAAGTGATGGAGAAGCAGCTGCAGCGCACGCCCTATCTGGTAGGCGAGCACTACTCGATCGCCGATATCGCCCTGTATGCCTACACCCATGTGGCGGATGAGGGCGGTTTCGACCTCAGCGACTACCCGGCGATCCGCGCCTGGCTGGAGCGGGTCGCCAGCCATCCGCGGCATGTGACCATGCTGGGGTGAGTAGAAACTCAACCGTTTCGTCACTCGCAGAGCAACCGGGAAGGCGATCCCGGATTGCGCCTAGGCTTATCCGGGCTACCAGACCTACCTGTAGCCCGGATGAAATCCGGGAAGCGGTGTCGGCCATCCCATCTGCCCCGGATTGCATCCGGGCTACCGGGCGGCGGATGCGCCAACTTGGTCACCTATCCGAATTGCGGCCAAGGCGGAGTGCCGCCCAGCCGCTCCTACAGGCGGTGCGTGTCCGGATAAGCCCCCAGCACAATCCGGCAGCAACTGCGCAAATCCAATCGTGGCCGCGGGTCTGAAGGGTTCACAGGCGGTTGGAGAAGAGAATGCGTAAATCATCGCCAGCGAGCACATCGGTCGGCTTGACCCCCAATAGCTTGCGGCAACTGTTGCTGAAATGGGCGGAGTCGCTGAATCCCGCCATCTGCGCGGCGTCGGTAAGCGATAGCCCCTGGCTGACGAAACCGACCAGCGAGCGCAGGCGCAGCCACACCCGATAGCGCCTCAGCGGCAGCCCCATCGTGCGGTTGAACAGCGCCGAAAGGCGGCTCGGCGAGAGGCAAACGAGGGCAGACAGCTCTTCGGTGGCGAAATTGCGCTGGGGCTGCGCCTGCATCGCACTCAGCACCTTGAGTACCCGCGGGTCCACATGGCTCGACTCATCCGCATCGGGCAGCAGGCGCGTGGCGATCAGCCCGAGCAAGGCTTCGCCGTCCTGCGCATCGCTTCCCGTTAACCCTTCGAGTTCCGCTAGCCAGTTGCCGGCAATCGGCCCAGGATCGCTCAGATGCTCGGTGGGTAGGCTGTAACGCAGCAACAGCTGCTGGTACAGGCGGCTCTGGGTCTCGAAAAACAACACCGCCACGGGCTGCCCCGCAAACGCCAGGGCATGCTCGACGCCTGCCGGCACGAATAGCTGATCGTAATGTTGCCATGGGCTTTCGCTGGCGCCTCGTGCCTGAATCGGTGCCTGTAAGCCAAGGCATAGGGCGCTGGCGCTATGTCGATGCAGGCTGATGTCGGGCAGCGGTCCGACATATAAGGTGAGCTGGTTGCCCAGGATCAGATAATTCTGCACGGCGTCCTCAAATCAGTTGGTTCTTACAAGTTGCTTGCCCTGGCTGCCAGTACATTGGCCGAAATCCCATGGCGCCCGAGGCAGCACAATGAACGCGTGCAATAACCCACAGGTCAGCGGCTTTCTTGCCGCACCGCATCAATTCATCGATATCGAAGGGCTGCGTTTCGGTTACCGCGACTATGGCACAGGCCCGGTACTGCTGATGCTGCACGGCTGGCCGCTCAATGGCGATACCTTTGCCCCATTGGTCGATGCGCTCGCCTCGCGCTTTCGTTGCATTGTGCCGGACCTCCCCGGCGCTGGGGTGACAGCCTGGTCCACGGAACATGATCTGAGCCCTGCCGGCCAGGCGCGTCTGCTCCAGGGCTTGCTTGCGGCCTTGGGCATTGCCCAGGGTTATAGCGTGCTGGGTAATGATAGCGGCGGTATCGCCGCCCGCTACCTTGCACTGCTGGACTCCAGCCGCGTGGCCAAGTTGGTCCTGCTCAATAGCGAAATACCCGGGCATCGCGCACCCAACCAGCGTCTGTACAAACAACTCGCGCGTTGGTTGCCGGGGTACGGCGCGCTTGCCCGCATACAGCTGAGAAGCGCTGCCTATCTGTGTTCAAAGCTGGGCTTTGGCGGAACGCTCTACGACCACCAGCACTTGCTCGGCAGCTTTCATCAGCGCTTTATCGCGCCGTTGATCGAGTCCGCGCAGAACATGGAGCAAGCCCGGCGCGCCTTTATCGCGGTGCTCGATTGGCCGCAGCTCGATGCCTTAAGCCAGCTTCACGGCCAGATCGCGGCGCAAACCTTGCTGATCTGGGGGCGGCAGGACGATACCTTTCCTGAGTCCTATGCCATTGAAATGAGCCGTGGCTTTGCCAAGCTCGCCGGCTTTATCAGCATCGACAAGGCCAAGTTGTATGTTCATGAGGATCAGCCGGAGCAAGTGATTCAGCACCTAGAGGCGTTTCTGCTGGCAAAGCAGGAATAGGGCGAAGAGCAATCGGTGGAGTCGGTTTTGCGATCCAGGCCTTGCTCTCAATAAAGCGCTGCCGCTGGTGCCAGTCGCAGCGCAATTTGGCTAGCTCGACGCGACCCCCAGGGTAGGCGATAACCGGCTTTCCGCTCACAAACCGAGCCAAATAGCCCCGCCCTTTCTTCGCTTTTCAACCTCCGCTATAGCCTCTGATTTGCAATAGTGGTTTGACATCAAAGCATTACTGTCTAAAACTTTGGCCCGGTTGATAGCGAGTTGTCCGGATGGTTCGCCGGTATTTTTGGAGAATGCACAAGAAAAAGGGGAGCAGGATGAAAACAATTAATTCCAGATCAAAGTTTATTGCTGGAGCGTTGACCGCCGTGTGCGGTGGCTTGTTCGCAGCTGGCGCCAGTGCGATTACGTTGCAGGAAGTAAAGGAAAAAGGCTTCGTCAATGTCGCCGTGGCCAATGAAATCCCTTATGGCTTCGTCAATGCCAAGGGTGAGGCGGAAGGCGCGGGGCCGGCCGTCGCCGCGCAGGTTCTCAAACGTATGGGCATCGACGAGGTGCAATGGGTGGTGACCCAGTTCGGCTCGCTGATTCCGGGGCTCAAGGCCGAGCGTTTCGATATGGTGGCGGCGGAGATGGCGATCCTGCCGGAGCGCTGCAAGGCGGTGATCTATTCCGAGCCCAACACCAGCTATGGTGAAGGCCTGCTGGTGCAGAAGGGCAACCCTCATGATTTGCACGGCTACAAGCAGTTCGCCGAAGGCGACTTGAAAGTGGCGATCATGGCCGGCGCCGACCAGCTCGAGATGTTGCAGAAGCTCGGCGTGCCCGAGGCGAACATGGTCACCATCAACAGCAATTCCGACGCCATTTCCACGGTTTCCACCGGTCGCGCCGCGGCCTATGCCGCCACCGGCCTGACGGCCAGCAATCTCGCCGAAATGAGCGAGGCGGTGAGTCTGGCCGAGCCGTTCGAAGACCCGGTGATCGATGGCAACGAAGTGCGCAGCTGGGGCGGCTTTACCTTCGCCAACAGCTCGAAGGATTTCCGCGATGCCTTCAACGCTGAGCTGAGCGAATTCAAAAAGACCGAGGACTGGAAGAACATCCTGCAGCAGTACGGCTTCACACCCGCCGATATCCAGGGGTCGTTCGCCAAAACCACCGAACAGCTGTGTAACGCCGAGTAAGGGCAAGCGGCGCCGCCTTGGTGGCGGCGCCCCTCGCCAACTCCGCGTGCGTCTGGAGGTTCGCCGCTTATGTGGGACTATCTGCCGACCCTGATGGAAGGGGCATGGGTCACCGTGCAACTGACGTTCTGGTCGACTCTGCTAGGTGCCCTCTGCTCTTTCGTTTTCGGCTTGGGGCGCTTGTCCACCAACCCTGTGCTGAAGTCCGTCTCGGTTTCCTATATCGAGATTTTCCGCGGCACCTCGCTGCTGGTGCAGATGTTCTGGATCTTCTTCGCTTTGCCCTTGCTGGGCGTGCGCCTGTCGCCGATCACGGCTGGCATTCTGGCGTTGTCGCTGAATATCGGCGCCTATGGTGCGGAAGTCGTGCGCGGCGCCGTGCAGGCGGTGCAGAAAAACCAGCTCGAAGCGGCCAAGGCGCTGAATTTCACCGCGCGCCAGACCCTATGGCGGATCGCCTTGCCGCAAGCGCTGCCGGAGATGATGCCGTCGTTCGGCAATCTGGCGGTGCAAAACCTCAAGGACACGGCGCTCGTTTCGTTGATCACCCTCAGCGATCTGGCGTTCCGCGCGGAGAACCTGCGCAACCTGACCCAGGACAGCACGACCATCTACAGCATGACGCTGTTCATCTACTTCGGCCTGGCCCTGGTGCTGAGCGCCTTGATGAAGCTGCTCGAACGCTGGGTCGGGCGCTGGCGCAGAGTGGGGGCTCGCTGATGCTGTTCGGTTATCACTGGGATACCAGTTCGCCCCTGGCCTTCGCCATCTCCATTTTGCCGATCCTGCTGCGGGGCATGATTGTCACCCTGCAAGCAGCCGCGCTGGGCTTCGTCATTGCCGCGATCCTCGGCTTGATTTTCGCCGCCTTGCGCGGCGTGCCCTCGCGGCTGGTCGCCTGGCCGACCAAGTTGATCGTCGAGTTCTTCCGCGATACGCCGCTGCTGGTGCAGCTGTACTTCCTGTACTTCGTGCTGCCCGAATACGGCCTGCTACTGCCGGCATTCCTGACCGGCGCGGTGGCGCTCGGCGTGCAGTACAGCGCCTATATGTCGGAGGTCTACCGGGCTGGGCTGGAAGCGGTGCCGCGCGGTCAGCGCGAAGCGGCGAGGGCGCTGAACCTGCCGCCGGCGCATACCTTTATCAAGGTGATCCTGCCGCAGGCGCTGCCGCGGATTATCCCGGCGCTGGGCAACTACCTGATCTCGATCATGAAGGATGTGCCGGTGTTGTCCGTGGTGACGGTGCTGGAAATGCTCAGCGTGGCGAAAATCATCGGCGACCGCACCTTCCAGTACCTGATCCCGCTGACCATGGTCGGTGCGCTCTACCTGATATTGACCCTTCTGGCCGCTTACCTGGTACGGACCCTGGATGTCCGCTTGCCTAAACGTGGGATACCGCTGAAATGACCGATACCCTGGTTCGCTTCGAGAACGTGACCAAACGCTTTGGCGACTTCACTTGCCTCGATAACCTCAATTTCGAGGTGAAACGCGGCGAGAAGGTCACCATCATCGGCCCGTCCGGCTCGGGTAAGTCCACGGTGTTGCGGGTGCTGATGACCCTCGAGCCGATCAACTCCGGCGTCGTCTACGTCGGTGCCAAACCGCTCTGGCACGAGGAAAGGAACGGCAAACTGGTGCCGGCCAGCGAAGCCCATCTACGCCAGATGCGCAGCAACCTGGGCATGGTGTTCCAGCAGTTCAACCTGTTCCCGCACATGACCGTGCGGCGCAACCTCACCGAGGCGCCAGTGCGGGTGCTCGGTCTGTCCCGCAAGGAAGCCAACGAGCGCGCCGAAGAGTTGCTGGAAATGGTCGGGCTCAGCGATCAGGCCGATAAATTTCCGCCGCAATTGTCCGGCGGCCAGCAACAACGGGTCGGCATCGCCCGGGCCCTGGCCATGCGTCCGCAGATCATGCTGTTCGACGAGCCGACCAGCGCGCTCGACCCGGAGTTGGTCGGCGAGGTGCTCAAGGTCATCCAGCGCCTGGCCGAGGAACACGACCTGACCATGTTGCTGGTGACCCACGAGATGGACTTCGCCCGACGCATCTCCGACCGGGTGTGCTTTTTCGACCAAGGCGCGATTCGCGAGGAGGGCCCGCCCGAGCAGATCTTCACCGCGCCGAAGCACGCCCGCACCAAGGAATTTCTCCACGCGGTGCTGCATCCGGAAGACTGAGGCGCGATCCGGGCTATTGGCCGATCGTCAGGGCGTCCCGCCGACTCCCAGCTTCAATACGCCCTGGGCGATCTCATGGGGGTAGATGATCACCGGCTTGCCGTTCTGGATCTGAAACACCGGCGGTATCAGCGAATTGATCTGGCCGTTGTCGCCGAACCTGACCGGGCCCCAAAACGTCGGCTCGTCCAGCTTCGCCAACTCGTCGCGCACTTTGTTGCGGTCGGTGGAGTCGGCGCGCTCGATAGCGATTTTCAGCAAGGCTCCGGCGAGGGCCGCCGACGCTTCGACATAGTCGGGTGCGCTGCCATAGCGCTGCTGAAACAGGCGGACGAAGTCCTCGGTCGAACCGAAGCTGTCCTTGCCGACATAGCGCGCCGCCGGATGCCACCAGGCCGCGCTGGTGATGTTCTCGGCCAAGGGCCCGGTGGCGTCGATAAATTCCTGATAGGCCGGTGCGGCGATCATGGTGACCACAGTCGCACTTATGCCCAATTCGGCCATCTGTTGGCGGACCTGCACCAGGTCGGCGGTGTAGCCGCCGACGAATATCCAGTCGGGCGCGCTCGCTTGCAGCCTACGCAAGGTGGCACGGTAATCGGTCGCGTCCAGGGCATAGCTGTCGTAAAAGACCTTGTCGATGCCGCGCTTCTTCGCCGACAACGCCAGCTCCCGGGCTATCGATAGCGGGAACAGATCATCGCGTACCAGGATGGCCAGCGTCTCGATTTGCGGTAGCTGCTGTGTCACCAGCTCGCTGATCGGCTCGGTCAGGGTCTCGTTCGGTGTGAAGGTGCCGAACAGGTAGCGGTGGCCGCGGCTGAAGGTCTGCACTGACGAAGCGGTTACCGCGATCATCGGTATCTGGTATTTCTCGGCAATCGCCGAGGCGTCGCGGGCTGCGGCTGAGCCATAAGGGGCGAAGAGGAAATTCACCTGGCTGTGGTTCACCAAGGCTTCGGTGCCGATGCGTGCCTGCTCGCTATCGGATTGGTAATCGAGGTAGACGATCTCAACCTTGCGCCAATTGCCGCCGACGCTGATACCGCCCGCAGCGTTCACCACTTCGGCCCAGAGGTCGTATCCGCGCTTCTGTTTGGCCGCCTCCGGTGCCAAAGCGCCAGTCAATGGCAGCGGCGCACCGATGCGAATCGTCTCCTGGGCATAGCCACTCGCCGTCAGCAATAGCAGCACCACGAGCATCCAAAGGCGGCCTATTAGCGAAGCTCCTGAAGGTAATGCCATAACGCTCCCAGTGTCGCGACAACGTCAGTTAGTCGAGGTCTCGCCCATGTGCCGCGATCCCGTAGGGTGGGTTAGGCGCAGGCAACTGATAGCGATGAACCAACAAGTTTCATTGCGCCGTAACCCACCGTTGGCGCAATGAAGGTATATCGACTGATGGGTTACGCGGCGCACCACGATGGCAGTGCTTGCTCGTTGAAAGGCTGGCGCCGCTCTGCCGTTATCCGACACCTGACACTAATCGGGTAATCGCCGCCATCGGTCATCCGTACGCGATCCCAGCGTATGTCGCGTATCGCACAGAACATGCAGCCTAGCCTGCAAAACAATCGGTGGGCAAATCGGTGATGGATCGGTGGCAAGGGTTCACATCGATGCATATCGCTATCGAGCATCTACGCTGCCCCAGGCGATGGTGGATGTTGCTCGGCAGCTATGGCCTGACGACTGCGCCGACCTGGCCGAGTTTGGCTGCGCCTGCCGCGCCGGCCCCCAAGCCGTTGAACGGCCGCAACTTGCAGCAAAGCCGCAACTGAGGCGGCTACGAGCCGGCTTCCGGTTCGTCCTTCGGCTTCTCGGGTGGGATATCCGACTCGATGCCCCAGTTGCCGAACAGGTACCAATCGTCACCGAGCATTTCGGCCGGGTGCATGGTGCGGTCGGCGCCATTGCCGCAGGCCAAGGAGTCGGCCGGGCAATACCTGTCGCAACCCCAGCAGATGCGTTCGGGGTGGGGTGGGTTCAACGGGAATTTCTTAGCCATGCGGGCGCTCTGTGGATCGGATCGACGACCGCTATCAAGCTACTCGCGCGCTGGCTAGCAGCCCTTGATCGCGGGCAAGAAAGTCGATTTCCCTAACACTTCCCCGATCACTCGTCCTGCCAATCCAGATCGCAGCAGAATACATGCAGCCTGCCGAGGACCTTGACGGTCTGCGACACGGTGATGCACAGGCGCGAATCCGCCACCGACAGGTACGGGCGGCTGATTTGAATCACCCCCGGTTGCTTCAGCGCGCGGTAGTGATAGTGCTTATGTGACCAGTTGGCGTTGTCGCCGGACAGTAGCGGGGCGAAGCGCGGATTCAACCGTTGCTGGTAGTGCGGGGCATAGACGTTGGGCGACACCTGATAGCCCGCCTCATCGAGCAGATAGCAACGCACCGTGCGCGGGTCGCTGAACAGGTGGCCGCAACTGCGTTCGAATTGCCGGCCCCCGGCGAAGTCCGCCACGGCCTGTTGGAACACGCCTTCTATGGTGCGCAGGTAGTGCTGCAAATCCGCCCGGCGTTTGGCGCTGTTCCATTGCTGGCCGCGCAGCAGACGATCGAAGGTGGCGGGCAAACCTTGCGCGGCGTCGATGTGCATCTGCGGTTTGGCGAAATAGAAACCCTGCACCATGTCGGCGTTGGCGGCGATGGCCACCAGGGCCTCGTGTTCGCTTTCCACACCTTCAATCACCACTAAACTGCCGGCCTCGTGCAGCAGGCTGACGATGCCGGTGAGAATCCGCTCCACGCGCCGGGAACGGCCGGCATCCTGAATCAGCCGGCGGTCGATCTTGACGATATCTGGCTCCAGATCCCAGATGCGGTCGAAATTCGAATGCCCGGCGCCGAAGTCATCGATGGCGATCAGGCAGCCGAGCTTGCGGAAATGGGCGATGAAACGCTTCAACTGCGCCTGGTCGCTGACCTCGCTTTCGATGATTTCGATCACCAGGCGGTGCGCGGCGATTCCGCTGGCTTGGAGCAGGTCTTGGGTAAAACCGATATCCGGCCGCTCGCTGACCAGGTACTGCGAGTTCAGGTTGAGAAACAGCCAGGCCTGGCCGGTCGCCTGGCGGGCGAAATTATGCACATGCAGGGTGCGGCAGGTGCGGTCCAGCTCCAGGCATTCCTTACTGTTGCTCGGAATCGCCAGCAATGCCGCGGGCGACTCCGCACTGCCGTCGTCATGCTGCGCGCGGATCAGCCCTTCATAGCCCACCGCCCGACCGTGGGCGATGCTGAAAATCGGCTGGAAGTGGCTGCTCAGCGTCAGGCCGCGATAGCGGGTGTCGAGCATTTGCTCGGCCTGCGTCTCGGCAACGGGCGGGCAAGCAGGGGCCATGGGCCCTGACGTCAGCGGCTCAATGCCATTTAGCATCTTGAATTCCTCTCGGTTGCAGCTGAGTCAAGGCCGTGTCCACCAAGGCCAGCAGCTCGTCGATAGCGCCGCTGGCACGTTGAAAGTAGGCCTTGGCGGCGATAACCGGTTGCTCCCGGCCGAGCAGTTCCTGCTCGATGCAGTGCAGAAAGTCCTCAACCACCTGGGCGCGTTGTTGCAGACGGAAGGTGTCGCTCTGCGGGTGCTCGGCGACGTGGCGTTGCAGGGTGGCGAAAGCGCTGCCGGCCAGCAGCTGAATTTTCTGGTAGAGGAAGCGCATGCGCACACGCTGCTCGGCGCTGCTGCGCCCGGCCGCGGCGATGCCGGTGCCCAGAGCGCGTGCCTGGCCGGACCATTCCGCCGCCTGAATCACCTCGCGCCAGATGCACGGCAGATAGGCCAGAGTCGCCTGGCCGCCGCTCAGGTCGATTTCATTGGCGACATCCTCCATCAGGAAGATGCTGTTGCGGATGATCAAATGGTGTTGCGCCAGGTTGTTCGCCGGGTCGCTGCCGCGCCCCTCGCGCATCCGCGACCAGTGATCGATCAAGCTGTTCCAGCCCTCTGCGTGGGTGCTGTCGAGCGCCTGGGCGTCGCGGATATGCCCGTCCAGCGTCTGACGCGTGGCGGCAAGATCCTGACTCAGGCTGCCATCGCCGCAGAGCACGCCATTGCTCAGGCCGCGGTGGCGCTGAAAGCCGGCGATCAACGCGCGCAGCAAGGTCAGTTGGCGGATATTCAATTGGATATGTCGCTGCTTTTGCCGCCGCGCGCGTCGGTGCAAGCCGTAGAACAGCAGGGCCAGTGCCGTCGGGGTGGCGACGGCGGCAAGCACGAGCGGTAAGTCCTGGAATCCGAACATGGCGCTTACCCCGTCAAATGAGCCAAATGGTGGGCGATGGTGCGGGCCTGATCGGCCGCCCTCAGGTTCTCGGCATTGCCCTGGCGGACGCGGTCGGCCAGCTCGGCGATTTCCGCCACGGCCTTACCCTGTTGCTCGGTACTGACCGCTACCTGATCGACCTGCTCGGTCAATTGCCGGGTGCGCTGCTGCACCTGATCGAGCAGGCTGCGCACCGCCTCGGAGCTGTCGGCGCTGCGATGAGCCAGGGCGCTCAGATCGGATACCTGCACCGTTGCGTCCTTGATGTGCAATTGCACCGATTCGATATTGCGGCTGATTTCCGCCGCCGATTCCTGGCTGTGCAGCGCCAGTCGGCGCACCTCATCGGCCACCACGGCGAAACCGCGTCCGCTCTCGCCGGCGCGGGCCGCTTCGATGGCGGCATTCAGCGCCAGCAGGTTGGTCTGGGTGGCGATGCCGCGGATGGTGCCGGACATCTCATTGATGGTGTGCGAATTGTCGTTCAGCTGCAGGATCAATTCGTTGGTGGCGATGGCTTGCTGCGCCATTTCGGACACCTGGCGCACCAAACTGGTGAGCTGATCGATGCCATCGGCCAACTGCTCGCTGGCCAGCACGCTGGTCTGCCGCGACTCATCGGCCAACGCCGCGACCTGCACGATGCTCACATTCAACTGCTCGACGGCCGCCGCCGCGGTGCTGGCCGCATCGCTTTGTCCATGGGCGTTGCTGGTCACCAATACCGCGCTTTGCTCCAGCTCATGGGAGGAGTGGGAGATTTCATCCAGACGCTGCTGCAACAGCTGCTGCTGGCGCTGCTCGCGGCTCAACCACTGCTGCAGACTCCTGCCGATCGGTTGCAGCAATAGCCACTCGCCAGCACCGGCGGGCTCTTGCGTGCCCTGCGGTGCCGCGCCTTCGCAATAGTTCTGCAGCCGCCCGAGCTCCTGCGACAACAGCCACAGGCTGGCAATCGCCAAGTACGCCAACACCGCCCAGAGCGGCTCCGCGGGCAGCGCCGGAAAACCCCACGCCAGCGCAAACCCCACCAACGCCACTGCGAACAACAGACGCAGCATGCCGCCGATCCCCAACGCGCCCAGCAGCAAAAAAGCAGGGTAGGTAAGCCACTTCATAATCCGACTCTCCAACCGGTCACCCAAAAAAAACGCCTGAACCCGCTGCGGATACTTCTCGCAGCGTTTCAGGCGCCGTTGCCTTGCAGGAGCGAAGCCTGCGGATTTGATCTGTCAGTGGTAACTGCTAGGCAAGAGTGATGCCACAGGAGAGCTGTCGCGCAGCAGATGGTGTAGGAGCCAGCTTGCTGGCGATCTTTGTAGCTCAAAAGCATCGCCAGCAAGCTGGCTCCTACATGGCCTCAATTTGATAAGAGGCTGCCAGAGGGCAAAGAGTAGGCTGTGGGAATGTGCTCCGGCCTTAGCAGGCCGTTGAAAAACTACCTGCGTTGCCATTGCTGGGTTAAAAACAGGCTCGGACTGCTCATTTACAGCTCGTAAAGTCGCCCGCGACTCCGACCGTTCCTCGCCTGTTTTTGCCTTGCACTGGCTGCCTCGCCTACGTTTTTCAACGGCCTGCTAGGGCATCGCTTGAACTATCGCCCTGATCTTTACAGCTTTCTCGAAGTGATCGAATCGTTGAGTCATGATCCACCACTGCGCGGCCTCCATCAGCAGTTGCGGATCGTCGTTCTTGTTGGCGAAAAACGCATAAAACGACAAGCCCACGTTGTCGCCTTTCTGCTCGATCTTCCGCGTGCAGACCTCGACGATCTTCTGTTTCAAACTCTCTCTCATATTTACTTCCAAATAAATTATGCCAATGCGAGGCGCGGTTCAGAGCGAGCTGTTAGCTATCTACCTGCCACATTCCATCCATAATTTTGGGCATATGACAGGTCGGAATATCGGTGCGGGTAACAGAGCAAAGTAGCTTGCTCCTCCCTGAGCCACTTGGCAGGGCGAATCGGGACTGCAATAAGCTGGATTTCTTCTGCCGATGCTTCCCGAAGCGGAGCAGCCTCGCCATGCAGTCGAACACTCGAGGGTGAAATAAACCGACCCAAGCAAAGTGACTTAAACCAGAGCCAACCATCCATGACGGCAGGTTACCGGCCACAGCTTGCTCTTGGTGGAAAACGCTTCGCGGTTTTCCACCCTACGTTTGGTGCGTGCAGCTCTGGCCGCTAACTTCCACGAACGGTTATTAGCAAAGCGCCTATTCCCTCGACCACCCAACGCGCAATCCCGGCCAAGGGCACGTAGAATCGCGCGGTGAATCAGATACTTGAGGTTGCGGCGGTGGAGTTACAGCAGGGGTTCGTCCTGACCCGGCATTGGCGTGATACGCCCGCGGGCACCGAGGTCGAGTTCTGGCTGGCGACCGATGCCGGCCCGCGGCATCTCCGTTTGCCTTATCAGACTTCGGTGGCGTTTATTCCGGAACAGCAGCGCGAGCGGGCCGAGGCATTGCTGCGCGACGAACCGGGGGTCGAGCTGCGGCCGTTGGGGCTGTGCGATTTTCAGCAGCGCCCGGTGCTGGGCCTGTATTGCCAGCAGCATCGCCAGTTGATGCAGCTCGACAAGCTGCTGCGCGGTGCCGGGGTCGATGTTTACGAGGCCGATATCCGCCCGCCGGAGCGCTATCTGATGGAGCGTTTCATCACCGCGCCGGTGAGTTTCGCCGGCAAGGCGGATGGCGGCATGCTGCTCGATGCGCAGATGAAACCGGCTTCGGGTTATCGCCCGCAGCTCAGGCTGGTGTCGCTGGATATCGAAACCAACGCCCAGGGCGAGTTGTATTCCATCGCCTTGGAAGGCTGCGGCCAGCGTCAGGTCTACATGTTAC
>NZ_CAMPHV010000054.1 GCF_946886105.1 uncultured Pseudomonas sp. | reverse complement strand
CCTGCCAGCGTTCGTTCCACACCCACTGGCCGTTCTTCCAGCTGCGCAGCATACGAATCGGCCCGCCAAGGGCCTGCACCTGCAGGTCGAGCACGTCCAGCTGCAGGGCCTCAGTGTTGTAGTGCGGGCCCGCATACTGGTGATCCAGGCCGGGCTTGGCGCAGGCAACAGCGCTGAACAAAACCGCGGCGCCAGCTAACAGACACGCGGAAAAATGGCCAAAGCGGGAAAACGCCATGCAGAGTTCCTTTCATTACCTCTTGGCAAAGCCTGAGGCAGTCCTAGAAGTGACAAACCGAGTATTAATTTGGCTGCGAAGTGTACAGGGAAAGCCATTTGACATCACTGTATAGCCTGCATTTCTGCTAAGGCCTAAGCAGTTTTACTCGGCTACATCAGCACGCTGACCCTACTCTCCCTCCGAGAAAGCACACCCAACCAGGGAAATACTGGTCTACGCGGGGTTGTGTATAGGCGCCAGCATTTGCGCAGGCTGACGGACACACCCTCTCGAGATAGCGGGAATACAGTACCCAAATAACCCTACAGGCCGTAGCAACATGCCCCATGAACAAATCCTGAGTGCAACCTCCTAGCTGGAAAAGCCCTCTAGTCCCAAACCAATAAATCGAACTGATTGCAGTGGGTGCGCTCTAAATGGCGCTGAACGTGCACTGAACGTGCAGTCGGTCGATAAAATAGCCGTCATTGTGGTCTGTCACCCATCCAGGGGCTGTCAAACGCGCACCAACTGTCTATGATCAGCTCGCGATTGACGCTACAAAACAATAATTTCGGAGTGGAGCCTTGCCCCTTTCGGCAGCACAACGCTGGTTGCATACGCACGCCATCACCCTGATCGCGGTCGCGCTTATTCTAACCATGAGCATCAGCCTGGCCTGGCAAACCGCCGGTTGGCTGCGCGCGCTGCGTGCCCCTGTGCCTGCTGCAGAACAAAATGTGCAGTTGCAGGCCAGCGTCGCCTCCAGGCAAAACCTCGATCAGTTATTTGGCAGCAGCAGTCAGGCGGACGATGGCCCGGTGCCCGCCACCCAATTGAACATGACCTTGCTGGGCAGCTTCGTGCATGCCGACCCGGCACGCTCCAGCGCCATCATCCGCCGCGAGGGTAGCGAACCCCAGCGTTACGGGGTCGACAGCGAAATCGCCAATGGCGTGCGCTTATCGGCGGTTTACCCGGATCACGTCGAACTACTGCGCAATGGCAAAAGGGAAAGCCTGACCTTCCCCCAGCACCACCAGGGCAGCGGTGAGCAAACGATGTACACCCCCTCCTACGATGCGCAGAGTTCGGTCGATGAGTTGAATCAACTGGAAGCCGACAACCTCGCACAGCTACGCGAACGCATGGATGCCTTGAGACAGCAAATGGAAGCCTCTGGCACCGAGCCGACAGAGGAAGAGCCCACCGATCAGACCGATCAGACTATGGAAAGCGACTGACCCATGTTCCCGAAACTTTCTAGCCTCACCTTCGCCCTGCTGGCTGCCGGCCTTGTCGCCGCGCCGTTGCCGTTAAGCGCCGCCATCACAGCGACCACGCCCAGCAACAGCCAGCAAGAAGAAACCTGGACGATCAATCTGAAAGGCGCCGACATCCGCGAATTCATCGATCAGATCGCGCAGATCAGCGGCGAAACCTTCGTGGTCGACCCCCGGGTGAAAGGCCAGGTCAGTGTGGTCTCGAATACCCCGCTGTCGCTGAGCGAGGTCTACCAGCTGTTTCTCTCGGTAATGGCCACCCATGGCTTCAGCGTCATCACCCAAGGCGATCAAGCGCGCATCGTGCCCAATGCCGAGGCCAAAGCCGACGCCGGCGAAGGCGGCCGCACCGCACCGGATCGCCTGGAAACCCGCCTGATTCAGGTGCAACACGGCTCGGCGACAGAACTGATCCCACTGTTGCGCCCGCTGGTACCGCAATACGGTCACCTGGCGGCCGTGACCTCGGCTAACGCCATCATCATCAGCGACCGCGCCGCCAATATCGAACGCATCGAAGACCTGTTGCGTCAGCTCGACCAGAAAGGCCAGAACGATTACAGCGTGCTCAATCTGCAGCATGCTTGGGTCATGGACACCGCGGAAGTGCTGAAGAACGCCATGGAGCGCGGTCAGGCCAAAGGTACTTCGAGCGTCCAGGTGATTGCCGACGCCCGCACCAACCGCCTGGTCATCCTCGGCCCGCCAGCCGCTCGGGCGAAGATGCTGGCCTTGGCGAAGTCGCTGGACACGCCGACCAGCCGCTCGGCCAACACTCGGGTGATCCGCCTGCGGCATAACGATGCCAAGACACTGGCGGAAACCCTCGGCGAAATTTCCGAAGGCCTGAAAACCCAGGAAGGCGGCGAAGCGGGCACCGCGCCCCAGCAAAATATCCTGATACGCGCCGACGAAAGCCTCAACGCCCTGGTGTTGCTGGCGCCGCCGGACTTGGTCGCCACCCTGGAAGATATCGTTCGCCAGCTCGACGTACCCCGCGCCCAGGTGATGGTGGAAGCCGCAATCGTCGAGATATCCGGCGATGTGAGCGATGCCCTCGGCGTGCAATGGGCGATCGATGCCCGTGGCGACCGCGGCGGTTTGGGCGGGGTGAATTTCGCCAATACGGGACTCTCGGTGGGTACCGTGCTGCAGACCCTGCAGAACAACGAAAACAACACCAGTACCAATAACAACACAATCAACCTGCCAGATGGCGCCATCATCGGCTTGGGTACCGACAGCTTCGGCGTACTGGTCACCGCACTGTCGTCCAATACCAAAAGCAATCTGCTATCGACGCCCAGCCTGTTGACCCTGGACCACCAGGAAGCGGAAATCCTGGTCGGGCAGAACGTCCCCTTCCAGACCGGCTCCTTCACCACCAGCGCCTCGGGGGCGGACAATCCGTTCACCACCATCGAACGCCAGGACATCGGCGTGACCCTCAAAGTCACCCCGCACATCAACGACGGCGCCAGCTTACGCCTGGAGATCGAGCAGGAAATCTCCTCCATCGCCCCCACCACCCAAGGGGTCAACGCAGTGGATCTGATCACCAATAAGCGCTCGATCAAAAGCACCATACTCGCGGAAAACGGTCAGGTGATCGTGCTCGGCGGGCTGATTCAGGACGACGTCACCCAGACCCATTCGAAAGTGCCGCTGCTCGGCGATATCCCGCTATTGGGCAACCTGTTCCGCTCGACCAAGGACAGCCGCATCAAGCGCAACCTGATGGTCTTCCTGCGCCCCACGGTGATTCGCGACGCCGCGGGCATGGCCGCGCTGTCCGGGCAGAAATACAGCGATATCCGGGTACTCGGCAATGTCCGCAGCGATTACACGCCGGGCGTTCTGCCAAGCGATCCGACCAAGCTGTTCGATTCGAGCGATACCGGCGCCGCCGAAGAACCGGCCATCGACCTGCGCCCGTAAAAAACGAGCCCCGGAAAACGCAAAAGCCTCGGTTCTCACCGAGGCTTTTGCATTTCGCCCGTAGCGTTTAGAGCGCAGCCAAACCGCGCGCCAGATCGGCCTGAAGGTCGGCGATATCTTCCAAGCCGACGGCGATGCGGATCAGATTGTCGCGAATCCCGGCGCTGGCACGTTCGGCTGGCGACAAGCGGCCGTGGGACGTGGTCGCCGGGTGAGCGATGGTGGTTTTTGTGTCGCCCAGGTTGGTGGTGATGGAAATCACCCGGGTGGCGTCGATGAAGCGCCAAGCCGCCTCTTTACCGCCCGCGACCTCGAAACTGACCACGGCGCCGAAGGCGCTCTGCTGCCGCTTGGCCAACTCATGCTGCGGATGGCTGGGCAGGCCGGCGTAATACACATGCTCGACCCCCGGCTGCTGTTCCAGCCATTCGGCCAACTGTTGGGCACTGGCGCAGTGGGCCTGCATGCGAATGCGCAGGGTTTCCAGGCCCTTGAGAAATATCCAGGCGTTGAACGGGCTCAGGGTCGGCCCCGCGGTGCGCAGAAAGCCGACCAGCTCCTTCATCAACTCCGCCCGGCCGGCAACCACGCCGCCCATGCTGCGACCCTGACCGTCGATGTATTTGGTCGCCGAATGCATGACGATGTCCGCACCGAGCTTCAGCGGCTGCTGCAGCGCCGGCGTGCAGAAGCAGTTGTCCACCGCCAACAACGCGCCTTTGGCATGGGCGATATCGGCCAAGGCGGCGATATCGACCAATTCGGCCAGGGGATTGGACGGCGACTCGACGAACAGCAATTTGGTGTTCGGCTTGCAGGCATCCGCCCAGGCTTGCAGGTCCGCCAACGGCACGTAATCGACCTGCACGCCGAAGCGCTTGAGGTACTTCTCGAACAGGCTGATGGTCGAACCAAACACACTGCGCGAAACCAGCACATGGTCGCCAGCGCTGCACAGGCTCATGGCTATCGCCAGAATCGCCGACATGCCCGAGGACGTGGCAACGGCTTGCTCGGCACCTTCGAGGGCAGCGATACGCTCTTCGAACGCCCGTACGGTGGGGTTGGTATAACGCGAATAGACGTTACCCGGCACCTCGCCGGCAAAGCGTGCGGCGGCATCGGCCGCGGTGCGGAACACATAGCTGGAGGTCGGATAAATCGCCTCGCTGTGTTCGCCTTCCGGCGAGCGCCGCTGACCGGCGCGCACGGCCAGGGTATCGAAACCCACGCCTTCTAGATCGCTATCCAGGCGCCCTGCTTGCCACTCTTGCGTCATATTCCCACCTCATGCCGTAGCCTGGATGCAATCCGGGTCGATTCCTTCGCTCGGTAACGTTCCCGGATTGCATCCAGACTACAAGCTTGCAGCTTAATTGTTATACAGATCGATGATCGCACTGACCGCCTGAGACTTGACCTTGGTGGCGTCGTTGCGCGCCTGCTCGATCTTGTTCAGGTAATGCTCGTCGATATCCCCGGTGACGTATTTACCGTCGAATACCGCGCAATCGAAGGCGTCGATCTTCACCTTACCGCCGCCGACGGCTTCGATCAGGTCGGGCAGATCCTGATATACCAGCCAATCGGCGCCGATAAGCTCGGCGACTTCTTCGGTGCTGCGGTTATGCGCGATCAGCTCGTGGGCGCTGGGCATGTCGATGCCGTAAACGTTCGGGTAACGCACCGCCGGCGCCGCCGAGCAGAAATAGACGTTCTTCGCCCCGGCTTCGCGGGCCATCTGGATGATCTGCTTGCAGGTCGTGCCGCGCACGATGGAGTCGTCCACCAGCATTACGTTCTTGCCGCGGAATTCCAGCTCGATGGCGTTGAGCTTCTGGCGTACCGACTTCTTGCGCGCGGCCTGGCCGGGCATGATGAAGGTACGACCGATATAACGGTTCTTGACGAAGCCCTCGCGGAACTTCACGCCCAGGTGATTGGCCAGCTCCAGCGCCGAAGTGCGGCTGGTATCCGGAATCGGGATGACCACGTCGATGTCGTGATTCGGACGTTCGCGCAGAATCTTATCGGCCAACTTCTCGCCCATGCGCAAACGCGCCTTGTACACCGAGACGCCGTCCATGATCGAATCCGGACGGGCCAGGTAGACGTGCTCGAAGATGCACGGCGAAAACTGCGGATTACTCGCACACTGACGGGTCGACAGCTTGCCGTCCTCGGTGATGTAGACCGCCTCGCCCGGCGCCAGGTCGCGGATCAAAGTGAAGCCCAGAACGTCCAGGGACACGCTTTCCGAGGCGATCATGTATTCGACGCCTTCATCGGTGTGACGCTGGCCGAAGACGATCGGACGAATACCATGGGGATCGCGGAAACCGACGATGCCATAGCCGGTGATCATCGCCACCACCGCATAGCCGCCGATGCAACGCTCGTGCACTCCGCTGACCGCGGCGAATACGTCTTCCTCGCTCGGCTGCAACTTGCCGCGCTGCGCCAACTCGTGGGCGAATACGTTTAGCAATACTTCCGAGTCGGAATTGGTGTTCACATGACGCAGGTCGGACTCGTAGATTTCCTTGGCCAACTGCTCGACGTTGGTCAGATTGCCGTTGTGCGCCAGGGTGATGCCATAAGGCGAGTTGACGTAAAACGGCTGAGCCTCGGCCGAACTGGAGCTGCCCGCGGTCGGATAACGCACATGGCCGATGCCCATATGGCCGACCAGACGCTGCATATGGCGCTGATGAAACACATCGCGCACCAGGCCGTTATCCTTGCGTAAAAACAACCGGCCATCATGGCTGGTGACGATACCGGCAGCATCCTGGCCGCGGTGCTGCAGGACGGTGAGGCCGTCATACAGCGCCTGATTGACGTTCGATTTACCGACGATCCCGACAATGCCGCACATGTGACGCAACCCCTACTGAATGGAACAGGCTAATTCCTCAACGCACTCAAGGCAGCTTGGGCCCTGAGAGCACTTCTTTAAACGGCAGCTCAGCCGGTGCGCTGACACCGCTGGCGAGCCACTGACTGGACATCCCCAAGATGAGGTTTTTCGACCAGTCGGCGACCATCAAAAAATGTGGTAACAGCGCGGACTGCCGCCACCACGGGTCTTCCTGCACCGGCGCCAGACTCAACAATCCGACCAGTACCACGACCAGCAAACCGCCCCGTGCGGCGCCGAACACCATGCCCAGAAAGCGGTCGGTACCGGATAGACCGGTCACGCGGATCAGCTCGCCGATCAGGTAATTGATCAACGCCCCGACCAGCAGGGTCACGATAAAGAGTATGGCGCAGGCGGCGATGACGCGGGCAGAAGGTGTTTCGATCCATCCGCCTAGGTGCTGCGACAACGCGCCACCGAACATCCAGGCAACCGCACCGGCGATAATCCAGGTGAGCAAAGACAGGGCTTCCTTGACGAAGCCGCGGCTCAAACTGATCAAACTCGATACGACAATGATGGCGATAAACGCCCAATCGACCCAGGTGAATGCCACGTTGCAGATTACCGACGGAAAAGGCGCTGCATTTTAACAGAGCCCCCGGCGGGGAGTAAGCAAAGGATTAGCAGGCTGTTGAAATGCCCGGGGTGAACCGCTTAGCTGCTCTCGGGCTGAAAGCGCACCACGAAACCATTGAGCTTGTGTTGGCGATTCAACTGATCACGCAGGCGATTGGCTTCCACACGCTCGACCAGCGGGCCGACAAACACCCTGTTCATCCCGTCGACGCTGCGGATGTAAGCGTTATAGCCCTGAGTGCGCAGGGTTTTCTGCAGGCTTTCCGCACCGCTGCGGCTGGACAGACTAGCCAATTGCACCGACCAACTGACCGGTAGGCTATTGGCATCCAGACGAGCAGCCGGAGGCGTTGCATCGGCACTAGGTGTTGTGGTCTCGGCTGCGGGCGCCTGAGCGGCAATCGCGGCCGGCTCGACGGATTCGGGCACGGGTTCGTCGGGCAATATCTGCGGTTCAGGCACGATGACCGGCTGCATTTCGATCTGCGGCATGGCCGGGGCTTGCGGCATCGCAGGCGCATCGACCACGACATGGCGCAACTCGTCTTCACGCGACAGCAGCATGGGCAGAAAGATCACCGCCAGCGCCACCAGCACCAGCGCCCCGACCATGCGCTGCTTCAATCCTTTATCCAGCAAAGCCATCCTGCATGTCCCCATTGGCATGGCAAGCCAGCCAATCCAAGGCCTCGGCCACGCAGTAAAAAGATCCGAATAGCAGAATTTCATCTTCTGCCGAAGCGCGTGCGCATTGTGCCTGCAACGCCGCTTTCACATCATCATAGACCGCCACTTGCACCCCACAGCCCTGTAGATGAGCGTGCAGCTCGGCAGCAGGCCGGGTGCGACTGGTGGGCAACGGCGTCACGGCCCAATCGCCCACCTCGCTCAGCAAAGGTGCGACCACGCCCGGCAAATCCTTGTCGGCCAATAACCCGAACACCGCTAGGCGCCTGCCGCTCACCGGCCTGTCAGCCAAACGCTGCGCCAGGTACTCCGCAGCATGGGGATTATGCCCAACATCGAGCAGCAACGTCAGCGATTTACCCTGCCATTGCAGGGTACGACGCTCCAAACGACCGCTCACCCGCGTACGCAACAAAGCGTCGACAAGCTGCTCGCGTTGCCAGGGCAGCGCCATCAGGGCATAGGCCTGCAAAGCCAGCGCGGCATTTTCCATCGGCAAGTCGAGCAACGGCAAGCCTTCCAGCTGCAATGGCTGGCCTTCGGCACTCACCCCGTACCACTGCCACCCCTGCCCGTCACGACTCAGATCATAATCGCGGCCACGTAAAACGAATGGCGCATCCAGCAGCGCCACTTGGTCCAATAAGGTTTGCGGCGGCTCGAGATCGCCACACAAGGCCGGCTTGCCGGCGCGGTAGATACCGGCCTTTTCATAGGCCACGGATTCGCGGGTATCGCCCAGCCATTCGGCGTGATCGAGACCGATACTGGTGATGATGGCCAGATCCGCATCGATCAAATTGACCGCATCGAGGCGTCCACCCAAACCGACTTCCAAGACCACAACATCGAGGGCAGCGCGCCGAAACAGCCAGAAAGCAGCTAAGGTGCCCATTTCGAAATAGGTCAGGGAAATCTCGCCCCGCGCGGCCTCGACCGCGGCGAACGCCTCGCATAGCGAAGCATCGTCGGCCTGCTTGCCGGCAATCTGTACGCGCTCGTTATAGCGCAGCAAATGGGGCGAGCTGTACACACCAACGCGCAACCCTTGGGCTTGCAACAATTCAGCTATAAAAGCACAGGTCGACCCCTTACCGTTGGTGCCGGAGACCGTCACCACACGCGGCGCGATTCGCTCCAAGCCCATACGCTGCGCCACCGCCCTGGAGCGTTCCAAGCCCATGTCGATCGCCGACGGGTGCAATTGCTCCAAGTAGGCCAACCAATCGGCCAGGGTGCGTTCGCTCATGCAGTGGCCGGTAGCGCGACGGGCGACGGCAGCTGCATCAGCTGGGCCAGCAGACGGGCCAGACGTGGGCGCAGCTCCGCACGATGGATGATCATATCGATGGCGCCGTGCTCGAGCAGGAACTCGCTACGCTGGAAACCTTCCGGCAGTTTTTCGCGTACGGTCTGCTCGATTACCCGGGGTCCTGCGAAACCGATCAACGCGCGCGGCTCACCGATTATCACATCACCCAACATGGCCAGACTGGCGGAAACGCCACCGTAAACCGGATCGGTCAGCACCGAGATAAAAGGTACGCCCTCTTCGCGCAAGCGCGCCAATACCGCGGAGGTCTTGGCCATCTGCATCAGGGAGATCAACGCTTCCTGCATCCGCGCACCGCCGGATGCCGAGAAACACACGAGCGGGCAGCGTTGTTCGAGCGCCACGTTGGCGGCACGCACGAAGCGCTCGCCGACGATCGCCCCCATCGAACCCCCCATAAAGGAAAATTCGAAGGCACAGGCCACCACCGGCATGCTTTCCAGGGTCCCGCGCATGGCAATCAAGGCATCCTTCTCACCCGTCTGCTTTTGTGCAGCGGCCAAGCGATCCTTGTATTTTTTACCATCACGAAACTTCAGACGGTCGACCGGCTCCAGCTCGGCGCCGATCTCCTCACGGCCGTCGGCATCGAGAAAAATATCCAGGCGCGAACGCGCGTCGATGCGCATGTGATGGTTGCACTTGGGGCAAACATCCAGGGTCTTTACCAGCTCGGGCTTGTACAGCACGGCGTCACAGGAGGGGCACTTGTGCCAAAGTCCTTCGGGCACCGAACTCTTCTGCACCTCGGAACGCATGATCGATGGAATCAGTTTGTCTACCAACCAGTTGCTCATGCTCTTCATTCTCCAAAGCAGTGGGTTCGAATAAGTCGGAGGCGCTGAGCCCGGCCGGCTTATCCAAGCGAATTCATAGGTGCAGCTCAACAGGGGCCGGTCCTTGCAAAACACCCGCCACCTTGGTTTCGACTGCCACAGGCCTCACGACAACCTGTGCAACAGGATTATGGACGGCCAAGCCAGGAGAGCCGTCACATCGTGCTCAGGTGCCTTTGACCACACGTATGAAAGCCCGAATTTTATCGGCGTCCTTGATCCCGTGACGCGCCTCCACCCCGCCGCTGACATCGACCGCATATGGCTGCGTTTGCTCGATGGCGCTACGCACATTCTCCGGGGTCAAACCACCGGCCAGGATAATTGGCCGATCCAGGTGCCGAGGCACCAACGACCAGTCGAACGCCAACCCGGTACCGCCGGGCACACCGGCCACAAAGGTATCCAGCAGGATGCCCGAAGCATTGGCGTAAGGTTCGATCTGCGCCGCGACATCGTCGTCCGGCCTCACCCGTAACGCCTTGATATAGGGGCGATGATATCCCTCGCAATCGGCCGGGCGCTCGTCGCCGTGAAACTGCAGCATGTCCAATGGCACCGCATCGAGAATCTCGCCGAGCTCGCAACGGCTGGCATTGACGAATAAACCGACCGTAGTCACGAATGGCGGCAAAGCGGCGATGATCGTCCGCGCCTGCTGCACGCTGACCGCCCGTGGACTCTTCGGATAAAACACTAAACCGATAGCGTCGGCGCCGGCCTCGGCGGCGACCAAAGCGTCCTCCACCCGGGTAATTCCGCAGATCTTGCTACGAACGACTGACAATTGACGAGAGCCTCAGCTAAATCGAATCGACTGGATGGTAGCAAATGACACATCCAGCGCCTATCGGCATTGGACGTTCGCCGCGACCTGACGTGCGCCTAACAGGCCGTTGAAAAACTACCTAAGTTGCCGATACGGCGTTAAAAACAGGCTCGGACTGCTCATTTACAACAGTAAAGTCGCCCGCGACTCCGACCGCTCCTCGCCTGTTTTTGCCTTGTCTCGGCGGCCTCGCCTACATTTTTCAACGGCCTGCTAACCATCGATTGCCACATCGGGCAAACCAGAGAGAAAGTGCGGACCGAGATAACGCTTGGGCAACTCGAACTCTTCGGGGTAATCGACCTGCACCAGATAGAGACCGTAGGGGTGCGCCGTCACGCCACCGGTGCGCCGCACGCGGTTCTCAAGCACCTCACCGGCCCACTCCACCGGCCGTTCGCCGGCGCCTATGGTCATCAACACCCCGGCAATATTGCGCACCATATGATGCAGGAAAGCATTGGCGCGGATATCCAGCACGATAAAACGCCCATGCACCAGTAGCTCGAGGTGGTGAACAGTCTTTATCGGCGACTTGGCTTGGCACTGACGCGCACGAAAAGCACTGAAGTCATGGGTGCCGATAAAAACTTTGGCCGCCTCGCGCATACGCTCGACATCCAACGGCCGATGATTCCAAGTGACCTCTTCAGCCATATGCGCCGGACGGATTTGATCGTTATAAATCACATAGCGATAACGCCGCGCCATCGCGCAAAAACGCGCATCGAAATGCTCGGGCATCTGCTTGGCCCAGGTCACGCTGATATCGCCGGGCAGATTCATGTTGGCGCCCATGACCCAGGCATGCATGGAGCGCTCGACGGGAGTGCTGAAATGCACCACCTGCGCACTGGCATGCACCAAGGCGTCCGTTCGACCGGCGCAGCTCAGGGTTACCGGCACACCGCCGGCGACCTTGCTCAAGGCATTCTCCAGAGATTCCTGGATCGACGGCACACCGGCACGCTGGCGCTGGAAGCCACGATAGCGCGAGCCTTTGTATTCGACTCCCAGGGCGATCTTATAAACGGCAACGGCAGCCGAATCGGCTGCCGTTGCAGGACTGACATCAGACATGTATCAAACCAATTTGCTAATCAACTCACGAGCTTCCTGCTGCTGACCGTCGCTGCCTTCGGCAATGACTTCGTCGAGGATATCGCGAGCGCCTTCGGTATCGCCCATATCGATGTAAGCACGTGCCAGATCCAGCTTGGTCGCTGTTTCGTCGGTGCCGGAGAGGAAGTCGAAATCGTCGTCGCTTTCGCCCAACTCCAGTCCGGAAGCCGCAGCGGTCACCGGCTCTGCCACGCTGTCATCGGCCAACGGTCGATCCAGGCTTTCGGACAACTGATCCAGTTCGGCCGTTACTTCATCGAGCTGAGCCGCGAAGCTATCGGCGCTCGGCTGAGCAGGCGCCTCGGCCTCGTCATTCATGGACAGGTCGAAATCGGCTGGCAAATCGAAATCGTTTTCAGTTTCTTCGCTTGGCAGCTCCAGCGCCATATCGGCAAGCTCATCGCTGGCTTTGGTTGCCGGCTCGTCGTCGAGGCTCAACAGAAACTCATCCTCTGCAGGTGCGGCAGGTTCGCTTTCGGCATCCAGATCGAGGCTGAACTCTTCCAGATCACCACCACCGAGCTCCAAGCCGTCGTTGGCGTTCTCGTCGAGTGCCAGCGAGAAGTCCAAATCGTCGCTTGCACTAGCGGCAGGTGTAACAGGTGCCTCGGCGGATTTGTCGTCCCCCAGGCCCAGGTCACTATCCAACGAGAGACCATCGATGTCCGCCAACGAATCGTTCGAGTTTTGCAGATCACGCTCCAATTCGGACTCGAGGTCGTCAAGACTCAGATCGAAGGCGTCGTCCATGGCATCCGCGGCCACTGTCGGCTGACTGGTGCTAGGCTCGTCGAGCGTCAGGTCATCAAGACTGAAGCTGTCCATATCGCTCTCGGCGGCCGCCGCAGCCATGCCTGCACCCGCCATTGCGGCCATGGCCGGATACTTGCCTTTGAGCTGATCGATTTCGGCGTTAACCCCACCAATTTCTCTGAGCTCGCGCTCCTGGCGCGCGAAGCCGTCACGGTCACCCAATTCGGCATGCACTTCCATCAACTTCAAGCGCAGATCGCTACGTTGCGGCTCCTCATTGATCGCATTCTGCAGCAGCTCGGCGGCCTGATTGAAACGACCGTAGGCGATATAGATATCCGCCTCACCCAGCGCATCGCCGGTTTGCGCGGTCACGCGCTCCTCGTTCGAGCCGCTTTCGGTCAGGTCGTCCGGGAAGCTATCGAAGCTGTCCGCCGGCAGTTCATCGGCGGCGTAATGCGCCTCTTCGTCGCCAACCGCCAATTGCTCCTGCAATTCCGCTTCTTTCATGGCATTGCGGCGCGACAACATCATCAGGCCGACGAGCAACAGTAACAGCGCACCGCCACCGGCAATCCCCAACAGCATCGGGTTCGCCAGCAGTTCGTCGATCGGGCTGGTTTGTGGTTCTTCAGCGACCATCGGCGGTTTGGCAGCAGGCTTGGGCGCAGGCGGCGCAGGCGGCGCAGCGACTACCGGGGCTGGCTTAACGACCTCAGCCGGCTTGGGAGCCGGCTGCTGGGTGGTGGCATTGGATGCCGGGTCAGGTTTCTTTCCAGCGGGTTCTTCACTGTAGTTGAAGTCCGGCGCCTCACCCTCCTTTGGCGCCGCAGCTGCTGGCGCAGCTGCTTTTTCCGGTGCCGGTGGCACTTCCTTGGCTGCCGGAGGAGGCGCTACAGGCGCTTTGGCCGGATCCGCTGGGGCCGCAGCAGGAGTAGCAAGGTCGGCCTGCAGCTTGGCCATCTGGTCGTCTTTCAACTGGATCAGGCGCTGCAGCTTATCGAGCTGGCCTTGCAGATCGGTCATGCGACCTTTCAATTCTTCGTTTTCGCGGCGAGCCGAATCCAGGCTTTCCTGGGTAACGGCCAACTTGTCGGCCAGCGCTTTGCTGCCCGCGGCGCCGGTATCGCTACCTTTAGTCGCCTTACCCGCATCGGCGGCAACCAGCTTCAAACTGTCCTTGGCTTTCGCTTCGGCAGGCGCTGCGCCCGCAGTAGTGCGCTTGGTAGCATCCAGCTGGCGGGCGCTGGCGGCGACGCCACGCCCCTCGCGCCAGGCAGTGTTCTGCTCGGCCACCTGGGCGATGGCTTCGGCCTGGGAACGGCTCTTGATCTGTTGGTCTTCGGGCAGACGCAATACCTGGCCATTTTTCAGGCGATTGATATTGCCGCCGATAAAGGCATTCGGGTTCAGATCCTGAATAGCCAGCATGGTTTGATGCACGCTGCCGCCACCGACGCGCTGAGCGATTTCCCAGAGTGTGTCATTGGCCGTGGTTTTGTACTCGCTGCCTTGCAGCGCGCTGCTTGTTGCAGCCGGAGCGTTTGCAACCGGAGCGCTGGCGGGCACGCTCGGACGCGGCGCTGCGGCGGCCTGCGGGCGCGGTGCAGGAGCGACGGCGGCCGTTTGCGGCGCGGAAGTGACAACGCTTTGCGGAGCATACAAAGGCGGATCGAGCAGCAACGTGTATTCGCGCAGCAAGCGGCCGTTCGGCCAGAGCACTTCCACCAGGAAGTTCACATAAGGCTCGCGCACCGGTTTGCTGGAGGTGACGCGAATCACGCTTTTGCCGTTCGGTTTGAGTACCGGGGTGAACTTGAGGTCGGTCAGGAAGAATTGACGGTCAACCCCGGCCTTATTGAATTCTTCAGGAGAAGCCAGGCTCGGCAGCACTTCGTTGGAGGCCAGATCGCGCACCTCCAGCAGTTCTATTTCAGCCACCAAAGGCTGATTGAGCGCGGATTGCAGGGTGACTTCCCCTAGCCCCAACGCGTGCGCCATACCGGAGGACAGCGCCGAAGCAGCTGCGATTGCCAGCACCAGTTTGCGAAACCGAACCATAGCGTTATCCCTTGTTTTATCTTTTTTTCTCGGCATGCGAGAGGGCCTTAATGATTGCTACCTACATGCGCCCGAGGGCGTTTCCCCATCCGCAATCAACTCAGACAGTATTGCCAAGCTCGAAAGATTCTTCAAATTTCCAGGTAAGTATCTTTTACAGATAGTGTTTTATCAATAACTCAGCTATTTGCACAGCATTCAAGGCGGCGCCTTTTCTCACATTATCAGACGTAATCCACATATTGAGTTCCGCCAAGTCGTCCAAACCGCCGCGAACTCGGCCGACATACACCACATCTTGGCCGACCGCATCGCTTACAGCAGTCGGATATTCGCCCTGCTCGACATATTCCAAGGTAGCGGATGTGCGCAACGTCGCACAAATTGCCGACAAATCGACAGGCGCCGCCGTTTGCAGCGAGAGGCAGAGACTATCGCCAAAGAATACCGGTGCCTGTATGCAAGTTACCGACACCTTCAACTGGGGGGCATTCAATAATTCTTTGAGCTCGCCGACCAATCGCTTTTCCAATAGGCCATGCCCCTGGTTGTCGGGGGTATCGACTTGCGCCAATAGATTGAAAGCAATCTGCTGATCGAATAGACGAGGCTCTAAAGGTCGTGCATTAAGCAGCTCTGCGGACTGACGGGCCAATTCCGCAACACCGTCGCGCCCGCGGCTGGATACGGCCAAGCAAGCCGTGACGGTTAAGCGTTGAATCTCAACCTGCCCGGCGATCGCTGCCAGGACCACCGCCACCGCTATCGCCGAAGCACTGGGACTGGTAACTCGATAAGGCGCCGAAAGGGTTTGGAGAATTTCCGGGTTCACTTCCGGAACCAGACGCGGCGCCTGCTCCGACGGCAACGCCGCCGTCAGGTCGATAACCGCGCACCCCGCCGCCCGCGCCTGCTCCGCATACTCGCGGGTGACGGCCTCGGTGGCGGCGAAAAATACCAGGCGCGCCGTGGAAAAATCGAAGCCATCGAGCGTGCGCACCCGCAGGTTCTTGCCTTTGAAAACCAAAGAACGACCGGCGGACTCGCCACTGGCGAGCAGATGCAGATTCGCCACGGGAAAATCACGCTCTTCGAGCACCTGCACCAAGGCCTCACCGACGCTGCCGGTGGCGCCGATCACGGCAATATCGAAACTACGGGTCATGGGGACGCTTCTGACTGAATAAGCACAGCACTGTATAGCCGGTGCACATAAATGCAAAGGAGCGGGCCTGCAGATGGCCGAACTTTCGTTCGATCACCCGCAGACCCGCTCCCGGATTCATCGCGAGAGCCTCGTGGAGGCTCAGCCCGAATGCATCAACGCTCCAACAGAATCCGCAGCATGCGCCGCAACGGCTCGGCCGCGCCCCAGAGCAACTGGTCGCCAACGGTGAAGGCGCCCAGGTACTGCGAACCCATATTCAGCTTGCGCAGACGACCGACAGGCACGTTCAAGGTGCCGGTTACCGCGGTCGGCCCCAGCTCGCGAATGCTCGCCTCGCGCTGATTCGGCACCAGCTTGACCCAAGGATTGTGCTGGCTGATCAAACCTTCGAGATCCGACAGCGGCACATCCTTGTTCAGCTTGATGGTCAGCGCCTGGCTGTGGCAACGCATGGCGCCGATGCGCACGCACAGGCCGTCGACCGGAATCGGATTCTTGAAACGACCGAGAATCTTGTTGGTCTCCGCCTGGCCCTTCCACTCTTCGCGGCTCTGCCCGTTCGGCAGCTCCTTGTCGATATAGGGGATCAGGCTGCCGGCCAGCGGCACGCCGAAGTTGTCCACCGGGAAGGACTCGCCACGCATAGCCTCCGCCACTTTGCGGTCGATATCCAGGATGGCGCTGGCCGGATCGGCCAGTTCGTCGGCCACCGAGGCGTTGATCGCCCCCATCTGCTTGATCAGCTCGCGCATGTTCTGCGCGCCGGCGCCGCTCGCCGCCTGATAGGTCATGGCGCTCATCCACTCGACCAGGCCGGCTTCATAGAGACCGCCGAGGGCCATCAACATCAGGCTGACCGTGCAGTTGCCGCCGATATAGTTCTTGATCCCGGTATCCAGCTGCTGGTCGATCACCTTGCGGTTGACCGGATCCAGCACGATGACCGCGTCATCGGCCATGCGCAGCGAGGATGCGGCATCGATCCAGTAACCCTGCCAGCCGGCTTCGCGCAGCTTGGGGAAGACTTCGCTGGTGTAGTCGCCGCCCTGGCAGGTGAGGATCACGTCCAAACCCTTCAGCTCGTCGATGCTGTAGGCATCCTTCAGCGGAGCGGTGTCCTTACCAATCGCCGGGCCTTGGCCGCCGACATTGGAGGTGGTGAAGAACACCGGTTCGATCAAGTCGAAATCCTGCTCTTCCAGCATGCGCTGCATCAGCACGGAACCGACCATGCCGCGCCAACCGATAAGACCTACACGTTTCATAACCACACCTTTATAAACAGACCGCCAACACCCGTTGACGGACCTGGAAGATTACAGACTACGCAGCGCTTCGACTACCGCATCACCCATCGCCGCGGTGCCGACCTTGGTCGTACCCGCACTATAGATGTCGCCGGTGCGCAGCCCCTGATCGAGCACCTTGCTGACCGCCTGCTCGATGGCAGTGGCCGCTTCGCCCAGGTTAAAGCTGTAACGCAGCATCATCGATACCGACAAAATGGTCGCCAAGGGGTTGGCGATACCTTGCCCGGCGATATCCGGTGCGCTGCCGTGACAGGGCTCGTACATGCCCTTGTTGTTGGCATCCAGGGACGCAGACGGCAGCATGCCGATAGAACCGGTGAGCATGGAAGCCTCATCCGACAGGATGTCGCCGAACATATTGTCGGTCACCATCACGTCGAACTGCTTCGGTGCGCGCACCAGCTGCATCGCCGCGTTGTCGACGTACATGTGCGACAGCTCGACGTCCGGGTAGTCCCTGGCTACTTCCTCGACCACTTCGCGCCACAACTGGCTGGACGCCAGCACGTTGGCCTTGTCCACCGAGCAGAGCTTCTTGCCGCGCACGCGGGCCATATCGAAGCCGACCCGGGCGATCCGGCGAATTTCGCTTTCGCTGTATGGCAGGGTGTCGTAGGCCTGACGCTCGCCGTTATCGAGCACCCGCTGCTCGCGCGGTTGACCGAAGTAGATGCCGCCGGTCAGTTCGCGAACGATCAGGATATCCAGGCCGGCGACCACTTCCGGCTTCAGCGACGAGGCGTCGGCCAACTGCGGATAAAGAATCGCCGGACGCAGGTTGGCGAACAGGCCCAGTTGCGAACGGATCTTCAGCAGGCCGCGCTCCGGACGGATATCGCGTTCGATCTTGTCCCACTTCGGCCCGCCAACCGCGCCAAGCAACACAGCATCAGCCGCCTTGGCGCGCTCGAGGGTTTCGTCGGCCAGGGGCACGCCATGCTTGTCGATGGCCGCGCCGCCGATCACGTCATGGCTGAATTCGAAGCCGAGGGCGAACTTGTCGTTGGCCAGCTCGAGCACCTTGACCGCTTCGGCCATGATTTCCGGGCCGATACCGTCGCCGGGGAGAATCAGAATCTGTTTGCTCATCTTGCCCTCAATACGCCGTAGGGTGCGCCGTGCGCACCATGATGCTCAAAGTCGTTGTTCAATGGTGTACGCAGCCTAGGTGGCCCGCACACCCTACTTGATTGCGCCGAACAGCCAGGGGCTGCGCTGCTGATAACCGATCTCGAAGGCCTTGATCGCATCGCTGTCCTGCAGGGTCAGGCCGATATCGTCCAAACCATTGAGCAGGCAATGCTTGCGGAAGGCATCGACCTCGAAGCCGTACTGCACGCCATCGGGGCGGGTCACGGTCTGCGCCGCCAGATCGACGGTCAGTCGATAGCCTTCGCTGGCCTTGACCGCTTCGGCCATGATTTCCGGGCCGATACCGTCGCCGGGGAGAATCAGAATCTGTTTGCTCATCTTGCCCTCAATACGCCGTAGGGTGCGCCGTGCGCACCATGATGCTCAAAGTCGTTGTTCAATGGTGTACGCAGCCTAGGTGGCCCGCACACCCTACTTGATTGCGCCGAACAGCCAGGGGCTGCGCTGCTGATAACCGATCTCGAAGGCCTTGATCGCATCGCTGTCCTGCAGGGTCAGGCCGATATCGTCCAAACCATTGAGCAGGCAATGCTTGCGGAAGGCATCGACCTCGAAGCCGTACTGCACGCCATCGGGGCGGGTCACGGTCTGCGCCGCCAGATCGACGGTCAGTCGATAGCCTTCGCTGGCCTCGGCCTGCTGGAACAGCGCGTCGACTTCATCCTCTTTGAGGATGATCGGCAACAGGCCGTTCTTGAAGCTGTTGTTGTAGAAAATATCGGCAAAGCTCGGCGCAATAATGGTGCGGAAGCCATATTCTTCCAACGCCCAAGGCGCGTGCTCGCGGCTCGAACCGCAACCGAAGTTCTCCCGCGCCAGCAGCACGCTGGCGCCTTGATAACGCGGCGCGTTCAACACGAAATCATGGTTGAGCGGACGTTGCGAGTTGTCCTGATTCGGCTGCCCGACATCCAGGTAACGCCATTCGTCGAACAGGTTCGGGCCGAAACCCGTGCGCTTGATCGACTTGAGGAATTGCTTGGGGATGATCTGATCGGTGTCGACGTTGGCGCGATCCAAAGGAGCGACCAAGCCGGTGTGTTGGGTAAAGGCTCTCATCTTCGCTCTCCTTAAGGCCGGATCAATTCACGTACGTCGATAAAACGGCCGGTCACCGCCGCAGCCGCCGCCATCGCCGGGCTGACCAGATGGGTGCGTCCACCGGCACCCTGACGGCCTTCGAAGTTACGGTTGGAGGTGGAAGCGCAATGCTCGCCGCTGCCCAGCTTGTCCGGGTTCATCGCCAGGCACATCGAGCAACCCGGCTCGCGCCATTCGAAACCGGCCTCGATAAACACCTTGTCCAGCCCTTCCTGCTCGGCCTGGGCTTTGACCAGCCCGGAACCCGGCACCACCATCGCCTGCTTGATGGTTGCGGCGACCTTACGGCCTTTCGCCACCTCGGCCGCGGCGCGCAGGTCTTCGATGCGCGAGTTGGTGCAGGAACCGATGAATACCCGATCCAGCTGGATATCGGTGATCGCCTGGTTGGCGCTCAGGCCCATGTACTTGAGTGCGCGGACAATCGAATCGCGCTTGACCGGATCGGCTTCGGCAGCCGGATCCGGCACATGCTGATCGACGGCCAGGACCATCTCCGGCGAGGTGCCCCAGCTGACCTGCGGCTTGATTTCCTCGGCACGCAGTTCCACAACCGTGTCGAAATGCGCGTCGGCATCGGAGACCAGCCCCTGCCACTGCTCGACGGCTTTGTCCCAGTCGGCACCCTTAGGGGCGAATGGGCGGCCCTGGACATAGGCGATGGTTTTCTCATCCACCGCCACCAGGCCGACGCGGGCACCCGCCTCGATGGCCATGTTGCAGATGGTCATGCGCCCTTCCAGCGACAGGTCGCGGATCGCGCTGCCGGCGAATTCCAGGGCATGGCCATTGCCGCCGGCGGTACCGATCTTGCCGATCACCGCGAGCACGATGTCCTTGGCGGTGACGCCGAAGGGCAATTCGCCTTCGACCGAGACCCGCATGTTCTTCATCTTCTTCGCCACCAGGCACTGGGTCGCCAGCACATGCTCGACCTCGGAGGTGCCGATGCCATGGGCCAGCGCACCGAAGGCGCCGTGGGTGGAGGTGTGCGAGTCGCCGCAGACCACAGTCATGCCGGGCAAGGTCGCGCCCTGCTCCGGGCCGACCACGTGAACGATGCCCTGACGCTGGTCGTTCATCTTGAATTCGAGGATGCCGAAGTCGTCGCAGTTCTCGTCGAGGGTTTGCACCTGAATGCGCGAAACCTCGTCGGCGATCGCTTCCAGACCGCCCTGGCGCTCGGCCTTGGTGGTCGGCACGTTGTGGTCCGGGGTGGCGATATTGGCGTCGATGCGCCATGGTTTACGGCCGGCCAGACGCAGCCCTTCGAAGGCCTGGGGCGAAGTCACTTCATGGAGGATATGGCGGTCGATATAGATCAGCGACGAGCCATCGTCGCGGCGTTTGACCTCATGCATTTCCCAGAGCTTGTCGTACAGCGTTTTGCCGGCCATCAACCTGTTCCTCATCAGCGTCTTTCGGGCACCTCTAAAAACTATCTACGTTGCCATCGCTGCGTTAAAAACAGGCTCGTGCGCGAGTCCGATCAGAATGCTCATTTACAACGCGTAAACTCGCGTGCGAGCCCAGTCCACTTCTTCGCCTGTTTTTGCCTTGCGCTGGCTGCCTCGCCTACGTTTTTAGCGGTGCCCTTTCTATGCCTGGGCGAATAGCCCTTCGGCTTATGGGGCAATCCTATGGATTTGCCTGGAATTACTCAAATTCATATTTTTTATTCAATGGATTCCTTCATGGAATAGCCATAAGCTTTAAGCCTCAAGCTGCAAGCGAGGACGCACGCCGTTCTCCTTGCAAGCTTATGGCTTGCCGCTTGGAGCTGCTTCTTATGGACCTCGCCACCCTCAATGCCTTTATCGCCATCGCCGAGCTCGGCAGTTTCTCCGAGGCTGCGGAACGCCTGCACTTGACCCAACCCGCGGTGAGCAAACGCATCGCCAGCCTCGAGCAGCAACTGAATGTACGCCTGTTCGACCGCCTCGGCCGTGAAGTGAGCCTCACCGAAGCCGGTCGCGCGCTGCTGCCCCGCGCTTACCAGATTCTCAATGTGCTGGACGATACGCGCCGCGCGCTGGTCAACCTGAATGGTGAGGTCAGCGGCCGCCTGACCCTGGCCACCAGCCACCATATCGGCCTGCACCGCTTGCCGCCGCTGCTGCGCGCCTTCACCCGGGCGCACCCGCAAGTAGCCCTGGATATCCAGTTTCTCGACTCCGAAGTCGCCTACGAAGAGGTGTTGCATGGCCGCGCGGAATTGGCGGTGATCACCCTGGCGCCGGAAACCCGCGAACCGGTACAGGCCGTCGCGGTATGGGACGATCCCCTGGATTTCGTCGCTGCGCCCGAACACCCACTGGCACGTAACGGCCCGGTGAGCCTGACGGATGTCGCCCATCATCCGGCGGTGTTCCCCGGCGGCAACACCTTTACCCACCATATCGTGCGGCGCTTATTTGAAGCCCAGGGGCTGATGCCGAATATCGCGATGAGCACCAACTATCTGGAAACCATCAAAATGATGGTGTCCATCGGCCTGGCCTGGAGCGTGCTGCCACGCACCATGCTCGACGAGCAAATCACCCGCCTGTCACTGCCGAGCATCCAACTGTCGCGACAGCTAGGCTATATCACACACACCGAGCGCACCCTTTCCAATGCGGCACGGGCATTCATGCGGCTCCTGGATGACGAACGCAACGCCCTTGCACGGGCGTCCGCCGAGAGGCTAACGTGATGAGCAGCATCCATAAAGGTTTCTGCATGACCCAGCCATGTCGTTCACTTACGGGGCGTCGGCCGACAGTGCTGACAGGAAGGGCCATGCATGGCCAAGTCCGATAACCGACTTCCCCCTCTGCCGTTTATTCCGGCACTGGACCCCGCCGAATTCGAAAAAGCCTGGAGCGATGCGCCACGCCTGCTCGCCGCACTCAATGGCGCCAACCTCGGTGCCTGGTACTGGGAGGTGGAAAGCGGCCGAGTCAGTTGGTCGCGTGGCGCTCAAGCGCTGTTCGGCCTGGACCCGAAACGCCCACTGGCCGAACGAGTCGACTATATCGAGCTGATCCCCGAAGAGGATCGCGGCGAAATCATTCAATTATTCAAGCGGGTGCTGGCCGGCAACCCCAGCCCCGATGCCTTTCGCCATCGCATTCGCTGGCCGGACGGCAGCCTGCACTGGCTGGAGATCAGCGGCAGCCTGCAACGCGATGCCGACGGCAAGCAGCGCATGATGGGGGTGATTCGCGACATCACCGATCAACAGGCCCGCGAGCAGGCCCTGAGCCAATCGGAACGACGCTTTTCCAACCTCTTCCATATGAGCCCGGAAAGCGTCGTCCTGGTGCGCCTGGCCGACAGCGTGATCACCGAAGCCAACCAACATTTCGCCACTACCTTCGGCTGGCCACGCCTCGAAACCATCGGTCGTTCCACGCTTGACTTGAACATCTGGGTCGATCCGCAACAACGCGAAGTGCTGCGCAACACCCAGGGCGACAACAGCGAACCCTGCGTCCAGGACGTACGGCTGCGCACCCGCGACGGACGCATTCTCGACGGTGTGATATCCAGCCAGCATATCGAGCTGGACGGCGAGGCCTATATCCTCGCGTCTTTTCGCGACACCACCGAACACAAACGCGCCGACGCCGCATTGCGCAGCAGCGAGGCCAAATTCGCCCAAGCGTTCCGGCACACGCCGGACGCCGTGGTCATCACCGAGAAGAGCAACGGGCGGTTTATCGAGGTCAATCCCGGTTTCGAACGGCAGTTCGGCTGGAGCGCCGCCGAAGCCGTTGGCCGCACCTCATTGGAGCTGGGCATCTGGGCCACCGCGGACGACCGCCAGCGCATGCTCGACGCACTGCACACGGGTAGCCTGGCCGCCCTGGAAGCGAGGCTGGTCAGCCGTAGCGGCGAGATCAGCGACAACCTGCTGTTCGGCGGCGAAATCGAGCACGAAGGCCGCACCTGCCTGGTGCTGACCGTACGCGACATCACCGCACAACGCGCCCAGGAGCGTGCGCTCAAGGACAGCCAGGAGCGCCTGGATCTGGCCTTGGAGTCCGCCGACTTGGGCACCTGGGATTGGCACATCCCCAGCGACACCCTGTTCGCCTCGGCCCGCGCCGCACTGCTGCACGGTTTGCCCCGCGAGCCCTTCAGCAACGCTTTCCGCGAATTCTTCCGCCATATACCGCGCGAAGATCGCCGCACCATGCGCCGCATCTACAACGAGTTGGTCGAAAGCGCGCAAGACCATTTCCAGGTCACCTACCGCGCCCTGTACGCCGATCAGCAAGTGCATTTCCTGGAGAGCACCGCCAAGCTTTACCGCGACAGCCAGGGCAAACCGCTGCGCATGGCCGGCACCCTGATCGATATCAGCGAGCGGGTGGTGCGCGAACGGCGGTTGAAAGCCTCGGAGGAAAAATTTTCCACCCTGTTCCAGGCCAGCCCCGATCCGATCAGCGTGTCGCGTATCCGCGACGGCGTATTCGTCGAGATCAACGACAGCTTCAGCCAAGTGTTCGGCTGGAAGCCCGAAGAACTGGTCGGGCGTAGCGGCCCGGAGAGCAATTTCTGGGTCGACATCGAGGAGCGCAAACGGCTGTACGACAAGCTCACCGCGCAACAGGGCTTGAACAACGAGCAAGCCACGTATCGCACCAAGGACGGACGCGAGTTGACCTGCATGGTGTCCAGCCGTTTTATCCGGGTCGAACGGCGCCTGTGCATCCTCTCCACCTTCAGCGACGTCAGCGAGCGCTTACGCGCCGAGATGGCGCTCAAGGCCAGCGAGGAAAAGTTTGCCAAGGCATTCCACTCCAGCCCCGACGCCATCACCATCACCGAACGCGATACGGGCCGTTATATCGAGGTCAACGAAGGTTTTTATCGCCTGACCGGCTATCGCCCGGAAGAGGTCATCGACCGCACCGCCCTGGAAATGAACGTCTGGGCCGACCCCAGGCAACGCCAGGAAATGCTCGAAACCCTTCGGCGCGACGGCCATGTGTTGCACCGAGAAATGCTCGGCAAGCACCGTGACGGCACGGTCAAGACAGTCGAGGTCTCGGTCGAGCCGATCCAACTGAAAGGCGCCGACTGCCTACTGCTGACCGCCCGCGATGTCAGCCAGTTAAAGGAGGCCCAGGCGCAGATCCAACACCTGGCCTATCACGATTCGCTGACCAACCTGCCCAACCGTGCGCTTCTGATCGATCGCCTGAACCAGCAGATCGCCTTGCTCAAACGCCATCAGCTACGCGGCGCCTTGCTGTTTCTCGACCTGGACCATTTCAAGCACATCAACGATTCCCTCGGCCACCCGGTCGGCGATGCGGTGCTGAAAATGGTCACCGCGCGCCTGGAGGCCAGCGTGCGCCAGGAAGATACAGTGGCCCGCCTCGGCGGCGACGAGTTCGTCGTGCTGTTGTCCGGACTGGAGGGCAAGCGCTCGGACGTGATCCAGCAAACCCGCGGCATCGCCGAAAAACTGCGCGAACTGCTCGCCGAGCCGATGCACTTGGATGGCCATACCCTGCAAATCACCCCGAGCATCGGCATCGCCTTGATTCCCGATCACGGCAATACCCCGGCGGATTTGCTAAAACGCGCCGATATCGCGCTCTACCGCGCCAAGGATTCGGGTCGCAATGCCATTCAACTGTTCCGGCGCAGCATGCAGGAGGCGGCCAGCGAGCGCCTGCGTCTGGAGAACGACCTGCGCCTGGCCATGGCGCGCGGCGAGTTCGAACTGTATTTCCAACCACAGGTGGATGCGCGCAACGGACACATCATCGGCGCGGAAACCCTGCTGCGCTGGTTCCACCCGACGCTCGGGCCGCAGTCGCCGGCCGTGTTCATCCAGGTACTGGAAGAAACCGGACTGATCCTCGAGGTCGGCGGCTGGGTGCTTGCCGAGGCTTGCCACGCCTGTGCGCAACTGCTGAGCGACGGCCTGATCGAGTCGAAGGATTTCAGCTTGTGCGTGAATATCAGCCCGTGGCAGTTCCGTCAGCAGGATTTCGTCGAACGCGTGGAAAGCAGTTTGCGCAACAGCAAACTGCCGAAACCCATCCTCAAGCTGGAAATCACCGAAGGCATCGTGATCCAGAATATCGAGGACACCATCGCCAAAATGAACCGCCTGAAACGCCTCGGCATCAGCTTCGCCATGGACGATTTCGGCACCGGTTATTCATCGCTCACCTACCTCAAGCGCCTGCCGGTGGATGTGCTGAAGATCGATCAGTCGTTCGTGCGCGACGCCACCCATGACCCCAACGATGCGGAGATCATCCGCGCGATCGTCGCCATGGCGCGCAGCCTGCGCCTGGAAATGATCGCCGAAGGGGTCGAGGAGCAGGAGCAACTGGATTTTCTCCAGCAACAGGGTTGCCACCGATACCAAGGCTATTTGTTCAGCAAACCCCTGCCTCTCGACGAATTCCGGATTTTATTGCTGCGCAATCAACATCTGATCGCCTGAACGACAAGGGCGCCCCGGGGCGCCCTTGTTAGCTGGTTGACTGATGACTGCCGGCTCAATTGTCCAATACGGGACGCACGGCATTGATCGGAATGCGCTTGGCCTTGGCCTCTTCCGGCACCACCCGCAGCAGGTCGATATTCAACAGACCATTGGTCAATTCCGCAGCCTTGACCTCGATATGGTCGGCCAGACGGAACGACAGTTTGAATGCACGCTGCGCGATGCCTTGATACAGGTAGGTGACGTTCTCGGCGTTGTCGCGCTTGCCGCCGCTGACCGTCAGCACCCCGCGCTCGACCTGCAAATCCAGGTCTTCCGACTGGAAGCCGGCCGCCGCCACGACGATGCGATAGCGGTCGTCGGCATATTTCTCGACGTTGTACGGTGGATAGCTGCTGCCCGCCTCGTTGCGCATGGCCGACTCGAATAAATCATTGAAGCGGTCGAAGCCAACGGACTGACGAAACAGCGGGGTCATGGAAAATGCGGTGCTCATAACTAATCTCCTGGGTTCAGCGAGTTTTAACGGCCCACCGCGGAACGAATGAAGCACGCGCTGTGCGCTCGATTCTTCGGCGGCCCATGGCGCGGAACCCGACTTCGGCATCCCGCGTACACCACTAAAATGTGGCTGGGCGGTAAGATTTCAAGCGCTTGCAAAACTTTCTTACAGGCAGGCGCTACCTCCGACCAATCCAGGGAACCCGCAGATGAACAGAGTCATGCTGATAACCGGCGCCAGTCGCGGCATCGGCGCCGCCACCGCCAAGCTTGCGGCGGCCCGGGGATACGACCTGTGCCTCAACTATCGCGAACAAAGCACGGCCGCCGATGCGCTTGTCGAGGAAATCCGAGCCAATGGCGGACGGGCCATCGCCGTGCAGGCCGATATGGCCGATGAGGCCCAGGTGTTGCAGCTGTTCGCCCGCCTCGACCAGGCGTTCGGTCGCCTCGATGTGCTGGTCAATAACGCCGGCATGCTGGAGCGGCAGATGCGTCTGGAGCAGATGGACCTGGCACGCTGGCAACGGGTCTTCGCGGTCAATGTGTTCGGCAGCTTTCTCTGCTGCCGCGAAGCGGTGAAGCGCATGTCGACCCGCCATGGTGGACGCGGCGGCGCCATCGTCAACCTGTCATCGGTGGCGGCCAGTCTCGGCGCACCGGACGAATACATCGACTATGCGGCCGCCAAGGGCGCTATCGACAGCATGACCCGCGGCTTGGCCAAGGAAGTGGCCGCCGAGGGAATTCGCGTCAACGCCGTGCGTCCCGGTGTGATCGACACCGAGATCCATGCCAGCGGCGGCGAGCCGCAACGCGTAGCACGGGTCAGTCGCAGCGTACCCATGGGCCGTGGCGGGCGGGCCGAGGAAGTAGCCGAAGCGATACTCTGGCTGGCCAGCGATCAGGCGTCCTATACCAGCGGGGCGCTGCTGGATATCAGCGGCGGGCGGTGAATTTACCGGCTTGCATTCGGACTCCGTGCTTCAACCTGCATTTTTCATCCACCATTGCGGCTTGGTGGATGGATGAAGCGCCATCCACCCTACGACCTCATAAATCTTGCAAATAAACCTAGGCTCTAACGTCGTAGCCTGGATGAACTCCGCAGAAAACTTGTGCGACTGGCATCCCTTCCCGGATCGCATCCGGGCTACGGGTTTCAACCCGCGTCCCGCTGCTCCGGCGCCGGGATTTCGATGCCGAGCAAGGCATCGATCCGCAGGCAATCGTTCTCCCTGCGCAGCAGATTGAACAGCTCCATGGCCTCGGGATAGCTGCGGGTGAGCATTGCCAGCCACTGCTTCAAGCGGCCAGGGGCGTAGCGTGGCGACATCTTGCGCCGCGCCTGTAGCCAAAACTCGGCGAGCAGCGGTTGCAGCGCCTGCCAATCCATCGCCGCCACCTCGTCTCCGGCGCGTGCGGCGGCGATCTGCAGAGCCAGATCCGGGCATGCGACCAGGCCGCGGCCGAGCATGACATCGTCGACGCCGCTGACTTCGCGGCAGCGGCGCCAGTCGTCCAGACTCCACACCTCGCCATTGGCGAAGACCGGCACTTTGACCGCCTCTTGCACCCGTGCCACCCACTCCCAATGAGCCGGCGGCTTATAACCTTCGACCTTGGTCCGCGCATGCACCACGAGCTGCGCGGCGCCGCCTTCGGTCAAGGCCTGGGCACATTCGAGCGCCGCGTTCTTGTGCGCGAAACCCAGGCGCATCTTGGCGGTCACCGGGATTTGCGCGGGCACGACCCGGCGCACTTCGCGGACGATGGCATGGAGCAATTCCGGCTCGTTGAGCAACACCGCTCCGCCGCGGGATTTATTCACGGTCTTGGCCGGGCAGCCGAAATTCAGGTCGATCACCGGCGCCCCCAGGGTGCAGGCGAAGGCCGCGTTATCCGCCAGGCAAGCCGGATCGGAGCCGAGAAACTGCACGCGCAGCGGCGTACCGGCGGCGGTCTGCGCGCCACTGAAGAGCTCGGGGGCGAGTTTGTGGTAGGTGCTGGCCGGCAATACCCGCTCGGTCACGCGGATGAATTCGGTCACACACCAGTCGATACCGCCCACACGGGTCAGCACATCACGGAGGATTTCGTCGACCAAGCCCTCCATGGGCGCCAGGGCGATTTGCATAAATAGAGTCTCGAAAAAACGGCCCAGCTACGCGGTCAATCGCGCCTGGAAGGTTGCGAATTGGAACACTGCAAGCCTCACAGAGTCCACATCGTGACGATCGAATGCTTTGGAGACGACGATGCGCACCCTGTTACTGCTTGGCTGTCTGTACCTCGGTCTTGGCCTGAGCCATGCGGCGCCCGCTACGCAAGCCCCCTCGGAGAAGATGGCCCAGTTGATTATCGGCCGCGATGCCAAAGTGCCGGAAGGCTGCGAAGTGGAACTGCTGCTCGAGGAGAAGTCGGTGGCGCACCTGCCGTTCGGCGAATCGGTCAGTCTGGATGTGCCCGCCGGCACTCATTACCTGAGGGCCAAGCTCTCGGCGGTTGGCAACTGCAATGCCGATGAGTTGGCCAGCGGCCAATCGATCCTGCTCGAACCCGGGGAAACCAGGGAATACCAGGTGATGCTCGACAACGATGCGCTGTTTCTCGCCCCGAAGCTGGAGTGACGGCGCCGCTTAAAGCTCCATCGGAAACGTCGGCTGCAAAGCCCGCCCGTAGCCCTCGACGAACTCGGCCGGCATGCGCTTGGGCTTGCCGCTGGACAGTTCGATGCAGACAAACGTGGTTTTCGCGCGCAACAGGGTAAGGCCGTCTTCCGGGCGGATAAGCTGAAAGCGCCGGTCCATTTTCAAGCGCTGGTCCGACTCGACGATCCAGGTCGCCATTTGCAGCTCCTGGTCTTCATAGGCACTGGCCAGGTAGTCGATTTCATGACGCAGCACCGCCATGGCGCGGTCGAGACGGCGGTACTCGCTCAAATCCAGACCGAGGTATTGCGAATGCCGCCAGGCGCAACGCTCCAGCCAACTGACATAGACCGCGTTGTTGGCATGCCCCAGACCGTCGATATCATCGGCACTGACCTGAATATCGATAACGAATGGATTGGCGAGATCCCAGCTCATAGGTGTGGCTCCAGGCGGCCGGCCAGCGAGTGGCTACAGCGACCAGCAGGGGTGACTTGATCCTTGGCCGGCGCCAAGTTGCGTGCTGCAACCTTACCTTTGCCGCGCCGAGCTTGGAAGCCGCGCCGCCCGATCCGGCCAATGACACCCGCATGCGCGCCCTGCTGCAGGAGCCAGGGGCTTGCGCCGCCTGGCTCCAATGCTACCGCCAGCCATTACCAAGCCGCAGCACTTGGCGCCGTTTGCCGAGCGCTCGCAAGCAACTGCAACACCGCGTCATGCAGACGAGGATCGGCCAGCACACGCTGATGCCCGCCCGCCTCCAAACGCAGCAAGCGGCTGTCGAACCAGGCCTCGTGGATAATCTCGGCCTCGCTGACCGGCACCACGGGGTCGTCCTCCGCGTGCACGACCAGCCCCGGGAAATCCAGTTGATAGCGAGCCACATCGAGGCGATTGGCCGGCATACCGGCTTTTTCCTCGACCAAGCGGATGAAATGCGCCCGTGCCTGACTCGGCAACCCCACAAAGCGCGAGAAGCGCCGCAGCATGGTGAGAATCCGGCTTGGCGCGGAAATGCTCACCAAAGCCTCGGTGCGCAAGCCCAACTGAGTCGCCAACAAGGCACTGGCACCGCCCATGGAGTGACCGATGACCGCTTTCAACGGCGGTAACTCCCCGGCCGCCTCGAGCAATGCGCGGGCGAACACCACCACATTGGCCTCATGGCCCGGCGAGCGCCCATGGGCCGGCGCATCCAGCGCCACCACGCCATAGCCGGCATTGACCAACACCTTGATCAGGCCAGCGAACTGCGTCGGCCGCCCTTCCCAACCATGCATCAACAACACCGCGGGACCGCTGCCCCAACGCAAGGCCGATAGACCGAAGCGCAGGGTGATGCGCTCGGCCTGCGCCAGCAGCGGCAACTCCCAATCGCGCGGCGGCAGCTCACGCGGGGTCATAAACTCACGGCGCATCTTGCTCGCCACCGCATGAGGCGCCAGCAAACCGACCGACGCGTTGAAACCACGAATCCAGCTCAAGCTGCTCATTGCCATTCTCCTCACAGGATCGCCGACTTGGCGGCACGCAAAACGCGGTCGGACAACTCACAGGGGCCCAGCGCCCGCGCCAACGCCAGCCCCCCGACCATCAACGCCATATCGGCGAGCACTTTTTCCGACTCCTCCGGGCGCGCCGCCAACTGCGCCATCAACAGTTCCAGATGTTCCGCCAGCGCATCGCGAAAGCCTTCGGGCAGACGCGTCAACTCGCCTACGGAGCTGGGCAGCGGACAACCTTGCTCGGCGTTGTCGCGGTGCTTGCGCGACAGGTAGAAGGCCGCCAACAAGGCCCGACGCTCATCGGCGGGCAGCTCGCTTTTAATTTCGCCGATCAGCTCGCGACGATGGCCGAGCAACTGCTTGAAGGCCTCCAGCATCAAGGCGTCCTTGCTCTCGAAATGCGCATAGAAGCCGCCGACCGTCAGCCCGGCAGCCCCCATCACCTCGCCGACACTCGGCTCGGCCGGACCACGCTTGATCAGCGCGACGCTGGCGGCGGAAAGAATGCGTTCACGGGTTTGGGCTTTCTTGTCGTTCATGGCGACCTCTATAAATATTACGCTTGTAATATTATGCTCGTAATAAATTCCCGCAAGCCCAAATCGCGACCACTGGTCGGACTGCGCGTAAACGGAGAATGAGAAAGAAGTGGAAGCCGTAAAAAACAAAAGGGCCATTCCGTTAAGAATGACCCTTAAAAATCCCGCAGAGCGGGTAAAAAATGGCGTCCCCTAGGGGACTCGAACCCCTGTTACCGCCGTGAAAGGGCGG